>DATAXP010000027.1:0-55892 GCA_036272935.1 Pirellulales bacterium | reverse complement strand
GAAGCTCACATTGAATCGCCCAGACAACAACGCCCGCATCTTCGAGGCCAGGGCCAGCGTCTGCGCGCCGCGCGGACTTGCACCCCAGCGTAGGTACTTGTTCGTCGCGGGAAACGCCAGCGGGCTTTCGGGGTGAGTCGCCATCGTCAGTCGCACGATGTAATCCTGCACGTGCGGTGCGAGAACAACCTCGCGGATCAGCTTTTGCCAGCGCAGGATCTCGGGGCCGTCCATGACTTTCGCGGGCGTCACTTCGACGCCGCGCGTCGTGCGGTCGATGATCGTGGCCAGCTCGGCGCGCGTCGAATAACCCACGACCAGCTTGAAGAAGAACCGGTCCAATTGCGCCTCGGGCAGCGGATACGTCCCTTCCTGCTCGAGCGGATTTTGCGTCGCCAGCACGAAGAACGGCGCCGGCAGGCCGTGGATCGTGCCGCCGACGCTGATCTGCCGTTCCTGCATCGCTTCGAGCATGGCGGCCTGTGTTTTCGGTGGCGTGCGATTGATCTCGTCGGCCAGAATCATGTTCGCAAACAGCGGCCCTGGCAGGAACTTGTACTCGCGCGCGCCGGTGGCAAGGTTTTCCTGAATCACATCGGTGCCAGTCACGTCGCTGGGCATCAAGTCGGGCGTGAACTGGACGCGCTTGAACGACAGCCGCAGCGCCTGGGCCAGCGAGTTGACCAGCAGCGTCTTGGCCAGCCCGGGCACACCTTCGAGCAGCGCGTGCCCGCCGGCGAAGATCGCCACCAATACTTGCTCGATCACCTCGTTCTGGCCGACGACGCTTTTCGAGATTTCGTCGCGGATGCGATTGTAGGCCTGCTCGCAGCGCTGCACGGCGGCAACGTCGTCGTGTTCGAGGGTCGGTAGAGCGCTCAAGCGTGATGTCCCGGGTGTGAAAGTTCGTCGATGGTTCGTTCAGTCGCCCGTTTCAAAGTATCGTCGCAGCCGTTCTTCATAGGCCGCCGGCGCTGGGCGACGCGCCTGGGCCTGGATCGCTTGCCGCAACCCAGGTGGGAGCTTGGCGACCCAGGGTTCCTCGCCGAATGTGCGCTGCGCCTGGCGCGCATCGCCGCCGCGAGGTGCATCGCCCGGCGACAACTTGGCGGTGTTGCCCGATTCTCCCGTCGCCGACGGCCGAGGCGCGGTGGCCGACGCCTGTTCGGCACTGGTCGGGCTGCTGGAGCCCGGGGACTGGTTCGCTCCTTGGGCGGGCTGCGAAGCGGCAAGCCGCGTCATCATTTCAGGCCCCGCCATCATCCGCGCCGTCGCCTCGGGCGAGGCGGGAAAGAATTGCGAGCCCATCGCGCGCCCCGCTTCATTGGGCTCGCCGGCGGCCATCATTCGCGAAGCGTCGTCCAAAGCACGCCGCAGCGCCTCGTTGGCCAACTCGCGCTGGCCGGTCATCTCCTGCACCGCGCGACCAATCTGGGCCTGGCCGACCGCAAACGCTTCGAGCGCCGCGGCAAGTCGCTCGAACGCGGTTTTTTCGGCTGAGTCGCTCGCCTGCTTCTTGCCGATCGGTTCGGCGCGCCCCAATGCGATTTCGGTCGCCGCACGCTGCTGGCCTTCGGCGGCTTGGACGACCGATTCGGCCATCGCGCGATCCTGCTGCAACCGGTGCTCGCGCAGCACCAGGTTCGCCACGCCTCGCTCGACGTGCCGTGTGACGGCCTGCTCGAGCAATTGGCTTCCTTCTCCCAAGTCGGCTTGCCGCTGGCCGGAGTGCAAAGCGTCCTGCTCGGCACTGCGCATGGCCGCCTGGGCACCAGCATCGACCGGGATCATCCGTTCGGCCAACTCGGCAAGTTCGTGCGCCTGCCCGCCCGCCTGCTTGTCGAGCGGCGTGCCGGCCTCCGTCTCGGCGGCCAATGCTGCGGCCGTGCCAGCCAGCTTTGCCTCGGCCTGTGTCCGGGCGGGCGACACGTTCTTCAGTTGCCGATCAGTCTCTTCGACCAGCGCCCGCGCGCGTTCGACCACCTTGCCGCGCAGCGCTGTTGCTGCGGCATCGAGTGACGCGGCAACTTGCTCGGCCCGGCGACCCGTTGCGGCTGGCGACAGGGGCTTATCCGCGGCGAGATCATCGGCAATCGATTTCGCCTGAGAGCCAGTCGTTTGCAGGCGCTCGGCGACATCGGCGGCCAATGGCTCGACGCTCCGCGCCGCGTTGGCGGCAAGCTCGGCGATCGTTTGCTCTCGCGGTTCCAGCGACTTCGGCACCTCCAATTTCGGTGCGTCGACGAGAGCACCAAGTTCAGCAGCCACCTGCCGCTGCGACGCTGCACCGCGCGCCACCGCTTCCGAAGCCCGGGCCAACTCGCCGATTTCGAGAGCCAATCGCTGACGCCGCGTGTCGGCCAGGCTCGTTTCGATTTCGGATCGCGCATGATCGACCGCGTGTTTCGCCTCGTCGGCAAGCCGCGGGCCGGCGTCGGGCTCCGCCTCGGGATCGTCGAGGCTGGCGCGCGCCTCGCCAGTCGCAGCGCGGGCATCCTCCAGCGCCAGGGCCACGGCCCGTGGCAGCTCGCCGCCGCGCTGCGCGTCGTCCAATCGCCCGGCCGCTCGATCGAGCGCCTGCTTCGCGTCGGCAGGCTGGTCGCTCAGCGAGCGACGGGCTTCCACGACATTGGCCGCCGCCGCGCGCACCGACTCATTGGCCCGCTCGAGCTGGTCGACTTGCCGCGACAGCGCGGCTGCACTTTTGTCGACGCGGCCACTTTCGGGTCCCAAGCTAAGCAGCGTATCGAGCGCCGCCAGGCTTCCCAGCGCCTTCCGCTGCTCGGCGAGCGCCTCTTGCCGCCGGGAGTCGAAAATGTTGGCCGAAGCGCGATACGCCGCGTCCTTCGCCTGCTCGGCCAGCGACTTGCTTGTCGAATTGGCTGTGGGAGAGTCAAGCAACTCGCGTAGCCGGCCAATCTCTTTCTGAATCGTCGCCTGCTCGCGCACCAGCTTGTCGATTTCCTCGTCGCTGAGCGACGAGTCGACCGTCTGCCGACGGACTTTGGCCTGCATCTGGGTGATCGATCGCAGCAAATCAATTGCGGCGTCGCGATCGGCGCCAACCAGCCCTTGGGCCAATTCGATTCGTTCCAACAGCATCCGCAAGCCGTCGAGCACTTCGGCCTGGCTGCCAACGGCCGCGGCGAGATCCGCCTTGTCGAGCTGCGTGATCGCCGAATCGATCGTCTCGTTCAGCCGGCAGACGCGCACCAGGCCGACCATCTCGGCCGCGCCGTGCCCGACTTCGCCCCCCCAGCCGCGCACCTCGTTCAACGACGCAACCAGCCGATCGAACAACGCCTTCACGTCGCGCTGATCCTGGGCGGTCGACACGACGGCGGCGTCGTTTTGCTGGGGATCCGCGTGTTCGCGCGCGGCGCGCGTGGCGTCGAGCGCCAGCGTCTCCAGCTCAATCAGCCGCTTCACCTGGGCCGCCAGTTCGGCGGTCTTCAATCGCCGATGCAGGCTCTGACGTTCGACACTCAAACGGACCACGACGTCGCGAATCTTCTGCCGGGCCGCAACGAACGTCGCCTCGCGCTCGGCGCCAGCCTGCTCCTGGGCCCGCAGCAGCATGCCGACCACGTCGTTCATTTCGGCCTCGACCAGTCCGTCGAGATGCGAGCGCATTTGCTGGATGTCGTGGTACAACGGCAAGCCGTCGAGCCCGTTCTCCTCCAACTGCTGGAGCTGCACGTCGAGCAGCCGCGATACCAACTCTCCGGCCAACTCGCGCGCCCGCTGCTGCGCCTGCTGCTTGCGGCGCAGCGACGCCACGTCGATTGTCGGCGCCTCAGCGGACTTCTCGGCCTCGTCGGCTCGGGCGGCGACCTCAGCAACGACTAGAAGCGCGGCAACCACCGCGAACGTCACCGCGAACAGCCTATCCGAAAGCCGCTTGCCAACGTGCTGCTCGCGTGGGGCAGACATTCGTGTCTGCCGTGCAGCTCGCTGCCGAAGGCAGGCAAGAATGCCTGCCCCACGCGGTTTTCGCACGGGCTCTAAGATCGGCCGCCGCATGGATACTACTCCTTTCCGATTCCCAGTTGCCGCTCGATGATATCGTCCATTTGCTTGGCCGTGCGCTGATCGGTCTCAGCCATCGCGCCGAGCACACCGCGTTCGTCGGTGACGTGAAACACCAGCGGCTCAGACACGCCGAGCTTGCCGGGCTTGCGGCCTCGCGCGTCGGTGGCTTCGACCGTGACGCGCAACTGGTCTCCCTTGATGAGTTTCAGGCCCGACAAATCGAGCGCGTAGCGACCTTGCAGCACGCGCTCAGCGGCCGCAGTGCCGCGCGGAATCTCGACCAGGTCGCTCGCCGTGCTGCCGTCTTCGTGCTGGATCTGGCGGCGAACGCGCAGCCGGGCGATGCCAAAGTCGTCGCTCGCCTCGAACGTGAGCCGCGGCTTGCCGGTCGGCAGCACGTGCTGCGTGACGCTGCTCGCGATGACTTGCGGCGGATGGTCCCGACGCACGCCGATCATGCCTACCACCGGCTCGGCCAGGTGCAAGCCGTCCTCGTCGGCAACTTGGACCTCGTACCTCACCGGCCCGCGAACCGCTTCGAGCGCGCCGCCGCGCGTCGCCAGGGTCCAATGCAGGCCGGTCGAGTCGGTGGCGGTCAAAGGCAACTCGGTGCCGCCGAGCTTCACCGTCGCGCCCGTTAGCCGCTTGCCGGCACTCGTCACGTGGATGCCGATCGTCGAACCTTCCACCACCGTGAGCTGCCGCGATCCAGCGACCTCGCGCGACTCGGTGCCTCGGGCCGCCGCGTAGTCCGGGGCCGACACGTCGAACGCCACCGAGATGGCCGGCAGCGCGATCACGCGCAGCCAGCGCTCGTGCGTGCGTGCGTCACCAAGGTGCACTTGGAACTGGGCGTCCTCAACGAGCCGTGGCAGGCGAGCGACATACACGCCTGGCCGCTGCGCGTCGCGCTGAAGATCAATCGTCGACGGCCGGGAATCACCCACGCCCGCCAGCTCGATAAACCCCGCGGCCGGCAGCACGCCCGAAGCGTGCAGCTCGAAATCGATCGTCGCCCCCAACGGCTTGCGCAGCTCGGCCGGCGACGGTTCGGGCGCGATGCCGACCAATTGGCCGTCGACCAGCAACCGCTCGAGCACGGTGTTGCACGGATACGGCGCATGGCCCAGCAGCAGCCGATCGGCCAAGGCGCCAAGATAATCGGGCCAGCGCAGCGCGATGGCGGCAACGATCGCGGCCATCAGCAGCAGCGGAAGCAGCAAGCGGCGAAGCGACGCACGGTCGGCCGGCGGCTCGACTTCCAAGTGCTGGCTGAAGTCGTCGACGTAGTCGATCACGGCACTGGCCAGTCGCGGCGAGCCCCACACATCGCCCGCGGCAGAATCGAATTGCAGCGCAGCGACCAGGTCGTTGTCGAGTCCTTGGCGGTGCTCGACGGCCAGGGCTAACGCAATATCGCCCGCCGGTCGGCGCTGCCGCAGATCGATCAGCCGCGGCAACACCGCGACGGCACAGCCCGCGACCAGCATGATGAGCACTGCCCGAGCGATCGGCGCAAGATCGAGCGACCAGTCGAGCACGAAGACCGCCAGCATGCCGACGAGCAGCAGCGCCGCCGTGATCGTTGCCGAGGCGGCAAGCCAGCGCGCGAATTGCCGCCAGCGCAGCACACGCAGCCGAGAGCGAAGGTGAGGCAGTCGAGAGCTGTTCACGGCAAGTGGACCAATCTGCGGAGAAGCCATTCGCTTAGCAACAAGCCAACCACCACGAGAAACGCTCCCCAGGTGCTCCCCAGCGGCAACACTTCGATCGAGCTTTCGGTGCGACGGGGCGGGACGATATCGTCGGGCAGCGCGGCGGCCGAGAGCAGGTCGTACGATTTGCCTCCGGTGGTCGCGGCAAGCTGGTTTTGCAAGGCGTCGTTGCGCACGGCGCTGCGGTGTTCGACCGAGATGTTCGTGACGTGGAACACGACCTCGGAGACATCGTGGGTGATCGGATCTTCAATGCGAATATGGTAATCGCCCGGCAACGAAGCGGCTGCGCGCGTCTCGAAAATGCCTGGACGCACCGCAGTGAGCGTTAAAGGTTGCTCGCGGGGCGCCTCGGCCGACGCCGCTGGAGCAGTAGAGCGCGGGGGCACCAAGGTGCCGGCGATACTACGCCGCTCCAGTGCGTCCTCGGCCAACGGTTCATAATTCTCGTCGTACGCTTCGACCGTGACGGTCACTTCGTCGTCGACCTGGTATCGCTGCCGATCGGTGCAGACGAGGAATCGCTTCTGATTGCCCAGCGCGTGCCCCAAGCCAAGGCGATAGATCATCTGTCCCCAAAACCGGCGATAGTAGCGCTCGCCGAACTTGCGCCGCAGCCGCCACGTTTCGTCGAACGCCAGATACACGACCTGCCCCTTGCCGTAGGGGCGCAGGGCCACCAACGGCTGCGGCGTTTTGCCATCGGAGCAGTAGTCGCTGGGATGGGCCAGCAGCACCGCCGCGCCATCGCGCACTCGGTCGACCGGCTGATACCAGGGAAGCGCACCGAGATTGGCCCACGCTTTGCGATTTTCGCCGGCACTGGGGGCAAGCTGCATGAAGTCGTACTGCGCGGCCGTCGGCGTCACACGCGGCTTGAACGGTTGTGCGTCGCGCAGCGATGCCTCGGGATCGATCACCACCGGCAACATATCGGCCAGCGGCGTGCGGGCGAGTGGAGCCAGGCCGAAGCTCGGGCCGGCCATCACGATCAACCCGCCGCCGAACATGCCGACGAACTCTTTGACGCGCTCGCAGAAGCGGGTGCTGAGCGTCTGATCGGGCATGTCGCCTAGCAGAATCACGTCGTTGGCGAAAAACTCGCTGCGCGGCGGCGTGAGGCTCGCCAGGAACAGCTCGTTGGTCTGCCGCACCTTGGGATCGGCCGAACGCAAGAAGGTGCGGAAGCCATGCGGGCCGACGAGCGGATCGCGATGGAACACTTCCTTGATAAACCGCCATTCCCAGCTCGGCTCGTGCTCGACGAACATCACGTGCAAAAAATCGTCGCGCACGTTTGCCTGGCGCTCGGCGGTGTTGTTCTCGCGCACCACTTCGCCCGGCTCCGGCGGCACCAGAGCCGTGAACAGCCAACGTCCCGTTTCCGGCGGCGTGAACGGGAACCTCGCGAAGGCCGAGGGACCGTCGAGCATTAGTTCTTGTTGGCCTAGCACGATGGGCGGAGTCTCGGCGTCGCTGCCCAGCCGCTGGGCCGACAGGCGCACCGGCACTTTGCGTCCGTCGAGTCCCGTTTGCCGCAGAGCGACGGTGATCGTCGAGCTTTCCGATTTTTTCATCAGCCGCGGCGCATCGAGCTCGACGGCCAGGTCGATGGCCATCGCCGGACCGACCCCCACGGTGTAGATCGGCACGCCGAGCTGCGCGGCGGGGCCGAGTGGTGTGATCCCCGAGTTTTGATCGAAATCGCTAAACACGATCAGCCCGGCGAGTTGGCTGGTGGCGTGGCGCTGACCAAGGCCGGCCAGCGCAGCTCCCAGGGCCGTCAGGCGACCGTCGGTCGTGAGTTGCCGCGCGAGCTTGGCGCCGTCGAGCCGTCGGCTGCCATCAGCCGTCTCGGCCGGCAGCGACCGTACTCCCGTGGCCCGATCGAACACGAGCGCCTTGAGACGGAACTTCTCCTGCAAGCGGCCCAGAACATTGCTCGGCGCACCGTGGATCAACTGCCGCACGTAGTCGATCCGCGCCGGCGACGCGTCGCTCGTTGTCGGCAACGCCACGGCCATGTCCAGCGCGGCGTCGAGCGCTTGCCGGTCGCTGGTGGCCAACTGATCGCGCAGCGACATGCTCTCGGTTCCGTCGAACAGCAGCCACACCAAGGGCCGCGGCTGTCGCACGATGCGCACGACGAGCGTCGGCTCAGCCAACAACAACAGCAGCAGGCAGCAAACGGCCGCACGCATCGCAGCCAGCAATCCGCGTACGCCGCGATGACCAATCGCCGCGCGCCGATAGTAAAGCACGCCAACTACCAGCGCGATTGCCGCACACGCCAGCAGCACCAGTCCACCATGCCCCTGGGCCCAGCCGGCCGCCAGCGACGGCGTGATCTGCTCGATCGCCTCGGCCCGCGGCCTGCCGAGCATCTGTCCGATGGTATCGCTGACGGTCATGGGGTCGCACGCTCCTCGCGCCTGGGAACCGCCAGCACCGCGGTCTCGACAAGCAATCCGGCCAGGACCGTGGCCATCAGCCACTTCCACAAGTTTTGCGACGCAGCGTCGCCGCCGTCGATCGAGATCGCTTCGTCCGACGCGAGCCGGCGAATCGGTGCGTCGCCGAGGCGCTCGGCCCACTGCTGCGCGTCGAGCGGCCGCAGTTCCGACTCGCGCTCAGGACCGTTGACGGCCAACGGAATATCGGCGAGCCGATTGTCGGCCGCAAGCTGCGCCTCGCCGCGCTCGGCAACCACGTGGTAGATGCCTCGCTGCGAAAGATCGTGCAGCCGAAGCCGGTAGGTGTCGTTGCCAATGGCATCGACCGTCAGTGGATCGTTAGTGCCATCGGGACGGACGAGCGTGAACCGACCGCGGCGGTCGTGCGCGTCGATCGGCAGCGAAAACGTTTCGAGCGGTCCCAGGGTGCGCCGCGGCAGCGAACGTTCGATCGCCAGGCGAAACATGCGGTCGAACAGCAACACTGCGTTGGTCATCGTCAGCGTGTTCCAATCGGATTGCACGGCCGAGGCGATGAATGTCACTCGTCCACGGCCGATCTCGCGATCGACAAACAGTGGCGAGTGATTCGTGAACCGGGCGAGCACGCGCAGCTGCGAATCCGCACGCTCGGCGACGCGCACGGCCTGGAAGAACAGCGGCTCGCGAAACAACTCGTCGCGCTCGTCGTTGGCAATGCCGTCCAGGTCGAACAGCGAGCCGGCCAGGCTCGACGGATCGATCGCGAATGGTTCGAGCTTCACACTCTCGCGCGGCCGAGCGCCGATCAACTCCGGCTCCAACGGCGCCGGGAGCACCCCTTTGCCGTCGAGCCATGCGGCGGCGTTCCACGCGACGGGGTCGAACTCGGCGCCGGCGGCGATGATCAATTGCCCGCCGCGATCAACGTACTGGCGCAGCAGCGACACCGCGTCGCCAGGAGTCTCGACGCCGGCAAGCACCACGAACCATGCTCCGTCCAGGGCGTCGGCCGAGAGTTCGTCGATCCGCAGATGACGCACTTGCACCAGCGGGCGAGCGTGCGGGTCGGCGGAGCCTGCCGACCGGAGCAGCCGCCGCAGCCGATACGTTTCGCCGTACTGCCCTCGGGCTGGATCTTCGCCGTCGCCGTACTGGTCGACGAACACAACAGGCAACGCAGCCACGACCGGAACGATCAGCGACCGCGTGTCGTCGTCGCTCAATCGGTCGGAAGCCAAGGCGACGGTCGCTTTCGCCATTGCCACTTGGCCGTTCTCGACGGCCGTTTGAAAGCGATGCGAGAGTGCCACCTCCCGCGCCTGGCCGGGGAGCAGATCGATCGTGCGGCTATCGACCGCCTGGCCGTCAACGCTGAGCGTGATCTCGACGCTGCGGCGCGGGACGGCACCTTCGTAGCGCACCCGGGCCAGCAGCCGAGCGGGCCCTTGCACGTCGGCCACGCCGTCGGCGAGGCGAAAGTCGGCGATCCACGCGTTCTCCGTTCCGTGCGGCGACACCTCGACGAATTGCAGGTTCTCCAAGCGACGAACGTCGGAGCTCGCCGCCTCGGCTGGCCAGTTGATCGCCTGCCCGTCGCTGAACAACACAAAGCGCTTCGCCGCCGGCTCGGCCGTTCGCTGCGCGGTGTCGAGCGCCAGCTCGACTGCCGCCGTCAGATTGAGCTGTCGGTCGGCAACGCGGATGGCGTCCAGGGCGTCGAGGGCATCGTCGGCCGTCGCATAGCTATCGCGGCTGAATGTCCCCTCGGTCGCGCACACCGGCAACACGCTGATGCGGCTACCGGCCGGAAGTTGTTCGATCAACTCTCGCGCGCGCCGGCGGGCGGTGTCGAGCAGCGAACCATCGAGCTGCCGATACGCCATGCTCAGGCTGTTATCGACGAGCAGAATCGCGTGCACCGGCTGGTTGCCGAGCGGCGCGTGCGCGGCGCTGGCAAAGAACGGCCGAGCCATCGCCAGGCCGAACAGCGCCAGACAGGCGACGCGCAGCGCCAACAGCAGCACGTCGCGCAGTCGGGCGCGGCGGCTGCGCTCGATGGCCTCGCGCAGAAAGTCCATCGCCGCCCAGTCGATCGTGCGATAGCGCTGCCGATGGAACAAATGCAGCACCACCGGCACCGCGGCCGCGGCCAAGCCCGCGAGTGCAAACATCGCCGTCGGTGCGGGAAGGGAAAGCATGTAAGAAGTTGCTAGTTGCTGGTGGCTAGTTGCTGGTTGCCGGCTGTGAGCGGCTGGGGGTCTGGAACTTGCGCAAGCTGTCGATGCGCCCCTCTTGCAGGATCGGCAGGTAGCGGTTCGGGATCGCCAGCACGAAGCAGGCGACGCTCGTGGCGTACAGTTCGCCTTCGCGCCCGCCGACGCGCTTGGTGTCGATCCACGAACCGTCGCGCTCGGTGTCGTTGCCGCGGCGCTGCGAGCCGACGATGCCGTCGCGCAGCGCAGGATACAGATCACGCCACGATTTTCCGCCGACCTGGTAAATCGCCTGGCCAACGTAGTATGCCGTGTACGCATCGAACGGCAGCTTGCCGTCGCCGTTGCCGGACGGCTTGGCCGCGGCGATCGCCCGGGCGATCACCTCCATGTTCTTGCCGATTCGCCAATCGTCGTATTGGCCGAATTCTTGCAGGCAGACGACCCCGGCGGCGGCCATGGCGAGCGTGGCATCGCTGCCGCCGGTGTAGGTGAACTGGCCGGGGAGCTTTTGCATCGCCTGCTCGTCGAGCGGCGGCTTGCGCGTGCCCCCTTCCGGTCGGTAGTGCCGCCGCACGCTACGGATCGCCAGCTCGATCACCTCGGGAGGAACCTCGAGGCCGCTATCGACCGCACTGCGCAGGGCCAAGGCTTGCATCACGGCGAGGCTGAGGTCGTGCCCCTTCGGCCGCCGCTGGGCAACGTACTCCCAGCCGCCGTCGTCGCACTGCGTGTTGGCGATGAGCTTCAGCGCTCGATCGAGCACCGGCCCCAATCGGGCGTCGGCCGACATACCGTGCGCCTGCCCTAGCACGAACGCCGACAGACCGTGGTTGTACATGTCGCGTTTCTCGGCGGCGACATTCAGCAGCCCCGAGGGCTGGGCTTGGCGGACAATGTGATCGAGCGCCCGCTCGACCACCGGGCCGTACTTGCCGCGGCCGGGCGTGTGGCCGTCGGCCAGGAACGCCAAGGCGCCGACGGCAACGAGCCCCAGATTCTCAGAGTCCCAGTTGCCGTCTTTTCCCTGATGGCGCGCCAGCCATTCAAGCCCGCGGCTCAGCGCTGCTTCGCTCTCGGGGGTGATTTCCCAATCACCCTCGAAGCCGCGCGCGGAACTAGCCGCGGTCGTGGCAACCACCGTGGCGAAAGCCAACGCGAGGAAGTGTCGATTTGCGGCGATCATCGCTTTTTTTTCCGCTCTTTTCCTTCCTTCGCGTCGCTCGGCGGCAACAGCCAGTCGTTAGGCCACGATGCATCCGCCTCATCGGCCGGACCGATGCGAACCAGCGTTGCGACCGCGTCGTTCGATTGCAGTGCCAGCGTCTTGCCTTGATGGGATATTATGCGGAGCGCGATGCCGAGCTGCTTGTCGGGCAATTCCAGGATCGATCGTGCGCTCACCGAGCCATCCGCAGCGTTAAGCCACAAGAGCTGGAAGGTCGCCGAAGGTTCGCTCCCCTGCGGCGCGGCAAGCAGCACAAAGCGCTCGTCGGCCGCGAGAACTTGAATGCCTTCGCCCGGCTCGGCAAGCCAAGTCAGCTCGCCGGTGTCGAGCCGCAACATGCTCAGCCGGCTGTGCGATTGCACCACGAGCCGATCGTGGCCGAGCGCGAGCATCCACTGGACCCTCGGCATCACGCGCTGCCAATGGATGGCACCGGTCGTCCGATCGAGACAGGTGAGATACGGCACCCCAGGCTGCCAGACGACGACACTGCCTCCCGCAATCAGGGGAGGCACGGGGCGCGCGTCGTGCGGTGGCTCGACGACCCCGCCGATCCATGTTTGCCGGCGCAGCCATTTCAATTCGCCGTCGAAGCTCGCGGCCGCCACGCAACCGCCACCGACAAACAGCACGCCATCGTCGACCGCTACGATGCTGGCCGGCACGCGCCCCTTCCACACGTCGCGCAACTGCACCAGCGGCGTCTGCGATACGATTGCCGCCGTGCCGCGATCAAACCGCGCCAAGGAGAGCTGCACGCTTTCTTGCTGCGCAGCAGTAAGCGTGATCGCGATCCACTCGTCTCCCGCCACAATCGGATCGGTGAGCATCGTCACCTCGGCCGATGGCCTCGGCGCCACATCCACCGCTGCTTCAGCAGGCAACGGATCAAGACGGTAGGTCGCTGGAGCAGGCACGCCGGTCTCGTCGAACGGCGAATTCTCGCCGGCCCGCTTTGCGGCTGCGCACGCCTGCGCGACAATCGCTTCGAACCGCTCAGGCTCGAGCACGGTGTCGCCGAGGCGGACGCGCTCGGTCGCGGGCTGACCAACGTCCCGGCCGAGCAGTGCCCCGGCAAGGCGCTGGCGCGCGCTAAGTCCTGCCGACGGCTCGCCGGATGTTTCGCGTTCGGCAGCCAGGTAGTGTTGTTGGGCTTCTCGGACATAGCCGCGCGACAGCTCACGGTCGCCAACCCAAACGCGTGCCTCGGCCGCCGCCGCGGTTGCGGGGAACTGCAACGGGATCGCCGTGATCGCTGCGTGGTCGTCGGCGTGAATTGCCTGGCGCAGTCGCACCATGCCGACCGGCCCGAACTCGCTGCGCATTGTGTCGCGCAGCGCGGGATGCTCGGCCATCACGGCGGCAATCGCCCCGCGCAGCGACACCAGCAAGTCGGGGTCGCGCGAGCTGGGTAGCAAACCTTCGTCGGCTTTGGGCACGATGTTGGTGATGATCTGGCAAGCATCCTTGTCGGCACCACTGGCCACAGCGGCATCGAATTCGGCCAGGGCGTTGAACTCTTCCTTGCCCAGGCGCTCGATCAACGGGTGCCGCCAACTCACCGGCACCGCGGGCAGCGGCCCCACTCGTTCGTCGCCGGGGGGCGAATTCCGCTGGGCGAGCACGCTGCCCCACTCGACCAGCTTGATGGTTCGCCCACGTTCGCTGGTCGGACGGCGACCGCCGGCGGCAATTGCCGGATGAAAGAAAAACGTGAAGCGGCGACAGCTTTCGCGCAGCAGTTGCCATTGCCCCCGGCTCACCAGCTCGAACAGCTCGGCCTGGATCCGGTCGTCGATTGCTGAGTCCGCCTCCGACGCGCCGGCCGACGACGGGGCCTCGAGCAGCGCACGGCGAATGTGCGAGTACGGCAGCTCTTCGCCCCGCGCCAGCGCCTCCTGCCCCAATCGCGAAAAACAGCGGGACGTGTCGAACGAGTCGCTCAGCAATGCCAGCTCGCTCAGTGCGGTCAGGCCGATGCCCAATGGCAAGCGGGCGTCGGCAACGTCGGCCGCCAGGCCGGCTACCAACTCGCGGCTCAAGGTTGCCGGCGCGCCGGCAGCCAGCGTGCGCAGCGCGCACGCATCGCGCCACGTGCGAGGGTCGGTCTCGGCGGGGCGCGATTCCGCGACGCGCTTCCGCCACGCCGCGGGATCGGCCGAGGCCAGGCTGTCCGGCCCGCCGTCGCGCCACGCGATCGGCAGCGCCACCTGCAGCCCGTCGAGCCGCTCGATCCGCAGCGACCGCAGCGCCAGGCTGCGCGTGCCGCGCCCCTCGCTGCAAAAGAGCCCGATCGTCGCGTACGGCAGATCGCCGCCGCGCAGCGGCTCGAATGCGCGGCACCAGTGTTGGCCATCAACGCTGGACCAGCAGCGCAGCAGGCCCGCGGCAAGGTGCAACCGCAGCCAGATGTGCTCGCCAGCCAGCGGTATCATCTCTTTCTCGGAGTAGCTAGTCTCGGTCCGTTTTTCGTTGCCACGCAAGAACCCGAACGCCAGTTGGCCACTGCGCTTGTTGCGGAAGAAGCCGATGGCATAGCGCGGCCGGCCGTCGGCGTCGCCGAGGTAGACAGCGGTGCCGGGCTCGGGCGATTCGATTTCGAGAACGACTTGCCGTAGCCCGGGTTCGGCGACGGCTTGCCAAACGCGTGCCGCATGTTTTGCGTCGGTCGTGCTAAGCCGCAAGCGGCCGTTTTCGTCGGCATCGTAGGCGCCGCCAGCGGGCAGTTCCTTGTGCCAGTCGAGTTCACTGGGGCGCGACGAGGCAAGCGACGTGGTGCGCGGAGGCAACGCGAGTGGGAACGGCTCGCAGCGCACGAATTGCATCGCATCGATGAATGCCGTGTGGTCGTCGGTGTCGAGCACGACGCGCTGCGGAGGCGATTCGAGTGGGACGGCCAGCAGCAGCACGTCGCCGCGGCTCACGACAATCAGCCCATCTTGCCAGCGCAGCTCGACGGTCCCGCGGCCGCAGCGCCGGAACCGGCCGTCGTCATCTCCCACCAGCGAGGCGAGTTCGGGCAGTTGCTTGCCGGAGCGAACCGTCGTGGTGTACGCCAGCCAGCGATCGCCATGCCGGTCGTCGTAGGCGATCATCACGCCGGAAGCGCCTGCGATGCAGTGGAGACGGAACGCTTCCGAAGCCGCGACCGCCAGCCGCAGCGCCGTGCCCGGCTGCCAAGGAGCGCGCAGTGAGAACGTCCCTTTCAGCGACAGGCCCCAGGTGCCGCCCTTTTGAGCCGGCTGATGCTTGCCGGCAATCGGACGCCACCATCGCTGCAGTAGGGCCGCCGTTGCGGCGCTGCTCGGCGGCAGATCGTCGAAACACGCCTGCTCGAAGGGGCGTGGCGGTTGTTCGAGCCCCGCGGTCCACGGCTCCTGGGCGCTCGTCGCCGGTGCGACGGGTGGCGCCGCGGCAGGGAGATCGGCCGGCGGCTGATCGGGGAGCGGGTGCGTTCGTTCGGCCATCGACTCCGCTGGTGTCGCCCCACGCTTCGACATAGTGTCGCGAGCTGTGCCGACGATCTGCACCACGGGGGGTTGTTCGATCGGCGGCTCGGATCGATCGGCGATGGCGAACCACGCCGCTACCGCGATCATCGCGACGATCAACGGAATTGCCAAAAGCACGCCGCGGCGCACGCGCTCGCCCCGCCGGGCACGCAGCAGCACGGCGTCGAAATCGATCCGCGCCCGTCCCAGCCCGGCGAACATCACCTGCTCCAGCCGCAGTTGCTCGACCAGCGCCTGTTGCAACTCGGCGGAGCCGGCCAGCCGACGGCGCAACTCGGCGAGCTGCTCGGGCGATAGATGCTCCGGCGGCGTCTGCTGCACCAGCTCGATCAGTTCGGCGTCGGTCATGGGTTCATGGCTCGTCATGCCGACGGCTGACCTTATGATCGAGGCAGCTTTTCAAGGCCTGGCGGGCGCGGAACATCAGCAGCTTCGCTGCCCCTTCGCTGCGACGCAGCCGGTTGCCGATCTCCGCAAGCCGCAGTTGCGAGCAATAGCGCATCTCGATCGCCTGGCGGGCGCTGTCGCCGAGCGATTCCATGCAATTCGGCAGATGGACCAGCGAATCGTCCTCGGCGTCGTCGCCCGGGGCGGTGAGCTCGTCCAGTTCCAGGCAGAGCTCGGTCCAGACGACTTCCTTGCGGCGCCGCACCTGCCGGGCCCGTTCGCGCAGCAGATTGCGGGCGATGCCGATCAGCCACGCTCGCAGGCTCGCCCCGACTTCGAGACGATCGCGCGCGGTGTAACAGCGCAGGAACACCTCTTGCGCCAGGTCCTCGGCATCGGTCGGCTGAAGGAGCCGGGCACGCAGGAAACCGTACACCGGTCCCTGGTGCTGGGCGACAATCTGGGCGAACGCCTCGCGATCTCCCCGGCGCAGCGATTCGACGAGCGCGCTCTCCTCGATCCGCCGAGCCAGACGATCGGCGTCCAGTGCGCGATCGGCAGCCTGCGGCGACGACGGCGGATGGTCCAAGTCGCGGGACATGGCGGGGCAAGGTCGGCGGGGCGGGACTTCGTGCGGTGCGTGTCCGTCTAGCGTACCGCATCGGCGCGCGAGCCGGTAGCACGGGGGAGCGGGTGACAGGCGACGGGCTACGGGCTACGGGCGACGGCAGCGGGCTACGGGCTACGGTAGCGGAATCAGTTTTTCGGGCCCGAGCGGCGGGCGAGTTCGGCTCGCAAGGCCTCGCGGTCGAGCCGTACAATCGGCTCGAGCCAATCCCAGATATCGCGGATGTCGAGCGGATCGGCACCCGCCGGCGTCTCGTCGCCGGCCGAGTCCGCAACCAGCAATAACCTCGCATCGGCCGAGCGCGCGGCCGGCAGCTTCAGCCAGCCGGTATCTACCGGCGACGCGCTGCCGACGACCAACGGGCTGCGGAATAACTCCGTGGCGTTCGTGTCACCCGCGCCGGTAAGCGAGACCACGCCGCGCGCGCAGCCGCCGCTGCCGGCCAAGGCGTCGAGCCCCATCTGCGTGCGGAACTCAATGGCCAGGGGGTGCAGCTCGAACGCCAACTCATGCTCTGCGTGGACGCCGTAGCCCCAGGCGAACTCGCGGCCACCGCTGGCAAGCCGTCCTCCTTCGACATTGCGATTGCGCTGTGCCTCGCCCCAGGCCCCGCCGAGCGCGTGCCGGCTGTTGCTGGCGATCGGCTCGATGCTCGACAGCGGCACCTCATACGGGGCGAAATACCACTGTGACACGGTGTCGTCGACAGCGATCATCACCCCTTCGGGCGACCATGCCGGCTGGCTGCGCAGCATTACGCGCTTCGGCGCAGCGGCGCCAGCGACCGGCGTGATGCGCTCATTCGACGAGGTGATCGACAAGCCAGTGGTCGTCTCAAGTTGGACGATGCGCGACAGCTTCTCGCCACCGAGCCGCGCCAAGGCATCGAGCCAAACCTCCCACGCCGGTTGTCGCGGCATGTGCAGTTCAGCAATCTGCTCGAGCGGCACCAGCGCGGTTTCTGCTTCCAACAGCAGCCGTACCCCTTCGCTAGTCCAGCGCAGCGAGCGGAACGTGATCTGCCGGCCGTCGCGCTGCCATAAGGTCGCGGGGACGTAGCGGTCGCTGCCGCGGCGCTGCCAGACGATGCGCCGGATCGACGCCGTGCGGACACGCAACGGCGCCGCGCTGTCGGCGTTCGGCATCAGTGCGGCAGCCGGTTCGATCAGCAGATCGCTTGTCTCGCTGGGCGAATCGGCGTCGTGGCGGACACCGATCGCACGCCCCGGCAGGCGATCGCCGCCAAAGAACTCGACGAACTCGGCGGGTTGTTGAGCCGGCGCAGGCGTGGTAGCGACGATTGCGCGGATGCCGCGCTCGTCGTCGAACAGTGGCCGATCACCAATCGCCTGGTTCGAGCCGGCTGCGTCCCAGGCGGGTAGCTCGTCGATCGAACTAGGACTGCCGTCGCGCCAGATGAGCAGGTAACGATCCTTGGCACTGGCCGGCTGCGACGCCAGGCAGATCGCGGCGATCAGCGCAACAAGGACCGTATCCGAAAACCGCGTGGGGCAGGCATTCTTGCCTGCCTTCGGCCACGATGTTCTCGGCAGACACGAATGTCTGCCCCACGCGACTATCCGATTGGAAAGCGGTTTTCGGATAGAATCGAGGCGGATCATGCGAGCAACGGGCGCACCACCTGGCCGTGCACGTCGGTCAGGCGGAAATCGCGGCCGGCGTAACGGTACGTGAGCTTCGTGTGATCGAAGCCGAGCAGGTGCAGGATCGTGGCGTGCAGATCGTGGACATGGACACGGTTCTCAACCGCCTGGAAGCCAAACTCGTCGGTCGCGCCGTACACTTGGCCCCCCTTCACGCCGCCGCCGGCCATCCAGGTGGTGAAGCCGTAGTGATTGTGGTCGCGGCCGTTCATCTTGCCGCCGTTGTTGCCCGGGGAGGGTAGCTCGACGGTCGGCGTGCGGCCGAATTCGCCGCCCCAAATCACCAACGTGTCATCGAGCAGGCCGCGCTGCTTAAGATCCTTGAGCAACGCGCCGATTGCCTGGTCGCATTCCTTGGCCAGGCGAGTGTGATTTTCCTTGAGGTTGTCGTGGGCGTCCCAGGGCTGCCCTTCGCCGTGCCATACCTGCACGAAGCGCACGCCGCGCTCGACGAGCCGGCGAGCGATCAGAATCTGCCGGGCCTGCGTACCGGGGCCGTACATGTCGAGCACGTGCTTCGGCTCGCGCGAAACGTCGAACGCCTCGGCCGCCTCGGTCTGCATGCGGTAGGCCAGCTCGAACGAGTGGATGCGGGCTTCGAGCTCGCTGTCGCGCTGGCGAGCTTCGAGATGTTGCCGGTTGAACTCGGCCAGCAGATCAAGCTCGGCACGCTGGGCCTCGTGGCCGACGCGATCGTTGCGGATGTTTTCGAGCAGCTTATCGACCGAGGTGTGATCGGTGTCGATGTAGGTGCCTTGAAAGATGCTCGGCAGAAACGCCGCGCGCCAGTTCTCGGTTCCCTTGGTGGGATAGCCCTTGGGACACATTGCCACGTAGCCGGGCAGATTCTGATTCTCGGTCCCCAGACCATAGGTCACCCACGAGCCGAGCGTCGGCCGTGTAAGCCTGCCGTCGCCGGAGTTCATCAGCATCAGCGATGGTTCGTGGTTCGGCACCTCGGCGTACATCGAACGGATCACCGCGATGTCGTCGATGCACTCGGCCGTCTTGGCGAACAGCTCGCTGACCTCGATGCCGCTGGAGCCGTACTTGGCGAACTTGAACGGCGAAGGCAACGCGGCGCCGGTCTTGCGCTCGGTGCGCAGATTGTTAGGAATTTCCTTGCCGGCATATTTTTCCAGCTCGGGCTTGGGGTCGAACGTGTCGATGTGGCTTGGCCCGCCGTTCATGAACAGGTGAATGACGTGCTTCGCCTTGGCCGGAAACTGCGGCGGCCGCACTGCCATGGGATTGGTCGACAATCCAGCGGCCAGCGCGGCGCCTTGCCCCTCGCCTAACAGCCCTGCCAGGCCGATCATGCCCAGGCCCATGCCCGAGCGGGCGAGCATCTCGCGGCGCGAAAACAGCCGGGCCCCTTGTGAGCAGGGATCGTTCGCGGAATAGCGCGGCATGGCCAACCTCAATCGATGAACGTGAACTCGTTGGTTAGCAGCAAAACCTGGGCTAGCATCTCCCACGGCGACAGACGCGGCGGCCGCGGACCGTGGAACATTTCGTTGGCACGCCAGGCGAGCGAGGTCTCGGCGTCGATCAAGTCGATCGCCGGCGACCAATTGTAGCTGTCGTACGATGGGCCGGTGCGGCAATCGGTGATGAAGTCGATATGGTCGCCGCGCTTCAGTTCGATGCGCTCGGCCACGGTGTCGACCGCGCCGTGCTCGGCGATCCACGAGCCGACCTGGCCGGTGCCGCTTGCAACAATTCGGGCCTCGACGCCGTCGCCGTGCTTTTTGTCTTTCTCGGGATGGACCAGGGCGCCGGTGATTTTCACCGCGCCATCCTGCCGAGCGGTCCAACGCAGCACCGTGCAGTGCTTGGCGTTGTCGCCGGGATGCCCGCCGGTGGCACTGAGCATGCAGTAGCCGATCGCCGGATCGTGCAGCTTCGGTCCTCCCTGCCAGCGCTGGCCGGTCCAGTGCGGCAGCGGATGAAATTCCGCGATGCGCTTCTGCTCGACATCCCAGGGACCGTAGCCATATTGCCACATCGGTTGCTCCGGGGCCACGGACAGCGCCGGCTTGGCGAGAAACGCTTCGGCGCGCTTCGTTTCGTCGGCGGTGGGCTTGCGCGATAGGGCCAGCTCGAACAGCACGCGGACCTTATCGCCCGGGTCCTTGGCGGCCTGCACCTCGGGACGCACTGCCAACGAACGCGCCATCTCGAGCGCCAGCGGCGAGTTCATCACGAACAGGGCCTGCTGCGGCACGGTGGTTGTCGGACGCTGGTCGTTGCTGGTGTCGGGGCTGGGGAAGTCGAACGCCTGGAGCATGGCCGGCATGTCCTGGCGATCGATCAGCCCGTAAATCGTGCGGCGGCCCATCGCGGGAATGGCGTTCAAATCGACCGGACGGCCCCCCATCTGCCGATCGAGCCGGCCCGCCACGGTGAGCATCGTGTCGCGCAGCGGCTCGAATTCCAGCCGCTTGCGGTTCATCCGCCAGAGCCATTGGTTCTCGGGGTCGCGCCCGGCGCGTTGCGGATTGTCGACGCTCGCCTGCTGGTAGACGGCCGAGGCGACGATTATCTGATGCAGCTTCTTCAGCGACCACCCTTGCTCGACGAACGTTGCCGCGAGCCAATCGAGCAGTTCGGGATGGGTGGGGGCCTCACCACGAATGCCGAAGTCGCTGGCTGTGCGCACCAGTCCGACGCCGAAGTGGTGCATCCACACGCGATTGACGATCACCCGTGCGGTCAACGGGTTGCTTGGATCGACGATTGCCTGGGCCATTTCGAGCCGACCGCTCCCTTGTGCGAACGGCTTGCGCTGTGGGCCGGCAATCACCTCGAGAAATTGCCGCGGTATCTGCTTGCCGCGGCGCCCTGGATTGCCTCGAATAAACACCGCGGGCTGCACCGGCTTGGGCGAGTCGGCGAGCACCATGGCCCGCGGCGGGGCACCGGGACTGGTCACTTTCAGGTTCTCGATCTTCCGCTCGAGCTTCGTCTGCCCGTCGCGCGTCTTGCGATCGAACAGCGCGGTGGCGTCGACTCCTTCGAGCGATGCCGGCGAATCGCTGCCGAATAGCACCTGGCGGAGTTGCTCGGCCGCGGGGTCGTCGCGTTTCGTCGGAGCGTCGGCCTTCTTGGAATCGGTTGCCGCTTTCCACTGGTCGTAGACGGTATGCAACGCCTGATCGTAGGTCTTGATCACGTCGGGCATTGTCTTCGGTTTTGCCGCGACGAACGCCTGCCGGAGCAACTCGTTGACCGGCTTCTTCGGGTCTTTCGACGGACCGGCAGACAGCTCGGTCAGAATCTTCTCGGCACTGGCGGCGAACTTTTCGTCCTCGCTTGGGAGCGACAAGTAGCGATGCCACACGCTGAACACCGGATCGAACAGCTTCGTGTGCCGCGACAGGTAATCGCTCCAACGCCGGGCGATCTGCGGCCGCGGCTCGCCACGCGTGAACTCGAAGCGGAAATCGGCAATCTTATCGCCCTCGCGCTTGCGATGATCTTTCCACACCAGCGTCAGGTAATCGCCGACGTGCGTGCGCAGTTCGTCCTGCAACTCGCCGACTTCGCGCGTGTGGTAGTCGTGCAACTCCTGGGTGCGCTTGGCTAGTTCCTTCTGATAGTCGGCGAATGCCGTTTTGTCGGCCGGCTCACCGATCTGCGGCAAGTCGTCGGGTTCGGTGCAACTGGCGAACACTCCGTACAGCGAGTAGTAGTCGTCGGTCGGGATCGGATCGTACTTGTGGTCGTGGCAGCGTGCGCAGCCAACGGTTAGCCCCATCAGCCCGCGACCGACGACGTCGATCCGATCGTCGATGATGTCGTTGATGTTGTTCGTGAACCGTCGGCCGACTGTCAGGTAGCCCAACGCGGCCAGGCGGCTCTTGTCGGTCTGATCGGGCAACAGGTCGGCGGCCAACTGCTCGAGGACGAACTGGTTGTACGGCTTGTCGGCGTTGAAAGCGCCGATCACGTAGTCGCGATAGGTGTAAGCATACGGATAGCGCGGCTCCTCGGTCGCCACGTAACCTTTCGTGTCGGCATAGCGGGCCACGTCGAGCCAGTGCCGAGCCCAGCGCTCGCCGTAGGCTGGCGAACTGAGCAGCCGCTCGACCGCGTGCGTCACCGCCTCGGGCGACTTGTCGGCCGCGAACGCCTCAACTTCCGCGGCCGCCGGCGGCAGGCCGGTCAGATCGAACGACAGCCGGCGCAGCAGCGTGCGGCGATCGGCCGGGGCGGAAGGTTGCAGGTCGTGGCTCTCCAGCGCGGCGACGATGAACCGGTCGATCGGCGTGCGGCACCAGGCGGCGTTCTTCACCTCGGGGACGCTGGGCTTGCGGGTTGGCTGGAAGGCCCAGTGCGTGGCGCGCGATTGGGCATAGGTTGTCTTGGGGTCGGCGGCCGGTGCGCCGTCGGCCGTCGGTTCGGGAGCGCCATGGTCGGGCCAAGGCAGCCCCATCTTCACCCAGGCGACCAGCATGTTGAAATCGTCTTCCGACAGCTTTCCGTCGGGAGGCATCTGCACGCTGCCGTCGTAGCGCGTGACTTCGATCAGCCGGCTGCGATCGGGCTGGCCGGCGACCGCCGCGGGGGCGCCATCGGCACCCTTCATCATGAACGCACGCGTATCGAGCCGCAGCCCTGCCTCTTGCGTCTCGGCACCGTGGCAGCTCACGCAGTGCTCGAGCAGCATCGGACGGATGCGCTTCTCGAAGAACTCCTGCTGATCGCGCGGCAACTCGGCGGCGGGGGCGCGCGGGGCGCCAAACGCGACGAACACGGCGACGAAGAGCGCAATGCCGATCGTGGCTACCGAACATTGCCATCCCTCTCCCTTCGGGAGCGGGTGGTCGCCGTCGCGGCGACCGGGTGAGGGAGACGCGGGTACTCGCCGCCTACGCTGCTGCGCCCTCATCCGCCCTTCGGGCACCTTCTCCCGGAGGGAGAAGGGCTGCTGGCGACACGTTTCAGTAGTTCGACTCATTCGGATCGCCATCGTCCTGTTTCACTTCGCTCCCATGCTCGACGCAGGCACGCCTGAATCGAGATAACGCCAGTTCTTCACGAAAGAAATCACGTCGGCCATTTCCTGCTTCGTGATGTTCCGCTCCAGCCCGTCGGGCATCAACGAGATGCCGTTCGAGCGCAGCTCGTCGATGTCCGTTCGCAGCAGCGACACGATCTTTGCCTCGGGAAGCTTCAGCGTCACGCTCGAGGCGGTTTCGGCGGCGATGATCCCGGTGTATGCCGTGCCATCGGACGTGACGACCGAGTAGCTCATGAAATTATTGTCGATCGCCTTGCTGGGCTGAAGGATATCGACGAGCATCTGCTCGGGCGTCTTGTTCGGCACAAAAGCAATGCTCGGTCCCACGTCGATTCCCAAATCGCCCAAGCGATGGCAGGTGCTGCAATTCTTGCGGAACACTTCCTTGCCATGGCGCGGATTGCCCGGGAGCGTGGCGACGTCCTGGTAGTCGGCCAAGGCCTTGGCCCGATCGGCAGGCATGGCGGCGGCAAGCAGTTTTTTGCCGCGCTCCTTGATGGTCTTGTCGCGCGACTCCACCACGCGCTTGGCCCGCAGCGGCCCCAGCTCGCCGGGCTTGACGCGTCCCGCTTCGATCTCATCGAGCAATAATGCCATGCGATCGGTTTGCGCCAGCAGCGCGTCAAAGATCGCCGAACGCATTGCCGGAGTTTGCACCGGCAGCCGCTCGACCAGCGCTGGACCGACACGAGAATCGTGTAGCATGGCGAAGCTGGCGAGCGCCTTGCGGCGCAGCTCGGCTGCGGGGTCGGAGTCGATGAGCCGCAGCAGCACGGTGCTCGATCGGTCGTAAATAGCATTGGCCAGCAAATCGCACGCCTGACTGCGCGCCACCGCGTGCAGCGTGGCATTGCCGGCAACTGCTTCAGCTTGCAGGAACCAGGCGTCGAGCGCCTCGGCCAGGTTGGGGTAGTCGCTCGATTGCGACTTGACGAAGTCGGTCACGCGCACTCCGCTGCTGCGCATCCCCAATGCCAGGCCATTCACGAATGTCACGCCCAACGACTGGCCGGGAGAAAACTTCTTCAGCAACCCGGCAATCTCGGCGGCGTCGCGCCGCGCGCCGAGAATGCGGGCCAGGTCCTCGACGAGCGCCAGTTGATTGTCCGTGGCCGAAACTTCGGCGGCCAGCAGCACGCGCTCGAGCACCGGCGCGGCATGTTCGGGTGTGGCGGTGAGCACGGCGCGGCGAGTCCAAACGTCGTCGACGCCGACCAGGGCAATGCGAGCCAGGGCTGCCGACGTGAGCGGGTTGGCATTGCCGCCGAGGCTCAGCGCCACCTGAAATCGCAGCCGGGCGTCGCCGTCCATGGCCAGGCCGCTGACAATTTTGCGGATCGCCTTGTTGGTTTCGAGCAGCGGCTCGGCGAGCACGACGGCCTGCTCGCGCGAGCGTGGATCGCTGGCCTTCAGAGCTGCTTGCACCAACGCCTCGTCCAGTTTTTCCATCCCGCGCAAGGCCCACAGTGCATGAACGCGTGACTGCGGCGTGGTGCCCTTGAGGGCCACCGTTTCGAGTGCTGGCACCGCGGCTGTGTCTTGCCGCTCGTTGAGCAAACGGGCCGCGGTCTCGCGCCACCAGGCACTACGATGCTCAAGAAACTTCACCAACTCCACACTCGACGCCTTTGAAAGCTTTGGCTTCTCGAACTTGGTCGTCCGATCGGCCGGCACGATGCGGTAGATACGGCCACGGTCGTTGCCGTACCACAGGTCCGGCCGCTCCTTCAACTCAGCGGGCATGAACTGCGGGTGCTCGATCACCGCGCGGTACATGTCGATGACGTACAACGCACCGTCGGGCCCCGCGTCGATGTTCACTGGCCGGAACCAGGTATCGCGCGAGGCGAGGAACTCGCGGTCCTTGTACGCCGGCGTGCCGACGAAGCTCGCCCCGGCCGGCGCAATCGTCTCGCGATGCACCAGGTTGCCGGTCGGCTCGCAGGTGAAGCTGTTGCCGTAGTACGCTTCGGGCAGTGCGTCGCCGCGATAGATGTCGAGTCCGCAAGCCGCGGTGAACTGGCCGGCGTGCAGGGCACTGGTGGTCCACTGCTGGCTGATCGGGAACACATGCGATGCCTCGCCCGAGGCGGCCACGTCGTTCTGTAAGGCCGGCAAGGCCAGCAGCGGATTGCGGCGGACGTATTGGTCGGCCATCACCAGGTGGATGCACGGATTGCGATTGCTGACGACGAACCGGTTGCCAAAATCGTCGAACGTCACGCCGAACTGCCCGGTGCCGGTGACCGGCTCGGCGCGCCCGGTGTGCGGATTGAATCGCAGATCACGGTTGCGCAGCGAGATTGGCTCCGGTGTCGGCGCGTTGGCCGAGTGCACCATGCCGCCGCGCATGCCCGAGGCGACGTAGATCGAATTGTCGAGCGCGAAGCGCGGATGGTTCACGCGCAGTTGCGGGTTCTCCTCGGCGAAGCCGGTGAACCAAACTTCCTCGCCGTCGGCCCGACCGTCACCGTCGGTATCTTTCAGATAAATGATCTTGCCCGAGATGGTGACGAACACGCCGCCGCGCCATGGCTGCACACCGGTCGCGAACAGCAGTTTGTCGGCAAAGATGTGCGAGGTTTCGTAGCGGCCATCACCGTCGCGATCTTCCAGCAGCCGGATGCGCGACCGCGGCGGCTCGCCCGGGGCGGGGGGATTGGGATAGTCGCGCATCTCGACGACCCACAGCCGGCCGTCTTCGTCGAACCGGGCGGCGACCGGGTCGACCACCTCAGGCTCGGCCGCAACCAGCTCCATCCGCAGCCCCTCGGGAAGCACGAAATGCTTGAGCGAATCGGCCGGCTCGACGGGGCTTTGCACGGCCGGCGGCGACGGCGGCTCGGCGGCAGCAAGCGTCCCGGCCCAGGTCATGAGGGCGACGAACGCCGCAGGCACGATCGGGCCAGGGCGGTATCGCGAGTGGAAAGCCATCGGCAAACGTCCTTCGGCGGCGGGCGGGAAGCGGCAGCCCCAGGTCGGGTGGCTGGGCGGGGTGCAAGCATTATAGCCGAGCGCCTGTCGACTGGGAGCATTTTCCTCTCCCCATCGGGGACAGGAAATGGTCGCCGCAGGTGACCGAGGAGAGGGCGGAGGGTTGGGTGTCAATTCTCGAAAATGCATGCCCGAATGCAAATGTCCTCCTTCGGGTAAGCTCGCCGGGAGATCGTCAATCTTCCCTTCGCCCTCATCCGGCCTTCGGCCACCTTCCCCCCGTGGGGGAAGGAGATTCACCATTCGATTTCGCCCCGCTCCAGGGCTGCGAAAAAATGATGGTTGCTTTCCAGCAAGCCGTCGAGCGAACGGATCTCCGCGGGAGTAAGCCAATGAACCGACTCTACTTCGGCGGCAACCGGCTCGAGCACGGCCGAGGGGGCAAGCCCTGCGCGCCACCACGCCAGCCGCACGCCCCACGGTGTGGTGCTCCGCCACAGTAGGCGCACCGGTTGCACCGGCACGCACAGCTCTTCGCGCAGCTCGCGCACAAGGGCCGCTTCTTCGCTTTCGCCGGGCTCGATCCCTCCGCCCGGGAAGCAAAACGCGCCAGGGGCGACGACCTGCGCGGATCGCCGAATTACCAGCAGCCGCCCGTCGCGCTCGATCACCGCCACGACACCCTGGCGCTCACCACTCATGGCGGAATGATTAGGCTTCGAGCCCCAGGTACTCGCTCGGGATCACGCGCAGCAGTTCCTCGGTGGTGGTGATCCCTTGGGCGACTTTCACCATGCCCGAGCGGCGGAACTCGAGCATGCCTTCGGCGATCGCGCGGTTTTCAAGTTCGCTGGTCGCCACGCCGTTGGCGATCAGTCGGCGCACCTCGCTCGAGCATGGCAGCACCTCGAACACGCCGGTGCGATCGACGTAGCCGGTGCCGCGGCAGTTGTCGCAGCCCGCCGGAGCGTACATCGCCTTGCCCGTGCCCGGCTCGAGCCACGGCTTCACGTCGTCGAACGTTTTTGCCGACTCGTCGAGCTCGATCGCCTTGCGGCAGCGCGGACAGAGCACGCGCACCAGGCGCTGTGTGATCACTCCGCGCAGGCATGTCGAAAGAAAATGCGGATGGACGTTCAACGCGAGCATGCTTTGAAGGGCTCCAGCCGCCACGGGCGCATGCAACGTCGACAGCACCAAGTGCCCGCTGTTGGCCGCCCGAATGACGGTCTGCGCCGTGGTGCTGTCGCGGATCTCGCCGATCATGATGATGTCGGGGCTTTGCCGCAGCACGGCCCGCAGCAGCTCGGGAAAGTCGAGCTCAACGTGATGGTTGATCTGCGATTGCCGCAGGCCGTCGACGGCGTACTCGATCGGGTCTTCGATCGTGTTGATCTTGCGCTTGCTGTCGTTCAGGTACTCCAGGCAGGCGTAGAGCGTGGTGGTCTTGCCGGCGCCGTTGGGGCCGGTGGCCAAGATCAGCCCGCCGGCGCTGTTGAGCATGGCGTGAACTTCGTCGAGCTGGCTGCGCAGCAGGCCGAGCCGATCGAGCTGCCGCAGCGACGTGGCGTGATCGAGCACGCGGATCGTCAGGTCTTCGCCGTACAGGGTGGGCAGCGCATTGATGCGCAGATCGACGTTGTGCCCCTGGCGATGGTAGATCCAGCGGCCGTCGAGCGCGCGACGGCGCTCAGCCAGGTCGAGGCCCGACATCGCCTTGATATGGTTCATGCACCGCCGACCGTCGGGCGTGCTCAGTTGGGCCAGCTCCATCATCGAGCCGAGCCGACGGGCAAGCACGCCGACGTGGTTCTCGTCGGAAGTGAAGAACAGGTCGCTGGCGCGCAGCTCGACGGCGCGCTCGATGAAGCCGGCCACGGTCGATTCGATATCGCGATCGGTCGAAGCGGCGGGTTGAAAGTCGATCGGCTCAGCGGGCTTGGCGGGTGCATCGGCCATGGGTGTCGCTCCAGCGTGGCGGCTGCGTTACTCGTGGCTTGCTACTCGGTGGCTTGTTACTCGGTGGCCCGACGGCGCGCCTCGGCTTCGTCGTCGGCGACGTGCAGCACGCTGTCGAGCTTCAACACCTTCAGCACGTTTTGTACCGTTCGCGGTAGCGCATACAAGACCAGCTTTCCGCCGGCCTCGCGGCAGCGCTTATGACACGCCAACAGCCAACCCACACCGCTCGAGCTGACGTAATCGCTCTCGGCAAGATTGACGAGCACACGCCGACCGTACACCTGCGGGCCGAGCAAATGGGCCAGCGGCTCGTGATCGGCCTTCGGCGATTCGGTGCCACGCGCTGTCTCGGGCGTGATGCGGCCGACGGTCTTCACGCGCAGCACGTCACCGTCGTCGCTGGCCAGCACGAGTTCCATCGCATTACTTCAGTGGTTGGCGTGACAAGCGGACCGGCATATATTCATCGCACCAGCATGAGCCACCCCGCGAGATCGATGGCACGCACTGGTGAGGTCGTGGGGGCATTTTACTGCTTTTGCTGAGCCGCGTCGCTTGGGACGCGCAGGGCAAGTCCTGAGGCTAAATTCGGGCCGACCCACGGCCTCGACCGCCCTGATTGCCTTGCCCGTCAGCTACAATAGAACGTGCGGCCACGGCATGCACGATGCCGGGGGCGATCATGGGCAATCGCGACTGACGGGCCAAAGGAACGTGGGGTCGAAGGAAACTTGATGGACAATCAACCTGCCGGGGCCTCCCCCCCGCCGAAGAAGCCCGGCTCGTCCTGGCCCCGGGCCAGCAACGCGCCGATCGTCATTCTGTTGCTGATGGTGCTGCTGGTGTCGATGAGTTTCTGGGCCGGCGAGTGGACCAACCGCTCGAACATCAGCTACGGCCTGTTCCTGCAAGAGCTGGAACGGAACAACATTGCCGACGCCGAAATCTCAGGCATGAAGATCACTGGCAGCTTCAAGACCATTCCGACGCTGCCGGCCGAGAGCGCCAACGACAAACAACTGAAGTCGGAAAAAGAAATAGGCGCGGCCAGCGAACCGTTGCACCACGATTTTGTGGTCGTCCTCAGCCCGCTGGCCGGCAGCGACGTCGACCGCCTGCTCCGTGAGAAGCTCGGCACCCATTACCGCGCCGAACCAAGCAGCGACGGCACCACCGCCATGCTGGTTTCGTACCTGCTGATCACGGTGCTGCTGCTGCTGGCAATGATGTTCATGTTCCGCCGGGCACGCGACCAGTTCCTGGGGGGCGGCATCCTGTCGGGCTTCAGCAAAAGTCCCGCCAAGCGCTACGAGGATGGCAACAAGCGGATCACGTTTGCCGACGTGGCCGGCCTGGAAGGGGTGAAGAACGATCTGACCGAGGTGGTCGAGTTCCTGAAGAACCCCAAGAAGTTTCAGCGCCTCGGCGGTCGGATTCCCAAGGGGGTGCTGTTGATGGGTCCGCCGGGAACCGGCAAGACGCTGCTGGCCAAGGCGGTGGCCGGCGAAGCGGGCGTGCCGTTCTTCTCGATCAGCGGCTCGGAATTCATCCAGATGTTCGTCGGCGTCGGCGCCAGCCGGGTGCGCGACATGTTCAAGACCGCCAAGGAAGCGGCGCCGTGCATCCTGTTCATCGACGAGATTGACGCCGTCGGTCGCGTGCGCGGAGCGGGACTCGGTGGCGGACACGATGAGCGCGAACAGACGCTCAATCAGATCCTCAGCGAGATGGATGGCTTCACGCCGAGCGAATCGGTGATCGTGCTGGCGGCCACGAACCGGCCCGACGTGCTCGATCCCGCGCTGCTGCGCCCCGGGCGCTTCGACCGCCACATCACGGTCGACCGCCCCAACCTCACCGGCCGGCTGGCCATCTTCAAGGTCCACACGAAGAACGTGATCCTTGCCGACGACGTCGACCTGAAGCGCATGGCCAGCGGCACCGTGGGCCTTACCGGGGCCGACATCCGCAACCTGGTGAACGAGGCAGCCCTATGGGCGACGCGCCAAGGGAAAGACAAGGTGAGCATGGAGGATTTCGAGGTCGCGCGAGACAAAATCCTCATGGGGCCCAAACGTGAGGAAGTGCTCAACGAAAAAGAGAAAATCGAAACCGCTTACCACGAGTCCGGGCACGCGCTGCTGGCCTGGATGCTGCCCAGCTCGGACCGCGTACACAAGGTGACCATCATCCCTCGCGGCCGGGCGCTGGGCGTCACGCAGTTGTTGCCCGAGGAAGACCGGCTCAGCATCGGCGAGACGGAACTGTACGCCCGGCTGGTGTTCATGCTCGGCGGTCGCGCGGCGGAGAAGCTAGTGTTCGACGAGTACAGTGCCGGTGCCGAGGACGATCTGAAGCGCGTGACGCAACTTGCCCGGCGGATGGTGACGCACTGGGGGATGAGCGAACGGCTGGGGCCGGTGGCCTACCGCACCGCCGAGGAGCATCCGTTCCTGGGGCGCGAGATCACCGAGCAGCGCGAGTTCAGCGAGCACACCGCCCAGGTGATCGACGAAGAAGTGTCGCGCATCCTGCACGAAGCGGCCGACAAAGCCCGCCGGCTGCTGGGGACCAACCGTGACAAGCTCGACCTGCTGGCACACAAGCTTGCCGAGCGCGAGATCCTCGACGAGCGCGAGATCGAAGAGCTGATCGGCCCGCCGGCCAGCCGTCTGCAGCCCTCGACCAACGGCACGCCGCGCGTGTTCGCCCCCGGTGCCGACGGCGGCGTCGAAACCAGCACGTCGTAAGCTTCGGGCGCCGCCCTTCGCTCCCAGCGCTTGCCAGCGGCCCGGCGGGCTATCAGAATGGCGCCGTTGTCTCACGCCATTTCCCACCTCGCTTTAGGTGTTCTATGAATCGATCGAAGCTGGTATTGCGCGTGTCGGCCTTCTGTGTGGCCGCCGCGGCTGTCGGCGCATGGTGCCTCGTGCGATCCGCGATGTTGTCCGATCGAGTTCATGCCGCTGAAAAGGAATCGTCGTCGATGATGGTTGCCCACAACGTTTACTTCTCGCTCAACGATCCGACTCCCGCGAACCGGCAGAAGCTGGTCGACGCGTGCAAGAAATATCTGTCGAACCATCCTGGCACCATGTTCTTTGCCGCCGGCACCGTGGCCGAGGATTACGATCGCCCAGTGAACGATCGCGATTGGGACGTCGGCCTGCACCTGGTGTTCAAGGACCATGCGTCGCACGACGCCTACCAGACGGCTGAGTCGCACTTGCAGTTCATCTCCGAAAACAAAGCCGACTGGAAAAAAGTTCGCGTGTTCGATACCGATTGCAGCAAATAGGTTCCCAGCCCCGAGCGCCAGCGAGGGGTTTTAAGACGTTGCTTGCCAGCTACCCCTCGCTGGCGCTCGAGGCTATTAACAAACGTTCGACCAACCTTCCGCCGAGATCCCCGCCATGCCCCCTCGCAATGCTCGCCGTGATTTTCTCAAACAATCCACCCTCGCCGGTTTCGGCTACTGGGTCGCCGGCTCGACCGTGAAGGCCGAGGAAGGCAAATCTGCTAACGATCGCATCCGCATCGCGTGCATCGGCGTCGGCGGCAAGGGGAGCAGCGACAGCGATCACGCCGGCGAAATTGGCGACGTGGTGGCCATCTGCGATTGCGACGATAAGCCGCTCAGTAAAAAAGCCGAGAAATATCCCAAGGCGAAAAAATTCAACGACTACCGCAAGATGCTCGACGAGATGGCCAGCGGCATCGACGCCGTCACCGTCAGCACGGCCGATCACTCGCACGCCCCGGCCAGCCTGATGGCCATGCGTCTTGGCAAGCACGTCTATTGCCAGAAGCCGATGACGCATTCGGTGTACGAAGCCCGGCTGATGCGCGAGACGGCGGCGAAGATGAAGGTCGCCACGCAGATGGGCAACCAAGGCACGGCCAGCGATGGCCTGCGCCGCGGCGTCGAGATCATTCAGGCTGGCGTGCTTGGCCCTGTGCGCGAGGTGCATGTCTGGACAAATCGCCCCATCTGGCCGCAGGGTGGCGAGGCAGTGCTGCGAACCACGGCGGGCAGCGCCGCTGCCTTCGCTGCTCTGCACGGCAAAACGCTCAAAGAACTGCCCAAGGTCGACGTGCCGCCGAATGTGCATTGGGACTTGTTCCTGGGGACCGCCCCCGAGCGCCCCTACGATCCCGCGTATCACCCTTGGACTTGGCGCGGCTGGTGGGACTTCGGCACCGGCGCCCTGGGCGACATGGGCTGCCACACGATGAACCTGGCATTCATGGCCCTGAAGCTCGGCGCCCCGAAGAGCATCGATGCCAAGAGCGCCGAGATCAATCCCGAAACTTGCCCCACCTGGGCCGTTGTCACCTACCAGTTCCCCAAGCGCGGCGATCTGGCCCCGATGAAATTCACTTGGTACGAAGGGCAGGAGAAGGGCCGCAAGAAGCTGCCTCCCGAGAAGCTGTTCCACGGCGAGAAGCCGGTCGATAGCGGCCTGCTGTTTGTCGGCGAGAAGGGAATCATGTACTCGCCGAACGATTACGGGGGCGACCAGAAGTTCCTCGGCGACAACGCAGCCGAGTTGGCCTCGGCTGCCGCGGCGGTGCCGGTGTCGCTGCCGCGCAACGGCGAGCACGACCTGGGGATGAAAAAGGAATGGGCCGCGGCAATCCGCGGCGGCCCGGCAGCCATGTCGAACTTCGACTACTCCGGCCCGCTGACCGAGATGGTCCTGCTGGGCAACGTCGCCATCCGCACCGGCAAGAAGATCGACTGGGACGCCGAGAACCTGAAGGCCGTCGGCTGCCCCGAAGCCGACCAGTACATCAAGCCCGAAATCCGCAAAGGCTGGACGCTGTAGCACAAAGCCGTGTCGAGCACGCCCTTCTCCCTTCGGGAGAAGGTGGCCGAAGGCCGGATGAGGGCGAAGCGGCATCGATGTGGATGCCTTGACGAGGCCTCCGATCGCGCTTAAGTGCCATGGAATATTCGCTGCGCTGCGAATGTGGTGCGACACTCCGCGCACCTGCGGGCACCGCCGGTGGCGTTCTTCCTTGTTCATGCGGCCGAAACGTCAACGTGCCAAGCTTGAGCGTTCTGCGCCGACTTCCTGTTGCGGAAGATGAAGCACTTGCGACAATTTACTCTCCTCCGACTGCCGAGTTGCGGGCCTTTGAAGCGACGCAACACGACAGCCACCTGTTCTTCGGATTCGCAATCGGTACGACACTATGCCTTAACGCAGTGATATTTTTCCTGGAAGGACGTCCCAGCGATTGGGACATTCTGATGTTCTTGATTCGCTTCGTTCTTCAGTTGGCGCTCTTCAGGTTCACTTGGCGGGGCCATGCTTGGGCACGCGTTCTTATCGGGACGCTGTTCATCCTCGGCGGCATAGGAATAATGGTAGTCGCGATCGACGGTGCCAGGTCGGACCCACAATGGGTGATGCTGTTTCTGATTCCAGGCTTTCTTTACTTTTATTTCGGTCACCGCTTTCTGGCGGATCGCCGGCTGGCGAGGTATTGGGCGAGCAATAAGAAGGCATCCTAAGCGTGAGGCCGATTGTGCGCTATTGCCGCTTCTCCCTCACCCGCCGCTGCGCGGCACCCTCTCCCGGTGGGAGAGGGGTTTTTGAGGACGCTTGATCTCATGGCGCGTCATCGACCAATGCCGCCGGAGCAGCTTGAGCGTGCTCGACATTTGCGACGCGATGCGACTGTGCCGGAGCGGCTGCTTTGGAGTCGATTGCGCGACGGCCAACTCGCGGGGCTGAAGTTTCGGCGTCAGCATACGATTGGCCCTTTCATCGCCGATTTCTACTGCCACGAATTCCAACTGGTGATCGAACTCGATGGCGACAGCCACATCGGTCGCGCACGATACGACAACTCGCGAACCGCATATTTCCATGATGCGGGCATACGCCTCTTGCGCATCGCGAACGACGATGTGATTGCGGACATAGACGAAGTGCTTGAAGCGATCCTGCGCGCGTGCAGACGCTAAACAAGCCCTTCTCCCTCCGGGAGAAGGTGGCCGAAGGCCGGATGAGGGCGAAGCGGCATCGATGCCGAGTACCCGCTTCTCCCTCACCCGGTCGCCGCGGCGGCGACCCTCTCCCAATGGGAGAGGGTTTTGAAAATTACGTCAAACTCACTGTGACCGTCTTCGTCTCGGTGTAGGCGTCGAGGCCTTTTTCGCCTAGCTCGCGGCCCATGCCCGACATCTTGTAGCCGCCGAACGGCGCGGCGGCGTCGAACACGTCGTAGCAGTTCACCCACACGGTGCCGGCCTTGATCTTGGCGGCCAGGTGATGCGCCTTGGCGACGTCGCGGGTCCACACGGCAGCGGCCAGGCCGTAGTTCGTGGCATTGGCCCGCTTCACGATTTCGTCGACCTCCTTGAACCGCAGCACCGACAGGACCGGTCCAAAGATTTCTTCCTTGGCGATCGTCATGTTGTCCTTCACGTCGGTGAATAGCGTCGGCTCGACGAAGTAGCCGCGGTCGCCCCAGCGCTTACCGCCGGTGACGCACTTGGCGCCTTCCTTGGTGCCCACGCCGATGTAGTGCATGATCTTGTCGAACTGCGCCTGGTCGACCTGTGGACCCTGCTCGGTTTCGGGATCGAGCCCCGGGCCGAGCTTGGTCTTCTTGTTCATCGCGGCCAGCTTGTCGACGAACTTGTCGTAAACCTTGTCCTCGACGAACAGCCGGCTGCCGGCGCAGCAGCATTGCCCTTGGTTGAAGTACAGGCCGAAGTGCGAACCGACCGCCGCCGCATCCAGATCGGCATCGGCAAACACGATGTTCGGGCTCTTGCCACCCAGCTCGAACGTGCAGCGCTTCAAGGTCGCCGCGGCGTCGCGCATGATAATGTGCGCCACCTCGGTCGAGCCGGTGAAGGCGATCTTGTCGACCTCGGGATGCTTCACCAGCGCCGCCCCGGCCGTAGGACCGTAGCCCGGCACCACGTTGATCACGCCATCGGGAAAGCCCGCCTTCTGCGCCAGCCGGGCCATCCGCAGGCAGGTGAGCGGCGTCTGCTCGGCCGGCTTCATCACGATCGTGCAGCCGGTGGCCAAGGCCGGTCCCCATTTCCAGGCGACCATCAGCATCGGAAAGTTCCACGGGATGATCTGCCCGACGACCCCCACCGGCTCGCGCCGCGTGTAGGTGAAATAGTTGCCGCGGACCGGAATGGTTTGGCCGTGAATCTTGTCGGCAAAGCCGGCGTAGTACCGCAGGCAGTCGATCGTCATCGGCACGTCGCCGGCGCGGGCGTCGCGGATCGGCTTGCCGTTGTCGAGCGATTCGAGCGCCGCCAGCTCGTCCATCTCTTCTTCCAGCAAGTCGGCCAGCTTGTTCATCAACCGGCCACGATCACGGGCATCCATCCGGCTCCAATCGCTGTCCTCGAACGTCTCGCGTGCCGCAGCCACCGCCTTGTCGATATCGGCCTTGTCCCCTTCGGCCACCTGGGCGATCACTTCTTCGGTCGCCGGGTTGATGGTGTCGAACGTCTTGCCGCTTTCGCTGGGAACCCATTTGCCGTCGATGAAACACTCGGTGTGACGGATCTTGGGCGTCTTGAGACTCTTGGTGGCGGTGGCCATGAGATTCCCTCCGGGGAAGTGGGTTGCGATTGCATGACGGGCTTGCCGGCGACCAGTAATTCTATCGCCACGCCATGGCAATGGCTACCAACACGACGTCGCCCGCAGAGCTGTTCAATTTTTCACGATGGCGAAGTTCTCGTCTGTGGGAGGCGAATCCTTTCGCCGACGGAAGTAACCCCATGGGACGCCGGTTCGTACGCCTTCCGCGAAAGGATTCGCCTCCCACAATTCTGTCCATCACCCCGAATACCGGACCATCCGTCACTCGGCAAGCGTTTTCAGCCACGCTTGCAGGTGGTGCCACAGCTCCGGAACCGTGAACGAATACAGATGATCGGCCCCGGCGATCACCACCACACGCAGGTTCACGTGCCGGGCGGCCACTTCTTCGAGCGCCTCGGGCACTCCGGCAAACGCCAGGCCGGTAAGTTCCTGGGTGCCGTAGGTGAATAGCGTCGGACAGCGCAGCCGGTCGACAAACTTCATCATGTCGTAGCGATCTTCCGGGCCATATTTATTGACGTAGCCTGCGGCGGTGACGAAGTACGGCACCGGATAGCGCACTTCGAGCAGCGTTTGCCCCTGGCCGGCTGCGACCAGCTCGGCGGCGCGTTCGTATTCCTTGCGGAACCCGGCGCCGCGCAGAGCGTCAGCAAACCGTTGATGCGATGCGCGCGGTGCGGACAGCGCCGCAATGGCAGCCACCGCCGGATGCGGTTCAAGCGCCTGCGCGTAGAGCGCCTTGAAGCCGCCGAGACTGTGTCCCACGAGCGCGATGCGGCCGTGGCCTCGCGCCACCAGAAAATCGATCCATGCCGCCAGGTCGTGTCGGCAATCGTCGAGCGCTTCGTAGGCGGCCCCCAGCACGCGGCGCCCTTCGGCTCCGCGGGCGGCGCTGATCAGGTCGTGGCCGCGGGTGTTCACGGCAAGCGTGGCGATGCCGGCCGCGCGCAGCCGCGGAACTAGCGCATTCGTCAGCGACGAAGCGTAAAAATTCGACCCGGTTCCGTGGATCAGCAGTGCGGCATCGATTGCAGAGTGCCGCGCCGCCTGCTCCTCGGCCAGCGCATACGCCCCGTGCAGATGCACCCCATCGCGGGCCTTGGTTTCGACAAGTTCGACGAGCATAAACATCGCGCAACTAGCGCGGCGACCTGGCCTGGCCGGCCTTCGAGGCAAACTCGTGCGGCTCGCGGCGACCAACAAGCACATAATACCGCGTGTCGATGTCGCTGTTGGGGTCGCAAGGGACCCGGCCGACGACGGTGTACGGGAAGTCGCACTTTGCGCGCTGAGGACCGTCGTTGATGCAGAAGTAGGTCCAGTCTGGATCGTTCATCGCCGATGCCTCGTCGATGAATTCCGGAATTGTTGCCCCATAGTAGAATGCGAAGTTATGGACCACCTCGCCAATGCTGACCAGGCACGTGCCAGCGGGAATCTTGTTGCGCAGCTGGGCGACCTCGTCGGCCATCGATCGGCGCACCGCCGCGAACGTGTTGATGATCCCGCCGGTATACGTGAGTGCGAAGAACATGGCCACGGCAAGCATTGCCACGCCGCGACGAAGCGAATCGTCACTCTTGGCCACCCGCCAGATCATCGCTGCCGCCAGCAATGCCGCGGCGCCGTAGCAAGCGGCGAACAACGGAGGCTGGCTACCCACCTTGGCACTGTAGCCGAGCAGTGTGGCGCCGACGGCCCAGGTACTCATCACGGCGATGAACACCAGCGCCGGCAGAAATAAAAGTCTCCAAAACAGTTGCCGTGCCGCATGCTCAACCGCGAGCCGATCGACCGCCAGGCCCACCAGCAAGGCCAGGCACGGATGCACGGGCGCGAAGTAGCGATTGCGCGCCCCGGGCACCACCCAGCACGACGCGAATCCGATCAGCACGCAACAAGCCAGGAACAGTGCCTCGGTCCGCACCATGCCTTCGAGGCTGCGCACGCTGCGCCGCGCGAACGCGAGCAGCAGCAAGCCCCAGGGGAGAATGCACAGCGCAATCTCGACCGGATACAGCAGCAGATGCCGGAAGAAATTCCAGGGGCCCTTGTCGGCGAAACGCGCATTCACGTCGGCGGTGAGCATGGCCCACGAACACTCGGGACCGACGCGCAGGTAAAACGGCACCGCCCACGCCGCGTACAATCCGACGAATGTTGCGATCCCGGCAGCGTGTTGCCAGGTGAACAGCTCGCGCCAGCGACGCTCAATCAGCAGGAACAATCCCACGCCACCGACGAACAGCATCGGCGATTGCGGTCCTTTGGTGAGCATGCCCGCCGCAGCCAGCGCATAGCCGGCGCACCAGGCCATCCATTTCGGTCGATCGCTGGTGTCGAGCATCCGCCAAGCGAGCATCGAGCCCGAGACGACCAACACGTAGAACGCTTCGGTCTCACCCAGCCAACCATATTGCAGCACGTGCAGCATCGTCGCCATGCACAACGCAGCGGCCAGAGCGGCTAAGCGCGACAGAAACCTGCGACCGAAGCAGTAAACGATCCCCACGACCAGCACGATGGCCGCGACGCTCGGCAGCCGCACGGCAAATTCGTCGTATCGGCCGTGCAGCCAGGCGGCCAGTGCGATCGCCCAGTTGTGCAGCGGCGGGCGGAACAGCGCGGGCAAGCCTTGCTGCCGCGGCACGATCCAGTCGCCGGTCTCGACCATCTCGTGGGCGATCAAGCCGCGACGCGTCTCCTCGCCGTGCAAAGGAATGTCGTTGATCCGCGAAACAAAGATGATCGCCGTAAGGGCAACCGAGATCCAGAATTCCCACTCGCGGTAGCAGCGCGGTCGACCATCCATGGTCGCGATCCTTCGTTACGAACGCCCGCTTGCCAATACGCCCCGGTTGGTAGGGCGGGATGGTAAGAAACTTCGCCGCGCAAGGTCAACTGCCGTTCGGCATACGCGCGCCGGGAAGCGACGAGCGACAGCGTTGCTAGCAGATCGCGCTAGTCTGGTTACTTGCTCGGCAGTTCGCACTCAACGTCCGGCGGCGTGAACTGGAAGCCGCGGCTTTGGCTGAAGAACTCGATCGGGTTCTCGTACACCACGCGGCGGATCAGCGACTCGGGATGACCGCGCAGCCGCATCTGCAAGATGAAATCGGGGACCGCGGTCGGCTTCGAAGGCCCCCAGTCGCCGGCACTGTTGACCAGCAGCCGCTCGGGACCGTACTGCTCGACCATATCGCAGGCGCGCTGCGGCGTGCACTTGCTCACTGGATACAGCGTCATGCCGGCCCAGAAGCCCGCGTCGAGCACCGGGCGGATCGTATGCTCCTCGACGTGATCGACCAGCACTCGGTTGCGCTCCAAGCGAGCATCGCCGGTAAGCATGTCGAGAATCATCCGGGTGCCTTTGTACTTGTCCTCAAGGTGCGGGGTGTGGATCAGGATCTGCTCGCCGGTCTTCGCCGCCAGGTCGAGGTGTTCGAGGAAGACGGTCGCTTCGTTCTTGGTGTTCTTATTTAGGCCGATCTCGCCGATGCCCAGCACGCCGGGCTTGTCGAGGAATTCGGAAATCATCGCAATCACTTCGCGGGCGAGGCGAACGTTCTCGGACTCCTTGGCGTTGATGCACAGCCAGGTGTAGTGCCCGATGCCGTACCAGCCGGCGCGCTTGGGTTCGAACTCGGTGAGCTGGCGGAAGTAATCGCGGAATCCGTCGACGCTGCCGCGATCGAATCCGGCCCAGAACGCAGGCTCGCTGACGGCGACGCAACCCATCTTGGCCAACGTCTCGTAGTCGTCGGTGACGCGCGAGACCATGTGGATGTGCGGGTCGAGGTAGTACATGGAGCAACGCTTGCGGTTTAGCCCTCGGTGTTCACAAGTTCAAACACCAAACTTCTTGCGCCAAGCATCGTCGTACGCCTGGGAGAAGATCATCTGAACCTCCTCGGCGCGCGCCGACGACTTGTCCTGCAACGCCGTCAGACCGCGGACGAGACGCGCCGCGCGTGGATCGTCGGGCAGCGCCCCTGAGGCCCGGTCGAGGCGATCGAGTGACGCGGCCAGTTCGAGAATCTTCGCGCGCATCTCGAGGAATTCGCGATCGAGCACGTCGGCCTTGGTGCGCGCTTGCGACATAGCACTGGCAGGCATCAACCGGTCGTGCCGGTCGGCCATCACACGGTCATTGGAAGGTGGGCGGAGCGACGGGCTGCTGTTGCGGCTGACGCTTGCGGAAGCTGTCGGTGAAGTTGAAGCGGTCCTTCGGCAAGCCACCGTCGGGCAGCGGGCGGGTCACCGTGTCGACGTTCCCCGTGATCCCGTAGCGGATCACCTGCTGCGATCCCTTGTAGCCGATGTGGTCGAGAAACTTGTCGACGCCGATCCGCTCGACGCCCAGCAAGGCTGCTTCGGCTTCGAGCTTGTTGGTGGCGGCGCGGGCCTTCTCGGGCATCGGACCTTCGATCAGGTAACGCGTGTCGATCGTGATGCCGCCAGCTTGCTTCCCATCGGTGTCGATCTCGGCGTCGATCACGCCGCCCGACAGGCGAATGATGTTCCGCAGTTGCTCGCGATCGTCGACGCCGTCGCCGTTGAAGTCGATGCGACCGGCAATGGCGAAGTGCTCGCGGCGCCCCGGGTCCCACAGTGAGGTGTAGATCTTGTCGCCCGGCAACATCGGATCGGTCTTTTTGCTGTCGACGATGCGCGCCTCGGCCAGGTGCTCGCCCATGATCTGCGTCACTTCGATCTTCCCCTTGCGGGCCAGCATGTCGCTGGGCGAGACATTGGGGCTGTGAACGAAAAACGTTGTTTGCGGGCGCAGCCCGTCAGCCTCGCCGAGGTTGACCAATACGGTTTCGTTGCGCGGCTGCACCGATCGAAGCTCGCCGTCGTCGACGTCGAACGTGCCGCCACGCAGCTTGGCCAGCTCGGTTTGGAAGGTCGAGATCGTGCCGCCGGCCGTCTTCACTTCCTTGGCTAACTGCTCGATCGTCTTGTTCTGCTTGTCGGTTTCGGCGGCCGCGTCGCTTTGGGCCTTGGCCAACTGATCGAGGATGTCTTTCTTTTCGGCGTCAGCTTTCTTTTGCCCCTCCATGAACGCCGCCTTCTGCGTTTCCAGCTCCTTGACCGCGTCGTCCTTGGACTTGTTCGCCGCCTCGACCTGCACGTTGGCCTCGTTGCGGGCCTTGGTGTTTTCGAGCTCGATTTCGTTGATCTTGGCTTGCGTGGCGGCCTTTTCTTCCATCGTCTTGGCGAGCGTCGTCGATAGCTCCTCGAGCGCTTGCCGGTAGAACTTCTTTTCGGCCGGCAGCGTTGCGCCGTAGCCGGCCATGTCGTCGTTGAACGTGGTCGACGCCTTCGCCGAGTCGGCCTCGTCGGGCAGACCGATCATCTGCTTGTATTTGTTCACGTCCTCGATCGCCTTGCGCAGATTCGCATCGGCCTCTTGCAGCTTCACCTTGTCGGCGGTGAGCTGCGAGTAGTACGAGTTCGACTGACCGAAGAACACCCACGCGACAACCGCCAACGGCAGCACCGTGATCAGCAGCACAATGACCGTGATCTGCAACCCTTGGTTTTCGCTGCTAGCCATACGCTCGAGAGTCCTTGTTCGTGGCCGTCGAAACCGCCGGCGACATCGGCGATCGAGAAGAAGCGACCCCCGGCGTCAACATTCCAGCGTCAAACTTTGACGACCAACGGTCTTAGATCGAGTCTATCCAGCCCCAGAGCGCGGGTCAAAGAAATTGTGCCTTGCGGCCGTATCTGGCTTTGGCGGCAAGTTGACAGTTGCGCGACACGAGCGCTACGATTCACTTCCCCCCTGTGCCCAATCAATCGTTCCGATGGCTAAATCCCTCCGCCAACCAACCCTGCCGGGAATCGACGACTTGGCCGACGACGAAGTCGCCGCCGCGGTCGAGCCGGAATCTGTGGCAGTTGCGGAAGCGAGATGCCAAGCGCCGGCCACGGCTCCTCCCGACCTCACCGGCAAAACGGTCTACGTGGTCGACGCCAACTCGTTGATCTTCCAAGTGTTCCACGCCATTCCCGAGATGACCGGCCCCAAGGGGGAACCGGTCAACGCGGTGTTCGGCTTCACCCGCGACCTGCTGCACCTGATCGAGCACCGCAATCCCGATTACCTGTTCTGTGCCTTCGACATGGCCGGGCCGACGTTCCGGCACAACCGCTACGAGCAGTACAAGGCCACGCGCAGTGAGATGCCCAACGATCTGGCGCCTCAGTTCCCGGCGATCCATCGTGTGGCCTCGGCGATGGGCATTCCGGTGCTCGGCGTCGAAGAATACGAGGCCGACGATCTGCTGGCGACCTTGGCCCATGAGACCGAGCAATTCGGCGGCGATTGCTTCCTGGTGACGGCCGACAAAGATTGCCGGCAACTGATCACCGAGCACGTATCGGTCTACAACGTCCGCAAGGATGCCGTGTTCGATGCCGCCGCCTTGAAGCAAGAGTGGGGAATCGCGCCCGAACAGGTGGTCGACTTTCAATCGCTGGTGGGCGACGCGGTCGACAACATTCCCGGCGTGGCACGCATCGGTCCCAAGACCGCGCGCGAGCTGCTCGAAAAGTACGGCACGCTCGAAGGCATCTACGAGCACATCGACGAGATCACCGGCGCCAAGCGGCAATACCTGCTCGATGGCCGGCAGAATGCGTTTCTCAGCCGCGAGCTGGTGCGGCTCGACTCGGCCGTTCCCGGCACGATTGATTGGCAGGCTGGGCGCGTCGGCGGGTTCGACGTCCCAAAGCTGCTGGCGTTGTGCGCCGAGTTCGGCTTCCACCGCATGACCGACCAGATTCGCTCACTCGACGTCGGCCATGCTCCCGCGGAGTGGATTGCCGACTACCGCACCGTCGACACGCCCGAGAAGTTCGCCGCGTTCCTCGACGACCTGCGTCGGCAGCCGCACTTTTCGTTCGACACCGAAACGACCAGCATCAACCCCACGCAAGCTGAGATCGTCGGCTACTCGTTCGCCTGGAAGGCTGGTGAGGCCTATTACCTTCCGGTGCGCGGCCCTGCGAGCGAAGCGAAGCTCGACGCCGCATCGACGCTCGCAGCATTGCGCCCGGTGCTGGAAGACGAGCACATCGGCAAGATCGGGCAAAACCTGAAGTACGACGTGCTGGTGCTGCGCGCCGCGGGAGTGACGATGCGCGGCGTGCAGTTCGACACGATGGTCGCCAGCTACCTGCTGGACGCCGGCGAACGGAATCACAATCTCGACGAGCTGGCTGCCCGGTACCTGAACCACACGAACATCAAGATCAGCGAGCTGATCGGCACCGGCAAGAATCAGAAGTGCATCGACGAGGCGCCGATCGAGCGCGTCACGCAATACGCCGGCGAGGATGCCGACGTGGCGCTGCGGCTGTGGCCGATGCTCGCGGCGAAGTTGGAAGAGGCGGGACTGACCGAGCTGTTCGAGAGGCTCGAGATGCCGCTGGTCGACGTGCTGGTGGAGCTCGAGTACAACGGCATCCAGATCGACGTCGAGCGCCTGGCGGCGTTGAGCAGCGATTACGGCGGCCGGATCACCGGTCTGGAACAAGAGATTTACACCCTCGCGGGACGCGAGTTCAACATCGCCTCGCCAAAGCAGCTTCAACAGATTCTATTTGTGGAGCAGAAGCTGCCGGTGTTGTCGAAAACGAAGACCGGCCCCAGCACCGACGTCGATGTGCTCGAAGAGCTAGCCCGGCAACATCCGCTGCCGGCGAAGATCATCGAGTACCGGCAATTCGCCAAGCTCAAGGGGACGTATCTCGACGCGCTGCCGACGATGGTGAACCCACGTACCCGGCGCGTCCACGCTTCGTTCCACCAGGCTGTCGCCGCCACCGGTCGGCTGAGTTCGAGCGATCCCAACTTGCAGAACATTCCGATTCGTACCGACACAGGTCGCGAAATCCGCTCAGCGTTCTTGCCGGGTGAAAAAGATTGGCTGCTGCTCGCCGCCGACTACTCGCAAATCGAGCTGCGCGTGCTCGCCCACTTCTCGCACGATGCAGTCTTGAGCGAGGCCTTTGCACGCGATGAGGACATCCACACGCTGGTGGCCAGCCAGGTGTACAACGTCGCGCTAGACGCGGTGACCCGCGAGATGCGCCGAGCGGCCAAGGCGGTGAACTTCGGCATCATCTATGGCCAAAGCGCCTTCGGACTGGCCCGGGCACTGGAGATCGAACAGACGCGGGCCGCCGAGTTCATCGATGCCTACTTCACGCGCTATCCAGGAGTGGGCGAGTTCTTCACGGGCCTACTCGAGGACGCGCGGCAGCGTGGCTACGTGACCACCATCCTCGGCCGGCGCCGGGCGATCCGCGGCATCCGTCCCGGCGCGCCGCGACAGAGGAACCTCTCGGAACGTACCGCGATCAACACGGTGATCCAAGGCTCCGCGGCCGACCTGATCAAGCAGGCGATGATCGCCGTCCATGCCCGTCTGCGGCGCGAACAGCTCCGCGCCCGGCTGCTGCTGCAAATCCACGATGAACTGATCTTCGAGGTTCCGCCGGACGAGGCCGATGCGCTGGCAGCGCTGGTCGCGGCGGAGATGTCGGGTGTAATGACGCTCGGTGTGCCGTTGAAAGTCGACGTGAAAACGGGCCGCAACTGGGCGGAAGTGTGACCCTTATTGACGCCCGGCGACTCGCCGGGGCTAAAGACACTCATCGTGTTGCGGTGACGTTGCGTTTGTTCTTGTTCGGCGGTTTGCGCGCGGGTTTCGTCGACTGCTGGTCCGTCGGCGCGCCCTGCGCAGATCGCGCTGGTTGCTCTGTCGGCAGCAGAGCGTTTTCGGCCAGCGGCGTGACCGCTGCCGTTGCCTCGACAGCCTGCCGCAGGTCGGCCAAGAACCGTGGCACCGCGACGAACGGGTCGTACGTCTGCCCCGAGGCCGAGAGCGTTTCGATCGGCAGGTATCCGCGGTAGCCCGACTGCCGGACGATCGTCAGCAGCTTCACCAGGTCGGTCCGCACGTCGCTGCCGGCGCCAATCGGGCTCTCCTTGACCTGCCAGTTCACGGCATACGGTGCCACGGCGGCGATGTCCTGGTACGGATCGTCGGTCTTGTAATAACCAGTGTCGACGATCGGCCCGCACCATGGCGAATCGATCCGGTTAATCAGGCTCAAATGCTCGGCGCTGGTCTTCAGAAAATCGCCATGGTTCTGCACGCCGATGATCACGCCGAACTTTTCGCCGTGTTCCGCGCAGGCTCGGAAATCGTCGGCCATCCACCGCTCAACCTCGTCCCGTGAAGAACCAGGAGCCACGGTCTGCCACGTCCGGGATTTCATCTGGGTGTCGGCAAACACGCGCACGACGGGCGCACCCAGGCGTGCCGCGACTTCGACCCATTGCTTGATGTGTTCGACGCTGGCCGCACGCACCGCTCGATCGGCCGTCGTCTGACTGTTGCGCACGCCGGTGCCGCTGATGTCGACGCCAGAGTCGAACGCCCGCCGCTTGAAAGCGTTGACGTACTTGTCATCAGGCACGGCGGGATAGCCGGGGAAGAAGTAACCGGTGGCATCGAGTCCATCGAAATCGTACCGGGCACAGAAATCGATGAGCTTCATCAAGCTCATCTCGGATTCGCGCCCTTTGGCACTGTCGTTCAGCAGCTTGCTGAACGAATAGGCGTTCATCGAGATTTTGATCCGTGGGTTGCCCGAGCGCTCGGCTCGGTGTAGCGCGGCTTGCACTGCGCCCGCCGGCAACCACGCGCCACCTGCTGCCGAGGCGGACAAGCAGGCGACCTTTGTGAGGAAACTCCGGCGACTGGCGATCATCGACGCATCGGCCATTTTTGATCCTCCCCAATTGCCTTTCGCCACGAAGTACTTTCGACGTTTTTGTATAATCGATTATTGCAGTTACGAATGCTTCAGGTTGTGTAGGGCGGGACGAAACGGTCCGTACGCTTCATCAAATGCTCATTCTCGGCATTCTCGGCGGCGTGGCGTGCGGCAAGAGCCTCGTGGCGCGGCAGTTTGCCGAGCTAGGTGCCGGGTTGCTCGATGCCGATCGCGCGGGGCACGAAGTGCTGCGCATGCCGGAAGTCGAGCAGGCGGCGCGAGCGCGCTGGGGGGACGGCATCTTTGGCGCCGATGGTCATGTCGACCGCGCTGCCCTGGCGAAGATCGTGTTTGCGCCGGGCGCAGAAGCTCGCCGCGAGCTGACGTACCTGGAGCAGCTAACGCATCCGGGCATCGCCACGTGCTTGCGCCAGCAGGCCGGGCAGTTCGCGGCGCAGCACATACGCGCAGTGGTGCTCGACGCGCCGCTGCTGCTGCGGGCCGGGTGGAATGTGTTGTGCGACCAGATCATTTTCATCGATGCGCCTTGGGAGGTGCGCGTCGCCCGGGCCGCTACGCGCGGTTGGAACGAGGCCGAGGTGCGGCGGCGCGAAGCGGCCCAGGAGCCGCTGGAGGAGAAACGTCGTCGTGCCGACGGGGTTATCGACAATTCCGGGTCGCCAGAACACACTCGTGCCCAGGTCGTGGTCCTGTGGAAATCTCTGCTGGAATGATTGCAATTCCGATCAATTGCGTGCAATGCGGATCAGGAATACGTACAATACAAGGCTGTATCGGACCGATGACGCCGCGATGCTCCGGTCGGAGCCGGCGGCCGTTCAGGTCTACCCCCCTCGAATGACTTCGTCGAATTCAACCTGTTCGTAGAACCCGCGGACCGCGAGGGAGCGGCGGTCTACCGGGTCCCTTTCCTGTCGATTTCCCGCTCGTCGCGTTCGATCTTGATTCCTTGCAAGCTCGCCTGCCGAGGCCTTCTGCGCCTCGCACCTTGATTCACGTCTCGGAGACGCTCGTATGTCGGAAACCCGCAGCACCTCGTCGCAGCCGCCGAAGCGTTCTGCGTCGAAAACGTACGACGATCGCGAGAACCTGTATCCGCGCGCCCAGGCAGAACCGCGCGACCGGGAAAACGGCAACGAACTGAACGACGATCTCGACGCCGAACCGATCTCGTTGGCCGAAGAACTGGCCGAGGAGGCGGAGCGTGATCAGACCGACCTGCGCAGCAGCGAGTTCCGCGACCGTTTCGATCAGGCCAAGCAGGCCGACATCCACATTGCCGAGTTGCAACGCATGACGATGCCGCAGCTCATCGAGCAGGCCCGCACCGCGAACCTGACCGACTACACGGGGATCAAGAAGCAGGACCTGATCTTCAAGATTCTCAAGGAGCGCGTGAAGCTCAACGGACTGATGTTCGGCGAAGGGACGCTCGAAGTGCTGCCCGACGGCTTCGGCTTCCTGCGCAGCCCCGACTACCACTACCTGTCGTGCCCCGACGACATTTACGTGTCGCCGAGCCAGATTCGCCGCTTTGGCCTGCGCACCGGGGCGACCGTCTCGGGGCAGATTCGTCCGCCGAAGGAGAACGAACGCTACTTCGCGCTGCTGCGCGTCGAAGCGATCAACTACCAGGACCCGAACCTGCTCACGCAGAAGGTGTTCTTCGACGACCTCACGCCGCTGCACCCCGACAATCGCGTGGTGCTGGAAACGACGGCCGACGAGATCAACATGCGCGTGGTCGACCTGATCGTGCCGATCGGCTTCGGCCAACGTGGCCTGATCGTCAGCCCGCCGCGGGCCGGCAAGACCATCCTGCTGCAAAAGATGGCCAAGGCGGTGTTGAAGAACCATCCCGAGGTGTATGTGATCATGCTGCTGATCGACGAGCGCCCCGAAGAAGTGACCGACATGGAGCGGCAGGTGAAGGGGCCGAGCTGCGAGGTGATCAGCTCGACGTTCGACGAAGCCTCGGCCCGGCACATCCAGGTCGCGGAGATGGTGATCGAAAAAGCCAAGCGGATGGTCGAGTACGGTCACGACGTGGTGATTTTTCTGGATTCGATCACGCGCCTGGCCCGGGCGTGGAATGCCGAGGTTCCGCACTCGGGGAAGATTCTCTCCGGCGGCGTCGACGCCAACGCGCTGCAACGCCCGAAGCGGTTCTTCGGCGCCGCGCGTAAGGTCGAAGAGGGGGGCTCGTTGACGATCCTCGCCACCGCGCTGATCGACACGGGCAGCAAGATGGACGAGGTGATTTTCGAGGAGTTCAAGGGGACCGGCAACCTCGAGATCGTGCTCGACCGCAAGCTGGTCGACAAACGCATTTGGCCGGCCATCGACATCAACCGTAGCGGCACCCGGCGCGAGGAAATGCTGCTGGATGCCGAAGAGCATCGCCGCATTTGCATCTTGCGGCGAGTGCTCAACGACATGAACCCGACCGAAGCGATGGAACTGCTCACCACGCGAATGGGCAAGACGAAGAGCAATGCTGAGTTCCTGATGAGCATGAAGAGCTAGGGCTGGGGGGCGGGAATCGGGATTCAGGATTCGGGCATGGCATCCAACGTGTTTCAAGGCCGCGTCGTCGCGCCGAAGGGTCGCATCGCGATCGTCGTTTCGCGCTACAACGAGTCGATCACGTCGCGCTTGCTCGACGGCGCGCTGGCGACGCTCAAGCAGCACGGCGTGGCCGAGGCGGCGATCGACGTGGCTTGGGTCCCTGGCGCGTTCGAGATTCCGGCCATCGCGGCGCATCTGGCCGAGAGCGGCGGACACGCGACCGTCATTTGCCTGGGTGCGGTGATCCGCGGCGAAACGACGCACGACCAGCATATCAACACCGCGGTGAGCAACGAGCTGGCCGCGATTGGTTCACGGACCGGAGTGCCGGTGCTCTTTGGCGTGCTGACCTGCAACAGTCTCGAGCAGGCGCTGGCCCGTGCCGGCGGCAATGTCGGCAACAAGGGAAGCGAGTGCGCAGAGGCAGCGCTGGAGATGGTTGATCTGCTCGCGCAGATCAAAGCGGGCAGAGTGCAGTAGGCAGATGGCAGCAGAACCACGCGCCAGAATGATTCGTACTTGGTAAGATACGCCGACTCTGCCGACTGCCCTCTGCCTACTGTCTGCTTTCCAATGACCCGTCGTTCGCGAGCACGTGAAGTCGCCCTGCAAGTGTTGTTTCAGGACGACCTGAACAGCGGCGTCAGTCCGGGCGATACCGACGCGTTCCTGGTCGGACGGTTGAAGTCGGACGAGCTTGCCGAGTTTGGCCGTTCGCTGGTGGCCGGGGTGCGCCGCAATCGCGCGGAACTCGACGCGCAGTTGGCCGCGATCGCCGAGAACTGGGGGTTGGAGCGGATGGCGGCCACCGACCGTAACATCCTGCGCCTCGGAGCGTTCGAGATTCTGCACGGCGAAACACCGCGGCGCGTGGCGATCAACGAGGCGGTCGAGCTGGCCAAGCGGTTCGGCAACGCGAACTCGTCGCAGTTCGTCAACGGCATCCTGGACAAGCTAGTAAAGGAATGACGAGACCCGAGCATTCGTCATTCGGATTTCGTCATTCGGATTTCTCCCCATGGGACTTTTCGACAAGCTCAAAGAGGGACTCCGCAAGACCAGCCGGGTACTGAACACCGACGTCCGCGACCTGTTCAAGTCGCAGGGGCGATTGGTCGACGACGCCTTTCTCGACGAGCTGTACGCCATCCTGATCAAGACCGATATGGGCGTTCCGGCAGCCCGGTCGGCGGTTGACGACATACGAACCGCGTTCCGTGGTCGCGTGGTCGAGCTGGGCGATCTGCTAGCCCGGGTCAAGGAAAAACTGCGTTCCTTGCTGGCGCAAGCACCAAGTCCGCTGCGCTTTGCCGCTGAGGGCCCGACGGTGATCCTGGTGGCTGGTGTGAACGGAGCCGGCAAAACCACGTCGATCGCCAAGCTGACCGCATTTTGCCAGGCGCAAGGAAAGAAGGTGGTGCTCGGGGCCGGCGACACGTTCCGGGCCGCGGCGGTCGAGCAGCTAACGATCTGGGCCGAGCGCTTAGGGGCCGAGATCGTGCGCGGCTCGCCAGGCGACGATCCTGCCAGCGTGGCCCACCGCGCCGTGGCGCGAACGATCGAGTCGAAGGCCGATGTCTGCATCGTCGACACCGCCGGCCGTTTGCAGACGCAGAAGAATCTGATGGCCGAGCTGGAAAAAATTCGCCGGGTGATCGGCAAGCAGATTCCGGCGGCTCCGCACGAAGTGCTGTTGGTGCTGGATGCCACCACCGGCCAGAACGGCATGAGCCAGGCCAAACACTTTACCGAAGCGGTACAGTGTACCGGCATCGTGCTGGCGAAGATCGACGGCACGGCCAAGGGGGGCGTCGTGGCGGCGATTCGGCAGCAGATGGGGCTGCCGGTGAAGTTCCTCGGCGTCGGCGAGCGGGCCGAAGACCTGACGGTGTTCGATGCCGCCTCGTTCGTCGACGCGATGTTCGAAGATGCCACCCTGGCCGATCGCGCCAAAAGCTAGCGGCGAATTTCCAATCGTCGGAGAGTAACTGTCCTACTCCATCGATGCGGGTCGTCGTAGGGTTTTGCCAGCCGAAAAAGTCTACGTAGCTTTCGGCTGTGCGGGCGATTGCGCGACGAAAATGCTTGATCTGTCGCAGCCTTCGCTGGGTTACAGGTCCGATAGCAAGGTTATGCGAAGGTTCGAGCGCCTGGCGGGCATCGAACAATGGACGGATTCGCGCGCCGACGACGCGTACCGGTTGTTATGGCGGACGACCGGTCTTACCCATCATGTCAACGGAGTGGGAGCTAGGGTAATGAAGATTGCAAAGATTGCTATCGCTGCCGCGGTGTGCACCTTGCTCACCGGTACCGGCGCGCGGGCTCAACAAGCGAGCTCGCAAAGCTCAGTGCCAGGACGGCTGAGCGCGTACACCAAGTACTACAGTCAGGAGCCGCCGTCGCCCAGCGACGACAAGGCGAACGAAAAACCGCTCGAGCAAGAGCCGGGCATTGCGCCTCCGCAATACACCGGCCCGACCGAAGAAGCCGAAGAACCGACGAGCTGCTACAGCGAGAAGTACGAGCCGGTGCGGCTGTTCGGCAAGACCTCGTTCGAGAAGAAGTGGGGCATCCAGAACATTGGCTGGGTGGCCCAAAGCTACACGCAGAACTTCTACAGCCCGACGAATCGTTACAACGGTCCGGTCGACTGGACCGACCGTTCGAACGATTACGAGATGAACGAGTTCTACAACATTCTTAAGCGCGACGTCGACAACGGCGGCGAAGGCTGGGACTGGGGCTTCCGCTGGGACAACATGTACGGCACCAGCGCCAAGTACTGCACCAGCTCCGGGTTCGAAGACAAGTTCCAATCGAACACCCAGCAGTCGATGTACAACGACGCCATGCCCAGCGCGCAGATCGTCGGTCAGTACAACGACATGAAGGTCACCATGGGCCGATTCATCTCGCCCGTGGGCTTCTACACGATCGGTACTTACCTCAACTTCTTCAACACGATTCCTTACACCTACCAATACGGCGAGCCGTTCACCCACACCGGCTTTTTGGCTCAGCAGCAAGTCACCGACGACCTGAACTTGGGTCTCGGTGTGACGCGCGGCTGGGACAACACGGGTAACTTCAACCCGAATGCCGGTGTGCTCGGTACCGTCACCCGCAACAACCTGTCGAAGGAAGGCGATTCGCTGGCGTGGGTGTTCATGTACAGCAACGAGCCGCAAGCAGTGGGCGTGAACTCGGCGATCCCGATCAACCCGGGCGTCCCGTACAACCCGCCGGGCTTTGCCGGACGTTACTTCCAGACGTTGGTCTATAGTCGGCCAATTACCGACCGGATCACCTACATCGCCCAGAGCGACTTTGGTCACCAGACCAACGCGTTCGGCGACGGTCGCGCGGCCCTGTGGTACGGCTTGAACCAATATATCTACTACAAGGTCAACAACTGCTGGTCGTGGGGTATCGAAGGCGAATGGTTCCGCGACGAGGAAGGATTCCGCGTCGGCGGCTTCCTGCCGAACTTCACCTCGGCCCAGCAAGCCCCGGGTATCAATCCCCATGCTCTGCCGACGAGCGTCAGCGGTTTCGCGGGCAACTTCTTCCAGACGACCATGGGGCCGCGCTGGACGCCGAACCCGAACCTCGTCATTCGTCCCAACATGCGGTGGGACTGGTATGACGGCCCGGCTAACGGCCTGGGGCTCGCCCCGTACGGCAACGGCAACCACTATCAGCAAGGTATCTTGGGCACCGACGTGGTCGTCGTCTACTAAGCGCCTGCTGCTGACAGAACCGAGTGCATCTCTTGGACGCCCGTGCCGCAAGGCACGGGCGTCCTTTTTTGTTTCCGAGGACAGCTCGGCACCTGCCATGTCGATGATTGGGACGCGATGCAGATCATTAACTCCGCTCGTCCCGACTTCACCGACGCAGCGACCGTTGTCTGCAAATCCGACCTGCGCGTCGACCAGCGGCTCGGCCCCCACGCCGACGAGATGTTCAGCGGCGCCGATGTTTCGTTCCGCCGGCGCTCTTAGCCGCACCCAAGGTCCGGCATTGCCATCGATACCGTTTATGACGCTTCAATTCCCGGCTATTTGCCTAATCGCGCAGCGGGCCTTGCGGGGCAAGCGCGCAAAATACTGAGCACACTTAGGTGGCATCGCATGTCGAAAATTCTTTTATTTTTCGCGTAAGTTCCGTGTTTCCAAGCGCCTGCGATCCGTTTTCACGGCCCGGAGGCGCCCACTGGCATCGCAGTTGCTTTACACCTCATCCGGCGTGCGATGCGTTACTCGCAGGCGAGGGCCCCGCCTGCGAGTAAATTTTTTCTCCGATCGTTGCGGTTGTTCGCACGCTTAGACCGCTCGCTCGGGTGCGCCGCTCGTATTGAATTGCGGCTTGTGCATGCACCCTTGAGCCACTGCAAAGCCAGGGATACATTGAGCCTGTTGCCTCGTCGCGCGCACCTCAATTTGCCTCGCCCATGAAGCTGATCATTGCGATCATTCAGCCTAGCCGCCTTGAAGCGGTGAAGGCCGCCTTGACCGAGGTCGAGGTGTTTCGGCTTACCGTGATGGACGTGCAGGGCTTCGGTCGCCAGAAGGGGCATACCGAGGTGTACCGCGGCCATGAGTTCTCGGTGAACCTGCTGCGCAAGGTGCAATTGAAGATCGCGGTGAACGAAGAGTTTGTCGAGCCGACGATCAACGCCATCATCAAAGGTGGTCGCAGCGGACCGCAAGGCGAGATCGGCGACGGCAAAATCTTCGTGCTCTCGCTCGAAGATTGCATCCGCATCCGCACCGGCGAACGCGGCCCGGAAGCGATTTGAGCAGGGGGCAGCGGGCAGTCCAACTGCCTACCGCCCTCTGCCTACTGCATACTCTTCGCCGGCATCAGCCGGCACAGTCCGACTCCGCCGAAGTACAAGAAGCACAGCGGGATCGCCATCAGCAGCAGGCTGTATGGGTCGGCCGGCGTGAGCACTGCCGACAGAATGAAAATCACCAGCACGGAGATTTTCCAGTGGCTCAAGTACGTCGCGACACTGAAGATCCCGATGCGCTCGAGGAACAGCATGACCAGCGGCAGTTGAAAGCTGATACCGAACCCTAGCGGCAGCATCAGCACGAAGCCGACCAGCTCGCTGATCCGCAAATCCGGGTCGATATTCAACGACTTGTTGAATTTGAATAAGAAGTCCAAAACCGGGCCGAAGACGAACAAGTACGCCGTCGCCGCTCCCAGCAGGAACAACCCCAGGCTGAACGGGAGAAAGACGTGCACATAGCGTCGCTCATGCGGATACAGCCCGGCCGCGACAAACGCCCAGATCTGATAAAATACCCACGGGCTCGAAAGAATCGCCCCGGCCACCAGCCCCGCTTTCATCCAAATCGTGAAGCCTTCCGACGGGTTGAGCGCGCGGATGGCGATCCGCGGATCGTCGCTCACTTTGTGCCACAAGGGCCACGGCTCCAGGCTTTCGAAATCGAGCTTGTTGCCCTGCTCGGCGTGCCCTTCGACACCGAGCTGCTGCCGGATCACTTGCGGATGCACGAAGTTGATCTCGAACAGCACGTCGTGGTTCTCGATGATCTCTTTCAGGTTCTCGATCGTGTAAGGAAGCGGCTTCTTGGTGTCCGCCCAGGCGTCGCGCAGCTTTTCGTAGTCTTCGATCGCCTTGTCTTTGTAGTACTTCTGCAACGCGGCTTGCAGGGGCCGCTGGAGCAGCGCCACGACATAGTCGGCCAGGAACAGCCCGGCGATCACGCCGATCACCAGCCCCGCCAGCGCCTTGAACAGCGCTGTGCGCAGCTCTTCGAGGTGCTGCCCGAAGGTCATCGTCGAATCTTCGAACAGATCCTCGTCGCGGCGTGGACCCAAGAGCGTCGAGGCCATAGGAAAGGGCGGGCAGGAACCAAAGAAGGGGTGTAAACTTCGATCTTAACACCGCGTTTCCGCAGCGCCTACGCAGCGCCAGATCGTCAATTACTCGATGACACCGTTGTATCCGTTACGATTCGAACCCATTCTACGGCGCTACCTATGGGGTGGCCGGAGATTGCACACCGCGCTGGGCAAATCACTCCCCCCCGGCGACGATTACGCCGAGTGCTGGGAACTTTGCGATCGCGGTAGCGATCAGAGCAGCGTTGCCGCGGGGCCGTTGGCAGGCGCGACGCTCGGCAGCCTCGTCCAACAGCGCGGCAGCGAGCTGCTGGGCAGGCATCATCCGCAGCCGCGCTTTCCGCTGTTGATCAAATTGCTCGACGCGCACCGCGAGCTTTCCATCCAGGTGCATCCCGACGACGCGCGTGCCGCAGAGCTCACGCCTTCCGACCTTGGTAAGACCGAAGCCTGGGTGGTGCTCGCGGCCGAGCCGGGCAGCGCGATCTACGCGGGGCTCGCACCGGGCGTCGATCGTGCGGCGCTAGCCCGCGCCGCGGCCGACGGCACCATCGAGCAGTGCCTGCACAAATTCGAGCCGCGCGTCGGCGATTGCGTGTTCATTCCGGCCGGCACAGTCCACGCCCTCGGCGCGGGGTTGGTGATTGCCGAGGTGCAGCAATCGAGCGACGTTACGTATCGGCTGTTCGATTGGAACCGCACCGCTCCCGATGGCCGACCCCGCGCGTTGCACGTTGAACAATCGCTCGATGCAATCGACTACGAGCAGGGGCCTGTCGATCCGGTCATCCCGCGAACTTCTGAACAGCCTGGCGTCGAGCAGCTCGTGGCTTGCGACAAGTTCGTGATCGAGCGCCATCGCGTCGATCACCCGACGAGCGTCGGCGGCGACGAGCGTTGCCGCGTGCTGGTAGTCCTTGAAGGCGCGGTGCGCCTGGCCGGCGATCCGGTTGCTGCGCCGCTCGGCGCGGGGGCAACCGCGCTCGTCCCCGCCTCCTTGGGAGCCGTACAGCTTGAACCCGCGACATCCGCGACGTTTCTGTCGGTATATCTTCCCTAGGCCGTCTGACGAACTTTGATTTCGATCAAGCGCCGTGGCCGAAACGGTCGATGCTAGCTGTGAGAGCTAGAGCGCGTTTCGCAACGGTGTGGCGTCCTGTCGGGGTGCCATGTCCACGCTCGTCGTGGACATGCTCACGCAAGCGTGAGCATGGCACCCGAACTCGCCGCTACAGCTAGCTGAAAAGCTATAATCGGGTGCTGCGCCACGGTGGGCGAGGTTGCCATGCAAAAGCGATGGATGCTTGTCGTCGTGGCCCTTGCCGCTCCGCTGCTGGGCGGTTGCGAAAGCGGCTTCCAATGGCCCAGCCTGGCCAACTGGACGCGGATTCCCAAGGTGCAGCGCGACATTGCGTCGTACTGGGATCCGTATCCGAAGAACGACATGCAAGACGTGTCGATGGAAGGTACCCGGCCTCGCGACTACGATCGGCCATGGTCGGAAGTGAAACGGGCGCAGATGTCGCCGTACGCCCCGCTGTCGATCGGGCAATAGTGCGGCGCCTCGTCCGGCCTGGCGATCAGCCGGCTCACCGCGATTCGTGTGCGAAGATGCTTTCGCGAATCGCGAGCGGTGGTTAGAATACCCCCTCAGTTCGGGTCGTCGTTGCCCTCACTCGCGCGCCCGGAAGCGTTCTGCTTCCGCGAGGGCTCTCGGCGACTCGGATGCTCTTCTTATCGCGGGACGACGTTCGTCGGGATTCTGAGTTCGCAACGGTGTAGTCGTGCAGTTTTGCAACGACGCCGAAACATCGACTTTATCTCTCGGGAGTGTCGACATGGCCACGTCGACCGAAGCGCCCGTCTCGTTTCCCGATCGCACCGTGCGCGAGCTGGTGCCGATCTTCAAGCTGCTCAGCGATGAAACGCGGTTGCGCATCGTGATGCACCTGCTGCGTCGGCAGGAGATGCACGTTCGCGCGCTGTGCGAAGTGCTTGGTCAAAGCCAGCCGGCGGTGAGCCATCATCTGGCACTGCTGCGCGAGGCTGGTCTGATCGAGCCGCGCCGGCAAGGAAAGCACAACTTCTACCATATCCGCCCCGAGCGCCTCGAATCGGTCGTCGCCGCGATCTCGACTGCCGTCGAGCGACAGTGACGCTTACCAGCGGTACTGCAAGCCGGCGGAGCCCATGTTCGCGGTGTAGCGGCTGGCGGTTTGCAGATCGTAGGCGGCGTAGATGCTGGTGCGCGGGCTGACGATCAGGTTGCTGCCGGCGGTGAACATGCCGAAGTC
>DATAXP010000026.1:0-10986 GCA_036272935.1 Pirellulales bacterium | reverse complement strand
AAAAGGTGTCGATGTAGCGGTGAATTTTCGGCGGCCATTTTTCCCTCCTCAAGACGTCTGGCAAGTGTACGGCCACCAAATTTCAGGCGATGAGAATGCTGGCACTATCGCTGGCCGGCAAAGTTTGATGCGATTGCCCTGGGTCCGCCGCCACGTCGAACCCCAGAAAGCACTCGACCATGCCCGACCACAATCCGACCTTCACCACCACGCCGAGGGGCGTCTGCCCGCTCGGCATTGCGCTTCATGCCGACCGGAAAAAACGCCACTCCACGCGGTCGGCCTTCGCTTGTTTAAGGGCTAGTAGCATTCAGCTATCAGCATTCAGCTTTCAATCGCGGAATGCCGATTCCTAAGATAACGAAGGCTGAACGCTGCACCGGTTACAAACGTCAAATCTTCCTGCACCGTTACATCTCTCCTAGCCGATCAAATGATGTTGGCTAGTCGCCGATCGCACGGGAGCGGTCCGCGCCCAGGGATGTTTGCATGACCTGCCATCGCACGCCGGCGTGTCCGTGGAGCTACCTGCTGGCGCTGGTGTGCCTGATCGTCATTACGATCTTGGCGCCACCGGCGTGGCATGCGGTCGCCAAGCGCGCGCCGATGATCGACGTGGCTGCCTGGCCGCGCCGGGGCGATCGCGAACAAAAAATCGTCGCGGCCCCCGCAGAACAAATTGTCCCTGCACTTCCGACATCGATGCCGGTCGAAAGCCGTGCACCGACTCCGGCTCCGCTGATGTTTGCGGCCCTGGACCGGTCGATGCCTTCGCTCGTCGAGCGACCTGCGTCGACGCCCCTCTCGTTGGAATCTTCGATCGACGTGCCGACGACGGAAACCACGCCGCCGAGCTACGGACCGCCAGTACGCGAACCGCCCCTGGCCAGCGACCCGACCGATCGCGCACCAGACATCCGACCTCCCGCACCGGCGGCGACCAAGCTGGCATGGTGGCCGGTGCCGGAACAGTTAAACGCGGAGCTGGAAAACCTGGCGCAGTTTCCCGAATCGCGCACTTGGGCGACGCGCGTGCGCGGTCAGGTTGACAAGCTGCGCGAACTAGAGCGGCTTGACGATCCGCGGCTGGCCGAGATTCTGGACGATCTGGAAATCCTTGCCTCGGAGCAGGCGACGCTGTTGCCCTTGATTCCCGAGGGTCCACGAGCCACCGCATTCCGCCGTGCCGGGCTGTCGTTGATCCGCCGGCTTGACGTGTGGCAAGAGCTACCGCGGTGGCACGAGCCGGATGCGGTGGCCGCCGCGTCGGTCGACGCGCCTCCCGATTGTGGCCGGCTGGCCCGCGTTCTGAGCGAGATTGAACGGGAGCGTGAAGTGGCGCCGCCCGACTCGAATTGGCGTCAGTATCTTCAACTCGACTCGCTGCATCGGCTGGCCAATGGCAACGAAGCGGCGCCGACAGCAGAACAACAACGAACCATCGCCCTGGTGCTCAGCCGGCTGGAACGGACAGGGTTATCGTCGACCGGCGCTGCGCGCCCAACTCCGTGGACACGGTTGCACGGCGAGCTGCGCCGCTGGATCGGCACGCCGGTCGAACCGCGGCAGATGCTGTTCGATCTGGAGCAATTCGAATCAAGCTCGCTGTCCAGCGACGGCCGACGCGTGGCCGACGAGGCGCGACGCCTGGCGTGCGCTGGCGGCCAGCGGCAACAAGCGCTGGCGGCGACCCTGACGGCCCATTATCGCAACGCGAATCTGCGTGTCGCCATCTCTCGCGAGCTGCTCGACCGCATGGTGCAGGCCCAGCCGCCGCGCGACGCATACGTCCGCGATTCGGTGCTCGGCAATCCGACGCGCGGCTGGAGCACCACCTGGACCGACGTCGGCTTTCGGCTGATTCCCGATCCGCACCGCGCTCGCCTGCTGCTGGAGGCGCATGGCCGGATTGCCTCCGACACGGTAACGAGCAATCTCTTCGTCCGCCTACGCAGCCAAAGCGATTCGCACTTCCTGGCCAGCAAGGAACTCGAGATCGGCCTGAGCGGCCTGCGCAGCCAGCCTGCCTGGGCGGAGGCCGACACGGCTCCACGCCTGCGTTCGGTCGAGACGGAGATCGATTTCATCCCGGTGCTAGGCGTCGTCGCGCAGAGCATGGCCGAGGCGGAGTACGAAGACAAGTCGCCGCGGGTGCGGCTCGAGGCGCGGCAAAAGATCTCGCGGCGGGTGCGCGAGGAGATGGATCGCGAGTTGGCCGGGCGCATTCAGCGCGCCAACGAGAAGTTCCGCGACTACGTGCTCGCCCCGCTGGCACAGCTTGAGCTGACTCCCGAACTGATCGAGGCGCAAACCAGCGAGCAGCGCGTCACGCTGCGCGTGCGCCTGGCCAGCGACGAGCAACTGGCCGGCCACGGCGCCCGGCCGCGCGCCCCGTCCGACAGTCTGGCCAGCTTCCAGATTCACCAATCGGTACTCAACAACATCGCCGAGCGCCTGGGCTGGAATGGCAAAACGTTCACCCTTCCCGAGCTGCGCGCGGAAGCGGCGCGTCGGCTCAAGCGCGAGCTGGCCGTGAGCGCCGACACGGCCGAGCACCACGATCTGTCGGTCACGTTTGCCGCGGAGAACGCCGTGAGCGTGCGCTGCCATGAAGGGCGGATCGAGCTGACTTTGGCGTTTGCCCAGTTGAAGCTGAAGCGCGATGTGTGGCACGACTTTTCGGTGCGCGTGTTTTACCGCCCCGAGTCGGATAATCCTGAAGGGCAACTGGCGCGCGACGGCACCGTGCAGTTAATCGGCGAGCGGCTGAACACGCGCGCTCAAATCGCCCTGCGGAGCATCTTCAGCAAGGCGTTCCATGCTTCGCGCAAGCTGACGATCCTGCCGGCCTCGGCATTGGCATCGCGACCGGAGCTGGCGACGCTGCGCGTCGCACAGCTCGACATCCAAGACGAATGGATCGGCCTGGCCCTGGCGGCTCGCCCCACGGTGGCAGCATCCACGCCGGCGGCAACGACCGCGGCACGGCCGTAACGTGACGGCAACACCGGTTGACGATTCCGGTCTGTGCGGGCAAGCTCGGGACGTATGAACAAGCGACCCGCGGTGTTTCTCGATCGTGACGGTGTGTTGATCGAGGATCTCGGCTACCTGGGTGATCCCGAGGGCGTGGCCTTAATTCCGGGCGCGGCGGAAGCAGTCGCCGAACTTCGCTCGGCAGGGTTCGTGACCGTCGTCGTCACCAACCAGTCGGGAGTTGCTCGCGGGCTCTACACCGAGGCCGACGTCGATCGCGTTCACCGACGGATCGACGAGCTGCTAGCGCCGGCCGGCGCGCGGATCGATCGCTATTACCACTGCCCGCATCATCCCGAGGCGACGGTCGCGCAGTACCGCACCGAGTGCGCCTGCCGGAAGCCGGCGGCGGGCATGCTGCTGCGCGCGGCCGAAGAGTTGGGCATCGTGCTGGACCGATCGTATTTGATCGGCGACAAGTGCTCGGATTTAGAAGCGGCAATCGCAGCAGGGTGCCGGCCGTTGCTGGTCGAAACCGGTTACGGCAAGGAAAGCGCCGCGATGATCGGGTCGCAATTCGCGCCGGGGATCGTGACGTGCTTCCCGACAATCGTCGCGGCAGCCGCGCATTGCCGGCAGCACACTGCCGCCCAGCGTTGATCATCACCCGCTACCGCTGGCCAGCCGGTGCCTTCGCTGCGGTGCGGCGTGGATCGAAGTCGGCGTCGGTCAGGCCGTTGTTGATCGTCAACTTCTCGTAGGTGTACTCTTCGAGCAACACCGACTGCGTGCCGGGCTTGCTGGGCCAGGTATACGCCTCCCAGCGGATAGGAAGTTGCAATTGCTCGTCGAAGTACGCCCGCGTCACATTGAACAGAAAGTTCCGCCGCACCGCCGGGTGATGCACCTCGACGCAGACGCATGCCCGGCCGTCGACACGCACGTCGCGCACCAGCCGTACCCGGCACTCGCCGTAGTCGGCATCGTGGCGGTATTGCGTGATCAGATCGTCGGCCAGGCGATGCACGCCGTACTCGAGCAGCCGGTGCCGGCTCTTGCCCAGCAGCCGCGGATCGTCGATCGACACCGCTTCGGCGCGAACAAGCCGCCCCCTGACGCCGGCGCCGTACACCGAGGCCTTCGTTCGGTCGCCGCCGGAGAGGTACACAACCTCGCGGCCGCGCGGCTGCTCCGGTCCCAAGCAGCGAGCGCTGATCGCCAGCGGCTGCAACCGCACTTTCAGCTCGACACTCTCGGCCTGCTGCAATCGGCCGCCGAGATGCTCGCGGCGGACGAACAGGCACTGATAATCGGAGACGTTTTTGAGCCGATCGGCGGCGATCGTGGCGAACTCGATTGCCGGTGCCAACGGGTGAATCGTGATCGCTTCCTCGTCGGGCGCCGGTGGCGAGATGGTTTCGCCACGCGCTCGGTCGCTGCGCACGGGCACCATCGGCCGGGTCGGTTGTGGCGCGACGGGGGTGCGCGGGGCGACGGGGGTGCGCGGGGCGACCGGCCGGCCAGCGTCGGACGATGGCGGCGGAGCTGTGACCGGTTCGTCTTCGTGAGGCGGCGGAACCAGAATCACGTTCGCAGGCGCTCGCAGCAGTGGACCTTCGGCACGCGCTGTTCGCGGCGCGGCGCCATTGGCCGCCAACGCAAGCATGGCCGTCGCGGACCACCATCGTTTTGAACCGAACCGAAGTGCAAGCATGCGTGGTTTCGCAAGATCGAATGCGTGGTCCCCGGCTATGAATATCGTTGCGCCTCGCGTGGTCGATTCATCATCGCTCGCTGTGGCGGAATGTTCGGTACGATCGAGCGCTAGCACTGCTGGCAGTGCTGACGATCCGGTGATGCGTTTCGTCTTCTGAGGGTATGGGGGGATTGTTAAGATGCCCGCCCTTTTCCGCGCTCACCCTCGTCGGCACCTTGCGCAATAGTGCGTCAATCTCTAGCATCGCTGCTGCTTGGTTCGGCCGTAGTAGCCGCGGTGGTCCTGGGCTGCGCCACCGTCGGCGAGCCGCCGAGCACATTGCCCGTGCGCAACGCGATGGTGTTCGATCAACTGGTGATTCACAGCAACTTTTCGCTGCCGCAGCAGCACCGGCTGGTGGACGACTTGTGCTTGCTGCGCGGCGACCTGATGACAACGCTCGACATGCAGCCGTCGGATGAGCCGATCCACGTGTACTTGTTCGAGTCGGAAGATCACTTCCAAGACTTTCTCTCGCGCCAACATCCCGAGTTTCCCGCGCGCCGGGCGTTCTTCGTCGAAAGCGATACGCGGCTGACGGTTTACGCCCAATGGGGTGATCGCGTGGCCGAGGACTTGCGGCACGAAGTGTCGCACGGCTACTTGCATTCGGTGGTCCGCGGCATTCCGCTGTGGATTGACGAAGGCCTGGCCGAGTACTTCGAGGTTCCGCGCAGCGACGGCGGTTTGAATCGGCCGCACATTCGGCTGCTGCTTACACGGTGGATGGACCACCAGTGGCGTCCCGATTTGCCGCGGCTCGAACGGCTCAGCAGCGCCGGCGAGATGGCACAAGAAGATTACGCCGAGGCGTGGCTGTGGACGCATTGGTTGCTGGAAGCGAGCCCCCAACACCGCAAGCTGCTGCAAGGCTATCTGCAAACACTGGCGCGCTATGGGTCCGCAGAACCATTGTCGTCAACGGTCCAGACCGTCGAATCCAATGCCGACGAAGCATTGCTGCACCATCTCTCGCAACTGGCTGCGGTGCTCACCGCGCAGCGCGAAGCGAAGTAGTTCGGCCTTGCGATCGGTCCATCTGCTCGATGGTTCAAATTGCCGATTCGCTGGCCTACTATCCGCCCGCGGTTGGGAACGTATGGACGATCGGTGCGGTCTTGGCGTCGAGTTGTTCGGTGGTCCAGCGCCAGCGGTGCAGGCCGATCAGTTCGTTGGGCGCCGCAAAGTAGTGGCCCATCTCCCCGAGCGTTTGCGCCGGCAGTTTCTCGCGCTTCTCGCGCACGGCATTGCGCGAAATGATCAGTAGCCGGTACTTTCCCGGCCGCTTCACCACCAACTCGAACGCTCCGCTGGCGTCGGCGCGGACGCAATCGCCGCCGAGCGCTTGGATCGCGTCGACAGCGATCTTCGTGTACGGTCCCGGCGGCTCGTCGACTTGCAGACCACGGATCGGAATCTTCTCCTCCGGCTGCGCCGCAACCGGTAGCGCGATGATCACCGCCCCGGCATCTTTCTGCAGCACTCCCTTGGGTCCGTAATTGATCACTCCATGCACGGGTACCGGAGCGTCGGCGACGGCATCGTCGGCTGCGTCGGCGACCGCCGCTTCGCGCTGGGCCATGCCGTAGCCGGTGACGAATCCGAGTGCCGCAACCGCGCAGAACAACACCCCTTGCAGGTAAATCGCCCGCCGCGATACCAGCACCAGCCCAGACAAATCCATTGATAGCCTCGCGGCCCCGTTCGTCGCCGGTTGCCGCGGCGGCGGCGGTTCGCTCCACGCCGGTGAGCGCGGCGGAGGGGGCACCACCGGAATCGTCGCCAGTTCGGAACCACTGCCCGCGTATTGGCCTGTGGGCACTGCCGCGCCGGCCCCTTCCTGCCGGGCACCGACCAGCGCCGGTTCGACGATCGACGACGCTCCGCAAACCGAGCAGACGACGATCGTGCCCGCCCGCTCACTGGGCACGCTCAATAGCTGCTGACAGCGCGGGCAACGATGATCGATCGGCATGACGGCGGTGCTCGGTCCCCAAGCGAGCTAAAGGCAACCGCTCCAGCTTATCACCCGCTGCACCCGCTAGCCACCAGCATGAGAAACCATCGATGAACGCAGATCAACACGGATAAGAGAACAGATCCTCTGAATATCTGTGTCCATCCGTGTGCATCTGTGGCTGCTGGTCTCAGTGTGTGTGGACCCCTTCGCGTATCTCTTCGATCAGCTTGCGATTGAAGGCCGGCAGGTCGTCGGGATCGCGGCTGGTGACGAGCCCTTGGTCGACAACCACTTCCTGATCGAACCATTCGGCACCGGCGTTGCGCAGATCGGCCTGGATCGACGGATACGAGGTCATCTTGCGGCCGGCCACCACGCCGGCATCGATCAGTGTCCAGGGACCGTGGCAGATGGCGGCCACCGGCTTGCCTGCCTCGAAGAACGCGCGGACAAATTGTAGGGCGTCGATGTCGCCCCGTAGCTTATCGGGATTCATCACGCCGCCGGGGAGCACTAGGGCGTCGTAGTCGTCGGCGCTGGCCTGGTCGAGCTGCACGTCGACCGTGAACTCATCGCCCCACTCGACGTACTGCCACCCCTTCACCCGGTTGTGCATCGGCGAGACGATTTCGGCGATGGCCCCCGCCTCTTCCAACGCCTGTTTGGGCGATTCGAGTTCGACTTGCTCGAAACCGTCGGCGACCAGAAGGGCCACCCGCTTTCCGTTGAGATTCTCCATAACGCGCTCCTTCCCCAGGGCCACACTTTCTCGAAGGCAACGTGCTCGAAGGCTATAGTCCGAGTCGATCGATGGTGACACGCTGCGGAACGTGCAACTACTGTTCCGAGTGCGTGTCGTCGGCAGGGCTACTTGCGGCTCGCATCCCGAGCACGGCCAACAGGAACACCAAGTCGCACGACCACAAGATCGCCGCCGCCAAGGCGATGCGCCCCAGCACGGCAGCCCCGGTGGCGTCGCCCATCGCGCCGAGTAGCCGACCGAAGCCGGCGAGCATGATTGCCAACATCGGTAGCAGCAACATGCCGGCGACCAAGGCGACGAGCGCGCGTTGCAGAATCATGCGAGCGTTTTGCAGCGACGAGGTTGAAACGGTGGCGTTCGATCCGACGGCCCACGCCTGCCCCGCGGGAGCGCCAATTCTGCGGGTTATGCCGAGTGGCGTCAATTGGCCAGGCGCGGCGGTGCGCATCGGGTGGCCGGGCCGACCGTCGGCTTGATTGACTTGCCCAAGGCGGGGCAGACAATGGAGTTGCACTCTTCCCATGACGCGAGTTTGCATGCTCCACCCTCGGCCGATCTCAGTTTGGTTGCGCTCGATCGTCGCGATTGCGCTGCTATTGGCCACCGGAGGGCCGGCCTCGGCCGCCAAGCTGACGCTCAAAGACGGCCGCGTGCTCGAAGGGCGCATCGCTCGGCTGGGCTCGATGGCCGAGAACCCCAACACGCCGCCGCCCGAGGAAGGGGTGCAGACGCAGCCGATCGTAATCATCGACGACGACCTGCGCCGCACGTTCATCCCGCGGTTCCAGATCGCCAGCATCGACGAAAAGGACACTCTCGAGCAGGTCGAGCACATTGCGCTCAAGCAGCCAGTGGCCCATCACGGCAACAGAGTCGGCATGGTCGGGCAGATCGTCGAGATGACACCGTTCGATGAGTTCGGCCGGCGAGTGGTCAAGATGCGCACCAGCCAGGGGATCATGCCGGTGATCCAGGGGATCACACTGCTGTCGCCCGATTGGTGCCGTGTCGAGTCGCTGGTGCAGGATGGCAAACCGCTGGTGTGGGAGGAGCGGATCGCCACCAGTTCGATCCCTCCAGAAACGCTCGACAAGATCCTGAACCACGTGCTCGACCCCGCGAAACTCGACCAACGGTTGACCGTAGTCCGTTTCTACTTGCAGAGCGAACGCTTCAAGGATGCCGAGGAACGGCTCAAGGCGGTGATCGCCGACTTTCCGCAGGGTCGCGATCAGTATCAGCCGACCGTCATCCGGCTGCACCAGGCCTACGCGCGGCGCATCCTGGCCGAGGCGCAAGTCCGCCGCGACGCCGGCCAGCACCACCTGGCATATGCCATGCTCGAACACTTTCCGACCGACCACGTGGCGGGCGAAACGCTGGTGGCGGTGCGCGAGATGCTCGACCGCTACAACGCCGAGACGGCCCAAGTGGTCGAGGTGATGAAGCACTGCGACGACGATCTGTCGAAGATCAAGGACTCGGCCTTCGGCAGTCGGCTGCAAGAGGTTCGTAACGAGCTGGCCGCCGAGCTGAACATCAACACGCTGCCGCGCATGGCGGCGTATCGGCAGTTCTGGGACGACCCGAACCTTCAGCCCGAGGACCGCATCGCGTTGGCAGTGAGCGGTTGGCTGGTCGGCAGCGGCGACGCGCTGCGGCAGTTGCCCCTGGCAATGTCGCTGGCCGAGATGCGCAACCTGATGCGGCAATACTTCAATGAGCCAGTGCGAATCAACCGCGACAGAATCCTTGCCGACGCCCGCAGCCAGGCCGGGGCCACGCCGCCGCTAGTCGCCAAATTGGCCAATCACATGAAGCCGCCATTGGGCCTGGGCACGCCGATCGACAAGGAACCGGGGCTGTACCGGCACAGGGTCGACGCGATCGCCGGCGAACCAGCCTGCATGTACACGATCCAGTTGCCGCCCGAATACGATCCGTATCGCAGCTACCCGACGGTCGTCACCTTGCACGGCGCCGGCAGCACGCCCCAGCAGCAGATCGATTGGTGGGCCGGAGCGCGAATGCCCGACGGCAGCCGGCTGGGTCAGGCGACGCGCCACGGATATATCGTCATTGCGCCGGCCTGGGCCAAGGCCGAGCAGTTCGAATACGGCTACACGGCGCGCGAGCACGCCGCGGTGCTGAACAGCCTGCGCGACGCTTGCCGGCGCTACGCCGTCGATACCGATCGGGTATTCCTGTCGGGGCACTCGATCGGCGGCGACGCGGCGTGGGATATCGCCGTCTCGCATCCCGACCTGTGGGCCGGCGTAATTCCGATCACCGCAGTCGCCGACCGGTTCGTGGCCCATTACTGGGAGAACGCCAAGTATGTGCCGTTCTACCTAGTCGGCGGCGAGCTGGACGGCGACAAGAGCGTGAAGAACGCCCGCGACGTGGACCGCTACATGAAGTGGCATTACAACATCACCGTGGCGGAGTTCCAAGGCCGCGGCCACGAACACTTTTCCGACGAGATTCTACGGCTGTTCGATTGGATGAGCCGCTTCCGGCGCAATTTCTTTCCGCGCGAGATTAAGTGCCGCTCGCTGCGCACGTGGGACAACTTTTTCTGGTGGGTCGAGCTGCGCGACCTGCCGCCGAAAACGATGGTCGATCCTGAACATTGGCCTCCGCCTCGCAGCACGATTGCCGCGGTGACCGAGGCCACGCTCACGGCGACCAACGGCGTGATCGTCCGCACGGCAGCCGCCGGGGCGACCGTGTGGTTGACCCCCGAGATGCTCGACTTCGCCCAACCCATCCGTGTGCTGGTCAACGGCGCCCGCCCCAAGAACGGCGACCCCTTCATCGAGCCCGACCTGACCGTGATGCTCGAAGACGTGCGCACCCGCGGCGACCGCCAACACCCGTTCTGGGCCAAGGTCGAAATACCGGGACGATAACAGATCGGGTCGCTTATTGATCTTCAGAAAGACAAACGAATGTCCATGGGTGCCACTGGCTCCGCCAGTGCCCGGTTCAACACTGGCAGAGCCAGTGCCACCCAAAACACTGGTTCGATTGCTTTTCTGAAAATCAATAGCCGCCTGGTGCCACTGTCTGCTTGTCAGGCAGTGCCTGTCTCGGTGTCATAAATCTTGTTCAACCGCGCTTGTACTCCCAGCGCGTTCATGGTGGCCGCATGCCGTGCCGTGTTGTCGAAGATGCACCAGGTGCGCGGGCCCGTCGTGGCATGCTCTCGCAGTTGCTCCGCCAACCGATCGAGATACGCATCGTCGTACGACGAATAATACATGTGCGGCGAGCCGTGCAGCCGATAGTAAACCACGCCCGGCCAGCCGGCGGATGCGGCCGCCTCGGGATGCGGCACCGGATCGGCGGCCACTCGTGCGATGCGATTCCGCGTCAGCAGCGCCTTGGCCCAGGGCAAACGCACGTTGTTCGTGGAAGAGGATTGTTCGCAGTGTGCTTGCCGGAGTGAAGGCTAGCAGCGAAAGATTGTCCGTGGCTGGAGGCATTGTATTCTCTCACGGAGGTCGGTCGCATGGCGCAGCGCGTGCT
>DATAXP010000025.1:0-42126 GCA_036272935.1 Pirellulales bacterium | reverse complement strand
GCGCCGCAGTTCGAGATCTTCCAGGCAATCGCCGTCGCACAGCGCGTTGTAGGCCAGGTTCAATACGTGGTCGCTCTCGTGGTACGGCAGATGAATCTTCAGCAGGTGCAAACGCCGATCGATCGCTTCGGCCAGGCCGAGTTCCTGCACCAGCAGTCGCATCGCGCCGATACCGCCGTAGGCCAGGCCCTGCGTGCGATCGGCCAGCTCGTAGTGGATGTTGCCAGGCCGAAGCATCGGCTGCTCGCAGCCCGCACAGTTCGACTTGTCGATGCGACGCTCGACACGTTGCTTGCGGGCGGCCAGTTGGCGGCGTATCTTCGTGTTCACTCGAAACTCCTTTCGTGTTGCGGTCGGAAGAACGGTTCTTCACCTTCCGATGGCCGCAAAACGCCGGGCGTTTCGAGCTTTTCTATGACATCTCCCCGCCACTCGCTGCCGAGTACGCTGGTTTAAGGCCTAGCTACTCAAGGCGGTCGCAGCCTGCGCCGTCATCGCAAGAGTTGGATGAGCAAACGCACGATCGGCCGGCTACATGTCTTACGATCAGAGAGCTGCATCTTCATCAGCGATCGTTCTTACTCATCAAATTCAAAGAAAGCTGAAAGGAAGAAAAGTCGTCTTCGCTTTCTGTTTTTGCGATTCGCGATCAGTTAAGCTTACGACTCACGTGGTGCGGTCTCCACTGTTCTTTTTGCCGCACATGGCTGAGCCAGGGTCGTGGATCGGCGAGGCCGGTTTCTTCAGAAGGGCGGGCGCTGGAGGGAGCCAAAATGAACTTCGATCGTTTTGATGTTCGCAGGACGAAGAAGTCCACACATCGTAATCAGCTAGGGGTTCGGCCGATGGCTCGGCCTCGGTTTCGCGCAAGCTACTTTCGTAAGTTGTTTATCGAGCGTTTGGAATCTCGATCACTCCTTGCGGCAGTGGATGGCGGCGTCGCTCGACCGGGACTTCGTCCAACGCCGCCAGAATGCCTAACTGCTCATGCAGTCCCACCAACTTATCCAATCGCCCAGAGGCAGTCGTCGTCGCCATCTCCGGCCGCCGCCCTTGCCGCAAAGCAGAGACAACCGACTGCTGATCGTGCCGATACCAAACCCGTTGCATGACGTGGCCCTCCCACGCCATTCTGACGACAACAGTGCTCTATCTCCAAACGTCTGGTCAAGAAAGCCTGCTTCTTGCGGCCCTACGATCGGCAAATTACGATTCCTTTTTCCTACGCTGCTCGGGGGCCAACATGTTCGTCTCTCGTCACTTGACACGTTTTCTGAGAGCGTGTTGAATGCGCCCCAGACGAGCCGCCAGACGCGGCTTTCATGGCACGAGAGTCGTGGCGGCCTGGCGTCGGGCGCCGCGAACCGCAGAGCGCTTTTTCATAGGAGAAGTCCGTCGATGACTCACGTCGTTGCCGAACCCTGCTTCGGCTGCAAGTACACCGACTGCGTGGTGGTCTGCCCGGTCGAATGTTTCTACGAAGGGGAAAAGATCCTCTACATCCATCCGGACGAGTGCATCGACTGCGAAGCGTGCGTGCCGGAATGCCCGGTCGAGGCGATCTTCCACGAAGACAACCTGCCCGAAGAGTGGAAGGCTTTCACGGCGCTGAACGCCGAAATGGCGTCGCAGTGCGAAGTGATCACCGAAAAGAAAACGCCGCTGTGCGAGCAGTAGCGATCCTGTCGCGTCGCTTAGCGCGGGTCGTCACCAACCCGCGTACGGCCGCGTGGACGCGGCCGCGAAGCAACGGCATTCAGACCACCGGTCGACGCGCTACTTCAAATCCACCGACCAATAGGCGCTGTCTAGGAACGTCTTCCAGCTCTCGTACTTCGGGTTGCCGAGCTTCACGCTCAATAGCGGGCTGCGCTTCGGCTTTACCGGCGGCTTGATCAGGTGCATCGCGGCTTCCTGCGGCGTGCGGCCACCTTTGCGCACGTTGCACTTCACGCAACTGCACACAATGTTCTCCCACGTGGTGTCGCCGCCGCGGCTGCGCGGGATCACGTGATCGAGGCTCAGTTCCGAGGTGGGGAACCGCTTGCCGCAATACTGGCAGCGGTTGCCGTCGCGGGCGAAGATGTTGCGGCGGTTGAAGCGCACCACCTGCTTCGGCAGCCGATCGTAGGCCAGCAGCCGGATGACGCGTGGCACCTGGATCTCGAAGTTCACGGCCCGCACCCAGTCCTGGTGCGGCTCCTTGAACGCGGCGCGCAGCTCGCTGATCTCGCGCCACGACTCGAAGTTGTAGTTGGCGAATTGCCCTTCTTCCAGGTGCACGACCTCGGCCAACTCGCGAAACAAAAGCGTGAAGGCGCGACGGACGTTGATGACATGAACCGCCATGTAAAAGCGGTTCAACACCAGCACGCTGGCGCTCAAGGCGTCAGCCGCGCCTACACTCGACATGGAGAACCTCCGGAGGGCGAGCGTCCGCATGGAAAAACAAGTTTCCTTATTCTAATCCGCTGCCGCGCAAGTGCCTAGCTGCGTCCGACGGGTGGTGAGCGGAACGAGCCGCGACCGTGAGGAAGCGGATTGGTTGCACAACGTGTCCGCTCCCTCACGGTCGCGGCTCGTTTAGATCGCGGTGCATCGCCTGCCGATGCGCGAAGCAGCGCGTGTCAAGATCAGTTTCTCGCTTTGTCAAGAAACAAAACAACCTCGTGAAATTTCTCGCGAGAATGCCTTGCTCCGCGGCGCGCGTTGCCATTAGGATGAAATTCGTTGATCGGTCGCCGCACTGCTGCGGCCGCGGTCCTGTTTTCAGGCTGTAGGGGAACCGAGCGATGATGCATTATTCGTGTGATCTGTGTAAGCGGCCAATCGATCACGAAGACGACATGCGCTACGTCGTCAAGCTCGAGGTCTACGCGGCCTTCGATCCGTTGACCGTCGCCGACACCGACGACGACTGCGACCATCTGCAAGACCTGAACGATATTCTCGAATCGCTCGACGACGCCCGCAGCGAAGCGATCGGCGACGACGTGTATCAGCAACTCCGCTTCGATCTGTGCCCCGAGTGCCGCAGGCGTTTCCTCAAGAATCCGCTCGGCAAGAAGGCGGCCGAGCAGTTCGACTTCAGCAAGAACTAACGATTCTTGCCGCGGCCATGGTCCGCCAGGCAGACAGAATACGCCAGGCAGAGTATCCTGCCGCCGTGCGATTTACCTGTGCGCTTGATCGCCGCGCCCGACGGATCATTCTCGCGGGACTGGTACTGCTCGTCGGTTTGCGGCTTTGGCAAACGCGCGGCTCCGATGCGCCGGAATCGCTCGCTGAAGGCACGTACGATGTGCAACGCGTCGTCGATGGCGACACGCTGCTGCTGACCTGCGGCGCGCGAGTGCGGTTGATGGGCGTCAACACACCCGAAACCGTGAAGCGCGGCAGCGCGGTCGAGGCGTTCGGCCCCGAAGCGACTCGCTTCACGCGCGACTTCGTTGCCGCTGGCGGCGACTTTGTCGCCAGCAACAAAGTGCGGCTCGTGCTCGATCACGAACGGATCGACCGCTACGGCAGGTTCCTCGCCTATGTGTGGGTCGGCGATCGGATGCTGAACGAAGAGCTGCTACGCGCCGGTCTGGCCCGCTACGAGCCGCACTTCTACTACGGTCCGTCAATCAAGACACGCTACCGCAAGGCACAGGACGAAGCGCGAGCCGCCCGGCGCGGCATCTGGAGCGAGCCAAAGGCTACAGGCTCCGGGCTCCAGGCTACAGCCAGCAGCGGCGGCAATGCGCGGAGCCCGTAGCCTGCAGGCCGTAGCCCGTAGCCTGTCACCCGTAGCCCGACTAAAATCGTCGTCTTTCGGTCAACCGATTACTCACGAGTTTGGATTTCACCTTGGCAAACAGCACCATGAAGATTGCCGTCATCGGCGGCGACGGCACCGGACCTGAAGTAGCCGCCGAGGGCTTAAAAGTCCTCAAGGCAGTCGCGGCGCTCGACGGGTTCAAGTACGAGCTGACCCCGTTCGATTTCGGCGGCGAGCGCTACCTGCGCACCGGCGAAACACTGCCACCCGGTGCGGTCGACGAGCTGCGCAAGTTCGACTGCATTTACCTGGGCGCCGTCGGCCATCCCGATGTCGCGCCGGGCATTCTCGAAAAGGGGCTGCTGCTCGAGCTGCGGTTCCAGCTCGACCAGTACATCAACCTGCGCCCGGTGCAGTTGTTCCCGGGCGTCGAGACGCCGCTGGCCGGCAAGGGGCCGGACGACATCAACTTCGTCGTGGTGCGCGAGAACACCGAGGACCTGTACTGCGGCGTCGGCGGCTTCCTGAAGAAGAACACGCCCGACGAGGTGGCGAGCCAGACGGCCGTCTACACCCGCAAAGGTTGCGAACGCTGCGTGCGCTGGGCCTTCGAGTTCACCCGCAAGCGGAACAATCCCAAGGGCAAAATGCTTACGCTGGTCGCCAAGACCAACGTGCTCACCTACGGCCACGACCTGTGGTGGCGGACATTTCAGGAGGTGGCGAAGGAATATCCTGACGTGAAGGCCGACTACAACCACGTCGACGCCTGCTGCATGTGGATGGTGAAGAACCCCGAGTACTACGACGTGATCGTGACGACGAACATGTTCGGCGACATCATCACCGACCTGGCCGCCGTGGTGCAGGGAGGCCTGGGGGTCGCCGCGGGCGGCAACATCAACCCCGATCGCGGAGGCGTGAGCATGTTCGAGCCGATGGGCGGCAGCGCCCCCAAATACACCGGCAAGAACGTGATCAACCCGATCGCGGCGATCAACGCCATGGGCATGCTGCTCGAGCACACCGGCCAGCCGAAGGCAGCCGAGCGCGTGTACCGTGCCATCCGCGTAGTCACCGGCACGAAAATGAAAAGCCAGGCCGCCGGCAAGATGGGCTACGGCACCAAGGAAGTCGGCGACCTCGTGGTCGCAGCGCTGGGGTGATATCGCTTCAGGCTTAATGCCCTGCGGCGGCGTTGAGCAGCGTTTGCCAGGTGGGATATTCGCGATCGGACTTCTCGGCAAGTTGGGCAACGAGGCCGCGCAATCGGGGATCGAAATACGAGGCAAGTCCCAGCCGGTTGCGGGCGCCTGCTGGATCGAATGCTCCGCCGATTTCGAATCCCTTCTGGCCTGCATCGGCTCGCTTTCGGTCGAACTCGACCTTCGAGTTTACGTATTCGGCGTAAGTCTTCTGGCCTTGCAGGTAAGGGAGCAGGAACTCGACGCTCTTGCGCAGCGAGGCCTTGTTCGACGCTTGATAATCGTACAAGTTGCAATCGCCGTTCTTGTCGGCCGCGATCGCCAGCGCCAGCAGCGGTTCGAGCGTGTAGACGTGGTAGTGCAGCGCGTCGCGCTCGTGGAAATCGTAACTGCTGCCGTCGGGATTCAAGTTGTGCACGACCTGTTGCTTGAATCCGTCGATCGCGTATTGGACCAACTTCTTGTCGCCGGTGACGAAGCCGACGAGGCCGACGATCTTCAGCCGATGGCTGTGGAAGTTCGTGTAGATCGTCCCGTCCTTGTTCGGCTTGCCCTCGTCGATGAGCCGCACGGCGCACGCTTGCAGCCAGGCGTCGACCTTGCGCCGATCCACGGCCGTCAGTCGGGGACGCAACAAGTCGTAGGCCATGATCAACGGCGCGAGCTTGGTGGCGTCGATTGGGTTGGGCGGCGGCGTCATCTTCGCGGCCCACGCCAACACATAATCCCGCAGATGGTCAGCATAGGCTTGCTTGCCGGTCATGGTCATGGCCCAAGCGAGGTCTTCCATCCGCGGCATGTCCTCGAGCGCCGCAACGGTCTGCTTCTTGTCGGCATCGCTGTTGAGCAAGCCAGCCGATTGGATTTCGGCCACCGGATGCGGCTGCTCGGCCAAGGCCAGATCGGCATCGCGCAAGACGATCTTCACCAGCAGCTTTCCATCCTTGTGCGTGTTGGCCAGTGCCAACAACCGCTGCTGTTGTGCCGGGTTGAGCGTCACCGTCTGCGCGGGCGCCGATTGAATCAGCAGCAGCATGAGGACAAAAAACAGCCCGGCGATGCTCGTCCCGCCCGAGTGGTTCTCAGGTTTCATCGCGCTGCTCTCACCGCCCCGTCGATGCGTCGCTGTCGTTAAGGATCCGCAACACGTGGCTGGTTTCGCGAAAATACCACGACTTGTCGCGGTAGGGCCGTAAATGGACGCCCGCGGGGATCGGCGTGCCGCGGCTGTCTTCAACTCCTTCACCGTGACTGTCGATCACCAGCGGCGCGCCGTCGGGAGAGCGGCCGATTGGGCCGACCCATAGTACGACGTGCGAAATGCCTCGACCGCTGTTGGGATGCACGAAGAGCAAGTCGCCGGTTTGCAGTGTCTTCGCCAGCTCGTCGTACGACGATGGCTTTTCGATCCGCCGGGCCATCGTTACGCGCCCGGTACCCGGCCCTTCGATGCGCAGCTCCTTACTCTGCTCCTCGACCGCGCCGGTCATCTTGATGCCTAGCGCCAGGTTGTAGACGAAGGCGGTGAAGTTGCTGCAATCGACGCCCTTGCCGTTGTGGCCGGCCTTGACCTCTTTCCATGGCCAGCCGGCCGGCGGGTCCCAATCGGGCACGTGATGATGCTGGTAACCGTGGCCCTGGAAGCCTGCGGCCACCGCAATCACGCGCTGCTGCATCCAGGCGAGCGATTTGCGATCCAAGCCCTCGGGCGCCGGATAATGCCTTATTGGCGGTCCCCATACTCCGTAGCGGCTGCGGACCTCCGGCGTGTACCACTCGGGAAACGGGATCGACGATTCCTGCCGGTAATCGCCGCGAATGGTTCTTTTGAGGTCGCCGATCAAATCGTCCAGCGGCAACGTGAACTGCACGCTGTACGGTGATTGGTAGGTCGATGTGGTTCGGCCGGTCTGCTCCCCAGCGCTGACCCCGCCGACGATCAGCAACCAATAGGCAAGCGCCCACGCCCCGCGCAGCGCAAACGATAGTACTCTTGTCCCGGTCATTGGTTTCCCCGCGCATACCTCGAAACAAACACGCATTATCCGCCGGCCGCGCTCGACCGCAAGATTCTTGAGGCCGGCGGCTGGCTATTCGCCCGTGGCACGGTCGAAGTACGGATGCGTCGGATCGCCTCCCGAGAGCACGTACGCCAGCAGGTCGAGAATTTCCTCGGACGTCAGTGGAGCGAGCAGGCCGGTCGGCATCGGCGAAAGCCGCGACGGTTTCAGCGATGCGATCTCCTTGCGGTCGATCTTCACTCGCTGGCTCGGATCGGTCGGATCGGTGTTGATGACGATCGAGTCGCCGGTCAGGTTCACCACCACGCCGCGGTACGCTTGCTCATCGTTCGTGATGATTTCGAGCGGCACGTATTGCTCGTTGATTTCCTTGCTGGGATTAAGAATCTGGTCGAGCAGATCGCGCGGGGCGTAACGCCGGCCGGCGCTCGACAAGTCGGGGCCGGTCATGCCTCCTTCGTCGCGAAAGCGGTGGCACGCGAAGCACGCGGCCGCGCCGAACATCTGGCGCCCTTGGTCGAAGTTGCGATGCCGCATCCCTTCGCTGGCCGCCGCGACCAAGGTATCGAGCGACCACTCGGTCCGTGGCCGACCCGCGAACCTCGCCGCCAAGCCTTCGTAGGGCGACACGCGCAGCGGTTGCTCGGCAAGCACGTCGGCGAGCGCGGCCCTTTCCGACTCGCTGAGTCGTGCTAGTGCATCGGCACGGATCGCCTCGATGAACTTGCGGAAGCTTTCACCGCCCCGATACGTACCGGCCGCCTTGAGCAGCCAACGGAAGTAGGCGCTCCGCGTTGACACCGTCCAACCAGCATCGAGCTTCCGCAGCGACCGGGCATACTCGATCTGTTCCTCCTGCGTGGCGGCGGCGTCGATGAGCGCCATGCCGATCACCGCCGCCCGCGGCGATTGCAGATAGACCAGCATGTCGGACAGCAGCCAGTTCTCTTCGCGCGATCGGGCAGGGAACAACGGCTCGAGTCGCTCACGCAGGCGTTGGGCCTGTTCCGCCTCGGGGGCGCCGAACCGATGCAGCGAGATCTCAATGGCTCGCAGCCAAACCAATCGCTCATCGTGAGCGAGCTTTGCGGGGTCGATGGCTACTAGTGTCGTCAGCAGTTTCGTTTGCAGGGCCGTATCGACCGGCGGATCCGACGGCCGGCGATGCTCAGGATCGACACCCGCGGCGCGCGCCAGCGCAAGCAGCGCCGCCGTCTGTTTGCCGGGGTCGGATTCTGCGAAGGCGCGATCCGACCAGGTCGCCGGCGGTTGATGCTCGATCGCCGTCCAGGCAGCCCAGCGGACGAAGCGATCGTCGTCGGCCAAGTAGGGCCAGGCGACCGATACCGCCTCGGGATCGTGGTGGCCGTGGAATGCTTCGAGCCGTTGCCGCAGCTTCCTGGCATCGGCCGCGGATTCGTCGACGAGCGGCCTTGTCGGCGCGGTCGATTCGGCGCCGGCGTAGGTGACACGGTAGAGGCCCGATTGCACCTTGCGGCCGCCGATCGCGAAGTACATGGCGCCGTCGCCGGGGTGTACGATCATGTCAGTCACCGGCAGCGGCGCGCCGGTGATGAATTCCTCCTTGGTAGCCGCGCAGCTTGCTCCAGCCGGGCGCAGATGGACCGCGTAAATGCGTCCCCAGCTCCAATCGAGGGCGTACAACGCCTGCTGATATTTCGTCGGAAACTTGGCGCCATAGCCGAACGTCATGCCAGTCGGCGAGCCTGGGCCGATGTCGATCACCGGCGGCAGACTGTCGGGATACCAGGCGGGCCGCTTGCCCGCTCCGCTGCGCCAGCCGAACTCGCTGCCGCTGGTGATGTGGCAAATGCGTGTGGGACGGAACCAGGGGGTGTTAAAGTCGGCCTCTTCGTCGGCGTCGAACGTGAACAGCTCGCCATCGTGATCCACCGCAGCGTCGAAGCAGTTGCGCAGGCCGACCGACACGATCTCGAACGCCTTGCCGTCGGGCGAAGCGCGGTAGATGATCCCGGCCGGTGCGCGCGTGGTGCCCATGAAGCCGCGCGGATCAGCAAGCCGCGGCAGCAAATCGTCCTCGCCCCAGCACAGCGGCACGCGCGAGCCGCGCAGCTCGACCGGCTTCCCGGCATTGCCCACGACGACGTACAGCGATTTTCCATCCGCGGCCGGGATCACCGCGTGCACACCGTGGTCGCCGCGCGCGTCGATCGCACGCAACAATTCGACCCGATCGAGTTGATCGTCACCGTCGGAATCGGTGACGCGGTAAAGGCCGTTGGCCAGCTTCCCTTCGTAATCGTTCACGGTGACGTACAGGGCGTCGAACGCCCAGGTCATGCCGTTGACGGCACGAATCTCGGCCGGCACGCATTCGATGTCGCTCGGCTCGAGCGTCTTTCCGGCCGCTGGCGGCGCGAAGCGATAGAGCCCACCGTACTGGTCGCTGGCCAGGATGCGTCCCTTGGGATCGGTACACAGGTTGATCCACGATCCCTGTTCGGCCATCGGCACCGAGTAAACCAACTCAACGCGAAAGCCCAGGGGCGCTTTGATGCGCTCGACCGGCGTGGCACGGTTGTCCCCCGCCACGATGCCGGTAGCACTCGGGCCTTTCTTTTTCGGCTTCGACGATTCGGCAGCGTCGACCGACGGAGCGGCCACGGCAACGATCAGCGCCAGAACAAAGCCGGCGCAGAGCTGCAGCATTGAAAGTTGCATCTTCACGGAGCGGCTGTGCTTGCCGCGGAATCCTCTTGCCGCTTCGCTTTCTTGGCAGGCTTCGCTGGCTTTGCCGGCTCTTCCGACTTTGGCGGCGTCAGGTCGGCTGCGGTCAGCTTCGATGTGACCTCGGCGAGCCACGTGTCGTACGCCTTCCGGCGCGAGCCAGTGTAATAATACGTATCGAACACGCTGCCGTTGCCCAAGACGCGCGGGTCCTGCTCCTCGCGCAATGTGGCGAGCATCTGCGCTTTGAGTGCTTCGGCCTTCGGTGCGTAGAACGGATCGGCAGCCAAATTTTTCACGCACTGCGGATCGTCGGTGAGCCGGTACAGCTCGTCGGCCGGCCGCTTGCCAAACGACAGGTCGAAGTAGTAGCCGCCGAGCCGCTTGAGCAGTTGCTTGCTCGGGCTGGGATCGCAGTTGCCGAAATCGGTTTCTGGATCGCAGGCGGGCCAGCGATGGGGGAAGTAATTGTGGACGTACAGGAAGTCGGTCGTGCGGATCGCGCGCACCGGGTAACCCCAGTCGTGCGGCCGCCCCAGGTCGTGCCGCTCCTTGCCCACGAGCATCACGTTGCGGTCCGGTTCGATGGTTCCCGAACCCTCGCCTATCAGAATGGCCCGCAGGCTGTGGCCCGACATTTGAGCGTGCGGCTTCAGTCCCGCCAGTTCGAGATACGTGGGGGCGAAGTCGCGGACGTTGATGAAGTCCGCGACGACACGGCCGGGTTTGATTGCCGAGGGCCAGCGCATCGCTAGCGGCAGGTGGAAGCCGTCCTCGTGAATCTGCCCCTTGACGAACGGGAACGGCATGCCGTGATCGGAGGTGATCACCACCAGCGTGCGGTCCAGCTCGCCGGCGGCTTCGAGCGCTTCGAGCGCCTTGCCAATCTGGGCGTCGCCGTATTCCACTTCGAGCGCGTAGTCGAGCAGGTCACTGCGCACGATCTCGGTATCGGGCAGGTACGCAGGCACCACCACGTCTTCGAGCCGCCGGCCGATGGTGCGTCCGGTGTCGAGCGTGTAGGGCCGATGCGGCTCGGCGAAACCGATCCAGAAGCAGAACGGTTTGTCCTTCGGGCGCACGTCGAGAAACGCCTGGAAGTTGCGGGCGTAATCGAGCTTGCCCATGGCTTGTGTCGGCGGTTCAAGCTTGTGCTTGTCGAAGCTCGGCCCCGCCGGATTGCGCTTGAAGCCGGTCGACGTAAAGTCGCCGGGGCCCCATCCCTTTCCGGTCAAGCCAACGGTGTAGCCCGCTTGCTCGAGCAGGTCTGGATAGACCGCGAATTTCGACGGAAACAGCCCGTGGTGACAGCAGGCTTCTTCGAGCTGCCAGGTGTTGCGGCCGGTGAGGATACTCGCCCGGCAGGGGCTGCACTTCGGGTTCGACGTGAAGCAGTTCTGGAACAGAATGCCTTCGCGCGCCACGCGATCGAAGTTCGGCGTCTTCACCCATTGGCAACCGTAGGCGCCGGCATGCTGCCATCCCCAGTCGTCGTAGATGATGAACAGGATGTTGGGTCGCTCGGTCGCGGCGTGGCAGGGGTTCGTGAACAGGCACATTGCGCCGAGTGCAACGGGCACAAGCAACCAGCGCGCGATGGGGCAAAGCATGATTGACTCTTGGCGGGTAGAAGGAGAGCAACAGATGGCGGGCACACGATCCGTCGGAATGCCGTCCGAGCAGTTTGGCCCACAGTTCCGGGATGCTAAACTGGCTAGAAGGAACAGACCGATTGTGAGCTACCGATGACGATTGCACAATCATTGCCGCTATGCGATTTGTATCAGCGCGACGAGACCGCTTGGCTCGAAGCGATGTCGGAGCTAATTCGGCTTGGGCGGCTCGAGGAACTCGATTACCCGAATCTCGTGGAGTACCTGGCGGAAATGACACGCCGCGATCGCCGAGAGGTGGAGAGCCGGTTGATCGTGCTGATCTGCCACGCGCTGAAGTGGGTTCATCAGCCCGAGCATCGGTCGGGAAGCTGGAAGGGGATGATCATCGCCCAGCGACAAGAGTTGGAATCGCTCGTGAGCCAGGGCGTGCTACGCAATCATGCCGAAGCGGTGCTCGCCGACGCGTACAACAGAGCGGTCGAGCGAGCCGCGGCTGAAACTGGCTTAACCTCCGCCGCCTTTCCCGCGCGATGTCCTTACACGCTCGATCAATTGCTTTCGGCCGATCTCATCTCAGGGTAGCGACGCGTCGGCCTGTCGCCGCCGCTATTAACCGAAACGAGCCTGGTCCGACGACCATCAGGTCGCCGAACCAGGCTCGCGCTTTTGATCTCAACTCAGGATCAGCCTACGGACAACAGCCCGGCGCACCGCACGCAGCAGCTTGCACCGGCATCATGCACATGACCGGCACCTGGCAGGTCACGGTCTTGGCCACCATGTGGCACACCGGCACCTGCACCTGCCGCTGCACGGTCTCGGCCACCGGCACCGTGTAGCTGCAAGTGCGCTGCTGCGGCACGCACTTCATCGAGGTGATCGTGTAGGTGCGGTTCTCCATGCGCGGCACCATCACGGTGCACGACACTTGCCGCGTCTGCGGCTCAGCGATCGTGTACGGCACCTCGACGCTAACCGTCCGCATCACCGGCTTGCAAACCGTGACCGTGTATTGATACGGGACTTGCTCGGTCTGGGGCCGATGGCAAGTCACTTGCACCTGGCGCTGAACCATTTTCGGCACCCACACGCGGCGCACCATCGGCTGGCAGGCCGGCGCACAGCCTCCACAACCGCTGCACGTATCGCCGCAGGTCGGGGCAGGTGCCTCACAAGCGACGGTCTGCCACGAGCCTTGATCCTCGCAGATCGTGCGGGTTTGCACGACCGGCACCATGCGGCACACCGTGCGCATGGCGGTTTGAGTTTGCTGTTCGGGAACCATCTGGGTGACGGTGCGCTGCTCGGTGCGCGTCGCCATACGGCAAGCGGTGTACGTCACGTTCTGCACGCGCGTTTGGGGCACCATCACGCATACCGGCCTCGTCACTTGGCGCTGCACCGGGACCATGGTCATCTGTGCGTACGTTGCCTGGCGCACTTCGGGGCGGCAAACGACCTGCGGCACCACGCGCGTCTCCATCGTCATCGTGGGAACCATCACGGTGCGCTGCACGGTCTGATATTGGATGCACGGCCGATACGCCATGCACGGCTGACACCCGGCGCCACACGGCGCGCCACAGCCCCCGGCCATCGGATACGCAACATAGGCGGCGTTGGCGGGCACCACAGCCGAGAATCCCAAGACCCACGACAGGACGACTGCGGTACATCGTTTCATAGGCTCTTCCTTGTTCTGCGGCGCTCTAGTCGATCGGCTTCGGGTTGTTCGATTGCCCCGAGGGAAACGCCTTTGATAGCATGCGCAGCCCTGTTGGGCGATTCAAGAGCGTAGCGCGCGAAAAACACGCGATCGAACAGAAACCCCCGGGCAAAGCCCGGGGCTTAGTGCACCATTGCCGCAGCGGCGGTCAACTGTGCATGCGCACGGCTGGCTCATCGTGGCCGAGGATCGCCGCCTCGGCCTCGGCTAACTCGTGCAGCCGATGACGAACTTGCTCATCGTCGGCAAACAATCGGGCCAAGTCGAGGTACGTCGAGTGATGCCGTGCTTCCGACTCGAACAGGCTGCCGTAGAAGCTCGCCAGCTCGGAATCGTTGACACCGTCGCGCAGCAGGGCAAACCGCTCGCAACTGCGGGCCTCGATCAGGCCCGCCACAATCAGCCGATCGATCGCTCGCCCCGGCTCGTCCTTGCGCACGAGATCGTGCAACCGCTGGCCGTAACGGCTTGGCGCGACATGCCGGAACCGGATACCACGCGCCTCGATCCGCTCGATCACCTGCCGGAAGTGGTCGAGCTCCTCGACAACGATCGTCGACAGCTCGCGTACCAGCGGCACCTGGTCGACGTAAGCGAAGATCAGGTTCATCGCCGCCCCGGCCGCCTTCTTCTCGCAATGCGCGTGGTCGATAAGCACCTCTTCGAGATGCTCGTTGACCCGGGCGACCCAGCGGGGATCGGTGACGGAATGGAGGCTGAGCATACGAGCGATCTTGCCGCACACGCGGCCTGCGGGTCAAGGCACTCGTTTATCCGGCCGATTCATCCGCCGCGCGTCGTGCGTAATCCCAAGCCAGCAGTCGGGCGATCACCATCGGCATCCAGCGCTTGAGGCGCCACAGCACGCGCGCCCGGCGCGGTACCACCACATACAGCTTCTTGCGCCGCATGCCGCGCACGGCAGCTTCTGCCACGGCGTCGGCCGTCAATCGGCTGCGCTCGTTGATGCGATCGAAGAACTCGCGATGCACTTCATCGCCGAACCGAGCGCGATCGCCGAGATTCGTGGGAAAGAATCCGGGGCAGACCACCGTCACACCGACGTCCGCGCCGCGCAGCTCGGCGTACATCGCTTCGGATAATGCGACGACGCCGGCCTTGGCGACGCAATAAGTCCCCATCTCCGGCGCGGCAATCAACCCGGCCAACGACGCGACATTGATCACATGCGCGCCTTGCGGATTGGCCTTGAGCCACGGCACGAACGTGTGGCAGCCGTGAATCACGCCCCAAAGATTCACCTCCAGCAGCCAGCGCCAATCGTCGAGCGGTGCATTGCCCACTGCCCCCGACGCCGCCACGCCGGCATTGTTCACCAGCAGATCGAGCCGCGGCCACGCCTGCTGTAGCCGCGCGGCGAGCGCTTGCCACTGCGAGGCGCTCGCCACGTCGAGCGGCTCGAGCTGGCCGCTGCCACCGGCGGCTTCGGCGAGCCGCAAGGTCTCGGCGTTCCGCGCGTGGTCGACATCGGCCAGCCCCAGATGCCAACCGTCGCGCGCCAAGCGCACGGCCAGCGCGCGCCCCAGCCCGCTGGCGCTTCCGGTGATGATGGCGTAGCGGGGAGCAGGCATGGGCTACAGGCTACAGACTACGGCCTACAGGTGAAACACCTGCCGCCGCGCCTGTAGCCCGCCGCCCGCGCTTTAGCGCGACAGCGTGTCGCCCGGGTTCTCGACGACGCCGATCTTCTTGCCGCCGCGATACTCGACGGTCTCGAGCATTTCGCCGTCCGGCTTCCAGAACTGCCAGTTGCCGTGGCGTTCGCCTTCGACGTAATCACCCTTCGATTCCACTTGGCCGTTCTCGTACCACTCGGTCCAGGTGCCGCAGGCGACACCGTCGACCGATTGGCCTTGCATCTTCTTCTTGCCGCTTTCGAACCAGGCGAGCGTCTTGCCGTCCGGCTTATCGTTCTTGAACGCCATCTCGCCGGCCTTCTGGCCGTTCTCGTAATAGGCGGTCGCCTTGCCTTGCTTCACCCAGTCGCCGTTCTCGTTGAGAATCATCTGACGGCGAGCCTTCAGCGGCGCGTCGAACAGGTCGACCACGCCGACAAACTCCTCGACCGCGCCCGGCTTATCACACTGCTCGCAGCCGCTGCACTCTTCGGCATGATGAGCCATGCGCGACAAACGTTCCGGCAGCTTGATTCCGTTCTGGCCGCATCCGGCGGCCAACAACACCACTACCCCAGCGATGAATCGCTTCATGTCATGGAACTCCGTTTCCAAAATGATTTGGGTCCGACAGGGGGGCGATTCTAGCAGCGGCGCTGCGAAACGCAGAGAGCAGTTGAAGCGTGAATGCTGAAGTCAGAATGCAGAAGTCAGAAGTGGCGGCATGCTACTATCCGCTTCAGTCCTTCTGCATTCATCCTTCTGACTTCTGCATTTACTTCGGCAGCCGGTCTTTTTCGACCTTGGGAAAGTCGCCGGTGCATGCTTCCATGAATGCTACCAGCTCGGCCTGTTCTTCCTCGTTGAGCTGGAGCTTCTTGATCTTGGGATCGAGGTGCGGGTTCGGCTCGCCACCCTTGGCGTAGAAGGCCACCACTTCCTTGAGTGTCTTCGTCGCGCCGTCGTGCATGTACGGGGCCGACAGGGCGACGTTGCGAATCGTCGGCGTCTTGAACGCTCCCTTGTCCTTCTCGTCGTTGCTGACCACGTAGCGGCCCAGATCGGGCTTCTCGGCCGCCATGCCGACGCCGATGTTGTGGTACTTCTCGTCGGTCAGGTTCGGCCCGACATGGCACGCCGTGCAAGAACCCTTCTCGCCGAAGAAGATGTTGCGTCCCTTCTTTGCCGCTTCCGACATCGGATGGGCATCGGCCCCCGACTTGGCCTGCTGGTAGACCTTGTACAGTTCGAGATCGTCGGCCTTCAGATCGTTCGGGTCCATCCCTTCGAACGCCCGCATTTGCTCGGCGTAGTCGAACGGCGACGGGCCGGTGACCAGCACGCGCTCGAAGCTGGCGATCGCGTCGGCGATGTGGTCGATCTTCAGATCGCCGAAGATTTCGGCAAACTGCAGCTTATAGCCTTCGATCTGGGTGATGCACTTCACGCATTCCTCGTGCGTGTTGGCCATCTCGATCGGGTTGGCGATCGGACCCTTGGCCTGGTCTTCGAGGCTCGACGCCCGGCCATCCCAAAATTGCAGATCGCTGAGAATGCGGTTGTAGCTCACCGGCGAGTTGCGGCCTCCCTGCTGCTGATCGACGCCGATGCCGAACTGCGTGTGGGCAGCGAAGCCTTCGTCGGGCGAGTGGCAACTGGCGCAGCTCACCGTACCGTCCTTCGACAGCCGGGGGTCGAAATAAAGCTGGCGGCCCAGCTCGATCTTGGCTCGCGTGAGCGGGTTCTTGTCGAGTCCTTTGATGTCCTTTTGGCCGGCGGCCAGGCCCAAGGGAAGCTCGACTTCGAGCGTGGCGTGGTTCTTGGGATCGTCGATCCACTTCTTGATGTCGTCCAGCGTCAACTCGCCGGAGCCGGGGATGCCGGCCGTGAGCGACGGGTCGGGGAGTTTCACCTTCTCGGTCTTCTGGCTGGGCAGCGGCTCTTTGGCGGGAGGCATCGCCTCGGAACCGGCCTGCGACGCCGGCGGAGCCATCGGCTCAGGGACGAGCTCCTTCGACGGCGTGGCGGTATTGGCAGCCACCTTCGGCGCCTCGGCCGTCTTCATTTCGCAGCCGGCCAGCGCGGCCGCACACACCAGCACAAATCCCAACCCAGCAATTCGATCTCGGATCATGGCGCACTTTCTAGCTTCAACAGGTACACGACAAGTACCTTTAAACTACCAGCCGGCCGAGCGCGTTGCACGCCCCCTACATCTGCGGCTCTTCGCCGTGCAAGGCATTGAACACCTGCCAGCCGATCAAGCCTCCGACGATCGGCGCCACGATGAATACCCACAGAATTTTCAACGCATCCTCTCCGACAACCACGGCCGGTCCGAGGCTGCGTGCCGGGTTCAACGACGAATCGCCGAGCGGCACGCCGACCAGATGCGCCATGAACAGGTAGCCGCCGATCGCCAACGCCGCGAAGCCAACCGGCGCGTTGCGGTGCGTGACGGTGAAGATCGTCAGCAAGAACAGCGCGGTCATGATCGCCTCCCAGCCGAACATGGCGCCGAGACTCATATTCTGCGGATTGCCGTTGGCCCCCAAACCGTGGATGCCGACCTCGTAAGTTGGCATTCCGGAGAGCAGTGCCCGCAGCACCAGGCTCGCCACGATCGCACCGGCGCACTGGGCGACGATGTATCCCGGCAAACGCGCCATCGGCAGCCGCCCGGACAGCGCCATCGGAATGCTCACCGCGGGATTAATGTGGCAGCCCGACACCGGGCCGATGGTCCACACCAGCACCATCAGCGTGCCGCCGAACGCCATTGCGATCCCCAGCCAGCCGGTGGCACCGTAGTCGGCCTTGAACAGGCCTCCTTGCAGCGTGGCAACCGCAGTCCCCATGAATACCAGCGCAAACGTGCCGACGAACTCCGCCAGATAGGCGCGCGTCGCAGAAGTCATGGAATCTCCCCCGGTTGTTCAGGTAAGTGCACCCGCCAAATCAGTTTCAGCCCCAAGCCCAGGGAAGGCCGGCTTTGACGTTGCGCCGAGTGACGTCCCAAGCCGGCCTTCCCTGGGCTTTGCTCGTGCTTACTTCACGAGCGATTTCAGTGCCGCCAGGGCCGCGTCGTAGTTCGGCTCCTCGGCGACTTCCTTCACCTGCTCGGCGTACACAACCTTGCCTTGAGCGTCGAGCACAAACACGCCGCGCGCCAGGATCTTCAGCTCCTCGATCAGCATGCCCCAGTTCTGGCCGAAGCTGCGATCCTGGTAGTCGCTGGCCGAGATCAGCGAGGTGATTTTCTCCGCGCCGCAAAAGCGGTTCATCGCAAACGGCAGATCGAGGCTCACCGTCACGGCGTTGATCTTATCGCCAAGCGCCCCGAGCGACTCGTTGAACTTCTTGGTCTGCACCTGGCACACAGGCGTGTCGAGCGACGGCACCACGCTGATGATCGTCGGCCTACCGCGCAGCGTTTCGGGAGTCACTTCCGACATCTTGCCGTCGACATAGCGATGCAGCTTGAACGGCGGCGCCTGCTGCCCGGCCTTCACCGCCTCGCCGGCCAGCGTCAGCGGATTGCCTTTGAACGTCACCGCACCGGAACGCGACATGGCGAATCTCCCTCGGTTGATAATTTCCTGGGTGCTTTGCTTCGCTCGAGCACTTTGCTTTGCTGGAGTCCCGTGGCGGGCCGACAGTTCAAGAGCGAGGACGACGGGAATCGAACCCGCAACCTCTGGATCGACAGTCCAGTGCTCTAACCAATTGAGCTACGTCCCCGGGAATCTTTGGGAACCACGAATTATACCGGTCGCCCACCCCGCCGCAAGGCACGGCAACTCGCCGCGTGATGCCGTGCGCCGTTTGCATTCCGGCGCGCTGGCTCGTAGGGTGGACACTGGTCCGCGCCACGCCATTTCGCCGCCGGTGCTCGCCGCTCCGCACGCCCGCCATGCACATGCAATATAAGGTCGATCCCGAGCAGGAGCTCGCCCTGCCGAGCTTCGCCCGGCTCTACGCGCTCACCGTGCTGGTCGGCCTGCTGGTGGTGCTCGACTTACTGCTGGCGTGGTTGGGGTTCGATGCCTGGCGTAGCCCGTGGGGGTTGAGCCTCGCGCTCGTGGCCGCCGTGATCGGCGGAGCACGCATCGTCTACGGGGCACTGGTGGCGCTGTTGGAAGGCTCTGCCGGCGCCGACCTGGCACTGGCCATCGCCATGATCGCCTCGATCGTGCTCGGTGAGTATTGGGTGGCCGCCGAGGTGGTGCTGATCGCGATGATCGGCGAGTCGCTCGAAGCGCTCACCTTCAGCCGCACGCATCGCGAGATCAGCCGCATCCTCGAGCTGCGCCCGCGCACGGTTCGCCTGCGTCGCGAAGGACAAGAGATCGACGTTCCCGCCGAGCAGGTCCGCAGCGGCGACATGGTCGTTGTGCGCCCCGGCGAGCGGATCGCCGTCGATGGGTGCGTCGCGGCGGGTCGCTCGGCCGTCGACCAAAGCACGCTCACCGGCGAGAGTCTGCCGATCGACAAAGGGCCCGACGACCCGGTCTTCGCCGGCACGCTCAATCAGTTCGGGGCGCTCGATGTTGTGGCCGAGCGCGTCGGTGCCGAAACCACGCTTGGCCAGGTCATCCGCCTGGTGGCCGAAGCGCGGCGGCGCAAGGCGCGGGTCGAACGGATCGCCGACCGCATGGCAATGTTGTTCTTGCCGATGGTGCTCGCGGCAGCCGCGCTCACGTTTGCCGCTACGAACATTTCGGCGCTCGAGGCCGTGACGTTCGGCACCGGCACGATCGCCTGGAACTGGATGCCGACGCTCGCCGTGCTGGTCGTCACCTGCCCGTGTGCGCTGATTCTCGCCACGCCCGCCGCCACGATGGCCGCCCTGGCCTGGACTGCCCGGCACGGCGTGTTGATCAAAGGCAGCTACGCGCTCGAGCGGCTCGCCAACGTCCGCCGACTGGCCTTCGACAAAACCGGAACGCTCACCACCGGCCAGGTTCGCGTAGGGCAGATCGTCTCGCTCGACGGCACCGACGACCCCGCCGGGCACGACGAGCTGCTCGCGCTCGTTGCCGCCGCCGAGCAATCGAGCGAGCACCCGATCGGTATGGCATTCGTCCGCGCCGCGACAGAAAAGAAACTTGCCCTGCCGGCAGTCGGCGATTTTAGCGCCCTGCCTGGCGCCGGCGTCTCGGCGCGGCTGCGCGACGATACGCACGACGAAATCGTGGTCGGCAACACCCGGCTGTTCGCCGAGCGCGGCATCACGATCGATCCGCCGGCCCAGCAAGCGATCGAATGCATCGAGGCTGCTGGCGAAACGCCGCTGCTGGTCGCGCGCGGCGGCCGGCTGCGCGGCATCGTTGGCGTGCGCGACACGGTGCGGGCCGAAGCTCACGAGGTGATCCGCCAGTTGCGCCGCGATGGCGTTGCCGAGATCGTGATGCTCACCGGCGATCGACGAGCGGCGGCCGAGCGCGTGGCGCGCGAGGTCGGCATCGACCGCTTCGAGGCCGAGCTGCGGCCGGCCGAAAAGGCGAGCTGGCTCACACTGTGGCGCGCTCATTCGACCACGACCGACGACAACGCCACCGTGGGCATGGTCGGCGACGGTGTGAACGATGCGCCGGCCCTGGCCAGTGCCGATGTCGGCTTGGCGCTGGGGGGCGTCGGTAGCGATCTGGCCGCCGACGCCGGCGACCTGGTGATCCTCGGCTCGCCGCTGGCTCCGCTGCCCGGTTTGCTGCTACTGGCACGGCAGACCGTGCAAGTCATTTACGAGAACATCATCATCTTCGCGTTCTTCGTGAATATCCTGGGGATCGTGCTTACGGCGTGGATCATGCCCACGTGGTCGGCCGCATGGGCCCAGCGAGCGCCGGTTGCGGCGGCGCTATTTCACCAAGTGGGTTCGGTGCTCGTGCTGCTCAACGCAATGCGACTGCTATGGTTCGAGCGCTGGGCCAGCGGTCCGCTGGGCCGCGCCGAACAAGCGATGGTCGACGCCTGGTCCGCGATGATCGATCGCCTCCAGATCGTCGAACACGGTTGGCGCTGGGCCAGCCAACGGCGCGTCGCCGTGATCGGCAGTGCTGCGGTGGTCGCAGTGATCGCGTACCTGGCCACTGGCCTGGTGGCCGTGGCGCCGGACGAAGTCGCATCGCTGCGCCGCTGTGGCCGGTTGCTCGACGTACTCGAACCCGGCTTGCACGTCTGCCTGCCTTGGCCGTGGGATAGCGTGACGCGGCACCGCGCGTACCGCGTCGCGACCGTCGAGATCGGCATGCGTGCCGCCCCTGCGGCCAGAAGTGAAGTCAACGCTCCTGGTGCCGGCGCGATCGAATGGAACAGCCCGCATCGGTCGGGTTCGTTCGAGCGGCTGGAAAGCGAAGCGGTGGTGCTCACCGGCGATCACAGCCTGGTGGAAGTCGGCGCCGCGATCCAATACCGCATCATCGACCTGCCACGCTGGCTGTACGGGGTACGCGATCCCGAAGCGGCCCTGCGCACCTTGGCCGAAAGCGCGCTGCGCGAGGTGGCGGCGACGCATCCGGTCGTCGATCACGCCGACGACCGGCAGCAGCGAGAGATTCTCACCACGGGGCGCCGGCAGGTCGAGTCCCAAATCGCCCGCCGGCTACAAGACCTGGCTGACCGCGTGGAGTTGGGGATCGAGGTGCTCGACGGCGGCGTGTGCCTGCAAGAGGTCCATCCGCCGTTGGACGTGGTGCCGGCGTTCCGCGATGTGTCGAGCGCGTTCAAGGAGCGAGGCCGCATGCTCAACGAGGCCGATGCCGACTATCGCAAGCAGGTGATCCTCGCCGCGGGGAAAGAAGCCTGGCAGCAGCTCGCCGGTAGCGGCGTCGAGGTGAACGAGGCGCTCTGGCAGAAGCTGCACGATGGCCTTGCCGGTGAGGCTGCGGCCGAGTTGCTCGCCGCCGAGGCTTTCGCCACCACGCGCGAAAATGCTGCCGCCGGCGAAGCGGCCCAATTCGTCCAGGTGCTGCGGGCGGCAGCCGGCGCGCCCGACCAAACTCGCTGGCGGGCGTACATCGAGATGATGAGCACGGCGATGCGCGACAAGAAGAAGCTGATCCTCGACCGTGCCAGCAAGGGACGCCGGCACCTGCTGCTCGGCGTCGGTCCGTCGCTCGACGATTCGCTACGATCGCTGCTGACCCCACAACCCGAGCCGCCGGGCTCGTTGCCCCGCGAGGATTGAGCGGAGGGATTGAACCGCAGAGGGCGCCGAGGAACGCAGAGAAGGCGGAGAGAGATAGAAAAAGTTGCAACCTGAATCTGAGATCTACACTGTGAATTTCTAATCGAAATCCTCCGCGTCCTCTGAGTCCTCCGCGGTTCAATTCCCCGGCGCAGCGGATGACGGTACGATCCATCGTTCTTGAAAGCGAATAATGGCGAGTGAACAAACGAAATACACCGAGGAAGACGACGATCGCCCGCGGCCGCCGGGCTTGTGGCGGCGGCGCCTTGGCGGCCTCGTGCTGTTGGTCGTGATCGCGTGGGCGCTGGTGCGCAGCCTGTTCTTTGTCGACGAAACCGAATACACCCTAGTCACGCAGTTCGGCGATCCGGTGCAATTCCGGGCCCATGCGGGACTAGGCTTCAAGTGGCCCTTCCAGAGCGTGTGGCGGTTCGATCGCCGCTTGCAGGTCTACTCGCCGCCACCGCGCGAAATGCTCACCGAGGATAAGGAGAACCTGAACGTCGAGTGGTACGCCTGCTGGCGGCTGCCCGGGCGCGACGTGGCCGAAGCCGAGCTGAGGCGCGTCGGCGGCGAGACGTTCAATCCCGATGAGGAGCAGATCGATCGCGAGCTGGAGCGGTACGTGCGGCAGTTCCTGCAATCGGTCGGCACGGTCGACACCGCCCAGCGCCGCCTCGAAGAGCGGCTGCAAGCGATGATCGCCGCCGAGCTGGGGCACGTGCGGATGGATCAGCTCGTGTCGCTGGATCCGGGACATTTGAAGCTGGCCGAGATGCTCGAGCGCGTGACGCGCGGCGTGCAGGCCGCGGCCGCCGACGAGTACGGCATCGAAGTCGTCGACGTACGGATCAAGCGATTCAACTATCCCGAGAGCGTGAAGCCGGCCGTGTTCGCCGAGATTCGCAGCGAGCGGCAGCGGGTGGCCGATCAGTACCGCGCCGAGGGGAAGAGCCAGGCCACCAAGATTCGCAGTCTCGCCGAGCTGCACCGCGACCAGATTCTTTCGCAGGCCAAGCGCGAAGCGGCCCGCGTGCGCGGCGAGGGCGAAGCCCGCGCGATCGAGACCGCCAACGCCGCCCATCGGCAAGACCCGGCGTTCTACGAACTGCTCAAGACGCTCGACACATATCGCGCGATGCTCGACGGGCAGACGACCGTGATCCTGTCGGCCGACAGTCCGCTGCTGAAGCTGCTCACCGAAGGAGTGCCGCCGGCGGCGGCAAGCACTCCAGCGGAGCCGAGCGATACCGAAAAGGCGGCGCGGGTGCCGGCCGCGCCGGCCGGCGCGAGCAATCTTCCCGGCACGAGCACGGTGGGCCGATGATTTCGTTGCGGACGATTCTGTTGTTGGCCGCCGCCGGGTACGCGCTCACCGGCGTGTACGTGGTCGAGCCCGACCAGCAAGCGGTGGTGCGCCGCTTCGGCCGGGCCCAGCGCATGCTGCGCGAACCCGGCGCCCACTGGGGGCTGCCGTGGCCGATGGACCGCGTCGATCGGCTGCGGCCGCGCGCGACGCGCCAAGTGTCGCTCGGTGTGCCCGACAGTGCCGGCGGCGCGCTCGACGGCGGCGTGGCTCAACTGCTCACGGGCGATCGCAACCTGGTGAACGTCCGTGCCACGGTGCAGTACTCGGTGGCCGAGCCGGCAGCGTACCTGTTCCGCTCGGCAACGGCGGAGGGGACCATTCGCTCGGCGGCCGAGGCGATCCTGACCGAGGAACTGGCCGGCCAGGGAGTCGATCGCGCGCTGACCCAGGGGAAGCGCGAGCTAGGCGTCCGCGCCGGGCAGCGTCTGCAAACGTTCGCCGAGGCGTACGAGCTGGGCGTCACGGTGCACAGCCTCGACCTGGTGGCCGTCGAGCCGCCGGGCGAGGTGGCCGCGAGCTTCGACCAGGTGACGTCTGCACTTCGGCAGCGCGAGCAAGCGATCAACGAAGCGTACAGCTACCGCGAACAGACCCGCGCCGAGGCAGAAGGAGCCGCCCAAAGCGCGCTCGACGGCGCCCGCGCCTACCGCGATCGGACCGTGGCGCTGGCCCTCGGCGACTCGGAGCGTTACGCAAGCCTGCTGGTCGAGTACCGTCGCCAGCCGTCGCTCACCAGCACGCGGCTCTACCTAGACGCGATGGCGGAAATCCTGCCACGGCTACGCTCGAAGCTAATCCTCGGCGGCGAGGAGGTGGACGTGAGCATTCTGCGGGAAGAGGGAGCAGGGAAGAGGGAGTAGGGACGCGAGCACCTTACTGCTCCCTGCTCGCTGCTCGCTGCTCCCTGCCCCCTGCTCCCTGCCCCCTGCTCCCTGCCCCCTTTGTTCCAGCCCCTCGAACACTGGCGTGCCGTATTCGATCGGCGGGTTTGTTGAGCCGATGCGCGTCATGGTGATAATGCGCCATGCGTCGGCAGTGCGCTCGAGTGCCACGCGCCAGCTTTCGTTGTGCCCCGCGTAGATGCGCTCGAGCACCATGTCGGCGGCATCCGTCGTCGCCGGGCGCTCCTCGTAGCTGGCAGTTCCTTTGAGCTGCGCGACGCTCTGGCGCAGCGAGTCGGCTAATCCCGCTGCCGAACGCGACTGCGCGAGAAGCTCGTCGCGCAGCGGGCCGGCGAAGCAGTTCAAGTACGCGCCCACGTCGCCCTGCTGGGCGGCGCGGGTCATCTCGACCAGGCAGGCGTCGGGCGTGGCGAGCACGCGCGTTGCCGAGGCCCGCTGCTCGGCGCGCCACGACCAAACGGTGGCGCCGACCAGGACCGAGCCGGTAACGAGCGCAGCAACGAGGCGCTTATCGAGCGAGGGCATGCTAAGCCGCAAGCGGTTGGTTACTGGCCTTCAAAATTGATCCAGACGGGGCTGGCCCAGGCCACTTCGCCGTTGTCTTGCAGCAGGCGGAAATAATAGTAATTCGTCCCGGCCTCAGGCTGCATGTCGGTGTACGTGACATCGACGTCGCGCTTGCCGGGGGACGAGGCGTAGATGTACTGGCCGTTGCGGATCAGGTCGATGCGGTCGATCTTGCCGGTGCCATGCACCTTGAGTCGCAGCGCCGGGGGCTTGCCGGTGGTGAACTCCTGACCCATGAAGTGGCCGTCGGCCTCGAACGAGACGATCAGGTTGTCGGTCGCGCCGTAGGTTTGCCGCTTGCGGATCGCGTCGAGGATTTCCTGCCGGTCGACCTTGGGCGTGTAGACCAGCGAGTAGCTGATGTGCGTCGAACCGTGATCGCTGCTGCTGGTGCTCCCCAGGCGGTAACCCTTGCCCCAGGCGTTCCACACCATGCCGGCGTCCTGGTAGCCACCGGGAGCCTTGTCGGCCGGTTCCTTGTCGATCGGATGGACGCGCGGTCCGCCGACGACTTCCGAGCTGTTGCGGGCGCCTTGGTAGATCTCGACCACCGGCTCGACCTCGGGATCGTTGTCGCGCCAGTCGGTCCCCATGGTGTCGGTGGCGCTGGTGTGCGAGATGGCCAGGCCGCCGGTCTTGCGCAGGAATTCGTACAGCAGCTTGGTGTCGTTCTCGACCACCTCGCCCGAGCTGACGCCGGGGAACACACCCTGCTGCGTGAGCTTGAGCTGGAACGGAAACACCGGCACGCCGCGATAGGCATGGAGCACGTTGCGATGGCCGTTGGGGAACTTCACGCTCCGCTCATAACCGTACAGCGGCACGAAGCGCGGCGGCAGGTAATACATGTCAGCCGACTTTTGCGTCAGCCACCAGTGATAGGCGTATTGGCCGCCGCCTTGATGATCGGTCAGCGAGCCGAAATCCATCGAGGCGACGTCGATCATGTAGCGGTAAAAGTCGAGGTACGAGCCGTCGTTGCCGGGACCGACGTCCCAACTCATCTCGGTGTGACGGTGCAGGTCGCCGCGCACAATGCGGTGTTGGACGCCGTCGATCTCGCGGCGGTCGCCGCGAACGGCCATCAGGTCGGCCTTCTCGGCTGCGAAATCGAACTCGCGCGCATTGCCCGGCGCCTGCGGCGGCTCGTAGGCGCTCAACTCGGGGGCGCCGGGACGCGCCTCGGGCTTGGGCAATGTGGCGACGAACGCACGGTCTTCGATCGGCTGATGGTAGTCGGCCGGCGTGCGCATGTCGGCCGAGTAGGCGACGTGCAGCGAACCGTCCTTTCGGCAAGGCAGCAGCCGGCTGAACACGCTGATCCGGCCGGCACTCAGTTCCAGTTCCTTGGCGTCGGCCCAGCCGTCGGCGGTCATTTGCGTGACGCTTTGCGTCCAATACGTTTTGAACCGCCCCTTCTGGCCCGCCGGCGAGCGACGATGCAGCCGATATCCCAGCCACACGCGCCCTTCATCGTCGGCGGCGAGCACGGCCATCGCCGTGCCACCCGCCTGCCGGTTGGGCAGAATGTTCTTGGGGTCGTCCGGCGCGACGGGACCGCGAGCATCGGCCGGCACCGGAGGCGCCGGAGCGGCCAACAGCTTGCCGCCGTCGAAGACCGCTACTTTCACGTTCCGCCCGCTGCCTAGCGCCGTGCCGATCTCGCGCTTCTCGTACTTCACCCAGTGTCCCTGGTCCTTGCCCCACAACCAGCCGCCTTGCTCCCAGGCGATCCAGACTTTGCCATCGGCTGCACAGGCCACGGTGGGATGGGCCTCGTAGAATTTGCTCGTCGCAATTGGGATCACGTCGCCCGGCTTGTCGCCGTCGACCTTGGTTAGAAACACGTCGTAGTCGCCGTTGCGGTAGCTGTCGAACACGATCCATTCGACGCCTTCGCGATCGACCGCCACGCGCGGATACCAATCGGCGCCCGAGCCGGTGGTGACCGCCAGCGGCTTCGACCATTTCTCGCCGTCGAAGCGGCAGAGCATTACGTCGCCGTTGTTGTCGGGATGGGCCTGCCAGACGACGTGAATGACGCCCTTCGAGTCGACACATACGTGGTGATTGATGTCAGGCTTCGGATCGTTGGTGAGCCGCACGATTGGTCCCCAACGCTGGCCGTCGTCCTCGAGCGATCGAGCGTATAAGTCCCAGTTGCCGCTCTTGCGATCGGTGCGGCCGACCTGCTCGCTCCAGATCACCCACAGCCGGTCCTTGGCGTCAACGGCCAACTGCGGCATCCAGATATCGGGCTCGGCCTCGACCAGCGGCATGTGCGTGCGCGTCGACCAGCGCTCGGGCTTGCCAGGATCGGTGACCAACTTCTTGTGAATGCGGACCTGATCGTGGCCGTCGTAGTACGCCAGGTAGGCGGCGTAAAGCGTGCCGTCGGCCTTCTCGGCGACCGAGCAGAAGTCGTCGTACGAATCTCCGCTGGAGAGCGACGGTCCGGTCGGCGCCACGGGGGCCTTGTTCGGATCGTCGGCCACCGGATGATCGTCGGCCGGCGGAGCGCCAGGATCTTTGACCGCTCCTTGTTTTGCGGCAGCTCGCTTTTTCGCGTCGGCGGCTTGCTTCTTGGCCGCGGCGGCCTTCTTCGCCGCGCGCTTAGCGCCGTCGGCTGGGGCTTCGTCGGCCGCAGCGCCGTCGCCGCGCTGGGCAGGGGCCATCTGTTCAAAGCCCCACAGACTCACAATTAAGCCGCATGCCAAGACTCCGATCAACCAGCGTCCGCCAATATTCATGGTCGATGCTCCGCGTGCGATGCGTGACGATCCATTGCCCGCTGCCCGCGGCATGATTATCGCACGCTCAACTGGCGCCGCAAGCATTTGCGTTTCTCGCCGCCTTGCCAGCCCCTTGGCCTGCACCTAAAGTGACCGACATGCTTCTGGCGATGCACATTCCCGATGGTTTTCTCGGCCCAGCGGCGACGATCGCTACGTGGGGGCTGGCCGTGGGCGGCGTGGGATACAGTCTTTGGCGGCTCCGCGCGGCGCTAGGGGCACGGCTTGCGCCGCTGATCGGCGTGACCAGCGCAGGTATTTTCGCCGGGCAGATGGTGAACTTTCCGCTCGTGGGGCTGGCCACCTCGGGGCACCTGATGGGCGGCGTGCTGGCTGCGGTGGTGCTGGGGCCGTGGGGTGCCGTCGTCGCGCTCTCGACCGTGCTGATCGTGCAATGCTTCATGTTCGGCGACGGCGGCGTGACCGCCCTGGGGGCCAATATCACGAACATGGCGCTCGTCGGCGGTCTGCTGGGTTACACCATCTACGCACCGTTGCGGCGGCTGCTGGGCGGCGGCACGCGCGGCACGGTGCTGGCTGCGGTCGTGGCCAGTTGGTTGATCATTCCTGTGGCGGCGCTAGCGTTCGTGCTTGAGTTCGCGGCGGGAGGCACGGTCGGCATCTTCCCGTTGGCCACGTGGATGGTGTTCTATCACGTGCTCATCGGCCTGGGCGAAGCGATCGTCACCGGCCTGGTCGTGAGCTGGCTGATGTCGACGCGCCCCGATTTGATTTACGATCCGCGGCATGCCGTGGGCCGGGTGGGCCAATGGGGCCAGGCGGTCGCGGCGGCACTGGTGGCAGCGGTGGCGATCGCGGTGTTTCTCGCCCCCTGGGCCAGCGAGCACGAAGACGGCCTGGAACGCGTTGCCGACTCGCTCGGCTTCGCCAACCGTGCCGAGGCCTCGGCCTGGGCGCCGTTCCCCGATTACGCGCTGCCGTCAAACAACGCTGAAACGATCGAAGCCGACAAATCGGCACCGGCCAACAGTTTCGTTCCGCACGCCGGCATGGTCACTTCCTTGATGGGGCTGGTCGGCACGCTCGCGACGTTCGGCTTCGCCGTGATCGTGGCCCGTACCGCAGAGCGACGGGGCAGCACCCTCCGGCCCGACGCGGCCGCCGGCGTTCCATGACCGGCCTGCACGAGCCGCTCGATCGGTACAGCCGCAACGCGTCGGCCACCTGGCTGCACCGGCTCGATGCGCGCATCAAACTGTTGGCTGCGCTCGCCGCCGTGGTCGTGTTCAGCTTCACGCCACCGACGTTCTGGCCAGCGCCGGCGGGAGTGTCGATCTCACTGGTACACGTGTTCGGCGCGATCGCATTATGCGTACTGCTGGTGTGGGCCGGCGTGCCGTTGGGATATGCCGTCAAGCGGCTGTGCATCGTCGTGCCGCTCTTGACCGCGATGGCGCTCTCGGTGCCGCTGGGCCGGGGGTTCGATGCGACAAGCTGGTCGATGATGGGGCAGATCGTGGTGCGCGCAGCGCTGTGCGTGACGACGCTACTGGTGTTGGCCAACACGACCAGCGACGAGCGGCTGCTCTCGGCGATGGCGCGACTCGGCGTGCCGAATCTACTGGTGACCACGCTACGGTTCATGGTCCGCTACCAAGCGCTGGTGGCCGACGAACTGGCCCGCATGCGCCGCGCCCGGCTTTCGCGCACGTTCGACGCCCGAGGCAACGCGCGCTGGTCGGCCGTGGCGGGGCTGGTGGGGCGCGTGCTGGTGCGATCATTCGAGCGCAGCGAGCGCGTGCATGCGGCAATGCTCGCCCGCGGCTTCGATGGTACGATACGAGATTCGGTAGAGTTGTAATCCTCGTTTAGCCGGTCGCCGCGGCGACCGCGTGCAGGTGATGCCTCAATGGCGCTCGTGGAAGTGACCGACCTGGCCTACGCGTACCCCGACGGCACGCTCGCGCTGCACCATGTCGAGTTCTGCATCGAGCGCGGCGAATCGGTCGGGCTGGTCGGTCCCAACGGCGCCGGCAAGTCGAGCCTGCTGTGGCACCTCAACGGTCTGCTGCCGGCGGGGCCGACGGGGCACGAACATCCGCATCCGACCGACGCGCGGTTGACGCTTGGTCGCGGCGGCGTAAAGGTCGAAGGGCTCGATGCCGCGGCCGCCGCGAACCTGCCCCGCATCCGGCGCATGGTCGGCCTGATGTTTCAGGACCCCGACGATCAGTTGTTCTGCTCGACTGTGCGCGAAGACGTGGCCTTCGGACCGTTGAACCTGGGATTGGAGCGCGCGGAGGTTGCGGCGCGCGTCGATGAGTCAATCGCCGCCGTCGGACTCGAGGCGGTGCAAGACAAGCCGCCGCATCACCTGAGCCTCGGCGAGCGCAAGCGTGCCTGCCTGGCAGGCGTGCTCGCCTGCCGGCCGCGACTGTTGGCGCTCGACGAGCCGACGGCGAACCTCGATCCCCGCGCGCGGCGGCAGTTCATCGCCCTGCTCTCAGGCCTGTCGTGCGCAAAGCTCATCGCCAGCCACGATCTGGAGATGATCTGCGAATTGTGCCCAAGGGTCATCGTGCTCGACCGCGGCGAGATTTTCGCCGACGGACCGACGGGCGAGATATTGGCCGACGAGGCGCTGATGCTCGCACATGGCCTCGAAGTGCCGATGAGCCTGGCGGGGAAGGCTACAGACTACGGGATACGGGCTACAGGCAAAGAAAGCGATCCCTCCGGCCGTAACCTGTAGTCCGTACCCCGCCCAGCCGGCATGCAAGTTGCTCCCTATAATATCCGTGGTCGCAATGCGCATCGCGGGTGGCGTATGGAACAGTTCGACACATTGCAGTCGCTGGTTTCGCGGCTGAGCAGCTTTCGCAAGCGGCGAGCAATCGTTGCGTTCACCAAGGAGGACACCACGGTCTGGACCTACGCGATGTTAGCCCGACGGGCGTCGCGCTTGGCGGCAGGGCTGGTCGCCACGGGTGTGCAGAAAGGGGACGCGATCGCTCTGTGGGCCGAGCCCAGCGCGCAGTGGATTGCCGTGTGCCTGGGAGCACTCGCCTGCGGCGCGGTCGTGGTGCCGATCGACGCGCAGCTCGACGACAAGGCGCTCGGGCACGTGCTGCGCGACAGCGGGGCGCGATACCTGTTCAGTTCGGCGCGCTTGCTCGCTCGCTTTCGGCGGATGAAGCGGCGGCCGCGCGTGAAGGCAGTGCTGCTCGATGACAGACGAACTGCGCGAGCCACTAACTGGAAAACGTTCCTGGCCCGCTCGACGAAGGTCGATGTCACCGTCACTGCCGACGACCGCGCGGTGCTGTTCTACACCTCAGGCACCACAGGAGCGCCCAAAGGGGTGCCGCTCACGCATGCGAACCTCGCGTTCCAATTGAACACGATTGCCGAAGCCGAGTTGGTCGCGCGCGGCGACCGTGTGCTGCTGCCGTTGCCGTTGCATCACGTATATCCATTGGTGATCGGCCTGCTCACGCCGCTGTCGTTGGGGTTGCCGATCGTGCTGCCGTACACGCTCACCGGCCCCGAACTGACGCGCGCCGTGCGCCAAGGAAACGTAACAGTGATCATCGGCGTGCCGCGCTTGTACCGGGCGCTGCTGACCGGCATCGAATCGCGCGTGAAAGGCGCGGGGCGCTTGGCGAGCGCAGTGTTCCACGTGGCTTTGGCGGTGAGCATCGCCTTGGCGCACGTGCGTATTCGCGTGGGGAAGCTGCTCTTCGGCCGACTGCATCGCCAGATGGGTCCAAAGCTGCGCGTCGTCGCCACCGGCGGCGCGGCGCTCGAGCCCGAACTGGCCTGGAAGCTGGAAGGGCTTGGCTGGCAGGTCGCCACCGGCTACGGCCTGACCGAAACCTCGCCGCTGTTGACAATGGACAAGCCGGGACATGCGCGGATCGGCAGCGTCGGCCGGCCGATCGACGGCGTTGAAATCCGCATCGATCCGCCGGACGGTGACAATCAAAAAAAGTCCGGCAAGCGCGGCAGGCATCGCAAGGCCAGTGAGCCGCCACGAACTGATGGCGAGATTGTCGCGCGCGGGCCGGGCGTCTTCCTCGGCTATCACCATCTGGCCGAGAAGACGAAGGAGGCATTCACCGCAGACGGCTGGTTCCGCACCGGCGATCTTGGCTACGTCGACCGCCGTGGCTACCTGTTCATCACCGGCCGCGTAAAGACGTTGATCGTGCTCGAAGGGGGCGAGAAGGTTCAGCCCGATGACGTCGAGAAAGCCTACCAACAGCAAGGCTCGGCAATCGCCGAGATCGGCATCCTAGCGCAAAAAGGAAAACTCGTGGCGGTCGTCCGTGCCCACCGTGGCAAGACCAGTGGCGAAAAAGACCCCGACCAGGCGGCTCGCGAGGCGATCGGCAAAGCGCTCGAGCAGCGGTCGTCGGGCCTGTCGTCGTACAAGCGGATCACCGACTTCGTGCTCACCGACTCTCCATTGCCACGCACCCGGCTGGGAAAAATTCGCCGCGAAGAGCTTGCGAAGCTGTACGAACAGCTCAAAGCCGGCGGCCACAAGCGCGAACCCGCCGGTGCGATGGCCGAGATCGACATGGCCCCCGAGGACCGAGCCCTGCTCGATGAACCGGCGGCGCGCAAAACCTGGGACTGGCTGGCCGAGCACTTCGCCGGGCAACGGATCACGTTCGATACCAGTCCGCAGCTCGATCTCGGCGTCGATTCGCTCGAATGGTTGAACCTGACGACGGAGCTTGAGCAGCGCGCGGGGGTCGAGCTGAGCGAAGAGGCGATCGGCCGGATCGAAACCGTGCGCGACCTGCTGCGCGAGGCGGCTGAGCAGCCTCACGGCAAGCACACGGCACCGAAGGCCGATCCGCTGGAGGAACCGGAGAAAGTGCTGGGCCGCGAGCGCCGGCGTTGGCTCGCGCCGCTGGGTTACGTTGAGAGTGCTGCTTCTCTGATGTTGTATGGAATTAACTGGCTGCTCACGCACGCGCTGTTCCGGTTCAGCGTTACAGGGCGCGAGCGCGTGCCGGCCGAAGGGCCGTTCGTGCTGGCGCCGAACCACGTGAGCTATCTCGATTCGTCGGTGCTCGCCACGGTGCTGGGCTACCACACGCTCCGCGACACGTATTGGGCCGGTTGGAGCGGCATCGCCAATGGGCCGATCTTTCGCGTACTCCGGCGGCTCTGCCACGTCGTGCCGATCGATCCCGAGCGGGCCGCGGCCCAAAGCCTGGCGTTCGGCGCCGCCGTGCTGCGCGAGAAGCATTCGATGGTGTGGTATCCCGAAGGGGGGCACTCAAAGACTGGCGAACTGATGCCGCTGCGGCCGGGCATCGGCATGCTGCTGGACCACTATCCGGTGCCGGTGGTGCCGGTGTCGGTCGAGGGGACGCGCGACGCGCTGCCGCCGGGACAGATGCTGCCGCGACCGGGGCGAATCCGCATCACGTTCGGCTCGCCGCTCGATCCGCGCACGCTCGAAAAGAAAGGAAAAGGGGAACACCCGTACGAGCGCATCACCGACGCCCTGCACGACGAGATGGCGAAGCTTCGTCGAAGCCAACGGACAGGGAATGAACCACAGAGACACGGAGACACAGAGGACGCACTGAGCAGACGTTAACGGAGTCTGTTGCTGCTCCGTGCGTGCCCCGTGTCCTCTGTGTCTTGTATGTTGCCAAAAGGAAAGAGACAGCGTTCACTGGAGCTTGCTTGTTCCGCTGCTGCGCAGCAGCGGAACAAGCGGCCGGCGAGAGTTCGATCGTGCCCCGGCGCTTCCGACGCCGTCACGGAGCGTGAACCTCGTCGGCCTCGTGTCATGGAAGCTACTCCGTCGGCCGCCTGGTCCGAGTTCGTGGCCCTGTTCGCCGAGCGCGTGCGGCCGATGCCGGCCAAAAAGTCGCCGGCTCGTCAGGCCGAGCTCGACGAGCTGGTGACCCGTCGCCGGCAACTGATCGGCCATCGCACGGCCGAACAGAACCGCAGTGAGCGGATCACCACGAAGCTGGCCCGCAAAAGCATCGACCACGTGCTCGACCTGCTCCGCAAGGAGATCGCCAGGCTCGACGCGGCGATCGCCCGGTTGATCGCCGCCGACGACGACTGGCGTCGCAAGGCCGAGATCGTGCAAAGCACCCCCGGCGTCGGCGCCGTGACCAGCGCCACACTCGTGGCCGAGCTGCCGGAGTTGGGCAAGCCGAACCGTCAACAGATCGCCTCGCTGGTCGGACTGGCCCCGTTCAACGACGATAGCGGACCATGTACCGGCAAGCGACATCTCTGGGGCGGACGGGCCAACGTACGCAACGCCTTGTACATGGCCGCCCTCACCGCCGCCCGTTGCAATCCCCTGATCCGGCCCTTCGCCGAGCGCCTCAAAGCCGCCGGCAAACCCTTCAAGGTCGTCATCACCGCCTGCATGCGAAAACTGCTCGTCATCCTCAACACCCTCGTCCAACGTAACCAAACCTGGAATCCCGCCCTCTCCTCTTGAAATCCAACACAGCCGCTCTGTGGTTCTTTTGTCGGCCGTGAAATAGAAACGCCCGGCCAACACTTGGCCGGGCGCTCCTGTCTCGTCGTAGTTTGCAGAATCAGCGTTTGCTGGAAGCCAGCAGTCGAGCCTTTTGGGCGATCGACTACTTCTTCTTTTTCTTGGCGCCCTTCTTCTTGGTGCCCTTCTTCGCCGACTTCTTAGCTGCCTTCTTCTTGGCCACCGTCAGTCCTCCTAACAAGTAGGACAACGTTCCACACACGACACTCGGGCTGGGGCGAGTTGTGCGGTGCCGAACGTCACAAACATAGTTCGCCGTCGATGGTCGGAGTTGTTGAACCGACAACAATCGTCGCGAACCTTGCCAACGCTCGTTCGCGAGTTCGTTTTCGGCATCACTCGAAGAGGCTTCGTTGCCTTGATGCGTGGTGCACGAAAACACATCACCCTTGAACGCTCGCTCATACTACTGATTCGTTTGATTTGTGCAAGCAAATTTTGCACGGCGGAACTCATGCGCGCGCGAGTTGTGTTGTTGGAGGTCAGTTGTCAGTGGTGCGTTGTCAGTTGTTACGTTGCATTGCTCTCTCACGCTACGACGCACGCGCACCGACGCTCCATCGAACAACTGACCACGGATCAATGGCAAAAAAAACGGAGGAGACATTCGATGAACGTCTCCTCCGTATCCGCATGAGTGCCGCGCTCGATCGCAGCGCGGACATCCTGGCGGCGCGCCGTCGAAGCGAAGAGCTTCGACGCGGCACCGCGCCGGAACTACTTCGACTTGTTGTCGCCGCTCGTCTCGACTTTCGTCTCGTCGGTCTTCTCCGTCTTGCCGCCGGGGGTCGTGACGGTTTCGGTCTTCTTCACGCCCGACTCTTCCTTCTTGCAGCCGGTGAAACCGACCGAAATCACCGACAACGCCACGGCCAAAGCAAAGAAAGCTCGCATTTCTAATCCTTTCACCACAAGGTGTTAAGCATTCCGGCAGGACGCCCTCCGGGTTCTTCTACAAATACTGAGCCGGCAGCGCGGCAGTTTATTCCCGCCGTCGGTGAGAAGCAGAGAAGACGATGCCGGCCCCCGCAGATGCTTACGTGGCGCGCGAAGCGAGCCGTCCAAGCCGCAGACAATGCACGGCCAACAGATCGGCCAGGCGCGCCGAGCACAACAACTGGCATTCGCGCGGGCGCAGCGCCGCCAATGGATCGTGCCAGCCGTCGGCGGCACGCAGCTCGCCGATCAGGACCGGCGCCGCGGCGCCAGGATGGATGCCCACCTCGAGCAACGTTTCCTGATTTGCGGCATCGACGCGCTGGCGTAGCGCATGGTACGTGACATGGCCGGCATGCGCGGTGCCGAAGTAGCCATCGGCGTGGCCAATGCTTCGTAGGCGAAGCTGTCGGCCGAAACGAATCGCGAAAAATCTTTTCACGTGTGCCAATGCCCAGGCGGCTGCGCCTCGGCTGCGCAGTGTCGTGTGACGCAGGTCGCGTTCGATGGCAGAGCGGACGACCGGAATGCAAAAACGCTCGATCAACCGCAGCACGATCTGGGCGACGTGTGGATACAGCTCGATGTACTGATGGCCGTTGATGTGCGTCGGGCGCACTCCATGGTCGAGCGCGAAGACAATCTGCGCGGCCAATTCGTGCTCGATCGCCGGGGCCAATCGTCGGCCCTTCGCGACGACCGCGGCGAACAAGCGTCCCGCGCCCGGAAAGCAGCCGGCGGCGTCGAGCAGTTCATCGGGATAGTTGCCTTCGGTCAGCGGCCGCCCCTGGGTGAGATTCAGATGCACGCCGAGATCGAACGGCAATCGAGCATCTCCGGCGGCTTGCCGAAGTGTCGCATCGGGGAGTTCGTGGTCGCACCATCGTTGCGACGCACGTTGCACCCGCGACAGTCCTTCAGCCGCGCTGGGTCCGTTGGCCAGCACCGCGGTGCTTGTCAGCAGTCCCTGCTCGAAGGCGAGCACAATGCCGTCGTCGACCTCGGGGCTCATCCCCAGATCGTCGGCGTGGAACACGATGCTTGCCCGTGGCGACACGGCCGAGGTGCTCGTTCGAGGGTGCGAATGGTCGGTGCGTCGCGGGCTCGCAACGGGGGCGCTGAGACTCATGCGGCCCGCCGGAGTTCGCTACCAGAGCGGTGTTTGCCGAGGGGCCGCGGTGGCTGGATCGCTGTGGCGCGCAGGCCGCGGTGGCGCATGCGCACGCGTAGCACGTCGAGCAGCATCGGCAGTGCGTGCCGCGAGAGCGACAACGTCGACGAGTATTCGTTCACCAGCGTGGCCGGGATGCGTTCGAACGGCAGGCCAAGGCGACGGGTCAGGTACACGACCTCCGCATCGAAAGCGAACCCGTTGATCGTGGTGCGCGAAAAGATCTCGACCGCAGCGCGGCGTGTGAACAGCTTCAGGCCGCACTGAGTGTCGGGGACTTGGCGCGAAATCAACAGCGATACCAGCCGGCTAAAGACCACGGTGGCTGCCCGGCGTGCCAGGCGGCGCGGGGCCTGCACCCCGGCGCCGGCCATGTCGCGCGCGCCGAATGCCACCGCGCACCGCCCACGGCGAATGCGTTGGTAGCCATCGATCAGCCCGCGCAGATCGTACGGTAAATCGGCATCGGTAAACGCGACCACCTCGCCTGTGGCGTGCAGCATGCCGGCGCGAATGGCAGCGCCCTTGCCGCAATTCACGTGCAAGCGATGCGTCGAAAAACGATGTCCGAGGCGATCGGTCAAGCTGGCAGTGCGATCGCGGCTGCCATCGTCAACCACCATCACGCGGTAGTCGATCGGCGTGCCGTCGAGAAACGCCCCCAAGGCGGCGAGTGTCGGCTCAAGCCGATCTTCTTCGTTGAATGCCGGAATCAGGACGGTGAGCTCATGATCGGTCGGAGCCTGTACCGGCGAGAAATGCGGACCTTGTTGCGCCCGCGACCGGTCGGTGGCCCCACGATAAGCATGCATCATCCGACATCCATGTCAGAAGGGAGCGTTGGCGACATTCTAGGCTTGTCGCCCGATGTGTAAATGTCGCTTTAGCAACAAGCGCGACAAATTGTCGTTCGCTAGCGTCGCTGTCGTCGGCGCACGCGATCAGGTGTGATAATCGGCGTTCAGCCGGACATACTCCACAGTTAGATCGGTAGTCCAAAACCTGATGCTAGCCTTGCCTGCGCCCAAGTGGAGTACGACATGAGTGTCGCGCGTGTCGCGAATCGACCGACTGACGGCGGCCTCGTCGAAATCGACCGGTGCGCCGCGCTCGTACAACAAGGTTCCGTTGATCCGCAGATCGACGCGCGACGGATCGAACGTCACTCCTGAATAGCCTGCCGCCGAAACAACGCGACCCCAGTTCGGATCTCCGCCGGCAATTGCTGTCTTCACCAAAGGACTCTCGGCAATGGTCTTGGCGATGCGGCGAGCATCGTCGCGCGTCGCACAGCCGGTGACGTCGATCATCACCAGATGCGAAGCCCCTTCGCCGTCGGCGGGAATCGATCGGGCCAACTCCATGCACAGTTCGTCGAGCGCTTGCTGGAACGTTGCCAGATCATCGCCTTCGAGCGGTGCCCCTTCTACCGCGCCGCTCGCCAGCAGCAACACGGTGTCGTTGGTGCTCATGTGCCCGTCGACGCTGATGCAGTTGAAACTGTTCTCGACGGCCGCCGCGAGCGCCGCCTGGGCACGGGCCGGTGCCAGCACCGCATCGGTCAGAATCACGCCGAGCATGGTGGCCATGTTGGGGCCGATCATGGCCGCTCCCTTGGCCATGCCGGTGATCGTGACGGTGCCACCGGCGAGCTTCAGCGTGCGGCTCGCCAGTTTGTGACGCGTGTCGGTGGTCAGCATGCCGCGCGCGGCGGCCACCACCGCGTCGTCACTCGTGCCAAGCTGACCGGATGCCGCCTCGATGCCGGCCGCGATCTTCTCCATCGGCAGAAACTCACCGATCACGCCGGTCGAGAGGACCAGCACCTCGTCGCCGCGGCAGCCGACGGCCGCAGCAGCAAGCTCCGCCATGCGCTGTGCATCGCGATCGCCGCGGTCGCCGGTGCAGGCGTTAGCATTACCTGAGTTGATGACGATCGCACGCATCGTGGCGCTGGGAGTGCGCCGGCGATCCAAACCGACCGGAGCGGCGAACACAATGTTCTGCGTATAGACGCCTGCCGCCGTGCACCGGCGGTCCGCGAACACGAGGCTCAAATCGAGCTTGCTCGTGTTGCGCTTGATCCCGCAATAGACGCCGGCGACGCGAAAGCCTTGAGGAAGCATGGCGAGGGGCTGGGGACTTGGAGGGCTGGGGACTACGGCAGTGCGGTGGTCTCAGGGAAGCCGTACATGAGGTTGAAGTTCTGCACGGCGGCGCCGGCGGCACCTTTGATCAGGTTGTCGAGGCAACTGATCGTGATCAGCCGATCGTCGACCACTCGGGCCGTGATGTCGCAGAAGTTGCTGCCGGCCGAATCCTTGGTCCCCGGCAGATGATCGACCACGCGCACGAACGGCTCGTCGTCGTAAAACTTCCGCAAGGCGTCGAGCACCTGCTGCTCGGTGATTGTGCCGCGCGGCCGGCTGTAGGCCGTCGACAGGATGCCGCGGTCCATCGGCACCAGGTGGGGCGTGAAGATCACGCGCACGTCGCTGCCGCCGGCAATACCCAAAATCTGGTTGATCTCGGGCGTGTGCCGATGCCGGCCGACGTTGTAGGCGCTCAGGCTTTCGTTGCACTCGGGGAACAGCGTGGTGAGCTTCGGCGTGCGGCCGGCGCCCGACACGCCGCTCTTGGAATCGACGATGATCCCTTGCGGCTCGATCAGCCCCAGCTTCAGCAGCGGCGCCAGGGCCAGGATGGCCGACGACGGGTAGCAACCGGGATTGGCGATGAGCCGCGCGGGAATAACCTGCTCGCGGAACAACTCGGGCATGCCGTACACCGCCTTGGCCAGGTTCTGTGGATCGCCGTGCTTCTGGCCGTACCAATGCGCGTAGGCCTCGGGATCGCGTAGCCGGTAATCGGCGCTGAAGTCGATCACACGGCAGTTGCTGGCCAACAGTTGCGGCACGATCGCCGTCACCACGCCGTGCGGCAGGCAGCTAAACACACATTCGGCGCGCGTGGCGATGGTTTCGGGCGAAGGGTCTTCCAGGCACAGATCGATGCGCCCCACTAGCGACGGATGCACCGAGGCCAGCGGCGGATTGCCTTCCTGCCGGCTAGTGACCAGCGTGATTTCCACCTCGGGATGATGGACCAGGATTTTGAACAGCTCGAGCGCCGAATAACCCGTCGCACCGAGCACCGCTACGCGTACCATCGTCGAACAGTTCTCTAGGAATAATGAAACACAGAGGCACAGAGGCACCGAGCATTATGCCGGCGATCGTACCACACAGCCACCATGAGACAAAGGACACGAAGAGGTCGAGAATGGTTCTACCATTCGGCCACACGTAGCGGATGGGTGCGCATGAATTCGAGTGCCTCGGCACGGGTGAAGACGCTTTCGGTTGCCGAGATTGAGCGGACACAGCTAGCGCCCAGGGCGCTACCCCATTCGAGACACCGTCTGACGTCCGCACCTTCGATCAGGCCGGCGATGAACCCGGCGTCGAACGCGTCGCCCGCGCCGGTGCCGCCGACGAACGTCACCTTGTGGGCCGGGGCGTGAAGCCGCTCGCGCTCGCCGACGACGACTGTTCCCTCGCCGCCGCAGGTGATGACGACGGTGCGGGCGCCCGCGTCGTGCAGCCGCAGCGCCTGCTCGCGAGGATTGTCGTGGCCGGTGATGATTGCCGCCTCGTCGACGTTGGGAAGGAACACGTCGGTTTCGCGCAGCAGTTCGCGCAACTGCGGCCAGTGATCGCCGGGCCCGGACATCACCACGTCGAGCACCGTCTTCACCCCCGCCGACCGCGCTTGACGGAACAGTGCCGCCAGCCGGCCGGGGTCCAAGCCGGGCAGGACAAAGTACCCGCCGACGTAGAACACCCGGCTCGCCAGCAAACGATCGATCGGCACGTGCTCGACGGCTAATCTGCCATTGGCGCCGATCGCATGGATGAACCGGCGATCTTCGCCGGCGACGTTGACGATCAGCGTACCGGAGGTGGCGACATCATCAAGCTGACGGATGCTGCGCGTGTCGACGCCCGACCGTTGCAGCGTGTCGATCACGAACTCGCCGAAGCTGTCGCGGCCGACGCAGCCGACGGCAGCCACGCGGACGCCAAGCCGGGCCAGGTCGATCGCCACGTTCGACGCGCAGCCGCCGATGGTCAGTTCCAGGCGATCGGCCAGCACCAGCTCGCCGGCCCGTGGCAGATGCGAGATCGGCGTACACAGGTGATCGGCGACCAGCAATCCAGCGCTCAAGCACTCGATTTCGCCGGCTTCGTGAGGCGTTGAAAGCATGGAAACGCTGGACACCGTGGCTTGAAGGACGCCTTGACCTGCGAGGCGGTACGCACGTACAGTCTCGCATCTTGCGCCCATCGTCCGCCACTGGTCAAGGATGTCGATCGAGAGCGGGAGAACGTGCATGCGAAGGTTCGCGCTGGCGGTGGCGTTTGCGTGGCTTTGTCGGTGCAAAGCGTTTGCGGCCGAGCCGGGCGGTCCGCCGGCCGACGCTCCGGTGGCACGCGTGGCGCGGCTGATCACCGAGATGCGCAGCGATTCGTTCGCCGCGCGCAGCCATGCGATTGCCGGGCTCGAAGCGCTCGGCCCCGCGGCACGGCAGCAGCTCGAAGCTGCGGCCGATGACCCTGATCCCGAGGTGCATCTGCGCGCCAGGGAGTTGCTCGTCCGTTTGAAGATGCTCGACCTGTGGTCGGCAGGCCAGGCAAAGTTGCCCGCCGGCAAGGTCACGGCTGGAAAACTTTTGCAGCAGCTTGCCGATCAGACCGGCAACCACATCCTATTGGGTGACCAATACGGCAACTTCCATGATCAGGAGATCGAGCTTGATCGGCCGACCGGCGAGTTTTGGTCATTGGTCGACGAAGTGTGCCGCAAAAGCAGCAACCGTGTGCGGGTCCATTACGATACCCGGCAACCGGGACTGGTCGTGGTCGCCGGCGAGCCGGCAAAGTTTCCCGTGGCGTACTACGGTCCGGTGCGGGCCCAGATTTGCAGCGCGCGGCGCGTGTTCACCGAGGTGCTCGATTACGAGGAGCTCGATTCCGAATTGAGCCACACGTTTCAGCTCAACTTGCAAATGAGCTGGGAGGACCGGTTCCGCCTGGTGGCCTACCGGGCACAGGTGGAGTTGGCCAGTGCCGTGACCGATACCGGCGACGAGTTGCCGGCGTCGCAGCCGAGCGGCAACGGGTGGAACGTCGCCAGCTCGGGCACTCGACAACTGTCGATGAGCCTGCGGCTGCATCCGCCGGCGACCAAGGCGCGCGAGCTCGACAAGCTGGTGCTGCGCTGGGGGCTGGTGGCCGTGGGCGACATGGCGACGTTCGACGTTGCGAACTGGGAACTTGGCAAGCCGTATCAGCAGGACGACGTTGAGCTGATCGTCGAGAGCGTGCAGGCCGGCGCCGACGGACGGTACGAAGTGACCGTGCTCGTGAATCGCGACCTGGTGATGCCCGATCCGCAGGAAATCGTATTCCAGGAAAACGAGCTGGAACTGCTCGATCTGGAAGGCAGACCGCTGCGCAAGCAAGGTCAAACGAACAGCGTGATCGACTCGGGGGCAAAGATGAAAGTCACGTTCCAGGCCGAACACGACGCCAGCGCGCCGGCGACTCTGCGGCTCAACTATCCCCGGCTCCGCGCCGAGCGCGACGCGGAATTGGTGTTCCGGCACGTGCCGTTGCCAGTCGGCAAGCCGGAGTGACGCGTATGAGAAGCCTTAGAGCCTATCCGCTTACCGAACCGTTTGGCTGCAAGCATCCGTAATGCAGGTTGAGGAATTCAACCTCGGGCTGCATGGAGGTGCCAATGGCCGACCAGTCCTCGTTAAAGTTTCACGAGATTCCCGAGGCGCTGTGGGAGCGCATCGATCTATTTCTGCCGATGTACCAACCGAGTCCCAAGGGTGGTCGTCCGCGATTGCCGATGCGAAAGGTCGTGGGCGGCATCTTGTATGTGTTGGCCACGCGCTGCCCGTGGAGGGCGATGCCCCGAGAGTTCGGCTCTGGCAGCGCG
>DATAXP010000024.1:0-41633 GCA_036272935.1 Pirellulales bacterium | reverse complement strand
CGGGGGGCTCAACTTCAGCCCCTACTCCCCGCTTCCTCGGTCACCTCCACATATCGTCGTCGGCAAACGGATGGATCGGGCCCGAGAGTTTCGGCCGCGGCATCGCCTTCAGTGCCTGCTCGGCCAGGCGCAGGTCTTCTTGCGTGGTGATCTTCAGGTTGATCGGTGAGCCGGTGACCACCGTCACCTTGCGCCCCAAGCGCTCGACGAGCTGCGCGTCGTCGGTGGCGTTGAACCCTTTGCGAGCGGCGTAGGCGTCCATGAGCAGCTTGCGGCGAAACACCTGCGGCGTCTGCGCCTCCCATAGCCCTTCGCGCGGCACCGTTTCATGGATCGATTGATCGCCGCCGACGCGCTTGAGCGTGCCGCCGACCGGGACGGCCAGGATCGCGGCCTCGCTGCGCTCGGCGGCTTCGAACACGCGTGTAATCCACTCGTCGGCAATCAGCGGCCGCGCGGCATCGTGTACTGCTACAAACTCAATCTCCGGCTTCACCCGCGCCAGCGCGTTCTCGATCGAGTCGGCCCGCTCTTTGCCGCCGGCCGCCACCTCGATCCCCAAGATCATCACATTCGCCGCGAATTTCGAGTCGAACTCCTCCCGGTCCTCGGGCGACACGACCACCAGCACCTGCTTCACGTCCTGTCGGTTCAGGAATCGCTCGGCCGAGTGCAGCCACACCGCCTTGTTCGCCAGGGGGGCGAACGGCTTCTTGTAGTGCTTGTCGCGGAACCGGCTGCTGCGACCGGCAGCCGGCAGAATGACGGCGAACTTAGCCACGGCTCACGCTGCGATTGAGAAGGAAAATACGGCGCTCGACGCCCGTATTCTCTGCATTGGCTGCAAAGCGTCAACGGCAGGCTTCGGGCTGCAGGCTACGGGCTACGGCCTTCTTCTCTCACCAATGTCTCCTTCCGCCGTGCCTCTCCGTGCCTCGGTGCCTCGGTGGTTCATCCGCCGCCGCTGGTTGCCGGACAGTCCGCGAAATGCGATATTGTGCTGAACATTTGCCCACGAATCCGAACGGAGTCGATTTTTCTATGGCAGGCACCGTTGAGGCTCAGCGCGAGTTGCTCGGCGAATTACCCGATTGCGGCGACGAGCCGCTGTCGCGGCTGTTCTTGGAACTGCAAATCGACGACCCGGAACTGGTCGCCGCCTTGAGTGCCTATGCCGAAGGCCCAGAGCGCGACGAGTTCGCCACCAGCGCCTTGCGGATCGGTGTGCTGGCCCTGCGGCAGGCGCGCGGACAGCTCGATGCCGGGCTGGTGCAGCGCGAATGTCAGCAGATGCTTGCAGCGCTCGAAAAGCAGCTTGCCGAGCACTCGCTGCAACTTAATTCGCGGCTCGCTGGTTCGCTGCAAGAGTATTTCGATCCCAAAACCGGCCGGTTTCAGGAGCGCGTCAACCGGCTCATCGAGCGCGACGGCGAACTCGAGCAGATGCTGCGCAGGCAGCTCGGGGCCGAGGACTCGGAACTGTGTCGAACGCTCACCACCCACGTCGGTGCGAGTAGCCCGCTGATGAAGCTGCTCAGCCCTACCGAGTCGCAGGGGTTATTGACCGCGCTGCGTGAGACGTTCGGCCGGCAGTTGGCCGACCAGCGGGAGACGGTGCTGCGCGAGTTCTCGTTCGACAACGAGCAAGGGGCGATTTCGCGCATGGTGCGGCAACTCAGTGAGACCAACGGTCAGCTTGCCCGCAATCTGCAAGGCAAGATCGACGAAGTGGTGAAGGAATTCGACTTGGGGCACGAAGGCTCGGCGCTGTACAAGCTCGTGCGCAACGTCACCACCGCGCAGCAGACCATCACCGCCGAGTTCTCGCTGAACAACGACCAGTCGGCGCTGTCGCGGCTCAAAAAGATGCTCGAAGCCACCGACCAGGCGATCCGCGGCAATCTGACGCTCGACGACGAGAACTCGTCGCTGTCGCGGCTGAAGCGCGAGATGCTCGGCATTCTCGACACGCATCAGAAGAGCAATCAGCAGTTCCAGCAGGAAGTGAAGGTGGCGCTGGCGTCGATGGTTGCCAAGCGTGCCGAGGCAGCGCGCGGCACGCAGCACGGCATCGAGTTCGAGGCGGTGGCATTCGAGTTTCTTGATCGGCTCGCCCAGCAAGCGGGCGACATTGCCGAAGCGACCGGCAACAGCACCGGTCTGTTGAAGAACTGCAAGAAGGGGGACTGCGTGCTCGCCCTGGGGCCTGACTCGGCGGCTCCGGGGGCACGCATCGTCATCGAAGCCAAGGAGAAGCAAAAGTTCGACCTGCGCGCGGCGCTCGACGAGCTGGACGAGGCGCGCAAGAACCGCAACGCACAGGTCGGCATGTTCATCTTCTCACGCAAGGCGGCGCCGGCGGGAATTGAGCCGGTGGCGCGGTGGGGCAACGACGTGGTGGTGATGTGGGACGCCGAGGACTCGGCCACCGACTTGTACCTGCGTGTCGGCCTCACGTTGGCCCGGGCGCTGTGCGTGCGAGCGGCCAACCAGCGAGCGGCCCAAAGCGCCGACTTCACCGCCATCGAAGCGGCAATGGCTGAAATCAGCAAACAGTCGGACGATCTCGACAAGGTCGCCGGCTGGGCCGAGACGGTGCGCAAGAACGGCGAGAACATCATCGAACACCTGCGAAAGAAGCGGGCGGCAATCGAACGCCAACTTACGCTGCTTCAGGAGCACGTCGTCGATCTGAAGCAGACAATGCAGTCGTCCGGCAGTCCCTAGCCGGCAAATCGATTGCGAGTGTGGCATCGATCGCTCGAAAGTCGGGCATCGTCTCGGCAACGCCGACGCGCAGCAGTGACGTGTGGCGGCGCATTTACGGCGATTTTTGGGCCTGAGACTGGCGCGCGCCGCGTGTGCAAGCATCGGGGCGCGAGATTTGCTTATCGCCCTCGGCACTTTGTATTCCCGACAAACCGAGGGGGGCGGACCCTCGTCAGTTCCGGCTGCGGTGACGCGCAAGGAGTCCGCCATGAAGGTCAAAGAGAAGAAGAAAAACAAATCCGAAGATTCGCCCGACGGTTCCAGCAGTGCTCATCTCGGCAATGGTCACGCCGCGGAGATGCACGAGTATTTCCACGCCAAGGGCGACATCAAAGCCAAGACCCACAAGATCAAAAGCAAGGCGTACGAGAAGGAACTGGCCCGCCTGCAAATCGAGCTGATCAAGCTCCAGGAATGGGTCAAGCACGAGAAGCTGAAGGTCGTGGTGATCTTCGAGGGGCGCGACGCTGCCGGAAAAGGTGGCGTCATCAAGCGGATCACCGAGAGCATGAACCCGCGCATCTGCCGCGTGGTGGCGCTGGGCACTCCGACCGAGCGCGAGAAGACATGCTGGTACTTCCAACGATACGCGGCCCACCTGCCCAGCGCCGGCGAGATCGTGTTGTTCGACCGCAGTTGGTACAACCGCTCCGGGGTCGAGCACGTGATGGGCTTCTGCACCGACGAACAGTACAAGGAGTTCCTGCGCAGTTGCCCCGAGTTCGAGCAAATGCTCACCCGTTCCGGCATCATTCTTGTCAAATACTGGTTCAGCGTCAGCGATGAAGAGCAGGAGTGCCGATTCCAAGGGCGCATGAACGATCCGACGCGCAGTTGGAAGCTGAGCCCGATGGACATCGAGTCGCGGGCCAAGTGGGTCGAGTACTCGAAAGCCAAGGACGCCATGTTCGCCGCGACCGACACGAAGCAGAATCCCTGGTACGTGGTGAAGGCCGACAACAAGAAACTGGCCCGGCTCAACTGCATGCGCCATTTTCTCTCGCGCATTCCGTACAAGGACCTGACGCCGACGCCCCCCGAGCTGCCTCCGCGGCCGCCGGGGCAAGAGTACATGCGCCCGCCGATGGAAGGGCAGACGTTCGTGCCCGACTACTACTAATTCACGTCTGCTGGTTGCGCGCAGTTCGCGGCGCGGATGATCGTTATGCGCAAGTTCATCATCATGGGGGCGCAGGGCTGCGGCAAAGGCACCCAGGCCAAGCTGCTGGCCAAGGATTTCAAGCTCGTCCACATCAGCGTCGGCGACATCTTCCGCTGGCACATTCAAAGCCACACGAAGCTCGCCGCCCGGATCGCTCGGCTCACCAACGCCGGCGAGTTGGTCCCCGATGACATTGTGGAAGAGATTGTCCGCGGCCGGCTCGACCAGCACGATTGGAACTACGGCTTCATTCTCGACGGATTCCCGCGCAACCGCCGGCAGGCCGAGTTCTTTCTGGAAAGCTACGATATCGACGCGGTGATCCATATCGACGTCGCCGACGACGTGGCGTCGAAGCGTGTGATGAACCGGCGGCTGTGCAGCAAGTGCGGGCTCGACTACAACCTGATCTTGCATCGGCCGGCATCGCCCGACACATGCGACGTGTGCGGCGGCTCGCTGGTAGCCCGTGCCGACGACACACCCGAGGCGCTGCAATCGCGGCTGAACGACTATCATCAGAAGACCGCTCCGATCCTGGATCTGTTCCGCCGCAAGGAGCTGGTCGTGAACGTCGAAGGGGATCGCTCGGCCGCGGAGATTCAGGAAGATATTCGCGCGAAGCTGGGACTCGTCGCACTGGCGGCGGTGAATGGTCGGCCGCTTGCGGTTCACTAGCAAGGCGACGCGCACGAGAATTGCAGCTGCTCACGCGCCGCAAGGCTTTCAAAGCCGCCACTCGACCGCTAATCTGCTAGGGGCTCATCGGGGCTATTGAGCACCGTTCATTGCCGACGCGCAGTGCCTTCTTGGAGTCGATCATGCCAGCTACCGCCACACGAACTGTCTCCGCCGCGACGATCAAGTCCTTGCTGCGTGCCTTGTTAGGAGCCGACCCGGCCGCGCGATCGCAAACCTTGCAGCAGCACTTACAGGCGATCCCACGCTTGGATTCGCTGGCCGACCTGCCGCGCGGTACTCCTGTTCTGGTGCGCGGCGACGTTGACGTGAAGCCCGGCCCCGTCGTGGGCGACGGCGACGTGCGGCTGCGGTCGATGGCCGACACATTGAAGTTCGGCCAGGAACACGGCTGGAAGCAGATCGTCTTCGGCCATGTCGGCCGCAAGCCCGAAGGAAGCCTCAAGGCGGTGGCCAAGCGCCTGGGCGAGATCATGAACTGCTCGGTAGCGCTCGTCGACAATTGGTACGATGACGCGGCCGCAGCGGTGAGCGACGCCCTAACCAAGCAGATCAGCGAGGCCGCCGCGGGCAGCATCCTGATGCTCGAGAACACGCGGAAGTACAAGATTGAGCGCGCGTTATGGGATGCCACGCCCGACGACGTCGACAAGCTCGCCGAACCGCTGGCGAAGTTCGCCAATCAGATGGCCGATCGCGTGGCGCGCGTGTACGTGAACGAGGCGCTTTCGGCCGGCAGCCTCGACACCTCGACCACCATCGTGCCAATGGCGATGGACCGCGTCGCGCTAGGCAGCTACGTGGCCGAGGAATTCGACGGACCGATGCTCCGCTGCCTGCAAACGAAGCTGGTGGTGTTCAGCGGTCTGAAGATCGACAAGCTCGACGATCTGGAAGCAATGATCTCGCGCGGCACGATCCGGTGGGTGTTCACGGCCGGCTCGTTGGCGATGGCGCTGAAGAAGGCCGATGCCGAGATCGCCGGCGGCGACTTTTCGCTGGGGGTCGCCGAGGCTCCGGGGCACGAGGATAAGCCGTACTTCATCGAGCGGTCGCGAATCGAGCAGGCCAAGAAGATGCTCACCGCGGGGCGCAACAAGGGGATCGCGTTTGTGATGCCGTGCGACTTCGTGCTGCAAGACGGCCGAGTCTCAGAGACCATCGGTCCCGGCGATCAGCAATTCGACGTCGGCCCCAAGACCGGCGAACTATTCGAGCGCGAGATCGGCAGGTTCCTGGAAGAGCAGAAGCACGCCGCGGCCGCGGGTGGCACGGCGGTGGCGTTCCACAACGGCGTGTTCGGCATGTTCGAGGATCCACGCTTCGAAGGGGGAACGAAGCGGTTCATCGGCCAGCTCAAGCGGATGAAGGACGCCGGCGTCGAGGTCTATGTTGGCGGCGGCGAAGGTGGCGCGGCACTCGAAAAGTACGGCAAACCCGACTGGGTGACGCACACATTCACCGCAGGCGGTACGGTGCTCAACGCCCTCGGCGCCTCGCCGGTGCCGTACCTGGTGACGCTGGCCATGGCAGCGGGAAAATAGCGGCCAATTTCACCTCGTTTTGGCCGTTGACGGCAGCGGGCCGGGATCAGCGGCGCCCCCGTCAGAACGCCTGCACGAGGTGGTCTGGCTCAAAAGTGTTTGTAATAGCGATTTGTTCTGATTCCCGAGATACAACGTTCGCTACAACCAAATCTACGTGCGATTTCTCGTCCGGTGACACCTTAACCGAAGCAAACGTCGGACCTCGACCACATCGTCCCGCCTGAACCTTCTTTGCTGCGAACACAGCATTCGATCCTCAGGTGCTCGTACGAACCCTTCTCCCTCTGGGAGAAGGTGGGCCGCCGCAGGTGGACCGGATGAGGGTGAAGCGGGTACCCGGCTCGCCCTCACCCGTCGGCTTCGCCGCCACCCTCTCCCAAAGGGAGAGGGTTTCGATTGACAACCGGAAGATCGCGTTTGTACCCATTTATCGCGATCGGGTACTAAGTCGGCACATGCTGAAAGCGGGGTGAGTTTGTACCCGTTACCCCGGGGTCCATGGTGGGGTACAAAGTCGGCGGCTGGTGCCGGGCTTGACCCACCGCGCCGCGCGGGATTTAGTACCCACCGGTGCCGGCAAGTCAGGCGCCACTGGCGCGGGGCAAGTTCGCCGGCTGAATGGGCGTCACTCCGGCGCCACCTCTTGCCCCACGCGCCATCGCAGGTAGGCATCCAAGAATCCTTGGATGTTGCCGTCGAGCACGCTCTGGAAGCTGCCCACCATGAAGCCGGTGCGGGCGTCCTTCACGCGCTGGTCGGGATGCAGGAAGTAGTTGCGTATTTGCGAGCCGAAGCCGGTCTTGGCCTGCGATTGATACTTCGCCGCTTGCTCGGCCTCGCGCTTCTCTTCCTCAACGCGGGCCAAGCGGGCGCGCAGCATCTTCAGCGCGGTGGCGCGGTTCTTGTGCTGGCTGCGCTCGTTCTGGCACTGCACGACGATGTTCGTGGGCAAGTGCGTGAGCCGGATGGCGCTCGAGGTTTTGTTCACGTGCTGGCCGCCGGCGCCGCTGGCGCGGAATACGTCCTCGCGGATGTCCTCGTCGCGCAGTTCGATCTCCACCGTGTCGCTGATTTCGGGCGAAACGTCGATCGCCGCGAAGCTGGTCTGCCGTTTGCCTTCAGCGTTGAACGGGCTGATCCGCACGAGCCGGTGCATGCCGGTCTCGCCTTTCAGGTAGCCGTAGGCCATCGGGCCGCGGATGGCGATCGTCGCGCTTGAGATGCCGGCCTGTTCGTTGTCGGTGCGGTCGAGCACCTCGACCTCGTACCCCTGCTTCTCAGCCCACATGATGTACATCCGCAACAGCATCTCGGCCCAGTCGTTGGCGTCGACGCCGCCGTCGCGGGCGTTGATCGCCAGCAGGGCGTTGGCCGAGTCGTGCGGCCCGCTCAGCAGGGCACTTAGCTCGGCTTGCTCCAGCGATTTTTCCAACCGCTCGAGCGTCTCGGGCACCTCGGCGGCGAAGCCGGGGTCTTCGTCGGCCATCTCAAGCATCGCATCCAGGTCGTCGATGCCGCGCCCCAGCTCGACCAGCGGCTTGACCTGGGTGCTGATCGCCTTCCGCTCCGACATCACCTCTTGGGCTCGTTGCGGGTGGTTCCAGAAGTCGGCCCCGGAAATCTCCTGCTCGATCGCTGCCAACCGCCGCTCTTTGCTAGCGAGGTCAAAGAGAGTCCCGGAGCTGTAGGAGACGCTGGCGGATTCGCTGGGCTCGATCGACGACTTCTCGTTCCATGGCGGCTGCAACCTAAGGATTTGAAAGGGTGCTGGATTATATCGGCCGACGCTGGCGGAAATAAGTCGTCGCGTCGCTCAATCTTTCTATCCGCCGGAACCGATACATTCGATACATTCCGCCTTGTTTTGACCACACTCCGGTGCTGGCGGCGCCGTTTCCGAGAGGCAATCGATCGTGCGGCTGATAACGCAAATGCTGCGCGGCGGACGACATCCGGCGGCGGTCGCCTGGGGCTGGGCCTTGGGTCTGCCGGCCGGCTTGGTCGCAGGGGCCAATGCCACGGTCGTGGCCTTGGTGCTGCTAGCGACCCTGCTGAACGTGTCGACGCGCGCCTTCGTGGCAGCGTGCCTCACGGGTGGCGGCCTGGCCTGGCTGGCGGGCGATTTGCGCAGTCTGCTTGGCAGCTTCGTGCTCGACGACCTCGGCCTGGCGAGCGCGGTGGCGATCTTCGGCGACGGCGTTGTGCCGGCGCTCGGCTGGGACAGTTACCGGATCATCGGCGGTGCTGTGTTGGGCATCGTCCTGGCGGTGCCCGCAGCCCGGGCCGGCTACATGATCGCCGCAGCCCGCGCGGCACGCACTAGCGCCGCCTTGGACGTAGCCGCTCCCCGCCGGATATTGCGTCGCGGCTGGTGGCTCGCGACTCCCGCGCTGCTGGCGCTCGCCCTGGTGGGCGTGCGGCGGTTTGGGACGCAGGTGGTGAGCGATACCTTGCTGCGCGAACTGGCTGCGGCCACCGACGCCACGGTCACGGCCGGCAATATCAACCTTTCGCTATGGACCGGCGAGTTGGAGATCGACGATCTACGTCTGGTCCGCGCGACGGCTGCGGGAGAGGAACAGGTATGCCTTGGCTCGGTGCGCGGCCGCCTGGAACCCGGGGCATTGCTGCGTGGCCGGATCGATTGCAAGCGGTTGCGTATCGAAGGAGTGGCGAGCCACCAATCCTCGTCCGCGGTCGCGCCCTCGTTACCCGAACCAGTGCGGATTGGTCCCGACGTGGCCGAAGCGGATCAGCTCATCGAGTTGAACGCGTTCCTGATTGATCCCGCCGCTGTGCCCCAGCGGCTCGAGGCGCTGCGGCGTGTTCTGGCCGCCTGCCAATGGGTTGCCGAACTCGACGCTCCGATCGTCGGCCACACGCTGGCCGGCGACGCGACCGCCTCCGATCGTAGCGAGCTAGGACATCCGCCACCGCGGATCGACGTTGGACAGATCGACGTCGAAGGGTTCACCGACGATTGGGACCTTGGCCCCAAGGCAAAATTGGTGATCAATGGTTTGCACAGCCACGGCCCCGCCACGGACGCATCGGCCCGCTGCCGAGTGGTGCTCCCCGAATACTCCGCCGAGATCGTTGTCGAGCTGGCCGGGGTTGACCAGCAGCCGCGGCATCGCGTGCAGTTCCGCGCGTTCGATGTGCCGCTGGCGAAAATCGTCGGCGATCGTTACTGCGGCCCAAGCAACGTGCTGCGTTCGGGCGTCGTCTCGATGCTCGGCGAAGGGACGCTGGCGTCCGACAACATCGATGTGGGCATGCAGCTTGAATTTCGCGAGCTGGTCGCCCGGCTCGGTGGCAACGATCGCGTGGCGGGGCTTGGCAGCGATGTTTGGAACGCGGCGCTGATGCGATTGGGCGGGCTCGACGTCGATGCCGCGCTCGTTGGCCGCTGGTCGTTGCCACAGGTGCAGGTTCCGTTGCGGAAAATGGTCGCGCAGCTTCGGCATCAACTTCGATCGGCCGGTGACCACGAGCTGGCCGAGCATGTTGACCGTGAGATTAACCGACCGGCCGAAGCACCGGCGCCGCAGCGCGACGCCATTGCCGCGGAACCTGCTGAGCCGCCCGCTGCCGATGAAGTACCGTCGTCGAGCGAGCCGGCGAATCCCGGTCCCGGCCCCAGCCTCGCCGATCCACAGGGCGAAAAGGTTGTCGACTCCACCGGCGCCGAGCCAGAACCGGTCGCGCCGCCGACGATTGCAGAGGAGCCACCCTCCATCGCCGAAGCGGAACCATCGTCGCTGCCGGTATCGCAGCCTCCGGTGCCGCGCAAGCCCCAGCCGGTGATCGCAGCCAGCCAGGTTCTAGTCGAGCGGCTACCGCCGATCATGCCGGACGAGGCTATCACGGCACCGCCGATGGACCTGCCGCCAGGGCCGATCGTCTCGCCTCGCTCGACGGTGATCATGTCGCCGGAGAACGTCGCCATCGCCAGGCCATGGGCCGCCGGCCCGCCTCGCCAGGCGATGCCCGCCACCACCACATGGTCGAGGAGCACCGTCGAAGAAATTGACGAACCGCGCCGCATGGTCTCGCCGGTCGTCACGTCTCCGCCAAAGCGCGGCTTGCGCGGATTCCTTGACACGATGACGACTCGCCGCAAGACGACCGACGACTCCTACGTCGTCGAGTCGTCGCCGCAGCCAGTCACTCCGGCAAAGGCGTTTGGCTTGGGGGCATTTCGCTGGCCGTGGAAGCGTACCGCCCCGGGCAACTGACGGCGCCATTGTGCGATCGACCCCGGTGTGAAATGATGCCGGAGTGGTCGTCCACGCTTCCCCCAGCGCGAGGTGCCGCGCCATGTACGATTCTGATGATCCGTCGCCGCGCGCTGCGGCACTCGACCGGCGCGAGTTGCTTGCCTACACCGCCTGGTTCGGCGCGGCCTTTCTCGCCGCGCAAGGAATCGAGAGCGCGGCGGGCGCCGAGCCGCAAACGGCGCGTCGCGCACCGCCAGCGAAGCGATACGAGATGAAAAAGTCGATCAACCTGTGGGCCTTTCCGTATCCCCAACGGATGCCGCTCGATGAGTGCTTCCGCCTGGCAAAGCAGGCTGGGTTCGACGCTGTCGAGGTGAACTACGCACTCGAGGGCGATTTGTCTCCCTCGGCCAGCGAAAGCGATCTGCGCGCCATTGGCCGTCGGGCCCGCGACGCGGGGATCGAGATCAGCGGCCTGTGCTCGTTCCTATACTGGCCGTACTCGCTGACAGCCAACGACCCGCAGCGGCGTGCCAAGGGGATGGATCTGGCGCGGCAGATGATCGCCACGGCTCATGCCTTGGCGACCGAGAATCTGCTGGTGATCGCAGGCTCGGTATACATCCCGTGGTTGCCCGAGATGGAGCCGGTGCCAAACGACGTTTGTGCCCAGCGATCGCGCGAGGCGATTAGGACGCTGCTCCCCGAGGCCGAAAAGGCGGGCGTGCGGCTGAACCTTGAAAACATCTTCGCCAACGGCTTCCTGCTTAGCCCAGACGAGATGAACGCGTTCGTCGACAGCTTTCACAGCGAGCATGTCCGCGTGCATTTCGACACCGGCAACATCATGCAGTACCAGTTTCCCGAGGACTGGATTCGCCTGCTGGGTCGCCGCATCCAGAACGTCCATTTCAAGGAATACGACAAGCGGGCCGGCACCGAGTTCAAGCTCGAATCGTTCCGCCCGCTGTTGGACGGCACGACCAACTGGCCAGCCGTGATGGAAGCACTCGACGCCGTCGGCTACCGCGGCTACCTGACGTTCGAGTACTTCCACCCCTTCCAACACTGGCCCGAAGCGCTGATCCATCAAACCGCCGATGCCTTGGATCGCATGCTCGGGCGAACGGCGTGAACGGATTCATTGCGTACGATCCGCTGCGAGTGTGCGTCGCCCTGGCCCCGCTGGGGCTGTATCTGGTGCTGATTGGGCGGTTGAACCTGGCGCGCCGGCCGACGGTGATCTCCGGCGGGCGCGACCTGGCGGCGCTGGCTGTCGGCCTGGCGGGACTGGTGATCGTCGGGCCGATCGAGCTGCTGTTGCCCGACGAGGCGGCCAGTTTGAAAGTTGGCCCGTACCTGTGGCTGATGGCGCTGACGCTGTACAGCCTGGTCGGGTCGCTGGCGGCGTTATTGATCCGACCGCGGTTGGTGGTGTACGCGCCATGTTCACAGGCCGAGTTCCGCACCGTGCTCGGCGCAGTGGCCGATGAGCTTGATCCGCAATCGCGCTCCGCCGGCAATAGCGTGGCGATGCCGAGCCGCCAAATCGAATTCGTCATCGAGCATTATGCGCTGCTGAACTGCACCGCGCTCACGGCGACCACCGGTCGGCAAGACCTTGATGGTTGGCGGGACTTGCACCGAGCGCTCACCCGTCACTTGCGCGGCGTATCGCCGCGCCGGAGTCGATGGGGCGTTGGCCTAGTGACGATCGGCCTGGCGATCGTGGCGGCGATCGGCTGGCAACTCGCCGCGCATCCGCAAGAGGTCGTGCAGTCGTTCCAGGAGGCGGTGCGCGGTTAGCTTAGCCCGTGAATCACGACCATCTTGGTTTCTGTCATCTCGGCGACCGCGTACTTCGGCCCTTCCTTGCCGAAGCCGCTCTCTTTCAGTCCGCCGTAGGGCATTAGGTCGGCCCGCCACGCGGGTCCCCAGTTGATGTGCAGGTTGCCCGACTCGACCTCGCGGGCGAACTTCATGGCCGCGTCGAGACTGCGCGTGAACAGCCCCGCACTCAGGCCGTAGCGCGAGTCGTTGGCCATGGCGATCGCTTCGTCGACGTTGGCGGCACGAGTCACCGCGACCGCGGGCCCGAACAGTTCGTCGCAACTGACGCGCATGGTCGGCTTCACGTCGGCTAGCAAGGTAGGTTCGAACAGCGCCCCCTGTCGATGGCCGCCGACGAGCAGTTTCGCTCCAGCGCCGACCGCCTCGTCGATCCACTGGCCGACGCGCTCCGCATCGGCCTCGCGCACCATCGGACCCATCTGCGTACGCTCGTCGAGCTGGTTGCCAAAGGCGATGGCCGCGACTTTTGGCGGCAGCCTCTCGATCACGGCGTCGTACGCTTCGCCGACGCCGATGAGCCGCTGCGTCGAGATGCACACCTGGCCGGCGTTGCCGTAGCCGGTAGCCACCGCCGCCTCGACGACCTTTTCCATGTCGGCATCGGGGAGCACGATCAGCGGACTGTTCGATCCCAGTTCCATGGTGATCCGCTTCAGCCCGGCCGTGCGGCAGAGCTGTTCACCCACGTCGCGGCTGCCAGTGAAGGTGATCTTGCGCACGCGCGGATCGCGTACCAATGCGTCGCCGATCGTTCCACCGGGACCGGTCAGGCATGCGATCCCCTGCGGCGGCAGCCCGGCCTCGAGCAGCAACTCCACCAGCCGCAAGGCGCACAGCGGCGTGTCGCTGGCCGGCTTCAGCACGACGGCATTTCCGGCGGCCAACGCCGGGCCGACCTTGTGGCAGACCAGGTTCAACGGGAAGTTGAAGGGCGTGATCGCCGCGACCACTCCGCACGGCACGCGGAGCGTGAAGCCCAACTTACCGGCCGCCCCGGGAGCACCATCCAACGGCAACAACTCGCCCCCGAGCCGCTTCGCTTCTTCGGCCGAGAGTTCGAGAGTCTCGGCCGCGCGGCTCGCCTCGAACCGCCCCTCGGCCAGCGTCTTGCCTTCTTCGCTGCTGATCAGCCGGCCAAACTCGTCGGCCCGCGCGGCAAGCTGGTCGGCGGCGCGACGCAGGATCTGGAAGCGTTCATACCCGCTGGTGCGGCGCATGATGGCGGCCCCTTCGCCCGCCCCGGCCAGAGCACGATTGGCATCGTCGGCATCGCCCTTCGGGACCGTGTCGATCACCGTGTCGTCGAACGGATTGCGCACGTCGAGATGGACATCGCGATCCTGCCACCGGCCGGCGTAGAACATGCGCATGCAAGCGTCTCCAGTTGGAACCGCCCCCATTGTCGCGTTCGCCTGCCGTCGCAGCAACCGACCATCCTTAACTCCCTCGTCAAAGGCGACGTACTCTGGAACCCACAACTCCTTGAAAACCAACCCAGCCGCTTTGTGGACTTAATTTCACCCGGTCGCGCCGCGGAAGCTGACTTGCCGCGGCTTGGCACGACGGACAAGGCTCGGTAGCGTATCGCGATGGCCGAGGATGATGAACTTGTCTCCTAGGTTCATCACCATCTCGGTCGGTGGATTACGCACAAAAGCACCATCGGATTTCTTGACGCCGATGAGCACGAAACCGCCGCCGATGTCGATCGAGCCGACATTCTGTCCGATCAACGGCGAGCCGCCGCGGAGTTCGATCTCGGTCATCTCCAGGCCGATCTGCTGCAGCTCGTCGTTGAGATACTTGTTGCCCGAGGCATCGGCCAACAAGTCCTCGGCGCTGGGGCGCAGGATGAGCTGGCCGATTTTCGTGGCGCCGATCAGCGCCGGCAGCACGACACGATTGGCACCCGAGCGGATGAGCTTCTTTTCGGTCGACGGCGACTCAGCCCTGGCGATGATCTCGATCGTTGGGTTCAGCTCACGCGCGGTGAGCGTGATGAACACGTTGGCGGTGTCGTCGGGCAACACGGTGGCCAGCACCTTGGCCCGCGCGATGCCGGCCGCCACCAGCGTCGCCTCCTCGCTGGCGCTGCCGAGCACCGTGAGGTGCCCGGCCGCCTGGGCTTCCTGTGTGCGGCTGTCGCTGTTGTCGACCACGACGAATTGGTGCTTCGCCTTGGTCAGCTCGGCGACGATGATCTGCCCCACGCGGCCGTAGCCGCAGATGATGGCGTGGGAACTCAGTTGCTCGATGCCTTTTGACATGCGTCGAAATCCCAGGGCTCGTTTGACCTCGCCTTCGGCGAGCATGGTGACAATACCGCCGACAACGTAAATTCCCGACGAGCAACCGGCGATGATCACCCCCATGGTGAAGACTTTCATCGCCGGCGTGTCCAGCGGCCTGGTTTCGCCGTAGCCGACTCCGAACACGGTGATCACCACCATGTAGATCGAATCGAGCAAGTTCCAGCCGGCGAGCATGTAACCGGCGACGGCCACCAGAAAGGTAACCCCGAAAAACATCGCGCCGACGATGATGCGGCGCCAAGAACTATTCATGCTTCGGCCGAGCGCGGAAACTTGGTGAGATCGGAGCTCGCGAGCGAACTAAGCAAGCAATGCAAACGTCGGACCGCTAACAAAATGGCTGGACATCATCGACAGCGCAACACATTTGCCTTATTGGTGATCGGTCATCTCGGCGGTTGTGTAACCGGGAGCCTCCGCCAACGTAACTGCCCGCCGCCTAAGCAGAACCCGCAAACAAATACAGCCAGCCAACGTTCGATTTCGAATGGGCGACCTCTACCGACCGCTGCTTGAAAAGTCGATTACGGCCTGAATGTTGCTTCGTGCGGGTTTGCCGCAAGGGCACCCAGCCTAATTTGCGTTTACGTTCATTCAAGGAGCTTCGCACATGCCAATGACTCCAGGCGAGCGATCGATGCACGGTCACCATAAGGTTGCGGCCGCAATTTTTGTGGGAGCGTTGATCGTCGGGTCCGCTTTGATTTTGTCGGCCGAGCTGATCAAGCCCGAGCGCTACGAGTTCCATCCCGGTGGCAGTCCGACGACCTACGTGATCTACGATCGCGACACGGGACGCGCCGCGTCGGTCGATTTCAACACGAAGAAGCCGCTGGCCGCGCTCGATGAGTAGCGCTGCCAGGGAACGGCCGTTGGACCCACACTATCTCATTCATCAATGAAGGAGTCTGCCATGTTGCTTGCCACGTTAATGCTGCCGATGGCGGCGATCGGGTACTCGCTGCTCTACCTGTTGTTCGGCGGGGGCTTGGGCGGCGCGATCGTGATCTTCATCATCGCCAAAATGCTCGGCGATTGATGGAAGCCGCCGCGGCCCGCCCGCGATCCTTACTCGCGCAACAAAAAAGCCCACGGACGGCTGTCCGTGGGCTTTATCGTTTTGGCGGAAACGGCTTGTGGCGTTACGACGAAGCGCCGTCGCCGGCGGCGCCGGCGGCGGCGGGTGTGGCGGCTGCCTCGCTGGCTTCGCCTTGGACGCTTCCATCGAAGACGAGCTGCTTTTGCTCGCCGACCTTCTTCACGTCGACCGTGATCGTATCCTTGCCTTGGAATTCGCCCTTGAGTAGTTCCTCGCTGAGCGGATCCTCGACAAAGTTCTCGATCGCGCGGCGTAGCGGCCGGGCGCCGAAATCGGTGTTCGAGCCCTTCTTGATCAGGAACTTCTTGGCCTCGTCGGTGAGCGTCAGCTTCAGGCCGCGCTCGCCGAGGCGTTCGCGCACCTTGCTCAGCTCCAGGTCGACGACGTGCTTCAGGTCCTCCACGTTCAAGTGACGGAAGACGATGATGTCGTCGCAGCGGTTGATGAACTCGGGACGGAACACCCGTTCGATGCGCTCCATCACGCGGGCCTTCATGCTGTCGTAACCGGCGTCGTCGTCCGGGGCTTGGAACCCGAACTGGCTCTCGTTCTTGATCGCCTCGGCGCCGGCATTGGTGGTCATGATCAGGATCGTGTTCCGGAAGTCGACGTTGCGACCGAAGCTGTCGGTCAGCCGGCCTTCTTCCATCACCTGCAACAGCATGTTGAACACGTCGGGATGCGCCTTCTCGATCTCGTCCAACAGCACGACTGCATACGGCCGGCGGCGGATTTTCTCGGTGAGCTGGCCGCCTTCCTCGAAGCCAACATAGCCCGGCGGAGCGCCGATCAGGCGGCTCACGTTGTGCTTCTCCATGTACTCGCTCATATCGATCTGGATGAGCGCGTCGGAGTCGCCGAACATGAACTCGGCCAAGGCCTTCGCCAACAGCGTCTTACCCACGCCGGTCGGCCCGGCAAAGATAAAGCAGCCGGTGGGGCGCTTCGGATCTTTCAGGCCGCTGCGGCTGCGCCGCACCGCCTTGCTGATGCTCTTGATCGCCTCGTCCTGGCTGATCACGCGCTTGTGCAGGTCCTTTTCCATCTCCATCAGGCGCATGCTGTCTTCGGTCGTCATCCGAGTGAGCGGGATGCCGGTCATCTTCGAGACGACCTCGGCAATCACTTCCTCGTCGACGATCCCATCCGCCTCGCGGCTCTTCTCGCGCCACTCGCGGGTGATCTGCTGCTTCTTCTTCTTGAGCTTGTCGGCCTGGTCTCGCAGGGCCGCCGCCTTCTCGAAGTCCTGATTGGCGACCGCCTCTTCCTTTTCCTTGTTCAGGTGCTCGACCTGGTCGTCGATCTCCTTCAGATCGGGCGGTCGGGTCATCGCCTTGAGCCGCACGCGGGCTCCCGCCTCGTCGATCACGTCGATCGCCTTATCGGGAAGGCAGCGGGCCGTGATGTACCGGCTCGACAGTTCGACCGCGGCCGATAGCGCGTCATCGGTGATTTGCACCCGGTGGTGCGATTCGTACCGGTCGCGCAGACCCTTGAGGATTTCGATCGTTTCGCTCTTGGTCGAAGGCTCGACCATGATGAGCTGGAAGCGGCGATCGAGGGCCGAATCCTTTTCGATGTACTTGCGGTACTCATCGAGCGTCGTCGCGCCGATGCACTGGATTTCGCCACGGGCCAGCGCGGGCTTGAGCACATTGCTGGCGTCGATGGCTCCCTCGGCGCCACCGGCGCCGACGAGCGTGTGCAATTCGTCGATAAACAGGATGGTGTTCTTGGCGCGGCGCACTTCGTTCATCACGGCCTTGATGCGCTCCTCGAATTGGCCGCGGTACTTGGTGCCGGCGACCATCATCGCCAGGTCGAGCACCACGATTCGCCGATCGGCCAGCAACTCGGGCACGTCGCCATCGACCACACGCTGGGCGAAGCCTTCGACGATCGCGGTCTTGCCAACGCCTGCCTCGCCCAAGAGCACCGGGTTGTTTTTCGTGCGGCGGCAGAGAATCTGGATCGCCCGTTCGATTTCCTTTTCGCGGCCGATCACGGGGTCGAGCTTGCCCTGGCGGGCCAACTCGGTGAGGTCGCGGCCAAAGCTGTCGAGGGCCGGGGTCTTGCTCTTGGTGCTTTTGCCCTCTCCCGAGGACGCACCGCCACTGCCGCCGCCACCGGCCGGGTTGCGCTCGCCCCCTTCGCTCCCCTCGATGCCGTGGCCCAGCAGGTTCAGCACCTCCTCGCGCACCTCTTCGAGCTTGAGGCCGAGGTTCATCAGCACCTGGGCGGCCACGCCTTCCTGCTCACGCAGCAGGCCCAGCAGGATGTGCTCGGTGCCGACGTAGTTGTGGTTGAGGTTGCGGGCCTCTTCCATCGAGTACTCAATCACCTTCTTGGCCCGCGGCGTCTGCGGCAGCTTGCCCATCGTGACCATATCGGGGCCACTCTGGACCAGCTTTTCCACCTCGAGGCGGATTTTGCGCAGGTCGACGTCGAGGTTCTTCAGCACGTTGGCCGCGACGCCGCTGCCTTCCTTGATCAGCCCCAGCAGGACGTGCTCGGTGCCGATGTATTCGTGGTTGAACCGTTGCGCTTCCTGGTTCGCCAGTTGCATCACCTTGCGGGCGCGATCGGTAAAGCGTTCGTACATTTGATTGTCTCCATCTCGGCCGTTGCGGCCGTGTCGACTCGTCGGCGCTTGCTGCGAGTCTATCGAACCCTATCTCTACGCAAAAGGGCTAACATTCGTTCAGTGCCTGCAAACGCGGCGGGCAAGCCCGCCGGCTAAACGTCATGCGGCGGCACGCGCCATCTGGACGGGCGCCGCTTCGGTTGTTGTCTCGGTCGCCAATTCCGCAATCCGTTGCCGCTCGTCGGCAATCTCCTGCTCCCATTTTCGCCCGGCAGTCAAACTGGCAAGCTGATCGAGGTGCTCGGCCGCCTCGCCGAGCCGTCCCTCGCGCCGCAGTACGGTGGCCAGCATCAGGCGGGCATCGCCATCGCGAGGGTCACGCAGCACCGCCTGGCGGCAGAGCCGTTCCGCCTCAAACCAGTTGCCCTGAAGGTATTGTAGGAGCGCTTGGGGAAATAGACCGGCGTTGCTCGACGGTATTGGCCGCTCGACGGACGACGGCCAGTTTCGCAGCGAAAACACCAGCGCCCCGCACCAGAACCCGCCCAACAGCGACCAGGCCATCCGTAGGCTTGCGGGACTGGCCACTTCGTCCCACACGACGCTCGACAACAACAGCAGGTCGAAAACCAGCGAAAAGCCGACCGCGACCGCCAAAGCCGTCCAGGAGCCGCGTCGCCAAAGATGCGGCAAACCTGGCCACAGGCAGAGAATCCAGGCCGAGCGCAGGGGCGTCGGTCGGCGCATCAGGGTTCGCTCCATCTTCCCCGTCGCGGATTGTATGATAGAAGTCACCGGGAATTTTAGCCCGCAACACAAGCCCGAGCAAGGCAAGTTAAACGCTTGCTTGACGTTAGGGCTGGAATGCACGCGGAAAGGTCGGCAAGTCGCGTAGACTCGCCTTCAGACGGTCCAAAGAGCCACCCGATTACTGGCACCTTCTGTCGTGTCGTACCAATTCACCCCAGCCGCCGAACGTGCTCTTGCAGCCGCGGGTCGATGGTCGCTCCCATCGCCCGATGGCGAATTGTCGGCCCCCGCGTTGTTGCTTGGATTGCTGGCGGAGCCGGAGTGCCGAGCGGCGACGATCCTTGCCGCCCACGGTATCACAGGCCAGACGGTCCGAGCACGTTGGCCGGAGTTGGAAGCGTCGTCGAAAGGCCAGGCCGATCGCCCTGGGTTTTCGTGGGCTGTCGAACGCGCGCTCGACGCCGCGACCGAACGCCTGGTCGATTACCCTCGACCGCTGGTGCTGGCAACCGAGCACCTGTTGCTGGGATTGACGGCCACCGGCGACGAGGTGGCAGCCTGGCTCGGTGAGCACGGCATGGCGGGCGAGGGGGTGCTCGCCAAGATTCACCACTTCAACGGTCACGATCCGACGCCGATCGAAATCGAAGAGGCCCCGAGCACGCCGCCGCGTCCAGCTTTAGCCCCCGGCGAGTCGCCGGGGGCTAAACGGGTGGCCGAATCTCGCACCCTGCGCATCCTCGATGCCTCGGCCAACCGGGCGCGCGAAGGGTTGCGCGTGGTCGAAGATTACGTCCGCTTCGCGCTCGACGATCGCGCGCTAACGGAAACACTCAAGCAACTCCGGCACGACCTGGCGGCCGCGCTGCACCGATTTGACGTCGCTGAATTGCTTGCTTCGCGGGATACACCAGGGGACGTGGGGACCGCCGTCACCACCTCGGCCGAAGGGCAGCGCGACAGCTTGTCCAATGTGGCGGCGGCAAGTTTCAAGCGCGTCGAAGAAGCGTTGCGCAGTCTCGAAGAATATGGCAAGCTCATCGATCCCGCCGCGGCCGCGGCCTTCGAGCAACTGCGCTACCGCGCTTACACGCTGGAGGCCGCGGTGCTACGGTCCACTCCACAAGTGACCGACGATCGCTTGGCCAGCGCCCGGCTCTACGTGCTGGTAGACGGCCGGGAGAACATCGCAGAATTTGAGCGGCTCGTTGCCGATCTGGTCGCCGCCAGGGTCGATGTGATCCAGTTGCGCGGCAAGCGGCTTGGCGATCGCGAATTGCTGGACCGCGCTCTGCGGCTGCGATTGCTGACACAAGGCACGCACACATTGTTTGTGATGAACGACCGGCCCGACTTGGCGCTGCTTGCCGGGGCTGATGGCGTACACGTAGGACAGGACGAACTGCCGATCGCCGAGGTGCGGAGGATTGTGGGGTCGCGAACGTTCATCGGTGTTTCGACCCACACGATCGAGCAAGCGCGACAAGCGGTGCGCGACGGTGCCGATTATCTCGGCATCGGTCCGGTGTTCGCGTCGACGACGAAACAGTTCGACCACCTGGCGGGACTTGATTTCGTAAGCGCGGTCGCCGCCGAAATTGCAATCCCCGCCTTCGCCATCGGCGGCATCACGCTTGCGAACCTTGGCGACGTACTAGCCGCCGGTGCAAAGTGTGTCGCGATAAGCGGCGCGATCGTCGACTCGGCCGACCCCGCCCGCTTGGCTGCCGAGTTGCATTCGCGATTGGCGCTGTCCAAGATGAAATGATGGTCGCCGGTTCCCGGACGACCGTTCGTCTTGCATCGCCTGGTCGTTCCGTGAATCCCATCCAAATTGCGCTGCGCCGACCGTGGACTGTCGTGGTCGGCGCTCTGGCGATTCTGCTCGCCGGAGTGCTGGCGGTTGGCGGAACCGTTTTCGAGCAGCTCGGCCTGCCGTATCCGGCGGCCTTGCCCAAGGGGATGGAGGTCGATGTTTTCCCCAGCCTCAATTTGCCGGTGATCTATGTCTGCCAACCTTACGGCGGCATGGACCCCGCGCAGATGGAAGGCTTTCTGACCAACTATTACGAGTACCACTTTCTCTACATCAGCGGCATTCACCACGTCGAGTCGCGCAACGTGCAAGGCACGGCGTTAATGAAGTTGTATTTTCATCCCGGCACGAATATGGCCCAGGCCATGGCCGAGACGATCAACTACGTGAACCGGTCGCAGGCGTTCATGCCGCCGGGGACGGTGTCGCCATTTGTGATGCGATTCGATACCGGCAGCGTGCCAGTGGGTTGCCTGGTGCTGTCGAGCGCCACGCGCACGATTGCCGAGATTCAGGACTTGGCGTTGTTTCGCGTCAGGCCGATGTTCGCCAGCTTGCCGGGCGTGTCGGCGCCGCCGCCGTTCGGTGGTAGCGCACGGACCATCGTCATCACGGTCGATCCGCAGCGGCTGAAGGCGTACGGCATGTCGCCGGAGGAAGTGGTGTCGGCCTTGGCCAGCGGCAACGTGATCAGCCCCTCCGGCAATTTGCTGGTCGACGACAAATATCCCATCGTGTCGGTGAACTCGGTGGTCAAGGATCCGCAGCAGTTGCAGACAGTGCCAATCCGTCTCGGCCCATCGCCAGTGTATCTGCGCGACGTGGGTACGGTGGCTGACTCGGCCGATGCACCGGCTGGTTACGCGTTGGCGAACGGTCGCCGGGCGGTTTACATCCTGGCGACCAAGCGGGCGGATGCATCGACGATGAGTGTGATTGCGAACATCAAGCGGGCGCTGCCCGAGATGCGCGCCTTGCTGCCGCCGGACATCGCGGTGAACTTCGAGTTCGATCAATCGCCATACGTTGCCCGGTCGGCCACGGGAGTCGCGGTCGAAGGGGCCTTGGGGGCTGCGCTTGTCGGCCTGATGGTGTTTCTGTTCCTGCGTGATTGGCGCAGCGCCTTGGTTGTGGCGCTCAACATCCCGCTGGCTCTTTGCTGTTCGCTGGTTGCCTTATGGATTTGCGGCGAAACGTTGAACGTGATGACGCTGGGCGGGTTAGCGTTGGCCGTGGGCATCCTGGTCGATGAAGCGGCGGTCGAAGTCGAGAACATCCACGCGCAGATGCTTCGCACCGACTCGGTGGCACTGGCAGTTCGCTTGGGGAATCAGCGCACCGCGGTGCCGCGCCTGCTGGCGATGCTCTGCATTTTGGCCGTCTTCATTCCGACGTTCTTCATGCAAGGCGCCGCCCGTGGTCTGTTTGCGCCGCTTGCTCTGGCAGTTGGTTTCGCAATGGTCGGCTCATACGTGCTGTCGAGCACGCTTGTGCCGGTATTGTGTGTCTGGTTCTTGCGCCGCTCTGCGGCCGGCGTGGCAAGCGAACAAGCGTCTTGGTTCAGCCGCTTCCGAGTTCGATACCAGCAAGTAGTCGGTTGGGTCGTGGCAGTGCGTTGGCTGACCGTGGCGATCTACCTGACGGCGTGCATTGCCGTCATTGTTTGGTGCGCGCCGCAGCTTGGTCGTGAGATTTTTCCGGTCGTCGACTCCGGGCAATTTCGCTTGCGCCTGCGTGCTCCCGACGGCACACAGATCGCCCGTACCGAGCAATACGCGCTCGATGTGCTCAAGCTCGTCCGGCAGGAGGTCGGTGCGGAAAACGTCAACTTCACGCTCGGCTACGTCGGAATGATTCATTCGAATTTTCCCGTGAACGCTGTTTATCAGTGGTCGCGCGGCCCGGAAGAGGCCATTCTGTATGTACAACTGCGCGAGCCGAGCGAGATGAACGTGGCGCAACTCGAAGAACGGCTGCGCAAGCGCATCGGCGAAGCCATGCCAGAGTTGCGGACCTCATTCGAGCCATCGGATATCGTGAACGAAGTGATGAGCTTCGGCTCGCCGACGCCCCTGGAGATTGCGATCAGCGGCACGACCTTGGCCGACAGCCGCTCGTTCGCCGAGAAGATTCGGGGCGAACTGACGACAATCCCATCGCTGCGCGACATTCAGTTCGGACAATCGATGGACTACCCGACGATTGAAATCCGCGTCGATCGCGAGAAGGCAGGCTTGTCGAACGTGACGCCGCTCGATGTCGCGAGGACTGTCTCGCTGGCCACCTCGTCGAGCCGATTCACCATGCCGAACTTTTGGGCCGATCCGAAAACTGGCATCGGCTATCAGGTGCAGGTCGAGGTGCCGCGTGCCGTGCTGCGATCGCCGGACGAGCGTGTGGAGACGATCAAAACTCCGGAAGACCTGGCGCAATTGCCGGTGAGTCGGGCTGACGCCAATCCGGTGCTGGTGCGCGACGTCGCCCGGATCGAACCGGGCACGATGCCCGGCCAGTTCGATCGCTACAACATGCGGCGCCAAGTGACGGTGACGGCGAACATTTTCGATCAAGATCTTGGTGCGGTCGCATCGTTGGTCGAGGCGGCGATCGCGCGCGCTGGCACGCCGCCCGCAGGCACCAAGGTCGAGCTGCGCGGGCAACTTGTTCCCTTCCGAGACTTGATGCACGGCCTGACCGTCGGTTCGGTAATGACGGTGGTCGTGATCTTTTTGTTGCTTACCGCGAGTTTTCAATCGCCGCGATTGGCCATTGCGGCGGTGTCGAGCGTGCCGGCGGTGGCTGCCGGTTCGCTGCTCGCGCTGTACCTCACGCACTCAACGCTCAATCTGCAATCGTTCATCGGAGTGATCATGGCCCTAGGGGTGGCGATGGCCAATGCGATCGTGCTGATTACCTTCAGCGAAAGCCTTCGCCGCGACGGCCAGACTAGCGGCGAGGCTGCAATCGCCGGTGGCGCCGGCCGGCTGCGGGCCGTGATGATGACCAGTTCGGCGATGGTTGCCGGCATGCTGCCGATGGCGCTGGCGCTAGGACAATCCGGGCAGCAAAACGCGCCATTAGGTCGAGCAGTGATCGGCGGCCTGTTGGCAGCCACCGTGGCCACGCTGTTTGCGCTGCCGGCGGTTTTCGCCGTGTTGCAAAGTAAATCGCGGCGCGAATCCGGTTCGCTCGATCCGACCGACCCACAGGCAAACCAATTCCGGCCAGAAGCCGCGGGGCTGCTCGGCGAAGGGGTTTGATAGATGCCGGAGATTTGCACGCCAACGCTGCGGCTCACCTATTTGCTGTTGGCATTGGCAGCCTTGACCGGCTTCGTTGGTTGCGGGCGACACGCTCCTGCCGCTCCGTCGCAGGACCAGCCGCAAGTTCCCGAAAGTGCTCCTCGTGTCGTCGCGGGGCTGCCGACGAAGAGAACATTGCGCTTGGTCACCTCGCAACCCGCACGGATCGAGGCGATGGAGGAAACGCCTGTCGTCGCGCGCGTGCCGGGATACGTCGAACAGGTGCTCGTCGATATCGGCGACCGTGTGAGTAAAGACCAAATCCTGGCGAAGATCGCCGTGCCCGAGCTGCGCGACGACCGCGACCAGAAACAAGCTTTGGTGGTTCAGGCCGATGCCGAACTCAAGCAGGCAAACGTTGCAGTGATCGGCGCGAAGGCAGCCGCCCAGACCGCTCAAACACGGGTCGCCTTGGCCGAGGCGGGAGTGGTTCGCGCCAAGGGAAGCTTCGAACGTTGGACGTCCAAATACGACCGCATCAAAAAGTTGGCCGCCACCGACGCTGTCGACGCGCTGCTCGTCGACGAAACACTCAACGAGCTACGGGCCGCCGAAGGTGCCAACGGTGAGTCGCTGGCGACGGTGGAGTCGGCCCGAGCGGCATTGCACGAAGCAACCATCGAAGTGCAAAGGGCGGAAACCGCGGTTGCCGTGACCGACGCCCGGCTGCGCGTAGCCCGAGCGGCGCTGGCACGCGTCGACACGATGTTGGCCTACGCCTCGGTCAAGAGCCCCTACGCCGGCGTGGTTGTCCAGCGGCGCATCGCGACGGGACATTACGTCGGCCCCGATGATCCGGCCACAACATCGGCCCTATTCGTCGTTTGCCGAAGCGACACGATGCGCGTGTTCGTCGAAGTACCCGAACTGTTGGCCGATTACGTCGATGTTGGCGATATGGCCACAATCCATGTGCAGGCACTCCCCAATCGCACGTTCCAAAGCCGAGTGGTACGCACGACGTGGTCGCTCGATCCGGTCAACCGCTCGCTGCGCGCCGAGATCGACCTGCCGAACGAAAACGGCGCGTTGCGGCCTGGAATGTTCGCTGCCGCAACCATTGTGCTCGAGGAGCGGCCCGATGCCACCACCCTGCCTGCCGCGGCGGTTGCCCGGGACGGCGCGGACCATTACTGCTGGACGGTCGACGATGCCAGCCAACTCGCTCGCCAAAAAATCAAATTAGGCCTGCGCGTCGAAAACGACGTCGAGGTATCCGGCCTGGAGCCTGGACGAGCAGTCGTCCTGTCGTCAATCGACGGACTCAAGGAAGGGCAAATCGTGAATGCCGTAGCGGCCGAGATACGTTAAGCAACTCAGCCGCCTGGTCTCAACGGCAAGTGTTGAGAGCCGCGAATATCTACTCCGCCAGCAGATGGTCGATGAGCAGCGACATTTCCCGCTCGGTTCCCGTGCGGTAGCCGATCCAGTGGCCGCGCACCCGCCCCTGGGCATCGACGAGCACGGTCGTCGGATAGACGACCATGCCGACGATGGCTCCGATCGCCTCGCGAGTTTTTTTACCCGGGTCGACATAGGTGGGCAGGTCGGAGGCCTTTTGCTGGTCGAGGAATTCGAGTGTCGCGGCGCGCAGAGCGTCGACGTCGTCATCGTCCCCGCCGCTGGTTGAGACAGCCAGCAGCGAGAACCGGGGCCGGTCGCGGTAATGCCGGTACAACTCGACGATATGCGGAAATTCCTCGCGGCACGGCGGACACCAGGTGCCCCAGATGTTGACCAAGGTGACATGCCCCTTGAGGTCGGGCGTGGTGACGGCCGCTCCGCCGCCGGTGAGCGGTTCCAGCTCGAGCGTCGCCAGCGGCTGTGGTTCCTCTCGCCAGAAATAGACCGCCACCAGCACGATTACGGCCATCGCCAGCCAGAACCACAGTTTCCACTTTGGAAAGGTCGGTCGCGTTTCGCCGGCCATGTCGTCGCTCCAAGAAAACGATTCAACTCATAAGCCATCTTTATCTTACGACATGGTTTTGGCCAGGCTTCCGCGGAGCCCTCGGCGAAGTCAACACTTTGCCCTGGCGATGGGCTACAATAGCCGCCGACGGTGGGAGGCATTGTGGCAGACGGAGGATGTCGCGTGGTCGGTCGCGCCGATGACGGCCGGTGGCAAGGGGCGAAGGGTTGCGATGCTGGGTCGCCACAGCGCGCGGCGACCGCGAGGTGCCCATGTCGCTAACCTCGATAGCCATCATCCTTTGCATGATCTCGCTCAACGCGCTGTTTGCGGCCTATGAGATCGCGCTGGCAAGCGTCTCGCTGGCCCGGCTCAAGACGCTCGCCGATGAGCATCGCCGCGGAGCCCGCACCGCGCTACTGATGAAGCAGAACATGGAAGCCAGCCTGGCGGTGATCCAGTTAGGGATCACGCTCGTGGCGGCGATTGCGGCAGCCACGGGTGGCGCGAATGCCGAAGGGCACTTGTCGCCCTATCTCGAACGCCTGGGCATGTCGACGCGCTGGGCCGACTTCCTGAGCCTGGTGCTGGTGGTCGTGCCGTTGAGCACCGTGACGATCGTCGTCGGCGAACTAATTCCGAAGGTTTTCGCGCTCAAGAACAAGGAATGGGTGTCGCTGCGGCTATCGCCGGCGATGCGCGTGATGTCGCTCGTGGCGTACCCGATCGTCTGGGCGCTGGAAACGTCGTCAACGGCAATTCTCGATTTTGCCGCCCGGCGCTGGCAGCCGCGCGTCGAAGGGCACCGTACCGAGGTTGCGGAAATCGACGAATTGCGAGCGGTGGTTGCCTTGGCCCGTACCTCGCGGCTGATCGGTGGCCAGGAAGAGCAGATCATCCTCGGCGCGGCCCGGCTCTCTTCGCGGCGGATCGGCGAGATCATGATCCCGATCAGCGAAGTGATCACACTCGACCTGGCCCACACCATGGCTGAAAGCCTGGTGGTCGCCCACAGTGAAATGCACACGCGCTTCCCGGTTTGCGCCGAGCCGGGCAATCCGCAAACGATCTGCGGCTACGCGAACTTCAAGGACATCATTTCCGAGCTGCGGCTTAGCCCCAACCAGCCATCGCTGCGCGGCATCATGCGGGCCATCCCGAGCGTGTCAGCCGATGTGACGATTGCCCAGGCGCTGCAGCGTATGACACGCGGACACGTGCACATCGCTTTGGTGCGCGATCACGATCAGCGCGTGGTCGGCATGGTGACGCTCGAAGATATCCTCGAAGAGCTGATCGGCGATATTCAGGACGAGTACGACCGCGTGCCCGCCCATGTGATCGAGAGCGGCGCCGGCTGGGTGATGGGGGGCGGTGTGTCGTTGGACCGGCTCGAGCAGGAAACCGCCCTGTTTCTCGATCGGCAATCGCTGCCGGCCGACTGCCGCACGCTCGACGATTGGGTGCGCTACCATCTCGACCGCCCGGCGCGGGGCGGCGACATCGTCAAAGCCTCGGGTCTGCGGGTGCTGGTCCGCAAGGTGCGCCGGCAGAAAGTGCTCGAAGCCCAGGTGGCGCGCGATGAATTGCAGTCGCCGGCGAGCGGCGAATCGCGGCACATCCATCCGACTCAATCCGGCGTAGCTCCCTCGCAACACTCGACCCAGGCACCATGAGCTACGAGGTCGAGATCAAGTTTCCGGTGAGCGAGTTTCCCTCGCTCGAGCAGTTGTTCGACGGTAAGCCGCCACAGATCGGCGCGCCCCAGTTGCAGGTTGACACTTATTACGCGCATCCGGCGCGCGATTTTGCCCGCACCGACGAAGCGCTGCGGATTCGCCATATCGGCGACGAGAACCGGCTCACGTACAAAGGGCCTAAAGTCGACGCTGCGACCAAGACACGCCGCGAAATCGAGCTATCGCTGCCAGCCGGCGAGCATGGAGCCAATCAGATGGCCGAGCTGCTCGAAGCGTTGGGGTTTCGCGCGGCCGCCACGGTCAGCAAGCACCGCCGCAGGGCGACGTTCGATTGGCAGGGACACCGCGTCGAAGCGGCGTTCGACGAGGTCGAAGGCCTTGGCAGGTTCGTCGAACTGGAAACCTCGGCCGACGATGACCGCAGCCTCGATGCGGCCCGGCGGTGCTTAATGAGCCTGGCCGAAGCATCGGCGCTGGCACACAGCGAGCGCCGCAGCTACCTGGAACTGCTGCTGGCCGCACACGGCATGGTTTAAGAGCCGGTCAAGGCGTCGCCCAGCGCGGAATCGGCGAAGTTGGTCAGGTTGTCCTGCTCTTCCGGATCCATGCTCTCGACCTGACCGTAGCTGCTGCCGTAATACTCGTTTCCAGAGGGAAACACAGTGATCCGCGAAGAGTTCTCGCCATACACGCCGCCGGTGCCGGCGGCAATGATTTGGAACGTCTTGGGATTCACCCAGGCGAACGGCGTGGCACCTACCTCAGAAGCCGCGTAAGGCAAGGCCAGGCCCCACCCCTGGTTCTGCTGGTAACTTACTCCTTGTTGATAGGGCGCGTTCTGTGTATTCGTCGTGGGAAAGGAGTTGAATGGCCGCGTCGCTGTGCCGCTAGGAATGAACGTCGAGTAGACCGCCGCGTCAAAATACACATAAGGGGGCATCTGCGAGCCCAACGGAACGCCCGGCGGCGAGTACTCCAGCCAGCCGTCGTAATCCGTATCGGTCAGTCGCGACTCGTCGAAATCGAACGACGGCACCGTGCGTTGCACCGAAGTGGTGGTCGTGATTAATACGGTATCCAGCCGGAATGGATCGGTCGGATCGGAGTTAAAGCCGTACAACTTTCGCGAGCCTATGGTGCTACCGCTCGACATGTCGATAGGCGTTGGAAACCCGCCGAGCCAGAAGACCAACGCCTCGCCCTGGTCGATGTACTGGATGTTCAGCGGTTGGACCTGGCCGGTCGCTGTCATGTAGTTGTATGCGTACCCAATGCCCCCGAGTTGACCCTTCATATAGCTATAAGGCCCACCGGCTGGTGCGAATCGCGGATAGGAGGACCGCATGTACGCATCGAACAAGCCGCCGCGATCGAGAAAACTACTGCCGGCAACCGCACCGGCGGTGATCGCCCCCATGCACGGCGGATACTTTCCACTCTTTCCCTTGAGCGTTTCGATGGCCGACGACAATCTGGCGATCTCGGCAAGCGTCGCCCGCTGGTTGGCGCTAACCATTGCCTTGCGTGCCCCACCGGCCAGCAGGGCCATCAGAATGCCCATGATCGAGATTACGACCAGCAACTCAACAAGCGTCATACCGCGGCGAACTGGGTGACGGGCGAGCATGCGGCGATCCTTCAGAGCGCAGGTGGCACGGCGATTACGCCGCGCAGGATGAGTCCCCTTATCGTAGCAAACGGTATCCCGATTGCCACAACCGAGCGAAAAAACGCGATTGTCCACCGCGTGTACGGTGTGGCACTTGCCGGCTAGCCCTGCTTCTTCAGCCGGCGCTCGAGCATGGCCACGTTGGCGCGGATTGCCTCGAGATTCGGGTTCAACTCCAGCGCCCGACGAAAGCTCTCCAGCGCGTAAAGCAGATTGCCTTGATACAAGAAGCACTGGCCCATGCCCGCCACCGCCCCGAAATGGTACGGGTTGAGCTCGACGGTGCGGCGGCAGTCGCGAATGCTGTCGGCGTACCGGCCCAGTCCATAGTAGGCGATCGCCCGTTGGTTCCACGCCTCGGCCAGGTCCGGTGCTTCGGCCAGCAGCGTGTTCGCCCGATGCACCGCGTCGTCAAAGCTACGCGCTGCGTTCAGGCGGATGACCGACTCGAGCACACGCTGCTGCTCGGCGCTGCCGTCGCGACACCAGACGTTGCGCAGCGCCGTCTCGGCCAGGGTGCGCACTCCACGGTCCTCGTCCTGCAAGGCCCGGCCCAGCACCGCGTTCGATTCGTAAGCGCCGAGAAAGCCGAGCGCCAGCACGGCTGCGCGCCGAGTCAGACGCGGACCAATCTTCGCAAGCCGTTCGAGCGTTCCGCAGCGATAGCGCAGCGCCACCCGGCGGATGAATTCCGCCGAGTCCTGGTCGGCCAGGTAGGTATGATAGAATCGCTCTAGCGCCGCGACCCGCGGAGTGGAGTGCATAGGTCTTTAGCGTAATCGGCGCCGCCCCGTCCGCCAGACGCGCGTGTCTGGAACTTGCTCCGCGCTACGTTCAGGCGGCGGAATAACCGGTAGAATCGCGCTCGAGGAAATGCAGAATGCAGAATGCAGAATGCAGAATCGCCAAGAAGCGCCGCTTGTCGTCATTCTGCATTTTGCATTTCGCCCTTTGCAGTTCGTTGCTCGCCGCGGAGCCGCCGAGCAACGCACCCCAGCGATTGGCCGCGCCGGTGACGATCACTTGGTCCGCGGTGCCGTTTCGCCGCGCCGTGACACGGCTCGGGCAACAACAGGGGCTGGCGGTGATCGTCGACCGGCGGATCGACCCCGACGCACCGATCACTTTCTCAGCGCGTGACGTGCCCCTGGAGGGCGCATGCCGGCAGATCGCCCATGAGCGCGGCGCGGCGTTCGTCATGCTCGGCCCGATAGCGTATTTCGGCCCCGAAGCGACCACCGCGAAGCTTCGTGCCTTGCTGGCCCTGCGCACTGCCGAGGCGCAGCGGTTACCGGTAGCGGCGCGTTCCGTGTATCTAGTGCCCAGGGCGTGGCAATGGGCTGACCTGGCGACGCCGCGAGAACTGCTCGAGCGCCTGGCCGACGAGGCTGGTGCCCGCGTCGAAGGACTTGATCACGTGCCGCACGACTTGTGGGCTGGAGTTGAGCTGCCGCCCACGTCGTTGGTCGAACGGCTGGTGCTGGTCACCGCGCAGTTCGATCTGATGTGCCGCATTGAAGACGGCGGCAAACAGCTCGTGTTGGTGCCGATCCCGCACGATTTGCCGGCGGCGAGCGAACCGCCAAAAGTGGCCGCTCGAGCCACGCCGGCCACGAAGGCAACCAAATCGCCGTTCGTCCAAGTTCACACGTTGAACGTCGACAACGTGCCGCTCGATCGGCTGCTGGAATCACTGGCCCGGCAGATGGGCCTGGAACTTCTCATCGACCGCGAGCGCATTGCCGCGGCAAGAGTGGACCTGGGCCAGCGTGCGTCGCTGCACGTCGAGCGGGTTTCGACCGAGCAACTCTACCGGGCGTTGCTCAATCCGCTGGGACTCGACGCGCGCGTCGACGCAAAAAGCGTGTCGGTTTATCCGCGCGGCAAGTAACGACCGCTTCAGTTGCCATTGCCGCCTTGCTGGCGTTCGCCAGGACTGGTGCCGCCCGGCGAGCCAGAGCTCGGCTGGCTACCAGGTCCGCCGCGGCCGCGGCCATAGAGCTGCGAACGGTCGATCTCGAACTCCTTGCCTTTCATCTTGTCGAGCGTCGACTGTTGCGCGGGAGTCAGGATCGCCATCGCGCGCGCGGTGCTCTCGGCCCGCATCTCCTCGAACTTCTTGCTCATTTCTTCCCGCGATGGTTGCTGACCGCCGTTGGCGCTAGCCGTGCGCATCGCCTGGAACATCTGCCGCATCGCGTCGCGGCTGGCCTGGCGCGACTCTTCAATCTTTTTCTTTTGCTCGTCGGTCAGTTTGAGCTTTGAAACCATGGTGGGATCTTCGAGCACCGACGTGCCCTGCGCTTGCAGGCTGATTTGATCGAGCCGATCCATCTGCGTTTTCTGCAGGCCCTTCTTCAACTGCTCGCGGACCGCCTGGTTCATCGCTTCGCGTTGCTGGGCCATTTGGGCGTAGACCACCTGGCGCTCCTGGTCGGAAAGGTCCTCGATGTCTTCGCGGCTCACGCGCATTGCCTCCCGTTGCGCCTGCACCTGCTGGTAGAACATCGCTAAGCCTTCCTTTTGCTTGGCCGTGAGCTTCAATTCCTTCTGTACGTCCTCCAGCGACAGCAATTGCATGAGATCGCTACCCGTGCGGCCGCGGCTGCCACGATACCCGCCGCGGCCCCCAGTATTGCCCGACGATTGTTGCTGTCCCCAAGCGCTACCTGCGAGGTTGACGCCGGCAGCAAGAACCACAACGAAACAGAACTGGCTACAGTAGGACAGACGACGCATGGCAATCCTCCTCGGAACAGCAGAGGCCCGCATTGCAATTAGACAGGGTGAATAAGCGCATTTTTCACCACGCTACTAACGTGGTGTCAAGTCGATTATTGCAGCGACCGCGATTTTTCTCAGTCGCCGCCAGCGGAAGCTACTTCAGCAGCCGTTCCAGGCCGGTGCGCACCTCTTGCTCGATGCGTCCCTTGACCATCATGGCCGCCAGCGGCAAGTCCATAGAGACATCGACCTTGTTATCCGCCGCGGCCAACGTCCCCTTGAACACGAAACCCAGCGTTTTGAATGAGAAGTCGAGCGTGTTGCCGGTCCAGGTTTCGGTCACGTCCTTCACCTGGTCTTTGTAATGTTCGCGAATCTGCGGGATGAAACCCCGCAGGTGGGTCGCCGCCTGGTCGGCCGTGAGTTGGGTAGGTACGGTGAACGCGAGCTTGGGCATTCGATAGACTTCCGGTGGAGGTGTTGCGTTAGCCCCCGGCGAGTCGCCGGGGGCTAAAGGATGCTCGATTTGAGGTCCGCGAGCAGGCGAACCGCGTGCCCGATCTCCGCCTTTTGGCGTTCGGGCTCTTGCGGGATTTCGCGCTCGATTGTCAGCGGACCTTTGTACCCGATTTCCTTGAGCGTGCGTAAGTAGGCTTCCATCCCCACGTCGCCAGATCCCAATGGAACTTCCTGCCCCCACTCCTTGCCAGGGTTCTTTGCCCAGCGGCCATCCTTGCAGTGGACGCTGCGCACGTAGCGGCCCACCTGCTTCAACGCGGCGATTGGCTCGCCCGAGCCGTAGAGAATCATGTTCGCGGGATCGAAATTGACGAACAGGTTATCGCGCCCCACGTCGCCGATGAACTGCAGCAAGGCATCGGCTGGCTCCTGGCCGGTTTCCAGATGGAGCGCCTGGCCGTTGCGCTTGGTGTGATCGCAAACATCACGCGTGACGGCAACCACTTCCTGGTAGGTGCGGTCGTTGCGATCGTGCGGCACGAAACCGATGTGCAACGCCACCACCGGGCAGCCCAACAGCTTCGCGAAGTCGGCGATCTCCTTGAACTCGGCGACCCGAGCGGAGCGCGTTTCGGCCGGCACAAGGCCGACCGTTTGGGCCACCGTCGGGATATCGGCATAGCTCTCGCCGTCGAAGCCGCCGAAGACCGCAGTAAGTTGGATGCCCGCCTCGCGCAGCCGGCCGAGGAATGCCTCGGCATGGGGCTTGGTGCGCGTCGCCTTAGCCGGCGCGTGCAGTTGAATGGTCGGCACGCCCAACTCGCGGGCCACTTCGAGCTTCACGCCCAACCCGGCATCGAGGCTCGCAAACACACCGATCGGCCAAGAGTCGGGCATGCGCGTTCCTCAACAACGCGCGTCGCAAGCGACGCGGCTAAATGGATGGGAATTACGCCTTGATGCTCGGCGGCTTGCCTTCGGGCGTTTCGTCATTGTCGATGTCGAACCATTCGTCCTTGAATTCGATGCGCTTGTTCTCGCGCATCGCGATGTTCGTCGTCAAAGCGATGATCGCGTCGGCCATGGCCACTTTCGGCTGGCACTTCGGCTGGTTCTCGCGGTAGTCGAAGTTGCGAATGCACCAGGCCCAGTGCTCCATCTCCTCGGTGTAGCCGCGGCTCACTGGTCCGGCTTCGAGACCCTTCTTGCCCGCCTCGGCTGCCACGCCGCCACCGCTGGCCGTGGTATCGAGCGTCGGGCCACCCTTGCCCTTCACCACGCCGACGCTGGTCGTGGTCGAAGCGTCCTTGAACAGCATTACTTCCTGCTCGTTCTCGAGGATCAGGGTGCCCTTGGTGCCCATCACCACTTCGCCGTAGCCGCCGAAGCCGTTGCCGTTGATCGACGAGTAGCTGACGATGATCTTCTTCTCGGCCAGGTCGGGGTCCTTGGCGTCGTAGTTCGGCGCCGGGTATTCGTAGACGCACTGCACGTGATCGTCGACCTCGCGATCGTGCGGGAAGATCGACCGCACGCCGACCGCAGAAACCATCAGCGGACGCGCCTTCTTGCCGTCGGTGCGCTGCGCGGTGCAGAAGATGCCCGAGGCGTCGAGTTGGTGGCTGCCCAACTCGGCCATCAAGCCGCCGCCGGTGCGCATCCACAGCCGCCAGCGGATCAGCTCCTCGAGCGGCGACACGACGTAGCCGCCCGGCAGCGTCTTCTCCTGGTAGCCGTACTTGACGGCATCGACGTCCTTGTCGCGGATTTGCTCTTCCCAGATCGTCTTTTGCTTGAGCAGCGCCGAGTTGCCCGGGTCCTTGTCGAGCTTCGCTTCCAGGTCGGCCAGCTTGTCAACCAACTCGGCAGGCATTGGCTGCTTCCAGCTATCCTTGCCCGGCAGATTGCCGCGATGCCACTGGGCGCGGATGCAGTGCACGTCGCCGATCAGGCCGCGCTTTAGCGTGTCGACGGCGTTGTCGTACAGGATGCTGTAGTGCCGCTGGTGGCCGGTGGCCAGCAGCTTTTGCATTTGCTTCGAAACGCGGCCCATGTCCTTGCACTGGCCGATGCTGTGGGCCATCAGCTTTTCGGTGAGCACGTGCTTGCCGGCCCGCATCGCCTCGATCGCCACCACGTCGTGCAGGTGCAGCGGCAACGCGATGATGATGCCTTCGACGTCCTTGTTCTTGAGCAGCTCTTTGTAGTCCTGGTACACCGTGACGTGCTTGTGGGCGGCGTCCTCGGTTTTCCAGCCGTACTTTTTCATCAGGCCGCAGCGGTTGGCCGCGGCGCTGGGGCTGGACTGATCGCCATTGAACGCGCGGTACACGTTGTAGGGGCGGATGTCGCTGATCGCCACCACGTCGAGGTAATCGGGCGTGATGTTGTTGATCAGCACGTTGCCTTCGTCGCCGGTGCCAATCACGCCGACGCGCACCGGATCGTTCACCTTCGTGTAGCCGAAGTAGAACGCTCCCAGCCCAGCGCCACCCGCGGCGGCCGCAGCAACGCTGCCGGCCAGAAACTCGCGGCGCGTCAGCTCGCTGCCGACGGCCGACTGGAAATTCGTTTTGCCAATTGCCCGTTCTTCCGCGCTCAGATTCATGTTGCTTTTCCCGTGCGATACACCGGCCGCACCAATAGGTGATGGATGAAGAAGTCGAGCCCTGCCCAGCGACCCACCGGCAGCGTCGCCAAAGCAAACAGGGCGATCATTTCGATGAATTCCTTACCGACGACCAGCGTCCGGCCGGCCGACGGTGGCGGCGGCGGATACAAGCCCGGCCAATCGGGCGAGGCTAGCACGATCGACGCCAGGAACACCGCTCCGCCCAGTGCCGCCAGGCGCGTGAACAGGCCGAGCATCAGGCACAGGCCGATCGCGATGTTCGTGTACGTGATGATGTGGTCGGTCGTGAACCAGTCGGCCAAGGGGCGCGGCAAGTCGCCTTGCTTCTGCTGCACCGGGTCGAGCAGCGCGTGCAGGTCGGCGGCCAACTCGGTTTGAATCCGGTCCAGTTCCCTTTCCCACGAGGTGAGGCTCGCCCGCAACCCGGTCTGGGCGTCCCAGGCGCGCTTTTGCTCGAACGGCACGGCGGCGTTCTTGCGCTCCCGGGCCGCTTCGAGCCGCCCCAGATCGTGGAAGTAGTTCTCGATGTCCGTGGCCTTTTCGGTCAGGAGGTTTTTCAGCTCAGCTTTGCGCTGGTCGTAGGCCTTTTCGACCGCCTCGGCCTGCTGCGGCGTCAGCCGGTAGTGATGCTCGAACGCCTCTTCGTAGTCGTGCAGTTTCTGCGCGAGCCGATCGTAGGTAATGTTGATCGCGTCGCGGCGATGCTCATCGGCCGGGATGCGCTCGTCGCCGATCTTCACCTCGAACGCCCCGAAGCGCTCGCGGCCGTCCCAATCGGGGACCAGGTCATGGAACTTTTCGGCCAACGGCCCCTTGGCTTGGCCCAGGAAGCCGGCACTGGTGAAATGGCTGCTGGTGAGCTTGTCGAGCCCGGCGTAGAGGAAGTGCCAACCGATGCTGATCCGCAGCAGCACCAAGGCCGCCATCGACAGCAAACTGATGTTTCCGCGTGAACAGGCCAACGTTGTGCGCTCCAGGTGGGTCGAGCGATCAGCGTTCGGCAATCAGCGGCCACGAAACGACAGCTCGACAAGCTGAACGCCAATGGCTGAAAGCTGAACGCTTTCCGGGTAGGAAGGTGCGACGTCTCTGAATTGTAAACGTCGGCCGCGCCGTCTGCCAACGATTTTTAGCGGGTTCGCCGAGGCCCGCGCCGGCGTAGCCGCCAGGCGAGGATCGCCGCCCCACTGCCAGCCAACAGCAGCGTGCCGGGTTCGGGGACCGGCGTGAATTCGAGGATCAGATCGCTGGCGTTGTTGCTGGTCAGGAAATCGAAATGGCCGCCGCCGAGGTCGTTGGCGAAGCTGCTGGCGTCGATCCGCAAGTTCGACAGGTCCGAGAAGGCGCCCGTCTGCCCGGTCGCGATGAGCCACTGGTATTCCTGCGTGTTACTGAACGCGGCCAGCGCCCCGGCCATGTCGTTGATCGTGAGCGTATCGAGCGAAATTGTGAACGTGCCGCCGATCGCCAGCGCGCCGGTGTTCCACAGATCCCAGCCGGGATTGGCCCCCGCCGCGCCGCTGTAGGTTCCACCCGCCTGCTCGTTCGACAGCTCGTTGATCTCCCACACGTACGTGCCGCCAGTGTTCCACTGGGTGTTGGTGTCGGTCATCGTGCCAGGGCTGTTCCCCGGCGAGACACTGCCGCCGGAATTGACGATGACCGTATCGAACGAGCCGCCGCCTTTCAGCAGCCCGCCGCCGCTGACTTCGACCGTGGCATGCACGACGCCGTTGTTGATCAGTTGGCTGCCGGCCACATCGAGCTTGACCTGCGACGCGCTGACCGTGCTGCCCGCGCCAACGCTGACCGTCCCCTGATTCCAGACGATCATCGTGCCCCCGACGGCAAGCAGGCCTCCACCCGTGACGGTGACCATGCCGCTGCCGCCGCTGCTGCCCCCGGTGCCGCCGACGGACAGATTGCCGCTGTTGGTCCAAGCGCTGCCGGCACCGGCGATCGTGGCAGAACCCGTTGAACTCGCGTTGTAACCGAGAAAGGCGGTGCTCGTGATGAGCGTGCTGCCGCCTAGGATCGAAAGACTGCCGGTTTGTCCGGCCGGCGAGCCGACGTAGACGCTCGTCACGCCGCTGGTCGTGGCGCCGGCGGCCAGCACAAAGGCCGGGCTGTTGCCGCCGCTGATCGTCAGCGCGCCGCTCGACTGTGTGTACGTGCCGCCGTTGATGGTCAGGGTTCCGCCATTGAAGTTGAACGTGCTGCCCGAAGCGCTCCGGTCGAACGATTGTGCCGTGACACTGCTGCCGGCGCCATTGAGCGTGAGCGTGCCGGCATTCCACAGTTTGAGCGTGCCGCCGACGCCCAGCGAGCCGCCGTTGGTGACCGTGACAATGCCGCTGCCGCCGCTACGGGTCGAGTCGCCGCCAACGTAGAAATTGCCACTGTTTGTCCAAGCGCTGGCTGCACCGGTGATGGTGGCACTGCCTGGCGAACCTGGGTCGTGCCCGAGAAAGCTCGTGCCACTAGTTACGGAACCGCCGCCGCTGACGGTGAGCGTACCGTTGCCCGTGTAGCCGACGGAGAGTGTTCCACCGCCAACATTCCAGTTGGAGCCAGTGCCGGAGATGGTAACGGAACCGATCGAGCCGAAGCTGATGTCGTTGCCGATGTAGCCGGCACCGCTGGTGACTGTGCCACCGTTGATGATCGTGAGCGTGCCGCTGCCGCTGCCGCTGGCGGCAAAGCCGATGTACAGGGAATTATTGCTCAAATTCCAATTTGAGTCGGTGCCGGTGATCGTCGCAGCAGAGCCGTTATAAACGAAGCCGGTGCCGCTAGTGACCGTGCCGCCGCCGCTGATCGTCAGCGTTCCGCTTCCGTATTCGCCGACGAACAGTTGCCCACTGCTGCCCAAATTCCAGGCGGAGCCGGTCCCAGTGACCAAGACCGAGCCGGTCGTACTATATCCCATGTAACCCGCTCCAATGACACCGAAGCTACTGGAAACCGTGCCACCGTTGCTAATCGTGAGCGTGCCGCTGCCGAGATCGCCGACGGCCAGATCTCCAGCATTCCAATAGGAGCCAGTACCGCTGATTGTGGCAGAACCGGCCGAGCCGCCTGCGTAGCCGAGGCTGCTGTTGGCGCTGGTGACCGTTCCACCGTTTGTGATCGTGAGCGTGCCGCTTCCGCTTTCGCCGACGTAAAGTGATCCATTAGCAACATTCCAGTTTGAGGCAGTGCCGGTGATCGTAGCAGAACCGGTCGAGCCGCCTGCATCGCCAAGCGCGCCGGTGCCGCTGGTGGCCGTACCGCCGCTGCTGATGGTGAGCGTGCCGTTGCCTGAGTAGCCGACTACCAGGGCGTTACTGCCCGCATTCCAGTTGGAGCCGGTGCCGGTGATCGTGGCAGAGCCTGTTGTGCCCGTGCCGTAATAACCGACGATGGAGTCGGCGCTCGTGGTGAGCGTGCTGCCGCCGAGGATCGAAAGATTACCTGATTGGCCGTGAGCGGTGCCTAGGTAAACGCCTTGCACGCCGCTTGTCGTGGCCCCGGCCGCAAGGACAAAGTTCGGACTGTTCGCGCCGCTGATGGTAAGCGCGGCTAATGACTGCGTGTACGCCCCGCCGCTGACGGTGAGCGTGCCGCCGTTGAAATTGAAGGTGTTCCCGGACGCGCTGCGATCGAATGAGTGCGCGGTTACCGAGCCGCCGGCGTTGAGCGTGAGCGTGCTGGTGCTGTTGATGGCCAACGTCGAGTCGAATGTGGCGGTGCCGTTGCTGTTGACGGTCATCGAGGTGGCGGCGCCGGCTGCGCCGAGCGTGAAGTTCAACGTGTCACGGAACGCGCCCGTGTTGCCGTTAGCGAGCACCAAGCTGGTAACACCGCTAAGCGTTGCGCCACCGGCCAGCACGAACGTGGGAGTGTTCGTGCCGTTGATCGTGAGCGCACCCGACGATTGCGTGTACGTGCCGCCGCTAACGGTGAGCGTGCCGCCGTTGAAGTTGAACGCGGCACCGCTCGTACTTCGGTCGAATGATTGCGCGATGATGCTGCTTCCGGTGCCGTCAAGCGTGAGCGTCGCGTGTCCAAAAAGCGTGAGAGCGCTGCCAACGGTCAGCGAGCCTCCATTCGTGACGGTCAGCGATGCGGTCCCGCCGGTGGAGCTGACCCCGCCCACCGTTAAAACAAGGGGGACGTTCCAAGCTGACCCGGCTCCGGATATCAGCACGGTGCCTTGAGACCCTGGATCGAGCGCGATGCGGCCACCGCCGCCGTTCACCTGCCCGCCGCCCGTAATCGTCAGCGAACCGGTGCCCGAGACGCCGACGTAAACTCCCGCATTCAAAACTGAGCCGGTGCCCGAGACGGTCACGCTGCCGTAGCCGGCATCGCCAATATCCATGACGGACCCATTCTGGACCGTCACGTTGCCCCCGCCGAGGATGGTCACCGTGCCGGTGCCAGAAGGGCCGACGTAAATATTCTGCGCATCCGTCCAACTGCCGCCGTTGACGGTGACGATGCCAAACGAGCCTGAATTGTTACCGACATAGCCGAAGCTCCCGACAGTCAACGCACCGCCGTTGCTGATGTTGAGCGTGCCGGTTCCCGAGTTGCCGACGTAGATCGCACTGGAATTCGTCCACGTGCCGCCGTTGACATTGACCGTGCCGATGGACCCGCTGGCGCTACCGACGTAAGCGTTCGCGCTCGTAAGAAGGCCAAAATTTCCTACCGTAACGGTTCCCTGTCCATTCAATCCGACAGTCAGCGTGTTGGTGTTGCTCCACAATGACGTAGTCGCTGCACTTGCGCCGGAGATGGTTACGGCGCCAATTCCGTTGCCCGTATCGCCGACAACTCCCGTGCTGGTTGTGAGCGAGCCACCATTGGAGATCGTTAGCGCTGCGGTACCGTTGCCGCCGACATCGACGCCGTTGCCGCCGGCGCTGGCGTTCCAGGCGGATCCGCTGCCGTCAATAAGGACGGATCCATTGCCGCCGGTCGTGAATCCTGCGACGTAGCCGCCCGCGCTGTAGACCTTTCCGCCGTTGAGAATGCTGAGGGAACCGGTTCCGGCCTGAGCGACCTCGATATAGCTGCTGCTATTGGTGAGCGTTGAACCTGCGCCGGAAACCATGACAGCGCCAGAGGCGGAAGTGTTCAACCCCAGATACATCGAGCCAGAATTGGTCAGGCTACTTCCACCGAGAATGGACAGGCTTCCCGATTGCCCCGTCGATGAGCCGATGTATGCGTTTGTGATCCCGCTCGTCGTAGCACCCCCGGCAAGGACAAAGGTCGGGCCATTGGTCCCGCTGATGGTGAGCGTGCCCAACGATTGCGTGTACGTGCCGCCGCTGACGGTGAGCGTGCCGCCGTTGAAGTTGAGTGTGCCGAGCGTGTGATCGAAGGATTGCGCCGTGACGCTACTGCCGGCGCCGTCGAGCGTGAGCGTGCCGTTGTTCCACAGCTTGATCGTGCCGCCGACGGTCAGTGCCCCGCCTCCCGTAATCGTCACGGAGCCCGTGCCAGTGCTCGCAGAGCTCCCTCCGATGTAAAGCCCGGAATCGACGGTCCATGTCGAGCCGAAACCATTGACGACCGCAATACCGGTCGAACTGGTCGCCGCGCCGAGGTACGCGTCTAAATCGTGTACGTTGCCACCGCTTTGGATGTTGAGCGTTCCATTGGCCCCGGTTCCATATCCGCCGATATACATAAACGCCGCAAGCCACTGCGAGCCCGTTCCTGTGACCGTCGCACTGCCGGTCGGCGAGCCTAAATAGTCACCGTAGCCGATGGCCGCAACGCTGCTGTCGTAAACAAACGCGCCGTTGCTGACCGTTAACGTTCCGTTGCCGTAACCGCCCACGTACAGTGTGGGCGCTATTAACTGCGAGTTGTTCCCGCTGACGTTGACGATGCCGTTGGCTGTCGTGCCGTTGTACCCATCGCCAATCGAGAGCGATGTGCCAGCGAAAACGGTTCCGCCATTGGTGATAGTCAGCGTGCCGGTCCCGTACTCTCCCACAGCAAGGAATTGGGCAGTCTCAAAAAAGCCACCACTCACCGTTGCGGTACCCGACGAGCCTGCCATGTCGCCGATATAAATGTTGCCGGAGCTGGTAAGAAAGCTGTTGCCGCCGACGAAGATCGCCCCGGTGGCGTTGTAGCCGACGTTGAGCCCTTGAATGCCGCTGGTCGTGGCGTTGTTGGTCAGCGTGAGGGTCGGCGAGCCGCTGCCGTCGATCGTCAGGTTGCCCGGCGAGATCGAGAACGTGCCGCCGTTTTGCGTGAAGCTAGTCCTTAAACCAGCGTACTCGGCAGCGCGTGGCGGGGAGATTCCATAAAAAAACTCGAAACGCCCGGCGTTTTGCGGCCATCGGAAGGTGAAGAACCGTTCTTCCGACCGCAACACGAAAGGAGTTTCGAGTGAACACGAAGATACGCCGCCAACTGGCC
>DATAXP010000023.1:0-150361 GCA_036272935.1 Pirellulales bacterium | reverse complement strand
TTCCTTTTACTCACCGATTGTTTCGTGACAGGCTTCTGGAAGAACGGGGGCGTGCGGTTCGTCGGCTAGGAGTCGGTTCGCGTTGCGGCATTGATCGCTTGCGCCGTGTGGGGCGGAGCGTCGCGCCAAACACTTATGGAGCTATGCGATGACTCCCGAGATCGTTGCTGATTATGCGTGTCGAACCGGCGAGCGGCCATTGTGGCACGCCGCTGAGCGCCGACTGTATTGGACCGACATTCCGGCCGGCAAGATGTTCCGCTACGACCCTGCCACCGGCCGGCACGAGCAGGTCTATGAAGGCCGCCCCGTCGGCGGCTTCACCATTCAGGCTGATGGGGCGCTGTTGCTGTTCATGGATCGCGGCACGGTGGCGACGTGGCGCGACGGCGAACTGCGCCACACCATCATCGACGACATCGCCGCCGAGCACGACTCGCGATTCAACGACGTGATTGCCGATCCGGCGGGGCGCGTGTTCTGCGGCACGATGGGAGTGAAGGACGACCAAGGGCGCGTCGTCCGCAACGGCCGGCTGTATCGATTGGATTGCGATGGCAAGATCACGCGGCTGCTCGATGACGTGGCCACGAGCAACGGCATGGGGTTCACGCTTGACTTGCGAACGATGTATCACACCGAAACCGGTCGCCGCACGATCTGGCAGTTCGATTACGACCAGGCGACTGGGGCGATCACCAACCGCCGGGCATTCATCACGTTGCCGCAACAGCCGACCAACGCGCGCCCCGATGGCCTGGCGGTCGATGCCGAGGGGCGGCTATGGTCGGCGCAGTACGATGGCGGTTGCCTGATCTGCTTCGACGCGCAGGGGCGTGAGCAGCAGCGGCTTGAGCTCCCCACGTCGCGCGTCACTTGCCCGACGTTCGGCGGCGAAGCGCTCGACGAGCTGTATGTCGCCACTGCCGGCGGCGATGACCGGCAAAAGAACGGTCCCACGGCCGGGGCACTGTTCAGGTTTCGTTTGGCAGCGCGGGGGCGCCCGGAGTTTCTGTCGCGCGTGGGATTGTAACGCCTCCTTCGCGCCGCGCGCTCGACGGCTACAATGCCGTGCATGCCAACCAACGCTTCGCAAGTCGACGCCCTGCGCTGGAAAAAATTTCCGGTGCTCGACGATGGGTTCGTCTGCCTGGTCGACGTGATGGGGGACGATTCGGCCGTGGTGCAGGCCGCCCGGGTCAGCTACGGCGAAGGGACACGCCAGGTGTCGGACGATCGCGGGCTGATCCGCTACCTGATGCGGCACCGCCACACCACGCCGTTCGAGATGGCCGAGCTGAAGTTCCTGGTCCGCGTGCCGATGGACACGTGGCGGCAATGGATTCGCCATCGCACGGCCAACGTCAACGAGTACAGCACCCGTTACTCGCTGGCAATCGACGCGACGCAGCGCACCGCAGCGGCCGACTGGCGGCAACAGGCCGTGTCGAATCGGCAAGGGAGCGCCGGGCGGCTCGATCCCAAAGTCGGCGCGGAGCTTTCGATCCACGAAGAGCGGCTGCAGGAAGAAGCGCGGCGAGCGTACGAACGGCGGATCGAGCTGGGTGTTGCTCGTGAGCAGGCGCGCAAGGATCTGCCACTTTCGACTTACACCGAAGCGTACTGGAAGATCGACCTGCACAACCTGCTGCACTTTCTTAGCCTGCGGATGGACGAGCATGCCCAGGAAGAAATTCGCCAGTATGCGACCACCATCGGCCGCGAGATCGTGCAGCCGCTTTTTCCGCTGGTGTGGGAAGCGTTCACCGATTTCCGCGAGCACGGCATGTTTCTCACTCGCTTGGATTGCGAGGTGATTCGCCGGCTTGCCGAGCGGATGGCCGGCAGCCCCGGGCGATGGGCGACGGATGAGGATTTTCTGGCGGTGCAGGACGCGTCGTGGGTGTCGTTAGCGCGTAGCCGCGAACGCGATGAATGCCGGACCAAACTGGTCCGGCTGGGACTGTTGCCGCCGGGGGATTGAAGCATGAGCGATCACACCCGCGAGTTGCTCGATCTGAATCAGCGGCTATTGGAAAGCATCGCTACAGGCGATTGGAACGTTTACGCGATGCTGTGCGATCCGTCGCTGACGTGTTTCGAGCCGGAGGCGCGCGGTCATCTGGTCGAAGGGATGGCGTTCCACAAGTTCTATTTCGAGTTGGAGCGATCGAGCGCGCCGCGCACAACGACGATGGCTTCGCCCCACGTGCGCATGCTTGGCAGCGCGGCGGCCGTGGTCAGCTATATTCGGCTCACGCAGACGCCCGACGCCGGCGGTGCCCCGGTGACGACGGCGACGAACGAAACGCGCGTCTGGCAACGCCAAGGGACGACGTGGAAGCACGTGCATTTCCACCGCTCTCCGGCGTGACCGTCGTCCGCTGCTGTGAGGCTTGTGGCGGCATGCAGCCATCGCTATCGAGGATGTCGCTCGACGTCGCTAGCGTGCCCCCGAGCCGTTAAGCTCTCGCCGGCTTGCCCAACCTAACGCCAGCGGCACCACTTCCCAGTTTCTTGGCGAGAAACCATGACGAACGTACCGAAAGAAACGATTGGCAGGAGTTGTCCGATGCTCGGGCACGCTGCCGATTGTCGCGGTTATCTCGGCGAGCCTTCCTCGTCGTCAGCGTCGCGGAAATCTCATGCGATCGACCCTGCCTGTGCCCTACCGATTCGCCGTGGCCAGCCTTGTGCTGGTGCTGATGTCGTTGATTGCGGCTGCGCGGGTCGAAGCACAGACGAACTACGTCGTTAGCAGTACGTCGGACGATGGCACCGGCGGAACGCCCGGCACGCTGAGCTACGCGATCGACCAGGCCAACAACAATCCGGGAAGCACGATCAGCTTCACTGTCTCCGCCGTCTCGTTGAGCGGATCGCTCGAGGGTATCACCGCGTCGATGACCATCAGCGGTGGTGGTGGCGTGTTAATTGAGGCCAACGGCAATCAGGCGTTCAACATCAGCCTCAGCAGCGGTACAGCGAGCATCAGTAATCTGACGATCAGTGGCGCGATCGCGCAGGGCGGCGCTGGCGGGACCGGTAACGGCGGCGGTGGCGGCGGTCTGGGCGGTGGTGGCGGCCTGTACATCGATGGTCCATCGAGCGTCACGATCTCCAACGTCTATTTTTCGAGCAACCAGGCCATTGGTGGTGCAGGCGGAACGGGCGACGGCACGAGTCCCAACGGCGGCGACGGCGGAGGATTCAACGCCAATTCCAACAGCCCGCAAGCGGGGACCGGCGGCCCTGCTGGCGGTCCGGGCGATGGAACCGCCAGCGGATATGGCGGCGGCGGCTCCGGCGCCGGCTCGAGCGGCACCACCGGAGGCAACGGCACCAACGAAGGTGGCGGCGACGGCGGCGCCCCGGGGGTCGGTGGTGGCGGCGGTCTCGGCCTCGGCGGGGCAGTGTTTGTCGCCAACGGATCGACGCTAACCATTTCAGGCGGCACGAATATCGACTCTACCAACTCCGTCAGCGGCGGCATCGGCGGCACCGGGGTCTCAGGTAACGGCGCTGCGGGCAACGGCAACGGTGGCGGGGTGTATGTTGGCATCAGCTCGAACGCCATCTTCGATAATTCGACGAGCGACACTACGGTTTCGGGGAACATCTTTTCCAACGGCCTGATCACCATCAGCGGCTCGGGCGCGGCAACGGTCAACTTTTTGGGCATTACGATCAACAGCGCCATGTCGACCGGCACCGCCGTCGACAGTGGCACGCTGAGCGGCACCACCAATGGCCTAGAAGGAACGATCACCGACAGTGCCAACGTCACGTTCAACCAGTCGTTTGGAGGCACTTTCAACGGGAACGTTACGGGGACCGGCGCGGTGTACGTCACCGGCGGCGGCACTGTGGTCTTCGTCAATGCCAACGATTACAGCGGCGGCACGACCGTTTCCGCGGGCGTGCTGCAAGGCAACACTTCCGGCATCCAGGGAGCGATCACCAACAATTCGATCATCAACTTTAATCAGGCGACCGACGGCACCTACAGCGACAACATGACCGGTACCGGCGGCGTGTTTATCACCGGCACCGCCACCGTGAACTTCACCGGTACGAACAACTACACTGGCGGCACCGCGGTCACCGGCGGCACGCTTTCCGGCACTACCGATGGCATCCAAGGGGCGATCATCAACGATTCGAACGTCACGTTCAACCAGGCCGCCGATGGTACGTACAGCGGCAACATGACCGGCACTGGTAGCGTGAACATCACCGGCACGGCGACCGTGAACTTCAGCGGCGCGAGCAACTACACCGGCGGCACCACGGTATCCAACGGCACGCTGTCGGGCACCACCAACGGCATCCAGGGGTCGATCACCAATAACTCGAGCGTCAACTTCAACCAGGCGACCGACGGCGCATACAGCGGCAACATGAGCGGCTCGGGTAACGTGTTCATCAGCGGCGGCGGCAACGTCACGTTTGCCGGCGTGAATAGCTACGCGGGCGGCACGACAGTGTCGGCTGGCACGCTCACCGGCACCACCAATTCGCTGCAAGGCATCGTGACCAACAACGCTAATCTCACGTTCGATCAAGGTTCGACGGGTACGTTCAACGGCACTATTTCCGGCTCCGGCAGCGTGACCAAGACTGGCACCGGCGAAGTGTTCCTGGTCAACGCCGACGCTTACACCGGCGGCACGGCAATCAACCAAGGAACGTTGGCGATCAACGGCACCAATCCCGGGCCGGTCACCGTCAATTCTGGCGGCGCGCTGGCCGGCACCGGCACGATTGCCGGCGACGTGACGAACAGCGGAACGGTCGCCGCAGGCAATGGCGGCTACAGCGGCACGCTCACCGTCGGCGGCAACTACACGGTCAACTCAGGCGCCTCGCAGCAGGTGCAGATCACCAATGGCGGCAACACGCCAGGCGTGAACAACAACTTACAAGTGGTCCACGGCAATGTGACGCTCAACGGCGGCACCGTGAACGTCTCTGGCCCCAACGTGACCTACACGCCCGGCACGGTGTACCAATTCTTGCAATACAGCGGCACGCGCAATGGTGTGTACAGCGGCATTACCGACAATCTGCAGTTCTTCGACGCCACGCTGCTGTACGGAGATGGCTACGTCGGCTTCGAACTGTTCCGCGCCGCCAACGCTTACTCGGCCATCGCCCAGACGGTCAATCAGCGCAATGTCGCCGGCTATCTCGATCAGCACTCAGCGACCGCCAGCGGAGCGTTCGGCGCACTCTACGACCAGATCAACACCCTATCGCCGGCCGGTGCTCGGCACGCCTTCGAGCAGTTGGAAAACGAGGTGGTGGGAACTGCCGCCCAACTGATGGTGCAGGATACGACATTCATGTACCTGCTGCTGCGGCGTGCCGCGCAGGGGGGCGAGTTCGTCGGCGAGGGGCCAATCACCGGCTACCGCGAACCGGTGGTTAGCAGGACCGACGACGAAGAGCAGGTGCTTGTCATCAACAACGATCCGGCCAACCCGTCGAGCATCCCGTATCGCACCGTCTCGTCCCGCACGCAAAGCACCGACGCAACCGATCCGATGGCAACCGACCCAGCCGACGGAGCAACCGCGACCAAGTCGGGCTCGGTCGTCATTCCGCAGACCGGTCCGCCGATCTTCCGCCTGGTGACGCGGCGGCGAACCCAGTGGACCGCCTGGACCGTGGGCTACGGACTGGGTGGCAACGCCTGGGGAGACGGCAACGCCAGTGGTGGCACCTACGGCATCGGCGGCAATCTGACCGGCATCGATCGCACACTCTCCGACGAGCTGCATCTCGGCTTCTTCGGCGCCTACAACAGCCTGAGCCTGCGGTTGAACAGTTTGCAGCAGACCGATCGGGCCAGCGACGGCCAGTTCGGCAGCTACTTGCGCAAACAATGGGGTCCGCGCTACGCGATGGCTGCCGGTTCGTTTGGCTTCGACACTTACCGTTCGCAGCGCACCGCGCAGTTCGGCACGATCGACGACACGGCCACCGCCAACTACACCGGTTGGCAATCGACCAGCTACCTGGAAACAGGGACGAACCTGCTCGGCTGGCCGTTCGCGTTGCAGCCGTTCCTCGGCTTGCAGTACATCTATGTGCGGCAAAACAGCTTCACCGAAACCGGTGGCGGACCGATCGACCTGAGCGTCGGCGGCAGCAACACCAGCGCGCTGCGCAACCTGCTGGGGACGCGCGTGTCGTGGGACTGGGTCAGCGACAGTGGGCGCGAATTCCGTCCCGAGCTACGCGGCGTTTGGCTGCACGAATACCTGCACCCCGAAACGACGCTCAACGGCAACTTCGTCGGCGTTGGCGGGCCGAACTTCTACACGCAGGGTCTCAACTTCGGCCGCGACTGGGCGGTGCTCGGTGGAACCCTGAACTGGCTTATTTCCGACCGCACGACGCTGGCGGCCAGCTACGACATCCAGCTTAACGGCCAGCAGACATTTAACGTCGGTTCGGGCAGCCTGCATTACCGGTGGTAATGCCCGCAGCGGCAGGTTAAAGGTAGGTTAAGTAGTTTAGCCGGCGGGCTTGCCCGCCGCGCAACACGCGGCTCGCAAGCGAGCCGGCTAAGCGAATGAGTTACCCCCGCGCCGCTCGCACGCATGTCGATCCACTTCTACTGCCCGTTAGGTCATCGGCTGGTCGTGCCCGACGAGCGCGCGGGCAAGAAAGGACGCTGCCCGGTCTGTCAGCAGAAGGTGTACGTCCCGGTGGCCGATCCTCGTCCGAGCGGACGACGGAAACTCGCTCCCAGCACGTCGGTCGAGGTCGAGTTCGAATCGTCGCCCAACGTGCTGCCTCCGCCTCCGCCGCCACATGCGCGCGGCGCGGCCAATGCTCTTGACGACATTCTTGCCGCCGAGCTGGGCTTGGGATCGAAGGCCCCTGAACCGCCACCACTTGCCGCTCCGCCGCGCGAAGCGCCGACATTCGAATTCGAGTTGCCTCCTCCGGCGCGCACCGAAACGCCGCCGCGTCAGCCACCACCAACAACGAAATTCTCCTCGATTGCCGCCGACGAGTCGCCGCTGGTGCGAGTGCGCAGAAATCGCTGGCTGCAGCCGGTGCGCGCCGGGATGCGCGTCGAGGCGCTGGCGCTCGATCCGAGCATCTTGCAACATGTGCATCTGCTGGCCGTGGCCGTGCTCGGTGCGGCGCTGCTGGGCGAGGCACCGGCGATCGTGGAACTGTCGAGCGACGTGTTGCCGCCGTGGGCGGCAATCGCACTATTGTTGTCGGGCGCGCTGGGCGTCGTCGCGATCTGGATCGCTTCGATCCCCGACCGCAGCACGCTATGGATGGCAATGCTGCTGGCTGCGCTCGGCGCTGCGGCGTACGCGGCCGCCATGGCCATGACGATGGCGGCGCCCGTAGGTCGCGAGGCGCCCTTGGGGCTAAGCCACGCGGGAGAAAGTGCCGGGTTATGGTGCGGTGCTAACCTGCTGGTGTTGATAGGCCTCGGCTATGCGCTGGGGCGGTGCAGCGTAAATTGGCCGACAGAATGACGCAGTGAATTCAGCGCTCGGCGTGGGTTTCTGACCCCGCCGATCCGCTCGCATCGGTACGGGCTGTCGATTCCCAGCGGTTTCTGCTTGACTGTGGCCGCTGATTTGATAAACGTAAAGAAGGTCTGGAATCCGTCTCCGCAGGTGCATCCGGCGGTCCCACCTTGACGTTGTTCCAGGCTGTTTAAATTGTCGCCCGCTGAACGACGGCGTTCAGCTACTGTCGCACCGGAAACCCGGGCAGCGGCAGACCGGCAAACCCAACGCATTAGATGCGTGCGATTGTCGTCGGAGGCGTACAGCTCCTTTCGAGCAACTCGTCATTGCGACGTTGCAAAGTTCCGTCGTCGGCAAACCAGATCGCGCCGTTGTCTGCACGCCGGGTATACAATGGTACCCTGCGGGGCGGGCGGTCCACAGTTCGCAGCAATCACCAGCAAACAACATCCCATGCCGTTCATGAATTCCTCGCTTCTCCGCTCGTTGGTCGTTGGTCTGTTGGTCGCCTCGTCGGCATTTGCCGAGGAGCCAACGAAGGCTGAGAAACCCAAGCAGGCCGCCGCCAAAAAGTCGGCCGTGATCAGCTTCCACGAGCAAGTGCTGCCGATCTTCCAGGCCAACTGCCTCGGCTGCCATCAGCCGGCAAAGGCGTCGGGCAAGTATGTGATGACCAGCTTCGACAAGCTGCTGGCCGGCGGCGACAGCGAACAGGCGGCGATCGTTCCCGGCAAGCCGGCCGAAAGTTATCTGGTCGATCAGATCACACCCGAGGGCGGCCGCGCCCAGATGCCCAAGGAGAAGCCGCCCCTTTCGACTGCCGATATCGAGACGATTTCGCAGTGGATTGCCCAAGGCGCGAAAGACGACTCGGCCCAGTTCGCCGGCCCGCCGGTCGATCCTGAGCACCCGCCGGCGTATCGTCGCCCAGCGATCAGCCCGAGCATCGATTTCAGCCCCGACGGCAAGCTGCTGGCCGTGGCCGGTTTCCACGAGGTGCTGCTGCTCGATCCGACGAGCGGCAAGCTCGAAGCCCGGCTGATCGGCAAATCGTCGCGGATCGAATCGGTGCGCTTCAGCCCGGATGGCAAGCGATTGGCCGTTGCTGGTGGCTTGCCGAGCGAAGAGGGTGAAATCCAGATTTGGAACGTCGCCGATCGCAAGCTCATCCGTTCGGTGGCTGCCGGCTTCAACACGGTATACGGCGCGAATTGGTCCCCGGACAGCAAGCTGATCGCCTACGGCTGCGGCGACCTGGACGACAATTCGGTCCGGGCGATCAATGCCGACACCGGCGAACAAGTGTTGCAACAAGGCGCGCACAACGATTGGGTGCGCGACACCGCCTTCTCAACCGATGGTTCCCACCTGGTTTCGGTCGCGCGCGACATGACGGTGAAACTCACCGAGATCGCCACGCAGCGGTTCGTCGACAACGTCACCTCGATCACTCCCGGCGCACTCAAGGGGGGCACGCAGTCGATCGCGCGGCATCCCAAGCTCGACCACATCGTGGTCGGTAGTGCCGACGGATTGCCGAAGATCTATCGCATCTTCCGCGAAGCGAAGCGCGTGATCGGCGACGACGCCAACCTGGTGTTCGACTTGTTCCCGCTGGCCGGCCGTGTGTTCAGCGTGCGGTTCAGCCCCGATGGCAAGCGGATCGTCGCCTCGAGCAGCCTCGACGGCACCGGTGAATTGGTCGTCTGCACGTACGACTACACCGAGGACGTGCCGCAGGAAATCAAGACGATCATGGCCAAGGTCCCCCGGACCCGGTCGCAGGTCGAGCTCGACGCCATTCAGGCGTTCAAGAACAAAGGTGTGAAAGAGCTCGCTCGGCTCAAGCTCAAGGAAACGCCGATCTATGCCGTGGCGTTCGATCCCACCGGCAAGTTCGTCGCTGCCGTCGGCGCCGACAACCTGGTGCGGATGGTCGATGCCGAAACGGGCAAGATCGTCCGGCAGTTCGCCATCGCGCCGATCGACCCCAAGGCTGCCGCGCTCGCCGCCGCCGCCAAGCAAAAAGGTCCGCGCTTCCCGCTGCCACGCACGCTGGACACGATCACCAGCGAGCAGCTTCCGGCCAAGGCCAAGGTGCTTACGCTCAGCGTGCAGCCGGCGAAGATTGAATTGACCGACGCCTACGATTACGTGCAACTGCTTGTCACGGCCGAACTCGATACGGGCGATCGCATCGACGTGACGCGGCAAGTAAAGGTCAAGCTCTCGCAGCCGGTGGCGGCCGTGGGGCGTTCGGGGTTGGTTCAGCCCCGCAGCGAAGGAGAAGCCGACCTGAGCGTTTCGCTCGGCGGCGTGACCGCCACAGTGCCGCTCACCGTGCTGGGGATGAAGAAGCCGCAAGTGATCGACTTTGTGCAGGACGTCGCTCCGGCACTGGCAAAGCTCGGCTGCAATCAAGGCACCTGCCACGGCGCCGCCCAGGGGAAGAACGGTTTCAAACTCAGCCTGCGCGGCTACGATCCGATCTTCGACGTGCGAGCATTGACCGACGATCTGGCCGGTCGTCGCGTCAACCCAGCAAGCCCCGATGACAGCCTAATGTTGCTCAAGGCCAGTGCCAGCGTGCCGCACATGGGCGGCCAACTCACGCGCCCCGGCCAGGCGTATTACGAGCTGCTGCGAACCTGGATCACGCAAGGGGCGCGGCTCAATCGCAACTCGCCGAAGGTGGCACGCATCGAGGTGTTCCCGAAAGACCCGGTGGTGTCGCGCATCGGCGATCGCCAGCAGGTGCGCGTGCTGGCCAGCTATGCCGACGGTCAGGTGCGCGACGTTACGCAGGAAGCGTTTGTCGAGAGCGGCAACACCGAAGTGGCCACTGCCAGCCGGTTCGGCCTGATGACCGCCATTCGCCGCGGTGAGGCGGCCGTCCTCGTCCGCTACGAAGGTGCCTACGCTGCCACCACGCTCACCGTGATGGGCGATCGCACCGGCTTCGTGTGGAGCGAACCCGAAACCTGGGGCCGCGTCGACGAACTGGTAGCCAAGAAGTGGCAGCGGATGAAGATTCAACCTTCCGCCCTAGCCGGCGACGCTGAGTTCATTCGCCGCATCTATCTCGATCTCACCGGTCTGCCGCCGACGGCCGACCAGGTCCGCGCGTTCCTGGCCGACAACACCGCCGGCGACGATGCGAAGACCCGCGCCAATCGCGACGCGCTGATCGACAAGCTGGTGGGCAGCCCAGCGTTCGTCGAGTACTGGACCAACAAGTGGGCCGACCTGCTGCAAGTGAACCGCAAGTTTCTCGGTCCCGAAGGGGCCAAGGCCTACCGCGGCTGGATTCGCCAACAGGTCGACGCGAACGTGCCGTACGACAAGTTTGTCCACTCCATTCTGACGGCCAGCGGCTCGAACCACGAGAATCCGGCCGCCTCGTACTACAAGATTCTGCGCGAGCCGGCGCCGACGATGGAGAACACCACGCATCTGTTCCTCGCCGTGCGCTTCAACTGCAACAAGTGCCACGACCATCCGTTCGAGCGTTGGACGCAGGACCAGTACTATCAGACCGCCGCGTACTTTGCGCAGGTCGGGCTAAAGACTGATCCCGGGAGCAAGGGAGCGACGATCGGCGGCACCGCGGTCGAAGGGGCCAAGCCGCTGTACGAAATCGTCTCGGACCTTCCCACGGGCGACGTCACCCACGAGCGCACCGGGCAAATCGCGCCGCCGAAGTTCCCCTTCGAGTGCAAATTCGAGGCGCCCGAGAAAGCATCGCGGCGCGAGGAGCTGGCCGATTGGCTCACCAGCAGCGACAACCAGTATTTCGCCCGCAGCTACGTGAACCGGCTCTGGGGCTATCTTTTCGGGGTGGGCATCATCGAACCCATTGATGATTTGCGCGCCGGCAATCCGCCGAGCAATCCCGAGCTGCTCGATTATCTCACGCAGCAGTTTCTCGAAAGCGATCTTGATGTCCGTGCGATGATGAAGCTGATCGTAAAGTCGCGCACCTATCAGTTGGCGTTCGTCACCAACAAGTGGAACGAGGACGACAAGATCAACTACTCGCACAGCACGCCGCGCCGCCTGCCGGCCGAGGTGCTGTACGACACCGTGTACGCTTCGACCGGCGCCACGTCGAACTTCCCCGGCGTGAAGGCCGGCACCCGGGCCGCGGAGCTGCCCGACTCGGGCGTCGAGCTGCCCAGCGGGTTCCTGGCGACGTTCGGCCGTCCGGTGCGCGAAAGCGCCTGCGAATGCGAACGTTCGACCGGCCTGCAACTGGGGCCGGTGATGGCGCTGATCAGCGGGCCAACGATTGCCGAAGCGATTGGCGACCCGAAGAACGCTGTGGCCGCGCTGGTGGCCAAGGAAAAGGATGACCGCCGCGTGATCGAGGAGTTGTTCCTGCGGATCATGAATCGTCCGGCGACCGAGAAGGAGATTGCCGACAGTTTGAAGATGATGCAGGAGATCGGCCCCGATCATAAGGAACTCGTTAAGGCGTTGGCCGAGCGCGAGCTGTACGTCGCCCCGATCCGCGCTCAGCAAGAGAAGGACCGCGAGGTGGCAGTCGCCGAGGCCCAAGAGGAATTGGCCGCCTACGAGAAGGAACTGGCCCCCAAGCTCGCCGAGCAGGAAAAGCAAAAGGCGGCGGTGACCGCGAAGTTCGAAGAAGAACTGAAGAAGTACGAAGGGACCTTGCCCGCAAAGCAAGAAGCCTGGGAGAAGAAGCAGACCGCCCAGACCGAGTGGCTGCCGCTGGTGCCCAGCGTGCAGGCGACTCCCAAGGGGATCGAAACTCAAGTGCTGGCCGACCGGTCGATCTTCGTCACTGCGGTGAAGGAAGGCAAAAACACCCGCGGCTCGTACGTGGTGAACATCGCCACCGAGCTCAAGGGCATCACCGGCATTCGGCTCGAGGCGCTCGCCGATGAGCGGTTGCCGAACAACGGTCCCGGCCTTGCCGGTGGCAACTTCGTGCTCAACGAGCTTGAGGTGAGCGCCGTGAGCATGAAGGATCCCAAGCAGTCGAAGATCGTCGGCTTGCAGAAGCCGCAGGCCGACTTCGCGCAAGACAATTTTTCGATCGCCCAGGTGATCGACGGCGACACGGCACAGAACAAAGGTTGGGCCGTCGGCGGCGGCACCGGCAGCTCGCACTGGGCGGTGTTCGAAACCAAGGAGCCGATCGGCTTCGACGGCGGTACGAAGCTGACCTTCAAGCTGTCGCACACCTTCCGCGATCCCAATTACCAACTCGGCCGCTTCCGCGTGTCGGTCACCGTGGCCAAGGGACCGCACAAGCTCGGCATGTCGGACGACCTATACGCCGCGATCTCGGTACCGGCGAAGCAGCGCAGCAAAGAGCAACTCGCGCAGTTGACCAAGTACTACCGCGGGCTCGACGAAGACCTGCGAGAGAAAGAGCAAGCGGTCCGCGAGAGCAAGCGCCCCTTGCCGATCGATCCGCACCTGCTCGAGCTGCGCGAGAAGCTGGAGCTGGTCAGCCGACCGGTGCCGCTCGACGGCCGCTTGGCACAATTGCGCGAAGATGTGAAGATGAGCACCGAGCAGTTGAAGAATCAACGTCTCACGGCAGCCCAGGACATTGCCTGGGCCCTGATCAATAGCCCCGCGTTCCTATTCAACCACTAACTGCCGTACTTCTGACTTCCGCATTCTGAATTCAGCATTTCCTAGGAGTTTCGCCATGCTCATTATCCCCGGCCAACCTGGCAAGGACCTTTGCGATCGCAACTTGGGCATGACCCGCCGCGATCTGTTGCGTGTCGGCGGCTCCGGGATGCTGGGTCTCAGCCTCGGTTCGATGTTCCAATTGCAGGCCGCTTCGGCCGCCACCCGCAGCGAGACCGGCGCCGCGAACGCCCCTCCGGGCTGGGGTGCCGCCAAGAGCATCATCCTGGTGTACCTCCAGGGCGGGCCTAGCCACATCGACCTCTGGGACCCGAAAGAAGACGTCCCTGACAATGTCCGCAGCGCCTTCTCGGTGATCGACACCAAGATCCCCGGCGTGAAGTTCACCGAAATCCTGCCCAAGCTGGCGCAGATCAACGACCGCTTTACGATGATTCGCTCGATGGGCTACACGCCCAATGGCCTGTTCAACCACACGGCGGCCATCTACCAAATGATGACCGGCTACACGACCGACAAGGTCAGCCCCAGCGGTCAGCTCGAGCCGCCGAGCCCGAAGGACTATCCGAACTTCGGCTCGCAGCTCGTCCGTCTGAAGCCGGTCAAGGAGCCGATGCTGCCATTCGTCATGCTCCCCCGCCCGCTGCAAGAGAGCAACGTCGTGGGCAAGGGTGGCACGGCCGGCTTCCTCGGCCGGGCGTACGATCCGTACACCCTCTACCCGGACGGCGACGACCTGGACATGAAGAAGATGGACCGCATTAAGGTCGACGACCTGAAGCTGCGGCCCGAAGTGTTCGCCACGCGGCTCGAGCGCCGCGCCAAGCTCCGCGAGTTGATCGACTCTGGCATGCCCGAGATCGACAAGGCCGTGAGCGACTTCAAGCTCAACAGCTACTACGAACGCGCGCTCGACTTGGTGCTGTCAGGCAACGCTCGCGAGGCGTTCAACCTCGAGGCCGAAACCGCCGACACGCGGGCCATGTACGGCCGTAACACGTTCGGTCAAAGTTTGCTGCTCGCTCGCCGGCTGGTCGAAGCGGGCACACGGGTTGTCGAGGTGGTGTGGCCCAAGGTCGCCAACAGCGACAACCACTCGTGGGACCACCACGTTGGCCTGACGAAGCGCATGAAGGACCAAAGCGGCCCGTTGTTGGACACCGGCCTCAGCGCCCTGATCACCGACATGGACGATCGCGGCCTGCTGAAGGATACACTCGTGATTGCGGTCGGCGAGTTCGGCCGCAGTCCGCAGCGCGGCGTGAGCACCTCGGGCAACAACAACAGCTCCGACGGTCGCGATCACTGGCCGTATTGTTACACCGCGGTGATGGCCGGTGCCGGCACCAAGCGTGGCTACGTCCACGGCAAGAGCGACAAGACCGCATCGGCCCCGCTCGAAGGGCGCGTGCATCCGGGCGAGTTGCTGGCCACGATCTACCACACGTTCGGCATCGATCCGCACACCATCGCCTACAACCACCTCAACCAGCCGCGCGAGCTGGTCCAGGCTGAGCCAGTCGGCGCGTTCTTCGCGTAACATGCTCCGGCAACACATTGTCGTGTGCACCGGCGCCTGGCTGCTAATGGCAGTCACGGCGCGGGCGCATCCGCCGGCTGCGCCGCCGACATTGGTCGATGCCACCGCCGAGCAGCGCATCCACACGCCCCCTGGCTTCAGGCGCGAAGGCAAGCCGCAGATTTATTTCGGTGACGACGCGGTGCGGCTGCGTGCGACCGTGGTCGATCGCGCGACCGGCCAGCCGACGCCTTGTCGCGTGAACGTCGTCGGCGCGGACGGCAACTACTACGAGCCGCGCGACAACCCGCTGGCCAATTGGAGCTTGTTCCGCGCGGGCAACCGCTTGGGCAAAGGACCGTTCCGTTACTACGGCTGGTTCTTCTACACCACCGGCGAGTTCGAGGTGACGGTGCCGCCGGGCCTGGCGCGCGTCGAGGTGTGGAAGGGCTTCGAGTTCGCCCCATTGGCCGAGTCGGTGCAGGCGCTTGCCGGGCGAACGCATGATGTGAAGCTATCGCTCGAGCGCACGAGGCCGATGGTCGCCGAAGGATATTACTCCGGCGACACGCACATCCACTTGCCGCGCCGCAATGCGATCGACGACGAACGAGCGCTCGATTTGATCGCCGCTGAGGATATCGAATTCGGCTATATGCTCTCTGCCAACGACGGTCGCAGTTACACGGGCGAGTGGCAAGCGCAGCCGATTGCTCCGCAGCGGACACAGGGCGCCGAGGCGATCGCCAGCCGCGGCGGCTACACGATCGCCTCGGGGCAGGAATACGTCACCGCCAGCTACGGCCACGTGGGCATGGTGCTGCACGCGCGCACTCTGCTGGAAGGGCAGTCGGTCGATCCGAATCGCTGGCCCATATTAGGCGCGATGGCTGGCGAGGCCCGCAAGCTCGCGGGCTGCTCGTTCAATCTGCACGGTGGCAACGGCGGCGAAATTTACCTCGACTTCGCACAACAGGCCACCGACGGCGTCGAATTGCTGCAATTTGCCGATTACCGCGGTATCGGGCTCGAAGGCTGGTACCACATGCTCAACATTGGCTGCCGCTTTCCAGCCGTCGGCGCTTGCGACTACCCGTTCTGCCGTGTGTTGGGCGACTGCCGCACCTACGTTCATAGTTCCGAACGTCCCGATGCGGTCGGCTGGGCACGAGCGGCCGCCGAAGGGCGGAGCTTCTTCACCACCGGCCCGCTATTGCTGCTGGAAGTCGATGGCCATCGCCCCGGTGATGTGATTTCCCGCAGCGCTGGCGATTCGCCCCCCTTCAAGGCGCGAGCACGCGTGCGCACCCTTGTGGCGCCGATCAGCTATGTCGAGTTGATTGTCAACGGCCAGAGCTTCGCGCGCCGCGACATTGCCAAGAACATGGACCAGAAGTGGTTCGAGTTCGAGGCACCAGTCGCCGTTGACCGGCCGCTATGGATCGCCGCGCGCTGTGGATCGAAATCGCCCGCCGATCGGCCCGACGCCCTGGCCCACACCAATCCAGTGTTCGTCGCCGTCGACGGCCGGCTGCCCTACGCCGAGGCGAGCGCGGACTGGCTGCTCAAACGGATCGACGAGCAAATCGACGAACTCGAGCACCGGCAGTTCGACGAGCGCGCCCAAGCACTCGAGTTCTACCGAGCCTCGCAGGCGGCACTGCTCGAAATTCGCAGAAACCGCGGCCAGCCTCTCGATTCGTCGCCGCAAACTCCCACAAAGAATTGACTTCCCTGGCAACCCCGGTAACACTAAAGTTCTAGCCTGCCAGCCGATTTTTGAACCCCGGCCCCACCTGCTTCCCTCGGGAGAACGCCTTGATGCTCAACGTCACCGGAAAGGGCGTGGCCCATACCTGCGATGGCATTAGCCGCCGCGACTTTTTGCAGGTCGGCACCTTAGGGGCTGTCGGCCTGTCGCTGGCCGATATGATCGCCGCCCAGGCCCAGGGAAAAGTCGACCCGAAGCGCGACGACAATCGTTCGTGCATCATGATCTTCAACCTCGGCGCTCCCAGCCAGATCGATACCTGGGACATGAAGCCCGAGGCGCCAGCCGAGATTCGCGGCCCGTTCAAGCCGATCACCACCAGCGCGCCCGACATCCAGATTTCGGAAATCTTTCCGCAGATGGCCCGGCACGCCGACAAGTACTCGCTCGTGCGGAGCTGTTTTCACACCGCCGCGGCCGTGCACGACACCGGCCACCAGATGATGCAAACCGGGCGGCTGTTCACCGGCGGCATCAACACGCCGCACGCCGGTTGCGTGGTGAGCTACCTGCGCGGGCGCAAGACCGATCTGCCGGCCCACGTGATCCTGCCCGAGCCGATGGGTCGCACTGGCGGCAACCTGCCGCACGGACAGGATGCGGGATTCCTGGGCAAGGCGAACGATCCGTTCGTGTTGATGGCGGATCCTTCGAAGCCGAACTTCCAGGTTCCCGACCTGCTACCGCCGGCGGAGATCGGCGAAGCGCGGCTTTCGCGCCGCCAGCGGCTGCGCGACATCGTCGATCAGACGGTAAAGAACTTCGAGGCCAGCGACGACGCTCAATTGCTCGACAGCAACTTCCAGGCGGCGTTCCGCCTGATGACCAGCACACAGGCCCGCGAAGCGTTCGACCTGTCGAAGGAGCCGCAGAAGGTGCGCGAGCGCTACGGCATGAACCGCTTCGGCCAGTGCTGCCTGCTCTCGCGGCGGTTGATCGAAGCCGGCGTACGCTTTGTCACGCTCAACACGTTTCTCACGGTGTTCGATGAAATCACTTGGGATATCCACGGCAGCAAGCCGTTCACGAGCATCGAAGGGATGCGCGACATCGTCGCGCCGATGTACGATCAAGGCTACAGTGCTCTGCTCGAAGACCTGTCGCAGCGCGGCATGCTCGAGACGACGCTGGTGGCGAACCTGGCCGAGTTCGGCCGCACGCCGCGCGTCAATCCGGCCGGCGGCCGCGATCACTGGCCAGGATGCTGGACGGTTGGTTTTGCCGGCGGCGGCGTGAAGGGCGGCCGCGTGGTGGGTCGCAGCGATCAAATCGGCGGCGTGCCGGCCGAGCGTCCGACCGACCCGAGCGAAGTGGTGGCGACGATCTTCCACAGCCTGGGATTGAACCTTGAAGCGCACCTGCCGGGCCCGCAGAAGCGGCCATTCGCGCTAGTGGACTTCGGCAAGCACGAGATCAAAGAGTTGTTCTAAAGTTTAGCCGCGTCGCTTGCGACGCGCGTGATGATATGAGTCGCGCATCGGCGCCGCCTCCGGCTGGGTAGGGCGGGTTCCACTGCCGATGACCGCGGCGACAAGTCGACCGTTCGGCCAGCTCTCCCCACGGAGCGCCGAGGAGGTAACGGCTGAATGCTCTGCGCACGTTTCGTTCTGCTGGCCGGCTTGTTGGCCATTCCTTCCGCGCTGCACGCCGCCGAACATGAGCGGCTGGTGCTGCTGCCCGAGAAGTTCACGCTCTCCGACGCTGAAGCGCGCGAGCGGATTCTCGTCGAGCGGCAGCACGACGGTCAGTTCGTGGGCCAGGTAACCGAGGGAGTCGAGTTTTCATCGAGCAATCCCAAGGTGGTCGTCGTCGAGGACGGCATCGCGCGGCCGGTCGGCAACGGCACCGCAACGATCACAGCGAAAGCCGGCGATCGCCAAGCCACGGCTGAGATAACGGTCGTCGGACTCGACAAGCCGTTCCGCTGGAGTTTCCGCAATCACGTCGAAAGCGTGATGGCCAAGGCCGGTTGCAGCACCGGGCCTTGCCACGGTGCGCAGGCGGGCAAGGGGGGCTTCAAGATTTCGCTGCTCGGCTACGATCCCGAAGGCGATTACCAGGTGATCACCCGCCAGGCCCGCGGTCGCCGCATTGTGCCCAGCGATCCGGGGCGCAGCCTCGTGCTCACGAAGCCCACGAGCATGCTGCCGCACAAGGGTGGCACGCGCTTCAAGCCCGATTCGCTCGAGTACCGCGTGCTATCCGAATGGATCGCCGCCGACACGCCCGCGCCGCAGGCCAACGACACGCGCATCGTGCGGATCGAGATTCTGCCCGAGGCGACTGTGCTCGAGCCGGGCGATAATCAGCAACTCGTCGTGCGTGCTCACTTCACCGATGGCCATACTGAAGACGTCACTCGCTGGGCGCGCTACACCAGCACTAATGAGTCGGTCGCGCAGGTCGGCGATACCGGCGGCGTGAAGATCGTCGGCCACGGCGAGGGAGCGATCACCGCCTGGTACCTGAGCAAGGTGGTCATCGCCACCGTCACGGCACCGTACAAGCAAAAGGTCGATCCGAAGATCTTTGCCAGCGCGCCGCGCCGCAACTTCATCGACGAGCAGGTGCTCGACAAGCTCGAGGCGCTGAACATTCCGCCATCGCCCGAGTGCAACGATCACGAGTTCATTCGCCGAGCCACGCTCGACACGATCGGCATGCTGCCGACGGCCGACGAGGCCGCCGCGTTCGCTGCCGACCGTTCGCCCGACAAGCGCGATCGGCTCATCGAATCGCTGCTGGCCCGGCCCGAGTTCGTCGATTTTTGGACGTACCAATGGGCCGACCTGCTGCTGGTCAACAGCGAGAAGCTTAAGAGCCGGGCTGCCGAGGGGGGCGATCCGCGCTCGACGCAGATGTGGGCGTACTATTCGTGGATTCGCCGGCATGTCGAGGCCGACACACCGTGGGACGTGATGGTGCGCGAGCTGGTCACGGCCCGCGGCCACACGCTCGAAAACGGCGCCGCCAACTTCTTTGTGCTGCACAAAGACCCGTTGGACCTGGCCGAGACGACCACGGTGGCGTTCCTGGGGATGAGCATCAACTGCGCCCGCTGCCACAACCATCCCCTTGAAAAGTGGACCAACAACCAGTACTACGCGATGGCCAACCTGTATGCCCGGGTGCGCACCAAACAGTCGCCTGGCGACGGGGCGATCATCTTCGCCGCGACCGACGGCGACCTGGTGCAGCCGCTGACCGGCAAGCCGCAGCCGCCGACGCCGCTCGACGGCGCCGTGATGCCGATCGACTCGCCGGCCGACCGCCGCGAGCACCTGGCCGCTTGGCTCACCGCCCCGGAGAATCCGTACTTCGCCCGGTCGATCACCAATCGCGTGTGGGCGAATTACCTGGGCGTCGGCCTGGTGGAAATGGTCGACGACATGCGGCTCACGAACCCGGCGAGCAATGAAAAGTTGCTCACCGCGGCGGCGAATTACCTGGTCGAGCACAAGTTCGATCTGAAATCGCTGATGCGCACGGTTCTGCAATCGCACACGTATCAGCGATCCAGCAAGCCGCTGCCAGCCAACGCGCAGGATCGGCGTTTCTACTCGCGCTACTATCCGAAGCGGTTGATGGCCGAGGTGATGCTCGACGCCGTGAGCCAGGTAACCGGCAAGCCGACCGACTTCCCCGGCTACCCAACCGGCTGGCGGGCACTGCAATTGCCCGATTCGATGGTCGTTTCGTACTTCCTGCAAGCCTTCGGCCGACCGGAGCGCGACGTCACCTGCGAGTGCGAACGGAGCAGCGAGCCGTCGATGGTGCAGGTGCTGCACATCTCGAACGGCAACACGCTGAACACCAAGCTGCAAGCCAAGGGCAACGTGATCGATCGGTGGCTCGATGCAAAGACTCCGCCGGAAAAAATCGTCGACGAAGCGTACCTGTCGGCCTTGTCGCGGCAGCCCACCGAGCGCGAGCGCCGCGAGATGGCAAGCATTATCGCAGCAGCAAGCGACGCCGAGCGACGCCTGGTGCTGGAAGACATGCTCTGGGGTCTGCTGAGCAGCAAAGAGTTTCTATTCAATCATTAAATATCGAGCCGCATCCATGCGATCGCTCATCGTTTTGCTTGCCTGCACGTCCGTCGCCGTCGCGGCGGAGGCGCCCGATTACAATCGTGACGTCGCACCGTTGCTGCAGAAGTATTGCGTCGCCTGCCACGGGGCCGACGATCCCGAAAAGGGGGTGGTGCTTGAAACCCACGCCGCCTTGCTGAAGGGTGGCGAGAGCGGGGCGGCGATTGTCCCCGGCTCGAGCGAGAAAAGCCGCCTGGCACAAATGCTCACCGGCAAGGCCAAGCCCGCCATGCCACCGAAGGATAGCGATCAGCTTTCAGCGGATGAGATTGCCGTGATCGTGCGCTGGATCGACGCCGGCGCTCCAGCACCGACGAGCGAACCGATCGAGCCGAAGAAGCTTGTCACCCCAAAAATCAAGACCATCGTTCCTGCTCGCCGGGCGATCACTGCCGCGGCGTTCAGCCCGGACGGCAAGCTGCTTGCCCTGGCCGGATACGGCGAGGTGCAACTTATCGACCCGCTGAGCCGCACGCTGGTGCGGCGGATCGGCGAGCTGACGGGTAGCGTGACGAACGTTGCCTTCTCGACCGACGGCAAGCGCTTGGCGGTGGCGTCCGGTGAGCCGAGCATGGCCGGCGAGGCGACGCTGTGGAATGTCGCCGACGGCACGCTGGTGCGGCGGTTCGCCGGCCACAAGGACAGCCTGTATGCCGTGGCCCTGTCGCCCGATGGCAAGCAGTTGGCCACCGGCAGCTACGATCAGCGGATCATTCTGTGGGACGTGGCCAGCGGCAAAGAGCTGCGGTCGTTCATCGGCCACAACGGCGCGATCTACGACCTGGCGTTTCACCCCACGCGCCCCATCCTGGCCAGTGCCAGTGGCGATCGCACCGTGAAGCTGTGGGACGTGAAGACCGGAGCCCGTCTCGACACGCTCTCGCAGCCGCTCAAGGACCAGTACACGCTGGCGTTCAGCTCCGATGGCAAGCACCTGGCCGCCGGCGGCGTCGACAACCGCATCCGTGTGTGGGCGCTCAGCGACACCGCGGCCGAGAACACGAATCCGCTGGTCGTCACACGGTTCGCCCACGAAGGGGCGGTGCTGCGGTTGGCCTACTCGCGCGATGGCAAAACGCTGGCCAGCAGCGGCGAGGACCGCAGCGTGCGCCTCTGGAACACAAAGCAATACACCGAGACGCGCCAGCTTGAAAAGCAAAGCGATTGGCCGCAGGCCTTGGCGATCGCGCCGGACAGCAAGTCGGTGGCGGTTGCTCGCCTTGATGGCGCCTGGAACCTGTACGACACCATGACCGGCAAGCTTGTCGAGCCGCCGAAGCCCGAACTGCTGGCGATCGAACCGCGCGGCATCGAGCGCGGCACGCCGGTGATGTTGAAGCTGTCGGGCAAGAACCTCGCCGCCGCGACGTCGGCCAAGATCAAGGGGCTCAGCCCAAAGGCGAACGGCTCGAAGATCGAATTGCTGCCGTTCGATCCGGCCCGGCCGACCGAGCGTGTCTGCCGCGTGATGGTCGGCGCGAAGGTTCCGCGGGGCACCTACATGCTCTCGCTTGCCGGCAACAGTGGCGCCACGGTCGAACTGCCCGTGTACATCGACGATCTGCCGCAGGTGGTTGAGCATGAGCCGAACGACGATCACCGCCGCGCGATGCCGCTGGACGAGATGCCGCGAGGCCTGTGGGGCGTCATCGATCGGCCCGGCGACGGCGACCATTACGCATTCGAGGCCAAAGCGGGCCAAACGATCGTCTTCGAGCTGATGGCCAAGCGGATCGGTTCGGAGCTGAACGCGACGCTCACGCTGCTGGACCCGGCCGGGGAGGTGATCGCCAGCAATAACGACTTCGACGGCCAGAACGATCCGCTCATCGGCTACACGTTCCCGACGGCGGGCCGCTACACGGTGCGCGTGCAGGACCTGTTGGCGATGGGGTCGCCGAAGAGTTTCTATCGGCTCACGGTCGGGGCGTTCCCGTACGTGACCGGCGTGTATCCGCTGAGCGTGACAACGGCTAAGGAGGCGACGGTCGAACTGGTCGGCTACAACCTGCCGGCCGAGGCGAAGTCGGTGAAGTTCGCTGCCACCGCAGCCGGCGAGGTCGCCGTGCCGATCGACGCCGAGCGCTACCGGACGCTGCGCGACTTCAAGGCGCTGGTGAGCAACGAGCCGGAACTGCTCGAGGCCGAACCGAACGGCGATCCAAAGCACGCCACGCGGCTGCCGACAATCGCCGGCGCCGGCGGAGCGAATGTTGACGGGCGGATCATGCCCGGCGGCAAATCGCGCGAAGATGTCGATCTGTTTCGGTTCGATGCCCGCAAAGGACAGGAGTTGGTCATCGAAACGATGGCCTCGCGACGCGGATCGCCGGTCGATACCAAAATCGAAGTGCTCGACGCCGCCGGAAAGCCGGTCGAACGCGCGCTGTTACAGGCGGTGCTCGATTCGTACGTCACGTTCCGTCCGATCACGTCCGACGCGCCCGCGGTGCGCGTAAAGAATTGGGAAGAGATGGAACTGAATGAATACATGTACCTGCAAGGCGAAGTGTGCAAGATCTTTCAGATGCCGCAGGGGCCCGACTCGGGGTTTCAGTTCTATAGCATGAACGGCAAGCGGCGGACGTACTTCGACACCAGCGCCACGGCCCACCCGCTCGACGAGCCGTGCTACATCGTCGAAGCACATCCGCCGGGAACGATGCTCACACCCAACGGCCTGCCGCAGCATAAGCTGTTCTACACCAACGATGACGAAGGCCAACGGGGACTTGGCTCCGACTCGCGGCTCACGTTCACTGCCCCGGCCGACGGCAGCTACCTGGTGCGCGTGAGCGACGTGCGTGGCTTCTCGGGCGATCGATTCGCCTACCGGCTCACGGTGCGGCCACGCAAGCCCGACTTCCAGGTTCGCCTGGCAAGCGCGCGCGCCACCGTTAACGCCGGCAGCGGTACCGCGCTGGCATTCCGGGCCGAACGGATCGACGGCTACGACGAGGACATCCGCGTGGATCTCCGCGGCGTTCCCGAAGGGTTCACGGTCACGTCGCCGATCGTGATCCAAGCCGGCCACAACGACGCGCAAAGTGTGTTGACCGTTGGCGCCGGCATGGACAAAGCTGCCAAGGACGCCGACTGGTCGAAGGTAAAGATCACTGCCACTGCGATGCTCGACGGCAAGGAAATGACCAAGGAAGTGAACTCGATCACCAAGGTGACGGTTGCCGAGGCACCATCGCTGCGGGTGTTCCTTGAACCAGCCGAAGTGACGATCGCCCCGGGGACGACAACCCCCGCCAAGTTGCGGATCGAACGCAACGGATTCGATGGGCCCGTGGCGTTCGACGTCGACAACCTGCCGCACGGCGTGATCGTCGACAACATCGGGCTTAACGGCATCCTGATTCCCGCCGGGCAAAGCGAGCGGGAAATCTTCCTGAAGGCGGCCCGCTGGGTGCCGGAGACCGATCGTACGTGCTTTGCCGCGACCAAGGCGGCCCGTGGAACGAAGAACAGCCCGGGTCCGCAGGCCTCGCCGCCGCTAATGTTGCACGTGCGGCCGCCGAATACGCTGGCCCGCGGCGGCGATGAGCAGTAGCGGCTAAACGAACCGCGGTAAGGCGGCAATTCGATCAGGCCTTGTCGTTCCTTGCCGCCGCCGGTACGATTGTTCGTTCCGATTCAGCCAGGAGCTACCGGCCATGAAGAAAGAAATCCACCCCAAGTACATGGAAACGGTCGTGAAGTGCGGGTGCGGCAATACGTTCGTCACCCGCAGCACGCAGCCGGAAATCAAGATCGATATTTGCAATGCTTGCCATCCGTTCTACACGGGCAAGCTGAAATACGTCGACACGGCCGGCCGGATCGAGAAGTTCAAGAACAAGTTCTCGGCCGCGGGGTACGCGAGCCTCAAGCGCGGCAAGAAGGGGGCCAAGGTCGAGCCGGCCGCCAGCGAGCCCGCCGCCGCCGAGTAGCGACCGCAGATCACGTTTGGGCGCTGGCCGTCGATGCGGCCTTGCGCCCTTTTTGTTGACCTGTTCGCGTCGCTCCTCGTCCTCACGCTCGACCGCTGGCCATGAACATCAGGGAAACGCTCGACAAACAGCTTGCCAGGTTCGACGAGCTCGAGCAAAAACTCACCGACCCGGCGGTGCTCAGCAATTCGGCGCAGATTGCCGCCGTGGCCCGCGAACGCGGCTCGTTGGCCAAGGTGGCCACCAAGTATCGCCGCTTTCGCGACCTCAATCAGCAAATCGCCGATGCCATGGCCTTGGCGGCCGACGGCGACGCCGAACTGCGTGAACTGGCCGAGGCCGAATTGCCCGAACTGCGCGAGCAGCGCGAGGCGCTATGGCACGAGCTGCTCGACATGACGATCGGCGGCGAAGATGCGGCGCGGGCCCGTTGCATCGTCGAAATCCGCGCCGGCACCGGCGGCGAAGAGGCGGGACTATTCGCCCGCGACTTGTACGACATGTACAAGCACTACGCCGAGTCGAAGGGGTGGAAGGTCGAAATCATGGACATGAGTGCCACCGAGCTGGGCGGATTCAAGGAGCTGATCCTGGGCCTCGAAGGGGAACAGGTGTATCAGCTCCTGCGCTACGAGAGCGGCGGTCACCGCGTGCAGCGCGTCCCCGAGACCGAAGCCCAGGGACGCGTACACACTTCGGCCGCCACGGTGGCCGTGATGCCTGAGCCGGAGGACGTCGAGATCGACATCAAGCCGGACGATTATCGCAAGGACCTGTTCTGCGCCAGCGGCCCTGGCGGGCAGCACGTGAACAAAACGCAGTCGGCCGTGCGGCTCACGCATCTCGAGTCGGGCATCGTCGTGCAGTGCCAGGACGAGAAGAGCCAGCACAAGAACTTCGCCAAAGCGCTGCGCGTGCTGAAGACGCGACTGTACGAGCACAAGCGCGAGCAGGAACATGCTAAGCGCTCGCAGGAGCGCAAGACGCTCGTCGGTTCGGGGGATCGCAGCGAGCGCATCCGCACCTACAATTTCCCGCAGAACCGGCTCACCGACCACCGCATCAACCTGTCGCTGTACCAGCTCGACAAGATCATTGCCGGCAATCTGGAACCGGTGCACGCCGCGCTCATCGAGTACGACCGGCAGCAGCAGCGGGACGCTTTTGAATGAAGGCAGAAGGCAGAAGGCAGAAGGCAGAAATAAAGGCACACTTAGCTGCCGTCCGAACTTCTGTCTTCATCCTTCTGCATTCTGCCTTGGGAGCGTCCCGTGGCTGACGCCGCCTCCGCCCCGTGGACGATCGGCCGGCTGCTGGCGTGGACGGCCGACTACCTGAAAGGGCGCGGGGCCGATAGTCCCCGGTTGGATGCCGAGGTGCTGCTCGCACACGTGCTCCGCTGCCAGCGCATCGAGCTTTACACGCGTTTCGAGGAGCAGCCCAACGATTCGCAGCGCGCGGCGTATCGCGAACTGGTGAAGCAGCGCGCCGAGGGGATGCCCGTCGCTTATCTCGTCGGGCGACGCGAGTTCTTTTCGCTGCCGTTCCGCGTCACTACCGACGTGCTGATTCCGCGGCCAGAGACTGAGTTCCTGGTAATTCGGCTGCTCGATCTCATCCGTCAGCAACCGCCACGGGACGAGCCATGGCGGATCGCCGACGTTGGGACTGGCAGCGGCATCATCGCGATCTGCGCCGCCAAGCAACTGCCGAACTGTGGGGTGATGGCAACCGACATTAGTGCCGCAGCACTCGAAGTAGCCCGCTCCAATGCCGCGGAACATGGCGTGAGCGCGCGGATCGCGTTTCTGCAAGGCGATTTGCTCGCCTCGGTTGCGAAGGACGCGAAGTTCGACTTCATCGCGAGCAATCCGCCTTACGTGAAGTCCAGCGAGATGGCAGGTCTCGCCGCCGATGTGCGCCGATTCGAGCCGCGCGAGGCGCTTGAGGCTGGGCCGCAAGGGACGGAAGTCATCGAGCGGCTGATCCCGCAAGCTGCCGAACGCCTCCAGCCCGGCGGCTCGCTGCTCCTGGAAATCAGCCCGATGATCGACGAGGCGGTGCGCGAGCTGCTCACCGCCGACGGCCGCTGGCAGTTGATGCCGACAGTTAAAGACCTCGCCGGCCTACCGCGCGTCGCCGAAGCACGGAAAAGGTAGAAGCGAAAAGGCGGAAGCTAGAAGCAACGGAGAATTCCCGGCCCTTCCCGCTTCTACCTTGCGCCTTCTACCTTCGCCTATTGGCCAACCATCACCATCCACATCACGCCGAAGCGGTCGGTGACCATGCCAAAGCGCGGCGAAAAAAACGTCTTGGCCAGGGGCATCAGCGGCTGGCCGCCGTCGGCCAGGGCGTTGTAGCACTTGTCGGCCTCGGCTTCGCTCTTCACGGTTGTCGCCAGCGAGAAGCCTTGAAACTTCGGCGGGGTCTGGCAGCGACCGTCGGACACGAGCACCGTCGAGTCGCCGATCCGCAGCTCGGCGTGCATCACCTTCTCCTTGTTGCCGTGCGAAATCATGCTCTGATCCGGTGCATCCTTGAACCGCATCAGCATTTTCACCTCAGCGCCGACCGCTTTCCCGTAGAACTCGATCGCTTCGTCGCAACGGCCTTCGAAGTGCAAGTACGGCGTGATGTGCATCGCAACGGCCTCATTGTTCGAGAATTGTGATAGGGCTGCTGTCCGGTCGCGACTATATGTAGCCGACCTTTGGGGTTTCGTCGATGGCTGCTAGCTGTGATGGAGTGCAAATCGGCATTGCCGCACCGCGGAGAAAACGTCATCCTCCTACCCGCGCCAGTTTGCCATTACTGCCTACTGCCCTCTGCCGACTATGCCGCTGCTCATCGATGGCGGAATCCCGCTGCACGGCACGGTGACGGCTGCCGGATCGAAGAACGCGGCGCTGCCGATCATGGCAGCGTCGATCCTGGCGACCGGCCCGGTCACATTACGGCGTGTGCCGCACTTGACCGACGTGGCAACGCTCGAGCGAGTGCTCAGAGAGTTGGGCCTCGCGGCGCATCGCAGCGTCGACGGGACACTCCGCCTAACAGCGATCGATTCCACACGTTGCCGGGCCAGCCGACGTTGGGTAAGCCAAATGCGGGCAAGCTTCTGCGTGCTCGGCCCATTGCTGGCTCGCCGACGAAAAGCGATTGTCGCAGTACCGGGCGGATGTGCGATCGGCGCCCGGCCGATTGACTTGCACTTGCGCGGCTTGGCGGCACTGGGTGCGGATATTCGCGTGACTAACGGCTATTACGTGGCCCGCGCTCGACGGCTGCGCGGAGCGACGATCGACCTGACTGGTCCGCGCGGCACGACCGTCACCGGCACCGCCAACGTGATGTCGGCAGCCGTGCTGGCCCGTGGTCGCACTGTCATAAGCTCCGCGGCGCGTGAGCCGGAGATCGTCGACCTGGGTCGATTCCTGATCACCCTGGGAGCACGGATTGCCGGCCTGGGCACCTCGACGATCGAGATTCTCGGCGTCGAATCGCTCGGCTCAGCCGATCACACGATCATCCCCGATCGCATTGAAGCGGCCACGCTATTGCTGGCCGGGGCGGTCACCCGCGGAAGCGTGACCGTCGAACGTGTTGTGCCGGAGCATCTGGATGCGGTGCTTGGCGTAATGGACGCGGCCGGCGTGGCGATCGAGGTCGGCAGCGATTGGATTCGCGCGAGTGGTTGCCACTACCTACGACCGGTGACGATCGACGCGCTGCCGTATCCGGCGATCCCAACCGACGTGCAAGCACAATTGACGGTGCTCACAACTCTGGCTCGCGGCACGAGCACCGTTCGCGATCGCGTGTTCCCCGAGCGATTTGCACACGTGCAGCAGTTGCGGCGGTTCGGAGCTGACGTCGAACGAACGGCAGATGGCGTGGTGGTCCGGGGCGTGAGCAAACTGGTCGGCGCGAACGTTCGCGCGACCGATCTGCGCGCCAGCGCCGCGCTGGTGCTCGCCGGCGTTGCTGCACGAGGGCGCACGACGGTGCTTGGCACGTCGCATTTATCGCGCGGATACGATGGGATCGATTCCAAGCTGCGAGCGCTGGGGGGAAGGGTCGAGTACCGAACATGTTTAGCCGCTGGGCTTGCCCCGCGCGTCGCAAGCGACGCGGCTAACTCTACTGCCGATTTACTGGCCGCCACGGAATAGCTTCTGGAAGAGCTGGTTCTTGTTGCTCGTGAGCGGGCCGGTGCTCGGGTCGTCGCGGAACGCCACGTAGATCATGTGGTACTTGGCGTCGAGATCGTCAGCGTAGTGCACTAGCAGCGCCTCGGGAGTCATCGGCGGCTTCGGCGAACCCCACTCGGGCAATCGCTGGTGCGAGATGATGATGTGCTCCAGCCGCAGCAGGGTTTCGGAATCGAGCGGCTTACCAGCCGTGGCCTGAGCCACCGCGGCGTCGCGCACGATGTCGCGCCCTTGCAGAATATGCCCCACGAGCATGCCGGACGGCGTGTACTCGGCCCCGCCCGGCTGCCAGGCGATCTCGTGCAGCTTGCCGATGTCGTGCAAGATCGCGCCGGCCGCGACCAGCCCCTTGTTCAACGGCGGCCGTAGGTCAGGATAGTAATCGTCGTACTTATCGGCCAGCATCACGGCAGTGCGAGTCACGCTCAGCACGTGTTCCAGATACCCGCCCACGAAGCAGTGATGGTTGCGCGTGGCGGCTGGCAGCATCAGCAGTTCGTCGCGCGACTCTTGCAGCAGGCCTACGACAAGTTGCCGCAGTGCCGCGTCGTCAATCCGTTTGCGTGCGATCGACAGCAGCTCGTCGAACATTTCCTGGGCATCGAACCGCGAGCGTGGCAGGAACTCGGCGGGATCGAAGCCATCGGCCGCATCGTCGTCGCACACCGGGCGAATCTTGCGGATCTCGAGCTGCGGGCCGTAGTTCGTGTCGCGATACACGGCACGCAACTTGTAATAGCTACCGGGCGACCAGTTGCTGCGGCAGTCGTCCGCCCAGGTCGAATCGTTCCAGATCGGAAACTGCACTTGCCGGCCGGCGTCGCGAAAGCCCACCTTGAAGTACGGCTTGCCGTCGCGCGTGGTCAACTCCTCCTTGCTCGTGAGCAGGGCGAACAGATCGGCCTCCTGACCGTTGGTCATGGCCGAGAGTGCGACGACTTGTTGCGCAACCTTGGTTGCCATGAATTCGTTTCTCGCCTGAGTGACGCCTTAGGACGATCGCCTTTCGTTATCGTATCCGTTCGGATGCGATTTGTGCCACTTCCACGCCGTTTCGACGATCTGCCGCAACTCGGGAAAGCGCGGCTGCCAGCCTAATTGTTGGCGGGCACGGGTCGCGTCGGCAACTAGCTCCGGCGGATCGCCGGCGCGGCGCGGTCCGATCTCAAAGGGGATTTCGCGGCCCGAGACTGCACGGCAAGTGTCGATCACCTCGCGCACGCTGTGGCCGCGGCCAGTGCCGAGGTTGAGGCAGATTCCCTCGCCGGGCTTGAGCCGATCGAGCGCTTGCAGGTGCGCGGTCCCCAGATCGTCGACATGCACATAGTCGCGGATGCAGGTGCCGTCGGGCGTCGGATAGTCGTCGCCGAAGATGGTGATCTTCGGCCGCTGGCCAAGGGCGACTTGCAGCACCAGCGGGATCAGGTGCGTTTCGGGCGCATGGTCCTCGCCGATGTCGCCATCGGGACTAGCGCCCGAGGCGTTGAAGTACCGCAGCGCGGCGTAGGCAAAACCGTAGGCGCGGGCATAGTCGGCCAGCGCCTGCTCGACGATGTGCTTGGTGACGCCATAGGGGTTCACCGGCAACTGCAATTCGTCTTCGGTGATCGGAATCATCTTCGGCACGCCGTAAGTCGCCGTGGTGCTGGAGAAAACAATCTTGCGCACGCCGGCGGCGCGCATCGCTTCGAGCATCCCCAGGCTTGCCGCGACGTTGTTCTGATAGTACTTGGCCGGATCGGTAACGCTTTCGCCCACCGCGGCGAATGCCGCGAAGTGCATGACCGCTTCGATGCGGTGCTCGCGCAGCGTCTGCTCTGTCCGCGCTCGGTCGGCCAAGTCGGCCTCGATGAGCCGGCCGGCCGGCACTGCCGCGCGGTGGCCGTATACCAGGTTGTCGTAAGCCCAAACCTGGTGGCCGGCGAGTGTCAGCAGCCGCACGGCATGGCTGCCGATATAACCTGCTCCGCCGGTAACGAGAATATTCATAAGGCGGATTGTAAGGGCTGGCCCACGGATTGCCAGAAGGAGCGCCCCTGGGCGTGTCGATGATCGATCAAAGAGAGTATGCCGCGCCGCAGCACGAACCCGCCGTCGCAATCCAAGAAGCCAAGGCCGAGCCACCGGCAATCGCCCGAACATCCGTGGGCGGCGGCGTTCGCCGCATACTTACAGAGCGAGTGCCACCTGTCGACTAACACGGTGGCCGCCTATCGCCGCGACTTGCGGCGGTTCAATGAATGGCTCGCGGGGCGGCGAGTCGAGTCGCTTTCGATCCAGCAATTGGCCGACTATGCCGCATGGTTGCACTCGCACCAATTAGCGCCGGCGAGCCTGGCCCGGCACCTCGTATCGCTGAAATTGTTCTACCGCTACCTGCAACTCGAAGGGACGGTGACCGACAACCCCGCCGAGTTGTTGGGAAGCCAGAAGCTTTGGCAACGCATTCCGGTGGTGCTGCCGCCGCGAGTGATCGAAGCGCTATTCACCGCCCCGCGGACTAGCGAGCCATGGTGGCGACGCGATCGGGCGTTGCTCGAGCTACTGTATGCGACCGGTTGCCGGGCCAGCGAACTAGCGACGTTGCAACTGCGCGACGTGCACCTCGATCAAGGCTTCTGCATGTGCCACGGCAAAGGCGACAAGCAGCGGCTGGTGCCGATCGGCGCCCGTGCCGTCGAGGCGGTGAAGGTGTATCTGGAACACGAGCGGCGAGCATTGGCGGCACAGGCTCCGACGCCGCCGGCGTGGCTGCTGGTTTCGCGCTCCGGCAGGCAGTTGCGACGGCAGCGGATTTGGGAACTGGTAACGCGCTATGCACGCCGGGCCGGCGCACCGGCGGGGGTGAGTCCCCACACGTTGCGCCACAGTTTTGCCACGCACATGCTGGCTGGCGGCGCCGACCTGCGGCTGGTGCAAGAGATGCTAGGACATGCGAGCATCTCGACGACGCAAATCTATACACACGTCGACCACACGCGGCTCAAGGCGGTGCACCAGAAGTTCCACCCGCGGGCATAAATTAGCCGCGTCGCTTGCGACGCGCTAACGCTTCGATTTTTTCAGCGCCGCTTCGAAGATGCCAAGTTGCTTGCGGATCAGGCCCGACCATGGTTGTAGTGCAACCGCCTCGGTCTGGCGCTTGACGGCGCTCTCGTAATCGCCGACGGCGTAGTAGCAGCGGCCAAGCGTATCGAGAAAACCGCCGTTGTTGGGCTCCAGCTCGAGCGATTTCTGCGACGCCCGGAGCGCTTCGAGATAGTCGCCTTCGGTGTTGCCAATCAGCCACGCAAGCTGGTTGTAGGCCTGCGAATCGTCAGGCTTTTGCGCAATCTTCGCGCGGAAATCGTCGGCAGCGTGCTTGATTTGGCGCAGCGTCAATTCGCGCCGTGCGGCGTCGACGTTGGGCAACCGATACAAGGCGATCAGAATGTCGGCATTCATCGGATCGTGCAGCAGGCCCTGCTCCAGGTGCTCGCGCTCCGCGGGCAGGTCACCATGCTGATGCGCGGCGCAGCCCTGGAACAATTGCATCTGCCCCAGGGCGCTTTGCTCGTTCACCGGCGCGTTGTCGAACGGACGGCCCGACTCGCGGCGGCTCTTGTATCCTGCGCACATCGCCTCGAACACAGCAGCAGCGTCGGCGTCGCGCGCCTGGTCGTGCAGCATCTCGCCCAGGAACCACGCCGACCACAGTGGCTCGTCTTCGTCAGCTGGGCCGATTGCAATCGACTGCCGATACTCGCGCTCGGACCATTTGAACCAGCTCCGCCGCTGAAGCTCCATCCCCATCGCGCGGTGAAAGCGCGGGTCGTCGTGCCGTGCTTCGGCCATGCGGTCGGCCGTCTTCTGCGCCAGTGCGTCGTTGCCGTTCTCCAGCGCTGCCTGGGCCAGCATGTAGCCCAGCAACGGTTCCTGGTCGAAACGATCGGCGTAGCGCCCGACCGCCTCCTCGACGATTGGCCATGCGTGCCGCTGGCACAGCCAGGTGAGCAACTGGCCGAGCGTATCACTGTCGTCGGGGTTCAGCGCGAGCATCTGTTGCATCGCGGCCAGAACGTCGGCATCACGATGCTCAGCATCGAGCGCCTGCACCTGCTGCTTCAACAGGTCGATGACGATCTGGGCGCTCGATTGCTGCGGCTGCTGCTGAAGCGTCTGCAACTCGGCCGTCGAGTACTTCGACCAGACCTCGGCCGCCTTGGCCGGATCATTGTGCGTGGCCATCCAAGAGCGCAACCACTCGGCGGCACGCCGCGGACTGCGGCCCAGTGCGCCGACGATCGTCGCCTGGCGCGCCGGCCAGGCGTCGCCCGTGATCGGCAGTTTTTCGATCAGCTTCAAGGCCGCGAGCTTTGAGACCGGCTGCGAGCGGTCGAATCGCAACAGCCGGCAGAGGGCCGGCAACCCACGTCCATCGGCCAGGGCGATCAATTGCTCGGCCATCAGCGTCCGACCTTGCTCGTTGGCCGACTCGTAGTTTTCAAGAATCTTTTTGACCTCCGGCGGGTCGGTTTCCACGACCGGATCGACACGCAGCAAGCGGATCAGGTAGCGGGCGCGTTCAGCGACTTCGATGTCGTCGGAGTTCTCGGCGAGACTCAACGCGTCGAACGCTTCGAGACGCAGGCGAGCGAGTTCATCCTGCGCCCATTGGCGGACGAAATAATCCTGGTCGCCAAGCTGCTCGACGAGCCGGGCGATGCGCTCCTCGGCGGCGGTCGGTGGAGGAACGGCCTGCGGCGCGGCGGCAGTGCCAGGAGCAGCTACGGCTAACGACGCGAGCAGGTTGCAGATCAGTGCTGCGCTAAGCCACCGGCAAATGCGCGTTGTGCTTGCCATCTAAGCATTATCGCAAAATCGGGGGAAAAGAGAATATAGCGCCGGCTAAACCGCAAGCGTTCTGCAACGCCGTCCGGAACTAGCGCTGCGGGCCCGACGAGTCTTCCATGCCGTCGATATATCGCCGCAGGCGTTCGACCTCGTCGGTCACGTGCCGCAGCTTGAGCATGTTCTCAACGCGCTTCAGAAGCTCCAACTTGTTCACCGGCTTGCTCAGAAAATCGTCGGTGCCGGCATTGACGGCCCGTTCGATATCGCCGAGTTCGTTCAAGGCCGTGACCATCAGGATCATGATGTTGCTGGTGGCCGGAGCGTCTTTCAGCTTGCGGCATACCTCGAAGCCGCTGAGCTTCGGCATCATGATGTCCAACAGGATCAGGTCGGGCTTGAAAGTTTTGACCTTTTCGAGCGTGTCGTGCCCGTCGACCGCCACTGCCGTCTCGCAATCGACCTCGTTCAAATAGACCTCGAGCAATTCGACGTTCGTCGGATTGTCGTCGGCGATCAGGATGCGGCTTTTAGGCATGGGAGCGGGCCGCTCTCTCCGCGGGCACGGGGAATGACTCGCATAGCGTTCGGACTTCGTCGCGGATGCGCTTGGCGGTTGTGGCATCATCGGCGTGGCGCATCGCTTCCAGAATCCATCGGCCGATGGTGCGCATCTCATCGACCCCCATGCCGCGCGTGGTCAGCGCGGGGGTGCCGATGCGGATGCCCGAGGGATCGAGCGGCTTGCGCGTGTCGAACGGGATCATGTTCTTGTTCACCGTGATGCCGCAGCGGCCGAGCGCCGCCTCGGCCGTCGCGCCGGTTAACCCCACGGTCGTGACATCGGCGAGCATCAGATGATTGTCTGTCCCGCCGCTGGCAAGGGCCAAGCCGCCGGACATCAGTGACTCGGCCAAGGCGCGGGCGTTGTCGATCACTTGCTGGGCGTACTGCTTGAACTCGGGGCGAAGCGCTTCGGCAAAGCAGATCGCCTTGCCGGCGATGACGTGCATCAGCGGACCCCCTTGAACACCGGGGAAGACGTTCTTGTCGATCTCCTTGGCGTACTCGGCACGGCACATGGTCATGCCGCCGCGCGGGCCCCGGAGCGTCTTGTGCGTGGTGGTAGTGACGAAATCGGCCACGGGCACCGGATTGTCGTGCAATCCTGCCGCCACCAGGCCGGCGTAGTGGGCCATGTCGACGAACAGCTTGGCTCCGCAATCGCGGGCGATCTCAGCGAACCGACCATGCGGAATCTCGCGCGGATACGCGCTCGCGCCGGCGACGATCATTTTCGGCTTGTGCTCGCGGGCCATGCGGGCCACCTGGTCGAAATCGAGCCGGTTCGAGTCGCGCGTCACCCCGTAGTTGATGAAGTGGTACAGCCGGCCGGAAATGTTCAGCTTCATGCCGTGCGTCAGGTGTCCGCCATGAGCCAGGTCGAGCCCCAGCACTGTGTCGCCCGGCTCGAGAGCCGACATGTACACGACCATGTTCGCTTGGCTGCCTGAGTGGGGCTGCACGTTGGCATGGTCGGCGCCGAACAGCTTCTTCGCCCGATCGCGGGCCAGGTCCTCGACGACGTCGACGAACTCGCAGCCGCCGTAGTAGCGACGACCCGGATAACCCTCGGCGTACTTGTTGGTCAGCACGCTGCCGACCGCTTCCATGATCGCGGGACTGGTGTAGTTTTCGCTGGCGATCATCTCCAAGCCATCGGCCTGGCGCTCGGCCTCGCCGGTGATTGCTGACCAAACTTCGGGGTCGTCGTGTTCCAAACAGTTCATGGGCGGATTGGTGTTCCTTGAGGCCGTACTGGCGCGCAGTGGGGCAGCGCGAAGCGGCATTCTCGCGTGCCAGCACCGGAAGTGTCAATCGGACGAGAAGCGAGCGGTGATCAGGCCGACTCGGTGGCCTTTGGCTCGCTGGTGGGCGGCTCGAATTTCGGAGCGGTCGGCTCGTCGCGATCGTCCAGCTCGTTGTATCGCCGCGTGCTGCTGGTCGAAGCATTGCCGCCGCTGCGGAACTCGTCTTCGATCCCGGCCATCCCCTTCTTGAAATCGGTCACGCTCTTGCCCAACGAGCGGGCCACGCTCGGCAACTTGTTGCCGAACAACAGCACGGCCACCACGCCAACCACCATCAACTCAATCGGGCTGAGACCGAACATGACATGCACCTCAATGCGTCTTTAACCGACACCAGCTCCGTTGCATCAAGCCTTCGATCGCGGCGAGTCTGAATCGTCCTCGATCTCGTTCACGCCCTTCTTGAACTCGACGACGCTGCGCCCCAGGGATCGCATCAGCACCGGCAGCCGGTTGCCGAACAACAGCAGCACTACCACCAGGATGATAATCAAACCCAGCGGACTCATGCCCAAAGCGAACAGCGGCTGCATCGGACGAGTGCTCCAAGGCGGGGCGATACGGAGGCGGGCAGCACGAAGCGATCGTGCCTATCCACCAATTCTTACCGTCCCGGTCGAAGCTGTCAAACGAATTGCGGCCGGCAATGCGGCTTAGCGCGCCGTCGCATCCAGTTTTGCCGCTTCGACATACAGCGGCAAATACCGGTAGTACACTTCGAGGCAAAGCGTGGCCAAGGCGGTCGAATAAACGCGCCCACCGTGGGGGCCCCACACCTTGTCCGGGTCCCAGCTTCCGGCTAGGTCTCCCTCGCGGCGTTGCGATTCGACCAGCGCCGGGGCGATCGCCGCGTTCCAGCGGGTCCAGGCCTCGCCTTGCATCTGGTATAGGCCGAGTGTGGCGTAGTACCAGTAGTACATGTTCGCCGTGCTCTTGCCCGGCAACTCTTCGAGCAGCGATTCGGCCGCCTCGTTCGCCCCGGGGCCGACAACGCCCAGGAACTGCCGACAGACCATTGCCTCGGCTGTCATTGTGCGGCTCACGCGTTCGCCTGGTCGGTAGCTCGCCAGGCCACCGTGAGTGCCCGACGAGACACTCGCCAGGAATCGCAACATTCCTTCGCGGGTCGTGGTGTTGATCGGAATGCCAGCCAACTCGGCGCTCTTCAACGCCATGAGCTGCCAACCAAGCTGGCTAGTGTCGCCGGTGTCGCCGGGGCGATAACGCCAGCCGCCGGTCGAACGGTTCTGCGCCCCAAGTGTGTAGGCGATGGCGCGCTGCACCGGACGCTCGAGCCGGGGATCGCCCGACATCGCGTAGGCTTCGCTCAAGGCCAGCGACGCCATGCCGTGGCAGTACATGAAGGCGTACACTTCGGCATCGCCACCCAACTCGCCGCGCGGGCCTTGGCTGCGGATCAAAAAATCGACGCCGCGGGCAACCGTGGCTTGGTACTGGCCGCGAGTGTGCGTGTGGCCTGAGCCGAGCAGCGCCAAGAGCGCCAGGCCGGTGATGCCGGTATCGGCACGGGCACCAGCCCCGCGGCGGTCCTGCCCGCCGGCGCGTGGTTCCTGGCCGGCGCCGAATTGGCTGGCATCCCAACGGCCATCGGGAGCCTGACAGTGGGCGAGCCACGCGAGTGCCGCCTTCACCGCCCCTTCGGTCTCGGGCGAGCCGCCGTGGCTCGACGCCTGCGCGGTGTGATCGGGGGCGAGCCGGGCCGTGTAGATTTTCGGGGTGTCGTGATCGGGGACGACCGGGCCAGTGGTGATCCGCGGCAATGCCGGGATCGAGCTTTGCAGCAACTCGTCGACCGATTTCGATCGTGCCGCGCGGCCGGCGGCGATCGTCGCTGAATCGGGGGAGGCAACCTCGTCGGCCGGTGCCGGAGCGGTGCGGCGGCCGGTGGAATCGACGTCACGGGCCAGCGCCTCGCGGCCATGCGGCACGTCGGCGCGCTCGGCCAGTGCCGCGGGCATGCCGGGGCGTCCAATCAGCGCGGCGGCCGCCGGCGGCGGCGTCGACGGTTGCGCGGCCTCGGGCGTCGGCGTGGCCACAGGCGGCGGCGAAGCGACGGCGGTCGGCTTGAGTTCCGGAGCAGGTCGCGCTTCGGGCTTAGCCACTTCGATCGTCTCAGGGGCCGACGGCTCGGCACGAGGCCGCCGGTCTTGCACCGGGGTCGGCGCCGCCTCGGCCGGTGGAGCGTCGATTTTGTGGAGCGCTTCCTGCGGCAGCGATGGTGCGGGTGGCTCGTCGGCGGGCGATGAAGGTTCGGCCAGGGAAGGCGGCGATTCGTTGGCGACACGCTCGGGCGCTGGCTCGTTGACCTTTGGCAGTGGCTGGGCCGGAAACTCGTCCCATGGCGCGACTGGCTTATCGGCGGGGTGCTCTTCGGCAGCGGGGTCGCTGGTCGCCGGCGTCTCGGTCAGGGCTAGATGAATGATGCTCTCGCGCGGTGCACCGGGTCCGGCGAGCATCACGCGTACACTGCCGGCATACGTCGCCAGCAGTACGTGCGCCCAGATCGACAGCACGATGTATTTGTGCAGCGGCTCGGCGTCGCGCCGCCGTGTAGCCAACAGCACGAGCAGCACCACGGTGATCGCCGCCAGTACCGCCCAGACACTCGCCCAAAAGGGGTCGAGCCGGCCGAGCGTTTCCAAGATCGTGGCCAGCGAGAACATGCGGGGGCGCCTAGCGGGTTTGGTTCGTCAGGCGCACTGAGATGCCGAGTTCGGCGATGCCGGCCTTCTTGCAGGCGTTCAACACTTCGGCGACGTTCTTGTACCGTCCATCACCGTCGCCGCGCACCAGCACGCCGAGGTCGCGGTATTGCGAGCGCGCTGCGGCGAGCCGCGCGGTCAATTCGTCGACAGTGACCGTGTGCTGGTCGAGTACGATCTGGCCGTCGCGATAGACGTTGACGACTTTCTTCTCAGGGGCGGCCGAGAGCGCGCCGTGATCGCTGACCTGCGGCACGCGCAGGCCGATCTTGCGTTCCATCTCGGTGAACTTGGTGCCGACCATGAAGAAGATGATGAGCAGAAACGTGACGTCGATCATGCTCGTCAGGTTGAGCGACGGCTGTTCGTCGACGTGCGTTTTAAGAGGCATGGGATAGTTGTTAGTTGTTGGTGGCTAGTTGCTAGTGGCTTCTCACGCGGCTTCGCGGCTGCGGCTGCGCGATGGTTTCGATTGCGGACGCTCTTGCAGGGCCTCGGCCGAGATCATGCCGACAATCTCTTGCCCCAAGCCATCGATGCGAACGATTAACTGGTCGACGCGGCTGATGAAGAACAGGTAGCACGACAGGGCGGGAATGGCGACGCTCAACCCGGCGGCGGTAGTAATCAGGGCTTCGCTGATGCCGGCGGCCAGCAACTCGGGCCGGCCCATCGCGTCGGATGAGGCGATTTCATTAAAGGCGCGGATCATGCCGAAGACCGTGCCCAACAGGCCCAGCAGGGGTCCAAGCGTCGCCACGCCGTTGAACACACGCACATAGCGGCGCAGACCGTTGGCGGCGCGCTCGCCTTGATCGAGAATCGCTTGCTCAACTTCGACGGCGGGCTTGCCCCATTTGCGCACCGCGCCAGCGAACACTTCGGCGACCGGGCTTTTGCTTTCAAGGCAGAGTTGAAGGGCCGTTTCGCGATCGAGCTCCCCTTCGCCCAGTTGGTGCAAGAAGCGTTTCACGAAGGGACCGGGGATCACCCGGCCACGGCGCAGCGCCATGCTGCGTTCGAGCACGAACACCAGCGTGAGCACCGAGCAGAAGAAGATCGGAATCATTAAGATGCCGCCCGCCTGGATGATCTCGAGCAAGTTCTTCGACGGGATGGCCGGGACTTGTGGATCGAGCGCTTCACCAGCGACAGCCGGCTCGGAAGGCTGATAGTTCTCGGGCAACTTGCCGGTTTGCGCGGCCACGCGAGCGTGCCAGGCAACCAGTGCCGCCAGCAGCACCAGGGCGATTGCGATCGGACGAAGATGGTTCATACGGCGGACCCTCGGACGGACTCGCGGCTGGGTATGCATAATCATTTGCGTTCGAGATGTTCCTGGGCGGTCGCCAGTCGTCGCCGGGCCTCGTCGGCCCAGGGCGTGCCGGCGAAGTTCTTCAAGAGGCGCGTGTACAACTCGATGGCTGTGGTTTGCTGGCCGAGCACCTCGTAACACTTGCCGGCCTGCAACAGCGCGGCGGCTTGCCACGCCGGATAGGCGTAGAGGATTTCGACGCGCAGGTATTCGCGGATCGCCCGCTCGTATTGACGTTGATGAAAATACGATTCGCCGATCATCCACTGGGCCATCGCGGCGGTTTCGCTGGCTCTGGCGGTCGGCGAATCGAGCACTCGGCGATACGCTTCGCGGGCACCGTCGAAGTCGGCCTTAGCTGCCAGGCAGCGACCGACGAGGTATTCGACCTCGTGCTGCTGCTCGAAGTCGGGAAACGTCGCGGCGATGCTCTCCGCCAGCTCACGTGCTTCGGTCCATGATTTTTCTTGCGCCAGCAGCTGGGCTCGGCGGAGCACGACGATTGCCTGCCAAGGTTCTTTCGTGGTCGTTGCGGCACGGGCGGCCAGCGTATCGAACCCGTTCCGCGCCGCGGCAAAGTCGTCGAGGCGGTAGGCCGACTCGGCCAGCCAGAACTCGGCCAGTGGCAACAAGGCGTGATCGGGGAATTGCTCGATGAGCTGCGTCAGCGGCTTGCGGGCCGCCTGCCACTCGTCGGCGGCGATGGCAGCCTGGCCGCGCAGATACAGGGCATGCGGGAGGATTGTGTCCGCGGGCCTGGCGGCGAGCAGTTCATCGAGCAGCGCCGCGGCACGATCGGCGTGATCGGTTTCCAGCGCCCGCTCGGCGAGGCGGTAGATGGCATCGGGCCAGTAGCGGCTCTCGGGATAATCCCAGGTGAGTTCGAGGAAATCGGCATCGGCGGCGGCGGGGTCGCCGGCGGCGCGCTCGGCCCAGGCAAGATTGTAAAGCACGGCGTCGCGACCGAGGCGGTGAGGGAATTCGTCTTGAAGACGTTCGTAGGCAGCGATGGCCAGGTCCGGCGAGCCGAGACGATCGTGCAGACGTCCAACCGCTTCGAGCCCTGCGGCCAACTGGTCCTCGTTCTGGTGACGCTCGACGAGCCGCGTGAAGTGCCGCAGGGCTTCGCGATCGTTCGATTGTTGTTCGAGCGATCGAGCCAGCAGCAGCTCAGCCTCGGCGGCTAGCGACAAGTCGATTGATTGCTCGGCTACGTGCTCGAGCGCCGCCAGCGCATCGGCGGTGAGCCCTGCACGCAGACGGCTACGCGCGACGCCCCACCAGGCGCGGATACGCACCGGCTCGGCGCAACCGGCACCGGTCAACGATTCGAACAGTTCGGCAGCCCAGGTTGTATCTTCGGCTGCGAGTGCTGCTTCCGCCACGCTTGACCTCGCCGCCGCCAGCACGCTGCTTGTTGGCTTTGCGGCGAGGACCGCTTTCCACTCTTGCCGAGCCAGATCGAACCGGCCTGTGCGCGCGTAGCAGACGCAAAGTTGGGCGCGGGCCACGATGACGTCGTCGCTCGGCGGGCGACTGGCCACGGCGGCGAGGTACGCACGCAGCGGAGCGCATGCCTTCAGGAACTTTTCTTGTCCGATCAACGCGGCGGCCTGGGCACGCTGGGCGTCGGGCTTGAGATCGGCCGGCCCCTGCGCGACCACCGGCTTGAGCGCCGCCAGCGCGTCGTCCCATTGTCGGGCGCCGAGATGCGCTAGTGCCAGCAGGTAGCGATCGATCGCCACGTCGCGCGCTGCCGCGTCTTGCGACAGGCGGAATTCGACGACCGCGCGGGCATCGTCGAACTGATCGCGAGCCAGCAGGGCACGCAGATACGCTTGCCACACCGCGGCGACGCGATCGACCGCAGGCCAATGCTCGACAAACAGCGCGGTATTGGCATCGACCTGCTCGTAATCCTTCTCGGCTAATGCCGCGCGAAGCTGTCCCCACACAGCTTGCTCGGCCCAGGGGCCATCCATCCCGTCGTTCACGACGTCTTGGAACTGCTCGAAGGCGTCGCCGGGGTGGCCGGTTTCCAGCAGCACTTCGCCGGTGCGATAGGCGATCGCCGTGTGCAGCGGATGTGGGGGCGACGCATCGGCGCGTTCGGCTGCGGATTGCAAGGCCGCGAGTGCTTCGTCCGGGCGATTGGCCGCCTGATGAACGATGCCGATCCAGTAGCGAGCCTCAACGGAGAATTGTTCATCATCGGCAAGCGGCTTCAGCCGTTCGAGCGCGGGCTCGAACTGTTTGAGCTGATACTGAGATTGGGCTTCGCCAAGCTGCGCGAGCGCCAGCGACGCGCTCTTCGGAAAACGCTTGCGGAACGCGGCGTATTCGCGGACCGCGGCCTGATGGTCATCGGCAGTAGCAAGGCAATTTGCCAAGCGGAGCGCCGCGCGCTCGGCCAGCGGGCCATCCGTCGAGGCTGCAAGTTCACGATAAATCCGCAGGGCCTCGCGGTGTTTGTCGACGTCGGCGGTTGCCTGAGCTTCGCAAGCACTTGCCAAACCGAACCGCAGCGCTTCGAGCGACGCGCCAGATCCGGGAATCGCCAACGCTCGGCGATAACACGATTCGGCCGCGGCGGAATGCCCTTCTTCTAACTCGACATCGCCGAGATAGCCTAGCGCGTACACCGTCATGCGATCGCGCTGGTCGTCGGCGACGAACGCTTCGAGTTCGCGTCTCGCCCCAGCCCGCTGGTCGGCGAAGAACCGAGCCTCGGCCAGGCGGAAACGGGCTTTGCGCCGAAACTGCTCGGGAGGATTGTCTTCGAGAAACTGCGTGAAGTGTTCGACGACGTTGGCCCAGCGGGCGAGCTGCACCAAGGCCTCGCCGGCATAGTAGCGCGCGGCCAACGCCTGCGGATGGGCAGGATACTCGGCCAGGAAAACGCGAAATTCGTCCCAGGCCAACTGCCAGCGGCCGCGAGCGTAGTGCCCAGCGGCAACGGCGTACTGATCTTGCGCGGGCTCGGCGCCGAGCCGTGTGGCGGCGAGGGCTATCCCAAACCAAACGATAACGGCGATCGTGCCAAACTTCGTAGTCATCGGCCTGCTCGTCGGCGGAGGTCACGCCTTGCCGTGGCGGTTGCCAGGGCAAGGGGCAGCGACATGGTGCGGGCGCGATGCGAGTCAGGCCAGAAAACGTCGCCGTTAGATTCCGGCGCCCGGCCCCTCGTCGACGTTGCCGACCATGTGCAAGTGGTTGTGGTCGATGTAGATCACTTCGCGCGAATCCTCGTCGACGTGCGTCGAAGGCAGCGGCCAGCCGATACGGTTGACCTGCGTGTAGTAGATCGTGCACTTGTAGTGGGCGTGGTGCAGCTGCGCCGGGCCGACCAGCGGATAGAAGCGCGGCGGATCGACGTAATCGCAGATCGGCTCGACGGTCATGCGCACATTGTTGCGCTGCACTTCGTACAGCAACGGCACGCCGCCTTGCACGGGGCTGGCCTTCTCCAGGGCGCGCATCACTTCATCAGGCGTCGGCGGGTCAAGCGCCACGGCTGGCCCGCCGGCAGTCAACGGACCAAGGATCGGCACGCGCTCGTAGCGTTCGGCGTTCCATTTGCGGTCTTCAACTAGCTTCTGGAAGTACGGGCTCACCGGAATCGGAAACGGGGCGTGGAAGTAAGGTCCCGTCACAGTGTTGAACGGAAACGTGCAACCCGTGCTGCCGACCGAGCACAGAGCAATGGCCAACAGTGCCGCAGCGTAGAGGGGCTTGCGAACCATTGTGTATTCCTTGGGTCGGCGATTGGTGTGCAACGGGGTTTCGTGGCAGTCGACCGCCATGCGTCCGACCGTTTCCGCCACGCGACACTCGCTCGGCCGCTGGGACGGAAAATCTAGGCGTAGATATCGGCGCCGGTTGCAACAAACTTGCGGATTTTTCCGGTTAGGCAGGAAAAACCGGCAGCCGATGTGCTAGCAGCGCAGAGAATCGGCCTCCGAGCGACTGGCGGTTCGCACGGAGGCCGAGATGCTATCGAACGATTAACCCACGACCGGTCTAGCCGTTAGTGATGGCAATGCCGGTCGTGGAACGAGAGGAACCACCAGCCGTCGTCCCATTCCAGGGCCACCTTCCGCCAGCCGAGCGGCACTTGCGGATAGGGGTAGAACGGGCCGATGTAGGGCCAGGCCGCGGCCGAGTACTGCGTGGGGTAAGTCAGTGCGGCGTAATTGGGGTACGCGGCGTACGAAGGCCAGGCGTAGTTCGGCAGCTGCGGGTTGTCGTAGCCCACCGGACCACCGGCCATGCCGTACCCACCCATGCCAACCGGGCCACCCATTCCTCCCGGGCCACTCATTCCTCCCGGATATCCACCTGGTCCGCCGCCATAGGGACCGCAATTCGGCCCACACGGCGGGCCGTAAGGCGGAGCACGGTGATGGTGGAAGAAGCCGGTCTGCTGGGTCGGCATCCGCCGGACCAGTTGTCCTTGCGCGGCAGCCTGCGGCTGCATGGCCATTTCGTATTCCACTTCGCCCGCCGGTTCGCCTTGCATAACCACTTCGCCCTGCTGCGGGGCCATCATCACCGGCTGCGCCGTCTCGTCGTACGAGGCGGGGCGGTTGCCGCTAACTTGATTGCCGGTGGCGCGCGGCGTGGCCGGCGTGCGAATCACCGGTTCGCTCGAGCTGCGCCGTGACGACGCCGGAGCAAAACGAGTGCTGCCCGAGCGGGCCAGCGGATCGCCCGGATCGCCGGGGTTCGAGACGGCCGGCAGTGCCGCAGGGGCGGGGGCCGCTTGCACCGGAGGCCTCATCTGCACCGTGGCTTGCTTGTGCGCGGTCGGCTTCTGCTGCACGGTGGCCTTCGGCTGCAAGATGATCTTTTGTTGCACCGGGGCGGCAACGCGCTGTTGCGTGGCCGGGCGAGGTTGCACTTTGGTCGGCATGCGCTGCTGCGTGGTTTGCGCTTGATCACCAGTCGGCACCTTGGCCGGAGAGGCGAAGCCGCGCATGCCGAGCAGATTGCGAGTGGCCGTGCGCAGCCGCAGTTCGCTGTTATCGCTGGTGTGCGCGACTTGGATCACCTGCTCGTCGGCGATTTGCTGATCGGCGGAGTCGGTCGCTTCGGTCGCCAGGCGGACCGCCGAGCTCGTAGCCGGCCGGCTTGGGCGGATTTCAAGGTTGTTTACGACATCGGTGACGTCGGGCAGGTTGCGGGCCATCTCCACGGCTTCATCCATCTGTTGCTCGTCGGCCACGCGGCCCGACAGCCACACCGTGCCCTCTTCGTACTGGACGCCGAGACTGTAGTCGGTCAGTCGGCCGCTGGCCCGCAGCGAAGCGGCAATGCGCTGTGCGGCTTCCTGATCCGCCGCGACCGCCCAGGCGGGACTCAGGCCGGCGACGGCCGAGATCGCCACGCCGAGAATGAAACGTCGCATATTCCTCTTCCTCCTTGATCGGATTCGCATCGTACGGGGCGCATTTCGAGGCGCTGGCGCGGGACCGTGTCGCGTCGCGGAATTGCCCGCCAGCCGAGTGTCGAGCGGCCGCGACGAACCAGATGCCTCGAACGACCCTGCAACCTATGTATTGGTTTCGGTTGCGGGTTATACGTTAGGGAGGCTTTTTTTCGATTTTGCCGCCGCTAGGGGGTGAAAGCGGCGCCGTGCAGGCTGCAAAGTTTTCGCAGCTTATGAGGCCAAACAGCTAGCGGCGGGAACGGGCTACAGGCTTCGGACTACAGGCTGCAGACGGCGGCGAATCGACGCTTCCTGCTGCGCCCGTAGGCCGTAGCCGGAAGCCCGTCGCCTGTTCCCGCCGCTATCGCCGCGAGAAATCGCAGGTCGCCCCCAGGGCCATCATCGCCAGCGTCGCTCCGCTGGCGATCCCGGCGGCAGGGCCGATCTGCATGGCCACGAGGGTCGCCCCGGCTACCAGTCCCAGGAATGCGAAGAACAACGTTTGCCACCATTGCTCGCGTGCCGAGCCTTCCGAGACCCGCGCCAGCCAGGTGCTTCCCAAGCCCAGAATGGGAATGACAACCAGGTACCAGACTTCGGCCAAGGAGACCATGGCTTGCATGAGCGAATCCTTCGCGCACTTCAGAAACACGGCGCGGGGACAATAGCATGATCTCGCTTGCATGGCGATAGCGGTTTGTGAAGCAGGCGACGGGCTACGGACTACAGGCTACGGGGTCGCTGCTGGACTCCGTAGCCCGGAGGCTCTCACCCGTAGCCTGAAAAAACAACGATCCGCACCGCGGCCCGAAGGCCGCGGCGCGGATCGAGAAGGCGCCCCCCACGGGCCTTTGATTCATGTCGAGTGTTGCCAGCGATGAGCAACGTGGGGGACGCCGGTCATGGCGATATCACAACTATCGCAGCAGGGCTCCAACCTCCTTGTCCAGTTCGCCGACATGGACATTGCGGTTCACCACCTTCCCTTGCTTATCGATCAACAGGACGCTCGGCAGCGTGAGGATGCCAAGGGCGTTGGCCAACGGGCTGTCGAGCCCGCCCGGTTCGTAGACCTGCTGCCACGGCAGCTTGTTCGTTTTCATGAACGTCGTCAGGTCGTTGGCCTGGTTGTCGAGGCTGATGCCGACGATCGCCAGCCCGTCCCTGGCGTACTTCGCTTGCAGCTCGCGGAGTGTCGCCAGGTCCTTCAGGCACGGCTCGCTCCAGGTGGCCCAGTAGTACAGCACCACCACCTTGCCGCGGAACTGGCCCAGGCTCACTTGCTGGCCGGTGATGCTCTTGCCCGAAAGCTGAATCACTTTGCCGACCGACTCAAGCCGCGCCTTGGCGCCGCCAGCTTTCTTGGCGGCCGGTGCGTCACGGAAGCCGTCGACGATCTTGCCGTACCAGTTCTTGGCTTCGTCCTCTTGGCCGGCAAACTCCTGGGCAATGCCCAGTTGCAGCATCGCCTCGGCCGTGTCGGGGCTGGTCGGATGGTCGGTCACATATTTGTTCAGGCTGTCGAGCCATTTCTTCTGAATGGTCACGAAGTCGGCGTTCGGCTGGCTGATCGTTGAGCCGTAATCCGCCGTCAGATAGCGAAACTCGACGAACGCGGCCAGATCGGCATCGTCCGAGTTCCGGTCGAGCTTCTCGTGCAACGACTTGAGCCGCTGCACACCGTCGGGAAACGCGCCGGTTTGGGCCGCCGCGCTGATCGTGTCGGCCAACTGACGAATCCACAACTTGCGATCATCGCCCGTGTTCAGCGAAGCAATCTGCTCGACAAGGTCGGCTCGCTCGGCATTCAGCCGGGCCTGGTCGCTGGGACTGGCCGTCATGATTTGCTTGTCGAGCTTCTCGAGCTTGGCGACCCATTCCTGCACCTTGGCGTCGCCTTCCGACCCGCTCCCTGCGGGCGTTTCGGGCCGCAGAGCCAGTTCGCTGGGGTAGAAAAATCCTTGGGCCGCGGCGGTGTCGCTGGCGTCGCCGGGAATCGGCGGCGAATCGATCAGCCGCCAGCCTTCGGCGATCTTCACCAGCGTGCCGATCGGAATCTGGTCGTTCTGCTCTTTTTGGCCGTCGATCTGCACCATGGCCGCGACGTTCTCGTAAACCACGACGTCCTTCGTCGAGCCATTCGTGCCAGCCGGCACCAGCCCCGGTTGCCAGCCGCCGAAATGCACCCAGCGCACCTTGTTGCCCATCGAAGCGAACTTCGCTCCGGGCGACTTTTGAGCCGTCAGGAACTTCTTGAACCGATCGGGCGCCGAGTCGACTAGGGTCGCGAGCTTTTTCGCCTGCTCGCTTCCCAGGCCCAACGAGCCGATTTCTTCGCTGCTCACCAACAATCGGCCGAACTGCGCCGTATCGCGGCTCCCGATCGCTCGCACCAGCTCGGCGCTCACTTCCTCGGCCGAGATCGCCTTCCACGAGTCGATCTTGCCGTCCTCGTTCGTGTCGAGCGCCCAGCGCGTGCCAGCGGTGTTCAGCCAGCGGTACTGGTCGGCCTTGCCATTGAAGTTCTGGTCGATATCGCGGTAAACCTCGATGCCGCCGAGATAGTAGCACCATTGGTCGACGATGTTGTCGTTGTTCGTATCGGCAAAACGCCGCAGGATTTGGCCGTTCGAGTTGCGCACGATCCAGCCGGTCGCGCCACCGATTTGCTCGGCCTTGATCGTACACTTGGCGGCATCGGTCGAGGCCGGTCGGTCGATCTCGACCTCTTTCTGCACCGGCTGCAACTGCAGGGCGTCTTCGGCCGAGGGCGATGCGGCTGTGGCCGTCCCCGCCAAACTCGCTACCGCTAACGACAACGCGCCACCGAGGAATTCGTACCGGCTCCAGCGCATGCGACTCACTCCTTGTTTCGGGTCAGCGATGATTCGCCGCGGCGTGAGCGCACGCCATCAGGCCATTTTGACGCCCTGTTTATTCGGCCTTCAACACCTGGGAACATGAGACGACCGCGGAGGTTTTTCCGAATGCCAAAACTTTGCCGTGCCATTCAGTCGGCCCGCCACCGTCGTTCGATGTCGCAATGCTTGCCTCTTCGCGCGGTCACGGGGCACCATCGCTGCCGGCAAAGTAACTGCTTGCACGCCCCGTGGCCTCGGTTTACTGTGGCATCGCCCCAGCCATACGCATCCCGCCCGCTGTTGGATCGCCGCCATGCCACGCCGCCGCTGGCTGCTACCGTTCGCCATCCTTGTCGCCTTAGCCCATCTCGCCGCCCGCGCCGCCGAGAACGATCTGCCGCCGCCCAAGCCGGTGCCGGTCTATCAGGTCGTGCCGCAACCCTACGGCCAGGACTCGTTTCAGTACGAAGGTCGCGAGCTGGTCCGCTATCACCACGGCCCAACCGTCGAGCGGCCGTTCTTGTTTCCGGTGATGGGTCTCTCGGGCCGATCGCTGACGCGCATGGGCCACCCACGCGACCCCATTGGGCACAGCCATCATAATTCCGTCTGGATCTCGCACCACATGGTCGGCGACACCGATTTCTGGGGCGACCGTGGCCAAGGGCGCATCGTCCACCAGCGCATCGAGAACTACACCGATGAAACCGGCAGCGACGCGGCCTGGCTCATCGCCCTGAACGACTGGAAAGAAAGCCGACGGCACGGTGCTCATGCACGATCGCCGGCGTATTCGCGTGACGCCCGAAGGGGACGAGGACGAATTTCTCGTCACGATCGATCTCGAGTTGTTCGTCGACAAGCGGCCGGTCACACTCGGCAAGACTCCATTCGGCTTCCTCGGCGTGCGGATGGCTAAGACCCTCGGTGTGAAGGACGGCGGCGGCCGCATTCTCAACAGCGAAGGAGCGGTGAACGAGAAGGAAGTGTTTTGGAAGCCGGCCCGCTGGTGCGACTACGCGGGGCAAATCGCCCCGGAGGCCATGGAAGGGATCACGCTTTTCGACCATCCCTCGAACCCGAATTATCCCACCGTGTTCCACGTTCGCGACGACGGTTGGATGGGGGCCGCGCTCACTTTCGCCGGGCCGATGGAGATCACCGAAAAGCCGATTCACCTGCGCTACGGACTGTATATCCACGCGGGTATCCTCGGTGTCGCGGAGATTGACCCGGTATGGTCGAAATTCGCCGCCGACAAACCGCCCGAAACCCTCGCTCCACCTCCCAAGAAGAAATCGTAAGGAATGCTGCCATGCTTCGAACGCTCGCTGCCTTGATGATTCTCGCATCGTGCGCCGCTTCGGCGCTTGCCGTCGACGATTACACGCTCGGCCCCGATTCGCTCGAGCGCGGCAAAGGGGTGCCGGAGGGGAAGGTCGAAAAACAGTCGCCGTGGAAGAGCAAAATCTTTGAGGGGACCGAACGCGATTGGTCGATTTACGTATCCGCCCAGTACGACGCCGCAATGCCCGCCTGCCTGATGGTCTTTCAGGACGGCGTCGGCATGGCGAACACCGAGGGCAAAGGGCAGTACCGCGTGCCGATCGTGTGCGACAACCTGATCGCTCGCGGCGAGATGCCGATCACGATCGGCGTGTTCATCAATCCGGGCTCGTTCCCGGCGACCAAGAAGGGTGAAAAGCCGCGCTCGAACCGCAGCTTCGAGTACGACTCGCTGGGCGATCAGTACGCCCGGTTCCTGATCGACGAGATCATTCCCGAGGTGAAGAAGCGTTACGCAATCACCGACGATCCAAAGGGCCGGGCCATTTGCGGCAACAGCTCCGGTGGCATCTGCGCGTTCAACGTCGCCTGGGAGCGTCCCGATCAGTTTGCCAAGGTGGTGAGCCACATCGGCAGCTTCACCAACATCCGCGGTGGCAACGTCATTCCGTTCGTCATCCGCAAGACCGAGCCGAAGCCGATCCGCGTCTTCCTGCAAGATGGCTCCAGCGACCTCGACAACGCCCACGGCAACTGGCCATTGGCGAATCAGGAGATGGCGGCTGCCTTGAAGTTCATCAACTACGACTACAAGTTCGTCTACGGCGACGGCGCCCACTCGGGCAAGCACGGCGGATCGATCTTCCCCGACACCATGCGCTGGCTGTGGCGCGACTACCCCGGCGTCAAATCGGCGCAGAACTAAACACCGAGACACGGAGGCACGGAGGACGACACGGTGCGGATGATGAATAGACCTGTCTTAGAACTGAGATCACCAATGTCACCGTTGCTCCGCGCGTTCTCCGTGCCTCTGTGCCTCTGTGGTTTTTTCGTTTCCGCTGCCGCCGAGGCGCAAGAGCTGAAGCTGGCTGAGATTCTTATCCCCGGCCAGCCGTGGGAAAAAGTCGCCGAGGGGTTCAAGTTCACGGAAGGCCCCGCGGTCGATGCCCTGGGGAATGTTTACTTCACCGATATCCCGAACAACCGCATCCACAAGTTCGATATCGCCAGCGCCAAAGCGAGCGTGTTCGTCGAGAACTCGGGCGCCTCGAACGGCCTGATGTTCGGCCCCGATGGCCGGCTGTATGCCTGCCAGAACGGCAATCAAAAAATCGTCGCCTACGACTCTTCCGGCACGCCGGCGACGATTGCCGACGGCGTGAACAGCAACGACCTGGTCGTCACGCGCGCCGGCGCGGTTTACTTCACCGATCCGAAGAACAGCCGGGTGTGGCACGTCGATCCCAAGGGGAACAAGAAAATTGTCGACGAAGGGATCGAGCGTCCCAACGGCATCATCCTCTGGCCCGATCAGCGAACGCTGGTCGTCGCCGACTCGGCCGGCAAGCATCTCTGGGCATTCGTGATTGCCGACGACGGCTCGCTCAAAGACAAGCAACCGTTCTACACGCTGGCGCTTGCCCCGGGGCAACTGGCAAGCCGCGCCGACGGCATGACGATCGACTCCGATGGTCGTGTGTACTCGACGTCGCTCCTCGGCCTGCAAATCTTCGACACGCAAGGCCGGCTGATGGGCGTGATTGCGAAGCCGCAGCCGGGTTCGCTGTCGAACGTGGTCTTTGCCGGCCCGAAGCTCGACACCCTCTACGCCACCGCCGGCGACAAGTTGTTCCGCCGCAAAGTCACTATCCACGGCATACGTTACACCGACGCCCACTAAGGCCCGCGGATGGCCATCCGTGGGCTTGCGACGTTGACGACCGCACTGAAGCGATCTACACTTTCGATGATGATCCGTCGAATCGCCATTGTCGTGGCTCGAATTATTACTCCGGAGCACCGGCTTTAGGGCATCGACCGTTTCGTCACCATCGATCAACCGTCAGCCCTGAGGCCACAAGGCCCCAGGGTTTTTTTGTTTTCGGACGTTCCTCTGCCGAATTCATCATTCTGCATTCATCATTTCCGCATGCGACGCATCCAACTTTACGACACCACGCTCCGCGACGGCAGCCAAGGCGAGGGCGTGAGCTTCTCGCTGCAAGACAAGCTGCTGATCGCCGAGCGCCTCGACAGCCTAGGATTCGATTTCGTCGAAGGAGGCTATCCGCTCTCGAACGACAAGGACACCCAGTTCTTCCAGCGCATGCAGGGCGTGCCGCCGAAGCATGCGAAGCTCTGCGCGTTCGGCATGACGCGCCGCAAGGCAGTCGCCGCGGCCGATGATCCGGGCATGAAAGCGCTAATCGCCGCGGGCACGCCGGCGGTCACCATTGTTGGCAAGACTTCTGACTTCCACGTCACCGAGGTGCTGCGCGCCACGCTGGAAGAGAACCTGGCGATGATCGGCGAGACGATCGCTTACTTCTGCGCCGCGGGGCGGGAAGCGATCTACGATGCCGAGCACTTCTTCGATGGTTTCAAGGCCAATCGCGACTACGCACTGCATACGGTGCGGGCCGCTGCCGAGGCCGGGGCGAGCATCATCGTCCTGTGCGATACCAACGGCGGAACGCTGCCGGGCGACATCGCCGCGATGACGCGCGCCGCGATCGAGGCGCTGCCGGTGCCCGTCGGCATCCATTGCCACAACGACTGTGAGCTTGCGGTCGCTAACTCGCTGGCCGCCGTTGACGCCGGCGCCGTGCAGGTGCAAGGCACCATCAACGGTCTTGGCGAGCGCTGCGGCAACGCCGACCTGATCAGCGTCGCCGCCAACCTCGCGCTCAAGCGGCGCGGCTTCGAGGTGCTCCAGCCCGGCAGCATCGAGCGGCTCACCGAGCTGTCGCGGTTCATTTACGAGCTGGCGAACCAGAACTACCGCAACAATCAGCCGTTCGTCGGCGCCAGTGCCTTCGCGCACAAAGGTGGCATGCACGTCCACGCGGTCAACCGCGCCGCAAGCAGCTACGAGCACATTCATCCCGAGGCGGTCGGCAACGAGCGCCGCGTGCTGGTGAGCGAACTTTCCGGCCGGTCGAACATCGAAGCCCTCACGAGCAAGCACCATCTCCAAGGCGACCGGGCCCTGATGGACAAGATCCTGGCCCGTGTCGTCGAGTTGGAGAACCGCGGCTATCAGTTCGAGGCGGCCCAGGCCTCGTTCGATCTGCTGGTGCAAAAGTGCGCCGGCACATTCCGTGCGCATTTCGAGCGGCTGAATTTTCATGTTACCGTCGAAGCCGACGGCGATCCTCATGGCGAAACCTCGTTGTTGACGACCGAGGCCACGGTCAAGCTGCGCGTCGGCGACCGCGTGCGGCACGAAGTGGCCGAGGGAGACGGTCCGGTGAACGCGCTCGACGCCGCCCTGCGAAAGGCCTTGGCCGAGGCGTATCCCAGCTTGGCCGATATGCACCTGGTCGACTATAAAGTCCGCGTGATCAATTCCGAGGCGGCCACGGCGGCCGGCGTCCGCGTGACGATCGAAAGCCGCGACGAGCACGATGTCTGGGGCACGATCGGCGTCAGCGAAAACATCATCGAAGCCAGCTGGCTGGCGCTGGTCGGTAGCATCGAATACAAACTTTTCAAGGACGAAAGGAATGCAAATGGACAATGAACAATGGCCAATGGGAAATGGAACATGATTGCCTTTGGCCATTGACTACTTTCCATTGTCCATCGGTATGAACGATCTCCCTAAGCAATACGCACACGCCGAGCCCGAGCGGCATTGGTACCCGTTTTGGCTCGGCGCTAATCCGAGTGGCAAGAGCTATTTCCACAGCGAGCCCGATCCCACGGGGGAAAAATTCCCCAAGGGCCCGTACACGATCGTTATCCCGCCGCCGAACGTGACCGGCGCGCTGCACCTGGGGCACGCGCTGAACAACACGCTGCAAGATACGCTAGTGCGCTGGAAGCGCATGCAGGGGTTCAACGCCCTGTGGATGCCGGGCACCGACCATGCGGGCATCGCCACGCAAGCGGTCGTCGAACGCCGGCTATTGCAAGAAGAAAAGCTGAGCCGGCACGACCTGGGGCGCGAGAAGCTCGTCGAGCGCATCTGGGCGTGGAAGAACGATTATGAGCAGCGCATCCTCGGCCAACTCCAACGTCTGGGATGCAGTTGCGACTGGCAGCGCACCCGGTTCACGCTAGACGACCAATGTGCTCGGGCGGTGCGCGAGACCTTCTTCAACCTGTTCAAAGAAGGAAGAATTTACCGCGGCAAGCGCCTGGTGAACTGGGACACGTTCCTGCAAACCGCCGTCAGCGACGACGAAGTATTCCATGAAACGGTGAAGGGGCACTTCTGGCACATCAAATATCCGGTCGTCGATCCCAAGCCCGGCGAGCCGGAGTTTGTCACCGTCGCCACGACCCGCCCCGAAACGATGCTCGGCGACACGGCCGTGGCGGTGCATCCCGACCCGGCCAAAGCGCTCGACCGCGCTGAGGCCGAACTACGTGCGAAGCTCGCCGACACTTCCGAGAAAGAAACGCCTGCGGTGCAATCGCAGCTCGACGCGCTCGTCGAGCGCCGTGGGGCGAAGCTGGCGGAGCTCATCAAGCTGCGTGACATGGCCCGCGCCGGGCGCATGGTCCGCCTGCCGCTGGCCGATCGCGACATCCCGCTGGTGGCCGACGAATGGGCGAAGCCCGAAATGGGTTCCGGCGCGGTGAAGATCACGCCGGCACACGATCCGAACGACTACGACGTGGGTCGTCGGCAGAACCTTCGATCGATCAACATCATGAGCCCCGACGGCACGCTGAACGGCGGCGTGCCCGAGCCGTATCAGAAACTATCGATGGCCAGGGCGCGCGAGCGCGTGGTTGCCGATCTCGAAACGGCCGGCCTGTTGGCGGAGGTCGAGGATCGCGAAATCGACTTGGCCCACAGTGATCGCTCGAAGACGCCTATCGAGCCGTGGCTGGCTGATCAATGGTTCGTGAAAATGAACGAACTGGCCCAATCGGCAATGGACGCCGTGAGCGATGGCCGCGTGAAGATTTTTCCGTCGCGCTACGCCAAGACCTATCTCGACTGGCTCGGCGAAAAACGCGACTGGCCCGTAAGCCGGCAACTGTGGTGGGGACACCGGATACCGGTTTGGACGCGCCCCAAATGGGACGGCGAAAACTACACGGAAGCGGCTGTTCGCGCGTACTTTCTCAAGTATGTGATCGGACCAGCATGTGGCGACGATGATGCTCGGGCAGACGAGGCGATGGAAGGCTTTGCGTGTTCGTACGCGGAAGGCCATCTGCACATCTGCTTCCGCGATCCATCGCTGCTCGATGCGATTCGGGACACGCTCATCACGATGGGCTACACAGAAGACCCCGACGTGCTCGATACCTGGTTCAGCAGCGCCTTGTGGCCACATAGCACGCTCGGCTGGCCCGACCAAACGCCGGAACTGGCGTACTACTATCCCACCAGCACGCTGGTCACCAGCCGCGACATTATCACGCTGTGGGTTGCGCGGATGGTGCTGATGGGGCTGCACAATGTCCGCAGAAACCCTCTCCCTCCGGGAGAGGGTGGCGAGCACAGCGAGCCGGGTGAGGGTGAAGCGGCAACAGCGCACCAGGCGAGCAAAGCGCAATCGGCAACAGCGCACAAGCCGCTTCACCCTCATCCGGCCTTCGGCCACCTTCTCCCGGAGGGAGAAGGGGTAATTCCGTTCCACGAGGTCTTCATCCATCCCAAGATTCTCGATGGCTACGGCGATACGATGTCGAAGTCGAAGGGGAACGGCGTCGATCCGATCGACGTGATCGAAAAGTTCGGCGCCGATGCGCTGCGGTTCGGCCTGACGGACCTGACGACCGAGACGCAGGACGTGCGGATGCCGGTCGAGTTCGAGTGTCCCCACTGCGGCAAGCTGATCGAACAGACTCGCAAGAACCGCGTGCTGCCGCGCGTGGCGTGTACTCACTGCTCCAAGGAGTTCTCAACGCAGTGGGCCGAGAAGCCAGCGGACAAGGCGCTGCCGCGCGGCGCGGTGGTGAGCGAACGGTTCGAGAAAGGCCGCAATTTCTGCAACAAGCTGTGGAACGCAGCCCGCTTCGCCTTGATGAATTTGGAAGGCTACACGGCCGGCGCGGTGAAAGATGCTGAGCTGGCGGTTGAGGATCGCTGGATTTTGAGCCGGCTGGCGACTGTCGCTGGCGAGGCGACCGGCGCGCTGGACACCTACCGCTTTGCCGATTACACGCGGCTGCTTTACGAGTTTGCCTGGGACGAGTTTTGCAGTTTCTACGTGGAGATGGTCAAAGGGCGGCTGCAAGATGCCGCGTCGCGCCAGGTTGCTCAGCGCGTGCTGGCCCACGTGCTCGACAACTTGCTGCGGCTGCTGCACCCGGTGATTCCGTTCATTACGGAAGAGATTTGGCGACTCCTCAATGAGGCATGCCCCGCGCGCGGATTGGCTAAACCGCAAGCGGCCGATGAGAGCGTGGTGATCGCTGCGTGGCCTGAGCCCGACGTGCGCCGGCAGGATGTCGAGATCGAGGCCCGCTTCGCGCGCTTCCAAGAAGTGCTAAAAGGGCTGCGCGAGATTCGTGCCCGGCAGAACATTCCGCCAAAGACGCCGATCAAGTTTTCGGTGCGCTGCGATGCGGCGCTCGTCGAGCTGCTACGACCGATGGCTGGCTATTTCGAATCGATGGCCGGGGCGACGGCGACCGGCTGGGGACCGTCGACGGCGCCGCCCGCGACCAGCGCAAACATCACCGCCGGCGCGGCCGAGTTGTTCGTCGACCTAGTGGGGCTAATCGATGTCGACGCCGAGATCGCGCGCAAGGAGAAAGATCGCGAAAACCTGGCGAAACAGATTCAAGCGAAAGAAGGCAAGCTCGCAAACGAGAACTTCGTCTCACGGGCACCTGCCGACGTGGTGGCCAAAGAGCGGGCCAGCCTCGACGATCTGCGCCGGCAGCTGGTGGGCGCCGAGGAAGCCATCGCGGCACTTAAGAAGCAGCAGAAATGACCACCGAGGCACAGAGTCACGGAGAACGCGCGGTATTCGTAGCGCCAATTGCTGTGGTCCGACGTGCTGATGCCGAGATGGGCGGTGCCTGTGCCGCTTCCTTGTGTAACCACCCAGGCGATTCTTGCGCCATCGGCCGGGCTGCCTCCTTTGGGCTTCTCCATCGAGCGCCAGTACTCCTGGTAATACTTGGCGCGCTCGTCAAACCGGAACGGCTGATGGTGCAGCTTGCACCAAAACGTGTCGAGAATGATGCCCGACATGTCGTCGGGATGCTTCCGATGCGCCTCGGCAAGAGTGGTTGGAACCCGGTTCCCGTCTTCTCTGGAGCAAGACGCCGAAAAGCACACGGCGCACAGCAAAGCGACGACGACGGGTTGCGCCATTGCTTTGTCTCTCCCGTCATCACCGCCGCGCCGTGCGTGGTGTTTGTTTTGAGGGGCCGGCTTTTTCCAGGGCGTCGAGCACCTTGTTCTTTGTGAGCAGGTCGGGCAGGGTGATCGGCCTCTGTGGCTCGTGGGCGGGGAAGATGGCGAGCATCGGGATCGATTGGAAGCCCAGCGAGTTGAGCACCTTCCAATCTTCGCTGTCCGGATCGGTCAGATCGACGATCAACGGCACCACGCCGGCACGCCGCACGGCGTCGCTCACCTCGGGCGTGTTGATGACAAAGTTCAGGTTCGTCTTGCAGGTCAGGCACCAGTCGGCGGTGAAGTCGACCATCACGGTCTTTCCTTCGGCTGTGAGCTGCTGGAGCGCCTGCTGCGAATAAGGCCGCCAGGCGATCAGTGACTCACTGGGCAACAGCACCTTGAACCCCGCGATGCCGACCACGGCAGTAATCAGTCCGCCGATCGTGTAGGCCTTGGCCAGCTTGGCGGCTCCGGCGTACAGCGGTGTGCGGCCGATCCACCAGCAGCCGGCCCACAAGCCGACGAGCAGGCAGAACGTCGGCACCACGTATTCGCGTTTCGGCATCGCGCTGAACAGGAACACGATCGCCCCCATCATCACGAAGCCCATCGCCTGCTTGAACGTGTCCATCCACGCGCCAGGCTTCGGCAGAAAGCGCACCAGCTCGGGGAACGCGCCGATGATCAGATATGGGCTCGCCATCCCCAGACCGATGAAGCCGCAGATCAGGTAGGTGATGAATGGCGGTTGCGTGAGCGTGAAGCCCAGCACCGGGCCCAGGAACGGTCCGCTACAGGCGGTCGAGAGCACCGTCGTGACGATCCCCTTGGTGAACGCGCCGAACGCTCCTTCGCGGGCAGCGAGGTCTTGCGCCTTGCCTGAGCCGACGAAGCCGGGAATCGGAATCTCCCACACGCCCAGGAAGCTGAGCGCCATCACGAATACGATCGAGCACATCGCGATGTTGAACACGACCGACGAATTCTGCTGGCCCCAGCCCCAGCTCGAATCGGCCAGGCCCAGCTTCGCGGCACTGGCGAGTGTCGCCAGCACCATGAACACAGCCAGCACGCCAAGCGTGTACCAGAGGTTTAGCAGCAGCGCCACGCGGCGGCTTTCGCCCGCCTGCTCGACGAACGAGAAAATTTTCAGCCCGATCACCGGCAGCACGCACGGCATCAGGTTCAAGATCAAACCGCCCAGCAATGCCGAGAGAATCATCCACGGCAGCGCCGACAAGTCGCGCGGCGGCTCGTTGGTCGGGGCCAAGGGGATCGCGGGAGTGATGCCGTGCGTGGCTTGCACAGTCGGGGGCGGCGCGGCAAGAGCCAGGGCGGCGACCTGGCTGTACTTGGCATCCTCGAAGCGCAGCATCAGCGAACCGTTCTTGTGGTCCGTGCCGACGTTGAGGATGCCCGAGAACTTGGCCGCCCTCGGCAAGTCGCAGCTGCCGTCCTTCAGGCAGGTCATGTAGCCTATCAATCCCTCGACCGGCAACGCGCCGGCGCGGGCGGTGTCGGGGGTGCACAGGTCGATCGTCCACTCGACCGGATCGGTGTGATAGCCGACCGCTTGGCCCGTGGTCGTCTGCATCGACTGCGGCTTTTCGCTGGGGCGCGGTGTCGAATCGGTACAGGCGGTTGCGCGCGTTAGTTGAATCAGCGTCGGCTTGGGTCCGAAATCGGTCGGCTTGCTGGCCAAGGCGTAGATGTAGTAGCCATCGGTCGGCGTGGCTCGCAGGTGCAGTGTGGCGCGGCTGCCGGGGGTGACGACCTGCGGCTCGATGCGCCCTTCGATGATCGCGTGGCTGAGCGCGTGCGTGTACTTGCCAAGCGTTTCGACGGCCAGCGGAGCCGATGCCTGTGGCTTGGCAGCAGGCTGCGGCTTCACGGCTGGCTGCGTTGCAGCGGGAGCGGTTTGAGCTGGCGACCCGGGAGCAAGCCGTGCCTCGAACGGCACGTTTTGCGGCGGCAGGCAATTGGTGTCGGTACACGCCTGCACGAACACCTTGCCCGAGACGACGAGCTGAGCGAGATCGGTCCCCGGCGGGATCGACAGCCCAGCGCGCCACGTCACGTCGCCGGCGTGCGTTTCGACCGTGATGTTGTTGAACGCCGGCTCGGGATGCTTTTCGGGAGCTGGCGTCGGCTGGAACTCGCCGGCCAGCTTCGCAGGTGAGTCGGCGGCGAGCGTGATCTTCGTGCGGACCGGGCCGCCGGGGGGCTGGGTCGTGGAATAGATATGCCAGCCGTCCTGCATTTTGGCATGCACGACGAGCTGTGCCGGCTCGCCGCCTGCACCCGGAACCACCTCGGCCGTCACCGCCACCGGCGTTTGCACCTTGCCCAGATCGAGCCCTGGCAGGCCGACCACTTGCTGCGCGTGGGCCGGTAACCCGGCGGACCACACCAGCAACATCGCCGCGCCGAGCCAACCGGCGCTCCTTGCAACTTTCGGCGCAACTTTCGACATGGCAGCTATCCCTTCGACCGTTCTCGGACCCAATTTATCTGGTCCATAAGGTAGCAAATCGGCGGCGGCGGTTGGAGTTCGATCGTCACTAGCCCGAAGCGCTAGCGAGGGAAACAGATGGTTTGCCCAACTATCCCTCGCTGGCGCTTCGGGCTAGTAAGCACCGTATTCGCGTGAGCCAATGGTCCATTCTCGCTAGCACCCTTGGTCGGTCGTCGAACTCGCGGCGGTCCTGGTACACCCAGCGAATCCAGTTTAACCCGCTCAGTATCACGTTCGCTCGATCGAACGCCGCCACCAGCCGTCGCTCGTCGGCACTAAGTGGCCGGATCGATTCGTAGGCCTCGAGCCCAGCACGCCAGCCGGCCGGGTCGTCGAGCACACAGCTCCCCAGCAGCCGGGCAACATCGGTTGCCACATTGTCGACCGCCAGCGTGCTGAAGTCGAGGATCGCCGTCACACGGTCGCCTTCGTACAGCATATTCTCGTGCCAGACGTCGCGGAGGCAAACCTGCAACGGAACTTGCAGGTTCGCCGTCGAGGTAAGTTCGCCGACAAGCCGAGGGGCGAGCTGCCAGGCAAGGTCGTAATACGCTGTGGAACGCTCCGCCATTTCGGGCCAATCCGCGGGCTCGATGCAGCGACGCAGCGGAGCAAGTTCGTTGTGCATCAACTTGCAAAGCTCGTGGTAGCGCCGACGCATGCCGTCGGACCGGCCACGCCGGCGAGATTGCGCGGGAAACGACTCGGCAGCGCAGTGGAACTCGCCCAGCGCGGTCATTGCCGCACATAGCCGCACTTCGCTGGGGTTGGCGCCGAAGTCGGCGCGTCCCGGCATCCAAGTGCTCAAATCCCAAAAGTGCGCGGCATGCTCGATGACGGTGTGGCCGGATCGCGCTTGCCGTGGCAACGGTACCCGGTCGAACCCCGCTGCATGAACAAACTTCAAAAACCGGTGAATCGCCTTCAGGCGTTGCCGCTCGAAGCGCGGCGGCGATTCGGTGCGGGGCCAGCGCCGTAAGCACAACGGCCCGGCAGGGGTTGTGAGCAGCCAGAGCAGCGATCCGCTGAATCCACCGGCTCCGGCCAAAAATTGCCACCGTGAAGGCTCACACTCCTGGGGATACTCGGCCAGCACCGGCGTAATTTCGGGTTCACTGGTCATGAGTCGACGCACAAGAACGACACGCTCGGCGGCAACTGTCTGAGGAGCGTGAGTTGTTTGCGGCGGCGTCGCCGCACATTCGTTACGATCGTCAACGTCGTCTATAATTCGCAAACTCCGCCTACGTGTTGTATATTGGAAACGTTTCGGCTGGGCTGGCAACTGCTTAGTGCCGCCGGCCATCGAGGGATCGGACCGCTCTGCTCATTCGTTCGTGCACACACCCCCCTTTCTCCCGCACGGGGCCCATGAAAGCGATGATACGCCGCCTTGCCACCATTGCGTTGTTTGGACTGGCCACGAGCTGCCCGATCGGCTTGCGAGCCGAGGACCCGAAGCCGGCCGAGCCAGCCAAGAGCGCCGAAAAGGATGCTCCCAAAACCGACACCATCAAGGCCGAGACCCACGCAAGCTCCGGCTCGTCGAGCGGCAGCACGTCGGCCTCATCGGCCAAGCCTAAGTACCCGTCGTACACCGATACGCTCAAGGAGTTTGAGGCGGTCGACGGGCTGATCAAGCTGCACCATAAAGAGAACAAGGTGTATGCCGAGATCGCGCCGAGCCAGCTGAACCACGACTTCATCGTGCTTACGTCGATCGCCCGCGGCATCGGCGAAGGGATGCTGCTGGGGGGCATGACCTGGGGCTTCGGCGACGATTGGCTGTGGCAGTTCCGCAAGGTGGAAGACCACGTGCAGATCGTCCGCCGCAACGTCCGTTTTCGCGCTGCCAAGGGGAGCCCCGAAGAGAAAGCGGTCCGGCTGGCGTACACCGACAGCGTGTTGTTCGCCCTGCCGATTGTCACCGTGGGGCCCGGCGGCGGAATCGTCGTCGACCTGGGGCAAGTGTTCATGAGCGACTTGCCGCAGATTGGCCAGATGCTGCCCGGGTTCAGCTTCTCGTCGACGAAGTCGACCTGGTCGGCCATCAAGGGGTTCCGTGACAACGTCGAGCTGGAGGTGGCCGCCACCTACGCTTCGAGCGGGACGACCGAGATCGAAACCGTGCCCGATAGCCGTGGCGTGTCGATCTACGTTCACTACTCGATCAGCGCCCTGCCCGAGAACGGCTACACGCCGCGCATTGCCGACGACCGCGTGGGCTACTTCCTGACGGCCGTGAAGGACTTTTCGTTAAAAAACGATCAGGACCGGTTCGTGCGCTACATCAACCGTTGGGATCTGCAGAAGGCGGATCCATCGGCCGAGGTTTCGCCGCCGAAGAAGCCGATTGTGTTCTGGCTCGAGAAGACCGTGCCGTATCAGTACCGGGCGGCGATTCGCGACGGCATCATGGAATGGAATAAGGCGTTCGAGAAGGCGGGCTTCTCCAACGCGATCGAAGTGCGGCAGCAGCCCGACAACGCCGATTGGGACCCCGAGGACGTGAACTACAACACGTTCCGCTGGATCACGGCCAACGCCGGCTTTGCGATGGGTCCCAGCCGCGTGAATCCCACGAACGGCCAGATTCTCGATGCCGACATCATCTTCGATGCTGACTTCGTGCAGTTCTGGAAGCGCGAGTACGAGATGTTCACACCCGCCTCGATCGCTGCGATGACCGGCGGTCCGCTGGACATTGCCAGCTACGAGGCGCGGCTGAAGCAGGTGTCGCCGGCGCATCGCGACAATTTCCTCTGCCAGTGCGAGCTGCACTCGGGCATGGCGCGCGAGCTGGCCTTGGGGGCCACAGTGCTGGCCGCCAGCACGCAAGCGCCCGTGTCGGCCAAGGAGCAGCAGCGGCTGCTGCTGCAAGGGCTGAAGGAAGTGACGATGCACGAGGTGGGGCACACGCTGGGCCTGCGGCACAACTTCAAGGCCAGCACGTATCTCACGCTCACCGAGCTGAACAATGCTGAGAAGACCAAGGAAACGGGCGTCGTTGCGAGCGTGATGGATTACGCGCCGGCGAACATCATGCCCAAGGGCTCGAAGCAAGGCGATTACTACTCGACCACCATCGGCCCGTACGACTACTGGGCGATCGAATACGGCTACAAGCCGTTCAGCAGCGACGAAGCGGCATCGCTCAAAAAGATTGCGGCCCGCTCGGGCGAGCCGGCCTTGGCCTATGCCACCGATGAAGACACCCGCGGCATCGATCCCGATCCGCTCAGCAATCGCTTCGATTTGGGCAAGGATGTGATCGAGTACGCGAATATGCGCACCAAGATGGTCGGCGAGCTGTGGCCGGGCGTCGTCAACAAGATGACCGAGGATGGCGAAGGCTATCAGCGTGCTCGCCAGGCGTTCGGCGTGCTGCTGGGGAATTACGGCCAGGCGGTGTTCGCCGCGTCGCGCTACGTCGGTGGCTTGGAAGTGAACCGCAGCCACAAGGGCGACAAGGACGCCAAGCCGCCGACCGAAGTGGTCTCGGCCGACAAGCAGCGCGAAGCACTGACGCTGATCGAGCGGACGATGTTTAACGAGAAGCCGTTCAACTTCCCGCCCGAGCTGTACAACCACCTGGCCACGACGCACTGGAGCCACTGGGGCGTGAACACCCCGATGCGCAGCGACTACGCGGTGCACGAGGTGATCGGCATGTGGCAGGACCGCATGTTCGACCAGTTGCTTTCGTCGCTGACGCTCGATCGGCTGCACGATTCGGAGCTGAAGGTGGCCAAGGATAAGGACGCGCTGACCGCGGCCGAGCTTCTCAACCGGCTCACGCACTCGGTGTTCTCCGAGGTCGAGAAAGACAAGCTGGCCAAGGGGAAGTACACCAACCGCTCCTCGGCCATCAGCAGCCTGCGCCGCAACTTGCAGCGTAGTTACCTGAAGCGGCTGTCGAACATCGCCCTGGGCAACACCGGCGCGCCGCAAGATTGCCAGACGGTGGCGTACCTCGAACTGCAACAATTGCAGGACCGCATCGAACGAGCGCTCGATGCCCACGACGACCTGGACACCTACACCCAGGCCCACCTGCGCGAAAGTGCCGACCGGATCGAAAAGGTACTCGACGCCCGGCTGACGTTCACCCGGCCGTAGGAAGAGTGAGTGGTGAGTAAGTGAGTGTTAATGACTAGACGCTGCACTAACTCACTACTAACCACTCACTCCGCCTCCCCATGAAGATCATTTTCGCCGTCATCCAGCCCACGAAGCTTGGCGCGCTGCGCGAAGCGCTCGAGAAGATCAACGTCGCGCGGATGACGGTGTGCGACGCGCAAGGCTATGGCCGTCAGCGCGGTCGCACCGAGATGTTCCGCGGCAATGAGTACCGGACCAGCCTGCTGCGCAAGGTGGAGCTGGAGATTCTGGTGAACGACGACTTTCTCGAACGCACGATCGAGACGATCCAAAGCGTCGCCCGCACGGGGCACGAGGGATCGATCGGCGACGGCAAGATTTTTGTGATGCCTGCCGAACAGGTGATCCGCATCAGCGACGGGCTGCGCGGCTTCGAGGCGGTATGAGCGCCGGCGGCACCAGCAGCCCGGCCGCGATCCTGGTGACCGGCGACCTGATGTTCGCCTCGCGCGTGACTGCCGCTGGGCAGCGAACCGGTGTGCCGGTGGCGATCGCTCTAGGAATCGACGCGCTCGGGGAGCAGCTCGCCGAGGGTGCGCCGAAGTTGGTAGTGCTCGATCTCACGACACCGCGGCTCGACGTGTCGACAGTGGTCGAGCGGCTGCGCGCCGCGCAAGGTGCAGTGCCTACGGTCATCGCATTCGGCCCACATGTGCAGGAGCAGATGCTCGCCCAAGCCACGGCCGCCGGCTGCGACCGGGTACTTGCCCGTGGCCAGTTCAATGCTCAGATGGACGATCTGCTGCGGCGGTACGCGGGCGGTTGATAGAATTGGCGCCTCCCAATTCGTGGGTGCTTGGGGCAGAGCGAAGCGATGCCCCAGCGATTTGAGTGCGCCGAACACTTCATATGCCACATGCCGAGCAATCCTCATTCGCACCGATCATTCAAACGCACCTACGATCTACCAGGACATGCCCACGAGTTGACATTTTCGTGCTATCGACGGCTGCCATTGCTGAATGCGGATCGTACCTGTCAGTGGATGGCTGATAGTCTCAACGCGGAGCGAAATCGAGGACTATTCGATTTGTGGGCTTTCGTCTTCATGCCTGAACACGTCCATCTGCTGATCCGACCGCGAGGGCCTGACGCCGATATCGCGCGAATCCGACAAGCGATCAAAGAACCTGTCGGACGTCGGGCGATCAAGTTTTTGCAAGAGCATTTCCCTGAATGGATCGAGCGCCTTTCGAGACGACGCGGAAAAAAGGTAGAGCGTCTGCTTTGGCAATCGGGAGGCGGTTATGACCGCAACATTACGTCGGCTCCCGCGCTCACCGCCGTCGTCGACTACATCCACATGAATCCGGTCAGACGGAACTTCGTTGCCGGCCCCGCCGACTGGTTTTGGTCGAGTGCGCGTTGGTTTGAGAATCGCGATAAGTCGCCCGTCCGGCTCGATCCGATCCCAGCCGAATGGCTGGCGTAACGGAGGCGCGGTCCGTTTTCTGGGGCATCGCTGCGCTCTGCCCCAGCCACCCAGCGAACGGTAGGGTCATTCCACATTACGAGTGGCGCGCCGTCAGCTTCTCCGCAATCTTCCGCGCCAGCGGCGACGCCTCAAGCGCTTCAATGCCCCCCGGCAACGCAACCGACCAGTTTGGCCATTGGTCGACCGTGCCCGGCATGTTCATGCGGTGCTCGACTGCCAGTGCGTCTTCAAGCATCGCCAGCACGATGGCCGACGGCGCCCGGGCCAGCGCCGCGTAGGTCTGTTCGATGACTTGCTCGACCGGCGCATCGCTGGGCACTCCTGCCACGTGCATCAGGCGCCCGTGCATCTGCGCCTCGGTATCGGCGGCGACGGCCAATCTCGCCTCGCGTTGTCCGCGCGCGTCGCTTCCGGTCCAAGCGCCGGCAATCGTCGGCAGATCGTGCGTTGTCACCGAGGCCATCGCAAGTTGCGAGTAACGCTCCGGCGGCTCCTGCTCGAACCACACCACCCGGCACGAGAGCACGCGATGCTCGGCCAGTCGCGAGCGCATCGTGTGGTCGATCGTTCCCAGGTCTTCGCCGACGACAAACGCTCCGACCCGCTGGCTTTCGAGCGCAAGGATCGCCAGCATTTCGTCGGCACGGTACTCGACGTACGCGCCCCCTTTCGCTCCCGTGCCGTGCGGAATCCAAAACAGGCGGAAGAAACCCAGCACGTGATCGATCCGCAGCCCGCCGGCATGGCGCAGTGCCGCGCGGATCGTCTCGATGATCGGCGCGTAGCCGGCGGCGCGCAGCTTCCGCGGCACCAGCGGCGGCAGGCCCCAGTCTTGTCCCAGCATGTTGTAGGCATCGGGAGGCGCACCGACCGAAACTCCCTGCGCCAACAAATCCTGCCATGCCCAGGCGTCGGCCCCGCCGGGGTCGAAGCCGATCGGCAGATCCTGCACCATCGCCAACTCGCTGCTCGCGGCGGCCAGTTGCACATCGAGCTGCCATTGCAGCCAGGCGTGAAAAGCGATGCGGCGCTCCGCGCCTGCCGCGAACGACGTTTTCGCACGATCAGGGTGCCGATACTCGGCGGGCCACGCGCGCCAGTCGGCGCCGTAGCGCTCGGCCAGCGTCGAGTAGATCGCAAACTGCTCGAGGGCTGCACCGTGCTCGGCGCGGAATCGATCGAATGCCGGATCGCCCGGGAACCGCTCCCACAGCTTCTCGAACGCCTGCTGCTTCAGCCGGAACAGCGCATCGCGATCGATGCGCGGATTGGCGTTGAGCGCCCGCCCGACGGCCGCCAGCGATTCGAGTTCCGCCCCCAGCGTCGCCGCTCCCGGCATCTGTTCGATGCGCAGATACAGCGGGTTGCGGAAGCGACGGCTGGTGGGCGAATACGGACTCGCCTGCTGCGACAACACCGGGGCCACGGCATTCAGCGGATTGACGAGTAGGCAGCCGGCGCCAAGGCCCTTCGCCCACTGTGCGAGCCGCCGCAGATCGGCCAGGTCGCCGATGCCCCAACTCTCGGGCGAGCGCACCGCGTAAAGCTGCGCGCCCCAGCCCCAGGTGCGCTCCGGCGCCGGCCAGCAGACGCCAGGGCTGACGATCACGCGCACCGCGCGCTCCATGTCGCGCCCGTGGAATGTGTGATATCCCAGCGGCACATCGGGCGGAAGTTGCCGATCAATCGCCAGTGCCGTGCCGTCCTCGAGGCGCAGCTCGCCGGGCGCACCCATGTCGGCGCGATCGCTTTGCCGCACCACGCGCAACTCGGCGGCATTGGCCGGTGGATCGCCCATCGCGCGCACCAGTGCCTGCCGCGCCTCGTCGGTCGTGGTGTGCCATTGGCCCAGCGTATCGCCATAGCCGGGCTGAATTCCCCACTCGTCGCTCACGCGCTGGTCCCTTCGTCCAATCAAAACGTCGCACCCGCGGCTCGATCAGAAATGTACCAGTGCGCCCGAGACTGTCTCCACCCGGGAAATCGCCGCGCTGCGGGAAAATCCTGCTTGCACCCCCTGGATTCGTGGATTAGCGTGCGCGGGTTGCGTGTGACGTGCAGGGCAAATTTTGCACAAGGGGAGGGCCGCCACGATGAAGCTTCCACACTGGCTGCGCGGGCACAAAAAGTCCCGCCTCAAGGCTTCCTCTCCTCTCCGCCGCGGCCACCATCGCCGCCTCGGCTTCGAGCCGCTCGAAGGTGCGCCGGCTGCTGACGAGCGTTGTCGTCGACACCAATAGCGACGTGGTGGGGCACAATGGCACGTCGCTGCGCGATGCGATCACCTTGGCCAACAACGACTCCCGCGCCGGCGTCTCCGATACGATCACGTTCGCCGCGGGGCTCAACGGCAACACGATCACACTTTCAGGCGAAGTTTTGGAACTCGGCGCCGGCGGCGCCGGCAGCGGCACGATCACGATCGACGGCGCTGGCCAGATCACCGTCAGCGGCAACAACGCCAGCGGCGTGTTCCTCGTCGACACTGGTGTGACGGCAACATTGAATGGGCTGACAATCACCGCGGGCACTGGCGTCGTGGATTTCTATGCAGGCGGCTACACGGGGGGCGGCGGCATTGCCAACGCAGGTACGCTCACGGTCAGCAACTCGACCGTTTCCGGAAACTCCGCTGAGTACGGCGGCGGCATCGACGATTATGAAGGGACGCTGACCGTGATCAATTCAACCATCTCTGGGAATTCCGCGACTTACATCGGCGGCGGCATTTCCGCCGAAAGCGATAATGAGTATGCCCTCTACACGTTAACGGTGACCGGCTCGACGCTTTCCGGAAATTCGGCCGCCGACGGGGGCGCCATCGATACCGGCGGGCCAGGCCAGGCTGTCGTTAGCAACTCGACGGTCACGAACAACACCGCGACGACCGGCGCCGGTGGTGGTGTCGAAAACGACGCTAGTAACTGCGAGATTGACGACACAACGGTTTCCGGAAATACCGGAACCGGAGTCTTCAGCCGATACGGCGCGCTGACTGTCAACGGCTCAGTGATCTCCGGAAATACGCCGCCGCCAGGCGGTGAGGAATACGAGGATGACGGTGGGGGCATTTTCAGCGTTGATGAGAACGTGACGGTCGTCGGTTGCGTTATTTCGGGAAACTCAGCAAGCCAATATGAAGAAGATTCCCCGTACGTGGCTGGTGGTATCTTCGCGGGCGATGGCAACCTGACCGTGGATAGTTCGACAATTTCGAATAACACAACAACAGGCAGTTCCGGCGGCGGCATCTATTTCTCGGGTCCAACGTTTACGCTCACTGTCACCAACTCGGCCATCGTCGGCAATACCGCGGACGAATCGGGCGGCGGCATTGATATCGACGGACAATCCGCGAGCTACACCTACACCAACGCGACGATCATGAACTCGACAATCTCCGGAAATGCCGCGAACGGGCAATACGGCGCTGGCGGAGGAATTTTGAACGACGGCACACTCACGGTGACCAACTGCACGATCTCAGGAAACACCGCCGGGGCTATAGGGGGTGGCATCGCCAATTACGGCGCTCTGACGCTGACCAACTCGACCATTTCCGCAAATGGCGCCGTAACAGCCGGCGGGATCGAAAACACTAACACCCCCGCAGCGGTGCTCATCAACACGATCGTCGCCAAGAACACTGCCAGCTCGGCCGGCCCGGACATCGACGGCATGCTGGACGGCACGAGCAACCACAACCTCGTCGGCGACGGCACCGGGATGACCGGCATCACCAATGGCACGAACGGCAACCTGGTCGGCACCACTGCCAGCCCCATCGATCCCAAGCTCGGGCCGCTTCAGAGCAACGGCGGCCCGACGCAAACGATGGCGCTCTTGGCCGGAAGCCCGGCGATCAATGCCGGCGGCACAGTGACCACACTGACCGCGGCGATCAGCGCCAGCGCAACGTCGGTCGCCGTCGCCAACACGGCCGCGGTCATGAACGGACCCGGCAGCGAGGTCATCCAGATCGACAGCGAGCAGATGCTCGTCACCAGCGCAGGGAGCGGCATGTTCACCGTGGTGCGGGGCTATAACGGCACGACCGCCGCCGCCCACAGCGCCGGCGCCGCCGTGTCGCTGCCGTACGACGAAATCGGGGACGCTCGTGTCGGTACCATCGACATCGGCGCCTACGAGTACCACACCCTGCCAGCCGTCGGCATCGGAAACGTCGGTCAAGTCAACTACGTGATCGGCAGCGGGGCGACTTTGATCGCCTCCGGCGCCGCGGCCAGTGCCGGCGCCAACGGGCTGGCAGCATCGAAGCTCACGGTGGCGATCGGCTCGGCCGGCGGCACCGACATGGTGACGATCAATGCCGGCGGCGGCGCGACAATTAACGGCAGCCAGTTGCTCTACAACGGCACCGTGATCGGCAACTTTGCCGCCGGCTCAGCCTCGACGCCATTGCTCGTGCAGTTCAACGGTTCAGCCACGCAGACCTCGGTGCAGGCGGTGCTTGAACGCGTGGCCTTCTACAATACGAATCCATCGCCGTCCTTGTACAACCGCACGGCTACGTTCACGCTCACCGACAGCAAGGGTGTCGCCTCGACGCCGCCGGTCGAAACGATCTACCTTGTCGATGTTCCGCCGGTGATCAATAGCCTCCCGGCGACCGTCAACTACACTCCGAACAGCGGGCAGGTGCTGGTCGCCACCGGCGCGACCCTGACGAGCGGCACGCTGGGCCTGGCGAATTCGAAGCTCACGGTGGCAATCGGCTCGGCTGGCAGCGCCGGCGTGCTGACGATCACGAACAGCTATGGCGTTCTCGTATCCGGCAACACGATTAGCTTCAACGGAACGGCAATCGGCACGGTCAGCGGCGGCAGCGGGTCGACGCCGCTGGTGGTCAGCTTCAACGCCTCGGCAACCCTCGCCGCGGTGCAACAGGTGATCGACGATCTGGCGTTCAACAACACCAGCTCATCGCCGAGCATCTACGATCGCACGCTCACGTTCACTTTGGCCGACAGCAAAGGCGTATCGTCGACGGCAACCGAAACCGTGCACTTCGTCGACAATCCGCCGACGATCAATGTAAACAGTTACACCGCGTATACGTCGGGCAGCGGCGCGACGCTGATTGCCTCGGGGGCCGGCGTTTATGCCGGAAGTCTCGGCTTCTCCGACGCAAAGCTGACGGTGCAAATCAGCAACGCTGGCGGGGCCGACGTGCTTACCGTCGTTGCCGGCAACGGCGTGACGATCTCCGGCAGCACGCTCAGCTACAACGGCACGGCGATCGCCACGTTCAGTGCCGGTGCGGGGTCTTCGCCACTGGTGGTGCAATTCTACGCCTCGGCGACACAGCCCGCCGTACAAGCGGTCGTCGACCAAGTGGCGTTCTACAACACGAATGCGTCCCCCAGCATCTACGACCGCTCGGCGACGTTCATGCTGGCCGACAGCAAGGGCGTATCGTCCAGCGCGTATGAAACCATCCACTTCGTCGACAACCCGCCGACGATTGGCAGCCTTGGCGCGACGGTGAACTACGCGCCGGGAAGTGGGGCAACGACCGTGGCCGCGGGGGCTACCGTGACCACTGGTACTCTCGGTCTGGCCAACTCCAAGCTCACGGTCGGGCTTGGCTCGAATGCCGGCAGTGCTGACGTGGTGACGATCGTCGCGGGCGGCGGCATCACGCTCAGCGGCAGCCAGGTGCTGTACAACGGCACGGTGATCGGCAACTTCGCAGCCGGCTCGGGATCAACGCCGCTGGTGGTGCAGTTCAACAGTGCCGCCACGGCGGCGGCGGTGCAGGCGGTGGTCGAGGATATCGCCTACCACAACACCAACCCGTCGATGTCGGTCTACGACCGCACGATCAGCTTCACGCTCGCCGACAGCAAGGGGGTCGCCTCGAGCCCAGTGAGCAAAACGATCCACGTGACGTAGCAAACTCCGACAGATCGGCATCAACCTCTTGCACTCAGCCGGCACTGCCCTAGACTGCCGGGCGAGGTGTTGCCGTGCAGACGTCGACCGAGCGCGTGGTGATCGTGGGCGGCGGATTTGGCGGCTTGCATGCTGCGCGGCGATTGGCACGCGCGCCGGTCGATGTGACGCTCATCGACGTTCACAACCACCACTTGTTTCAGCCGCTGCTGTACCAGGTGGCCAGCGGGGCGTTGTCGCCGGCGAACATTGCGGCTCCGCTGCGCGGCCTGCTCAAGCGACAATTGAATGCGCGGGTGCTGCTGGCGCGCGTGGTCGATATCGACGTGGCGGGGCGGCGCGTCGTGCTGGCCGACGGCGGGCTGCACCAAGGAAGCGTCGATTACGACGTGCTGATCGTCGCGGCCGGCTCGCGGCACAGTTACTTCGGTCACGACGACTGGGAAAAGTTCGCCCCTGGGTTGAAAACGATCGACGACGCCACGGCCATTCGCCGTCGCATTCTCGAAGCGTTCGAGTTTGCCGAGCGCTCGGGCGATGCGTCTGATACGGCCGCGTGGCTGTCGTTTATCGTCGTCGGTGCGGGGCCGACCGGGGTGGAACTGGTCGGCCAGATTGCCGAGATCGCCCATCACACGCTGCGCGGCGAATTTCGGTCGATCGATCCGCAACGAGCGCAGGTGCATCTGATCGAAGCCGGGGACCGAGTGCTTGCGGCCTATGATCCCGCATTGTCGGAACGTGCACAGCGAAGCCTTGAGCGGATGGGGGTCACGGTGCTGCTCGGCTCGCAAGTGGTCGCCGTCGATCGTGACGGAATCATGGTCAAGCAAGGCAGCGGGACGCGGCGGATCGCAAGCCGGGCGGTGTTTTGGGCCGCGGGAATCCAGGCTTCGCCGCTGGCGCGTCGCTTGGCCGAGCAAACCGGCGCCGAGATCGATCGTTCCGGACGGATCACGGTCGAGCCTGATCTGACGATTCGCGCGCATTCTGACATTTTCGTCATCGGCGACATGGCGCACTGCACTGGCGACGACGGCAAGCCGTTGCCGGCGCTAGCGCCGGTGGCGATGCAGCAAGGGCGGTTCGTCGCCGACGAAATTGCCGCGCGCCGCGCCAACGCCGGCCAGGCGCAACCATCCGCGCGCAAGTTCACGTATCACGATCGCGGCACGATGGCCACGATCGGCCGCGGGCGCGCCGTGGCGCAACTCCCGTGGCTGAAAATATCAGGGCCGCTTGCCTGGCTGGCGTGGTTATTTGTACATCTTATGACACTAGTTCAATTTCAGAATCGTGTGCTCGTGCTGGTGCAGTGGGCATGGGCGTACGTGACGCGCAATCGCGCGGCACGATTGATCACCGGCGATCGACCGCTGGCCGACGTCGAACCCGCGGCCCAGGCGCTCGAATCGACGAACATTCATCGCACCACCGAATCGAACTAGCACGCGCGAAGATTACCGCTTCCCGATCGAGCCGTTCGACGCTACAAAATCGGAACATGACGCAAGTCTTCCATCCGGCAATGAACCCTTTCTCCAAGGTGAGCATCCTTGGAGCATTCGGCCTACTGGCGCTGGCCGGCTGGTTGATCGACCAGTGGTACCGGTCGCTGTACATGACGCAGGTGAACGTCGTGCGCACGCAGCCGGTGCAGTTCAGCCACGAACATCACACTAGCGGCCTAGGCATCGATTGCCGCTACTGCCACACGAGCGTCGAAACCTCGTCGTTCGCGGGCATCCCGGCCACCGAAGTGTGCATGAACTGCCACACGCTGATCTGGAACGACAGCCCGAAGCTCGAACCAGTGCGCGAAAGCTTCCGCACCGGCAAGTCGCTGGTGTGGACGCGCGTTCACGACGTGCCCGACTACGTGTACTTCAACCACTCGGTACACGTGGCCAAAGGAGTGGGCTGCGCAGAGTGCCACGGCCGCATCGACCAGATGCCGCTCACCTGGCGCACACACACGCTGTACATGGAGTGGTGTCTCGATTGCCATCGCCATCCCGAAGAGCACGTACGCCCGCGCGACCAGGTGTTCAACATGGCGTGGACAAGGCCGGCCGATGAACCCGACCTCGGCAAGCAACTGGTCGAGCAGAACCACGTCGAAAAAATGATCCATTGTTCCACGTGCCACCGGTAACCGGCTGGCGGCGACCGCGAAACGAGATTGATGAACAGCTCTGATTCCGCAGCGCCGATCGATCTGGCAGCCCTCAACCGGCGCGCCGCCTCGTCGACCGGGCGCACCTATTGGAAAAGCCTGGAAGAACTGGCCCAGACGCCGGAGTTCCGCGAGCGCGTGGTGCGCGAGTTTCCGCAAGGGGCCAGCGAGTGGGACGACGCGCTCGGCCGGCGAAAGTTTCTCGCCTTGATGGGCGCGTCGTTGGGGCTGGCGGGGTTGGCCGGCTGCAACCGACAGCCGCCGGAAGAAATCTATCCCTACGTGCGAGCGCCGGAGTTCATTGTTCCCGGCAAGCCGTTGTTCTTCGCCACGGCGTTGACCCTGGGCGGCGTGGGCAGCGGCGTGCTGGTCGAAAGCCACATGGGACGGCCGACGAAAATCGAAGGCAATCCCGAGCATCCCGGCAGCCTCGGCACGACCGACCTGTTCACGCAGGCAGCAGTGCTGTCGATGTACGATCCCGATCGTTCGCAAGTGGTGCTCAACATCGGCGAAATTGATACCTGGGAAGCGTGCGTGCGCGATTTGCGTGCCGCGATCGAGGCGACACGTCCCCGGCAAGGGCGCGGCCTGCACATCCTCAGCGAGACGGTCACCTCGCCGGCGCTGGCCGATCAACTGGCGAAGATTCTCGGCGACCTCCCGCAAGCTGTCTGGCACCAGTACGAGCCGGTGAATCGCGATGCTGAGCGGGCGGGCGCGACGCTGGCTTTCGGCAGCGACGTGCAGCCGGTCTATCATCTCGACCGCGCCGAGGTGATCGTGTCGCTCGACAGCGACTTCCTGACCAGCGGCCCCGGCTGTGCGCGTTACCAGCACGACTTTGCCGACGCGCGGCGCGTGCGTCAGACCAGTCCGCGGATGAACCGGCTGTATGCGGTCGAGAGCACGCCCACCTTGACCGGCGCGTCGGCCGACCACCGCTTGCCTCTTCGCGCCGCCGAGATCGTGCGCTTTGCCCGAGCGCTGGCCGGACGGCTTGGACTGGCGCCGCAAGGTTTCTCCCCGGCAAGCACAGTAGAGAGCCCCGGGCGTTTCGATCCGGAACACAACGCCCTGCACGCGGCGTGGCTCGAGGCGCTGGCCGACGATCTGCAAAGGCAACGCGGCACGGCGCTGGTAGTGGCCGGCGCACACCAATCGCCCGCGGTCCATGCGCTGGCGCACCTGATGAACTCGGCACTGGGTGCGGTCGGCACGACGGTCACGTATATCGCGCCGCTCGAGGCCCAGCCCAAGGGAGCATCGACCGATCAAACGGCATCGTTGGCTGCTCTGGCCGAGGCGCTGGAGCAGGACGAGGTCGACGTGCTGCTGATCCTCGGCGGCAACCCCGTGTACACCGCACCGGTCGATCTGCGGTTCGGCGCACGCTTGCCCGAAGCAAAGCAGTCGCTGCACCTCAGCCTGTACGCCGATGAGACGTCGGCTGTATGCGAGTGGCACGTGCCGGCAGCGCATGAGTTGGAAAGCTGGGGAGACGTGCGTGCGTATGACGGCACGGTGACAATCCAGCAGCCGTTGATCGCCCCGCTGTTCAACGGCCGGTCGTCGTACGAGATGCTTTCGGCACTGTTCGATTCGTCTCCGCGCAGCACCTACGACGTTGTGAAGGATTATTGGCGCGGCCAGCGCATGGACGGCGACTTCGAACGCTTCTGGCAGACCTCGGTACACGACGGTGTGGTAGCCGATACGGCAGCCACGGTGCGGCCGGTCACCGCGGCAGCCGCCAATAGCTTGCGCGACACGGTGTGGAGCGAAGCACCGTCGGCCGGCAGCGACGAGAAGCGCTCAGCGAAACTCGAAATCATCTTCCGCCCTGATCCGACGATTTGGGATGGCCGGTTCGCCAATCACGGCTGGCTGCAAGAATTGGCCAAACCGCTGATGAAACTCTCGTGGGACAACGCGGCGCTGGTGGGGCCGGCGACCGCCGATCGGTTGAAGCTGGCCAACACCGAGATCGTCGAGCTGCGCTACGGCGACCGGAAGATCGAAGCGCCGATCTGGGTGCTGCCGGGCCATGTCGACGACTCGGTGACCGTGCTGCTCGGCTATGGCCGCACTCGCGCCGGACGGATCGGCACCGGCATCGGTTACGACGCGTATCGGCTGCGGACCAGCGACGCACCTTCGTTCGACGACGGCCTGGAATTGGTGAAGACCGGACGCAAGGCGATGCTCGCGGCCACCGACCTGCACTGGAGCATGGAAGGACGCAACATTGTGCGCAGCGGCACGCTCGACGAGTACCGGCTCGATCCCGCCTCGCCGGCCCATGCCCACCATGAAGAAAGCGGCGAGCCGCAAAACGATAAAGAGCACAATCACGGCGAACCCAGCCACGAACAAGAGGTACATGCCGAGGTAGCGCACGCCGAACACGAGCATGCGTCGCTGTATCCGCCGTTCAAGGACACCGGCTACGCCTGGGGCATGTCAATCGACCTTGGAGCGTGTACCGGGTGCAGTGCCTGCGTAATTGCCTGCCAGGCCGAGAACAATTCACCGGTGGTCGGCAAGGACGCGGTGATGCGCAGCCGCGAGATGCACTGGCTGCGGATTGACCGGTACTACTCGGGCCAGCTCGATAATCCCGAGGTGCTGCACCAACCGATGCTCTGTCAGCAGTGCGAACAAGCGCCCTGCGAGGTGGTGTGTCCCGTGGCGGCGACGACACACAGCCCCGAGGGGCTAAACGAGATGACGTACAACCGCTGCGTCGGCACGCGCTACTGCTCGAACAACTGCCCCTACAAAGTGCGGCGGTTCAACTTCTTCAACTACCATCCCGACGAAACTCCGTTGACGGCGATGATCTACAATCCCGACGTCACGGTGCGCAGCCGCGGCGTGATGGAGAAGTGTACGTTCTGCGTGCAGCGGATCAACGAAGCAAAGATCGCCGCCGACGTTGAATCGTCGCGCGTCGGTCACCAGGTGAAGGTAGCCGATGGCGGCATCGTGACCGCCTGCCAAGCGGCATGTCCCAGCGGGGCGATCGTGTTCGGCGACGTCAACGATCCCAAAAGCCGCGTGTCGCAGGCCAAGGCCGAGCCGACCGATTACGGCTTACTCACCGAGCTGAACACCCATCCGCGCGTGACGTATTTGGCCCGGGTGCGCAACCCGCAAGCGGCGCTGTTGGCGGCGGAAGAGCAGCACCGCACCGGTCCGGCCGTCCGCGAGAACATTTACTAACAACCTCTGCATTATCCGGCAGCGATGTCCGACGACCACGATCACATGGAGCACGCCGGCGAGGCCCAAGCGGCCGTCGAGGATCGTCGCGCGCCGGTCGTCGAGCCGGGACACACGTTCGGCAGCGTCACCGACAAGATCAGCTCGATTGTGCTCACCCGCGGCGTGCAGCGCGGCTGGGTGCTGGGGTTCGCCATCGCGTTTTCGCTGACCATGATGCTGCTGTACGCCATCACCATGACCGTGGTCGAAGGCGTCGGCTTGTGGGGCATTAACATCCCGGTCGGCTGGGGGTTCGCGATCGTCAACTTCGTATGGTGGATCGGCATTGGCCACGCCGGCACGCTAATCTCGGCGGTGCTGTTGCTGCTGCACCAGGAGTGGCGCACCAGCATCAACCGCTTCGCCGAAGCGATGACCCTGTTCGCCGTGGCCTGCGCCGGAATCTTTCCGCTGCTGCACCTGGGTCGGCCTTGGGTGTTCTACTGGTTGTTCCCGTATCCGAACACGATGACCATCTGGCCGCAGTTCCGCAGCCCTCTGATCTGGGACGTGTTTGCGGTGTCGACCTACGGCACCGTATCGCTGCTGTTCTGGTACGTCGGGCTGATTCCCGATCTGGCGACGCTGCGCGACCGCACGGGCAACCGGCTGGCCAAAGTCGTCTACGGCTTCATGGCGATGGGCTGGCGCGGCTCGGCGGCCCACTGGAAGCGCTATCACACGGCGTACACGCTGTTGGCCGGATTGGCGACTCCACTGGTGGTCAGCGTCCACACGGTCGTCGGTCTCGATTTCGCCTCGGGCATCGTCCCTGGCTGGCACAGTACGATCTTTCCGCCGTACTTCGTTGCCGGAGCCATTTACTCGGGCTTCGCCATGGTGATGACGCTGGCGATCCCGATGCGCTGGGCCTATGGCCTCGAGGATTTTATTACGCTGCGCCATCTCGACAACATGGCCAAGATCATCCTCGCCACGGGAATGATCGTCTCGTACGGCTACCTGATGGAAGCGTTCTTCGGCTGGTACAGCATGAACGAGTACGAACAATACGTGACGCTAAACCGCGCCTTGGGCGCGTACCGTTACCAGTATTGGTGGCTGGTGTTCTGCAACGCCATCGCGCCACAGTTGCTCTGGTTCTCGCGCGTTCGCCGTACGATTCCGGTGCTGTTCGTCATTTGCATCATCGTGAATACCGGCATGTGGCTCGAGCGGTACATCATCGTGGTAACCAGCCTGCACCGCGATTATCTGCCCAGCTCGTGGGGCATGTACGCCGGCACGCGCTGGGACTGGATGATCTACGCCGGCACATTGGGGTTGTTTCTGACGTTGATGTTCTTGTTCATCCGGCTGCTGCCGATGATCTCGATCTTCGAGATGCGCGAGCTGGTGGCTCATAAAGAAGGAGAACGCGCCGCGGCCGACGTCGAATAACGCTCGCTTGGCTTGCCCTGGACCACGACGATGAAACCCAGCACCCCGGTGAAAATCTACGGCTTGATGGCGGAGTTCGACACGCCGTCGCAGCTCATTGCCGCGGCCCGGCACGTGCGCGAAGCGGGCTTTCGCCGTGTCGAGGGGTACACGCCGTATCCGATCGAGGAGTTGGGCGATACATTGCACTTCGGCCGCAGTTGGTTGCCGCTGCTGGTGTTCCTCGGCGGGTTGTTCGGCGGCACCGCGGGGTTCTTGCTGCAATACTGGGTCCACGTGATTCATTACCCGCTCAATAGCGGCGGCAAGCCGCTGTTGAGCTGGCCGATGTTCATTCCGATCACGTTCGAGATGACCATCCTCGGGGCGGCGCTGACGGCGGTGTTCTCGATGCTGGCGCTCAACGGCCTGCCGATGCCGTATCACCCGGTATTCAACGTGCCGCGGTTCACGCTGGCCAGCCGCGATCGGTTCTTTCTGATGATCCGCCGGATCGACCCACTGTTCGACGTCGAGCGGACGCGGCAGATGCTGGTCGATCTGCAGGCGACCGAAGTGTTCGAGGTGCCGCCATGAGGCGCACAGTTGACGTCCCTCTACGAGGGACGATCGGACACAGGGCGACCGTCTGGGCGAAGTGGCTCCGCTCTCGGAGAGAGCCGTCTACGGTACTCGCGCTCGCGCTGTCGCTGCTCGCCGGCTGTCATCACGACATGCAGGATCAGCCGCGCTACGAACCGCTGGAGCACAGTGCACTGTTTGCCGACGGACGTTCGTCGCGGCCGCTGGTGCCGGGGACGATTCCGCGCGGGCACCTCGAGGTCGACCAGGCTTATTTCGCCGGGCGCGAGGATGGCAGCCTTGTCGACAAGTTGCCCGTCGAGCTTACGCCGGCGCTGCTCGAGCGCGGCCAGGAGCGCTACAACATTTACTGTTCTCCTTGTCATGCCCGCACCGGCGACGGCAACGGCATGATTGTGCAGCGCGGCTACCGTCGTCCGCCGAGCTACCATACCGACCGGCTGCGCGGCATGCCGGTGGGACATTTCTTCGACGTGATCACGCGCGGCTTTGGCATGATGCCCAGCTACGCGCGGCAGGTGCCGGTCGAAGATCGTTGGGCCATCGTCGCCTACATCCGCGCTTTGCAATGGAGCCAATACGCGGTGGTCGACGAGCTGAGCGACGCTGATCGCGGCGAGTTGCCGAAGGAGGGGCAGCCGTGAGCGCGCATTCCGCCCCTCATATCACCCCGCAGACTCCGGAAGAGTACGCGGCGCTGGTGCGCAAGCTACGCGCCGCGACACTTGTCGTTGCGATCGTCGGCACCGCGCTGTGCGGACTTGCCTGGCAGGCCGACATCGACCGGTTCCTCCAGGCCTATCTGGTGGCGTGGATCTTCTGGGTCGGCATCTCGGCAGGCAGCCTGGGCGTGCTGCTGGTGCATCGGCTCACCGGCGGCGTGTGGGGCGTGGCCATTAGCCGCTCCGCCGAGCGTGCTGCCGCCATCCTGCCGCTACTGGCGGTGCTGTTCATTCCCGTGGTGCTCAATCTTCCGCGGCTGTACCCCTGGGCCCGACCCGATGTGGTCAACGGCGACGTGGTGCTCGAAGGCAAAGCGGTTTACCTGAATCCCGACGCGTTCACCATGCGCTCGGCCGGATACCTGATTTTGTGGTCGCTGCTGGCCCTGCTGCTACGCGGCGTGCGGCGTTGGCAACTGTTCGGAAACGTGTCGGGGCTGGGGCTGGCGGCATATTTTCTGAGCGGTACCTTCGCGGCGATCGACTGGATGATGTCGCTCGAGCCGCATTGGTACTCCTCGACGTTCGGCCCGATGTTCGTGATCGGGCAAGCCTTAACCGGGCTGTCGGCTGGAGTGCTGGGAACGTTGCTGTTCGCGCCGCGAACCCGCAGTTTCACGGAGCTTCTCGGCGCGGCCCTGCGCGATCTGAACAACATGGTGCTGGCCTTCGTGATGCTCTGGGCCTACATCGCCTTCACGCAATACCTGATCATCTACTACGGCAACCTTTCCGAAGAAGCGGTGTGGTACGTCGAGCGCACGCACGGGGGCTGGGGATGGATTGCCCTGGCGCTGCCGGTGTTCCATTTCATCGTGCCGTTCCTGGCGCTGGTGAACGGTGCGGGCAAGTTCGATCCGCGCGCCCTGGCGTGGATCACGGCCGGCATCCTGGTGATCCATTGGTTCGACATCTATTGGTTGGTGATGCCGGCGTTCTCGCCGGGGCAGCTGAACTTCTCGTGGCTCGACCCGGCGGTGGCCGTCACGCTCGGCGCCTGGTGGCTGCTGGCGTGGCTGCTGCAACTGCGGCCGGCGTCGGACGAATCGGCCGAAGGAAAATGACGATGCACGAACACGACATGCCCGCCGGTGAGCATCCCGCGAACGATCACGAGCGAACCGATGCCGACGTGCGCGCGATCATCAAAACGGGCGTCGCGCTGCTCGCGCTGGTCATGGCGACCGGTGCCGGATTGCGGTGGTGCTATCTGTCGATTGCCCGGCACGATCCAATTGCCGAAGAGCCGGTGACCGGCGATCCGCACGAGCGGCTCCCTCCCGGCCCGCGGCTGCAGACCATGGCTGCGCGCGACATGGCCGCCTTCCGACGCGAAGAAGACGCAAAACTCGCCTCATTCGGTTGGGTCGACCAATCGCATCGATTCGCCCGGGTACCGATCACGACGGCGATCGAACACGTCGCCAAGCAGGGCTTGCCCAAGTGGCCGGCCAAGAGCGAGGTGAAGCCATGAAATCGATCCGCCGCGTGGGGCAGAGATTTCTGTCTGCCCTGATCAAGGCCGTGCGAGGCAGGCAAGAATGCCTGCCCCACGCGATCGCGCTGTGCGCTTTGAGTTTCGCCGCGCCGCTCCGCGCGCAGCCGCCGATCCCGGCGCCGTTGCTTGACGTGGGCATCGATCAGCATTTGAACGAGCAGTTGCCGCTCGACCTGGCGTTTCGCGACGAGCAGGGACGCGCCGTGAAGCTCGGCGATTACTTCGGTTCGCGCCCGGTGGTGTTGATCCTGGCGTATTACCAGTGCCCGATGCTCTGCACGCAGGTGCTTAACGGTATCACTCGGACTGCCAGCGCCATGCCGTGGCCAGCGGGGGAGAAATACCACATTGTCGTCGTGAGCATCGACCCCACCGAAACGCCCGGTCTGGCGGCAGCCAAGAAGCGCAGCTACCAACAGCTTTATGCCTACCGGAACGCCGCCGACGGTTGGTCGTTTCTCACCGGCGACGAGCCGCAGATCGAGCGCCTCGCCGCGGCGGTCGGCTACCGCTACCGCTACGATCCGAAGTCGAAACAGTACGCCCACGGCAGCGGCATCATGATCGCCACGCCCGAGGGGAAACTCTCGCGGTACTTCTACGGCATCGACTATCCGACGCGCGACCTGCGGCTGGCGCTGGTCGAAGCCTCGGAAGGCAAGATCGGCTCGCCGGTCGACCGGTTCCTGCTACTCTGCTTCCACTACGATCCGCTCACCGGCCGCTACGGCGTAGCGATCATGAACGTGATCCGCGCCTTGGGCGTAGCGACCGTGGCGGTGTTGGGGGCGTTCATCGCAATGAGCCTGAGGCGAGAACGGAAATCCCGAATCCCAGATCTCAAATCCTCAATCCCGAACCTCTAGCCCCCAATCCCCAGCCCCTTCCGCATGGACACCGGCTTTCGCATCCATCCCGAGCAGGCATCGACGGCGGCGCCGCAGGTCGACGCGCTGTATTTCTTCCTGCTCGGAGTGAGCATTTTCTTCACGGTGCTGATCGCCGGGCTGATCGTGTATTTCGCCATCCGCTTCCGCCAGAGCGCAAAGACCACCCGGCGGCCGATGGAAGGCAACATGGCGCTGGAGATCACGTGGATCGTCGTGCCGCTGGTGATCGTGACGATGATCTTCTTCTGGTCAATGAGCATGTACTACGACATGTCGCGCATCCCAGAAGACGCGCTCGAGATTCACGTCGTGGCGAAGCAATGGATGTGGAAGTTTCAGCATCCGCTGGGGCGGCGCGAGATCGACACATTGCACGTCCCTGCCGGCCGGGCGGTGAAGCTCACGATGATCTCGCAAGACGTGATCCACAGCTTTTTCGTGCCCGCCTTCCGCGTCAAGCAAGACGTGCTGCCGGGGCGTTATTCGCGCACCTGGTTCGAGGCAACCGAGCCAGGCGAGTACCACCTGTTCTGCGCCGAGTACTGCGGCACCAGCCATTCGCAGATGATCGGCCGCGTGGTCGTGATGCCGCAGGCAGAGTATCAAACATGGCTGGCCGGCGGCCCCAAACCCGACGAACCGCAGGCGGCGGGCGAAGCGCTGTTCGCCCGGCTACGCTGCGGCGGCTGCCACGGCGATGGCCGCGAGGCGCCGAAGCGCGGGCCGCTGCTCGCCGGAGTGTTCGAACGGCGCGTGCCATTGCAATCAGGAACCACCGTCACGGCCGACGAAGATTACCTGCGGCAATCGATTCTGCGGCCCGATGCGCGGCTGGTGGCCGGATTTGAGCCGATGATGCCCAGCTACCAGGGGCAGCTCGGCGAAGAGGAGATGAACGACTTGATCGCGTACTTGAAGAGCCTCGGGCATGCGGCGGTGCCGGCCGGAGCGAACCAGCCATGAGCATCGTCGAAGAACTACCCGCCGTTCCATCGCCTGCGCCGGTCGAGGTGCCGGAGCCGAACTATCTGAACGCCGGCTACACGCTGCGTTCGTGGCTGCTGACGACCGACCACAAGCGCATCGGCATCCTCTATCTGATCTCGATCACGTTCTTTTTCTTCGTCGGCGGAGCGGCGGCTACGTTGTTCCGCCTGGAGCTGATGACGCCTGGGGCCGACCTGGTGGAATCGGAAACCTACAACAAGCTGTTTACGATGCACGGCGTGTTGATGATTTTCTTCTTCCTGATTCCATCGATCCCGGCGGTGCTGGGGAACTTTTTGATCCCAATGATGATCGGTGCTCGCGATCTGGCGTTCCCCAAGCTGAACCTGATCAGTTGGTACCTGTTGGTGATCGGCGGACTGTTCACCACCTGGGTGATGCTCGTCGGCGGCGTCGATACCGGCTGGACGTTCTACACGCCGTACAGCAGCACCTACAGCAACACCTACGTAATGGTCACGGCGATCGGCATCTTCATCACCGGCTTCTCGTCGATCCTCACCGGGTTGAACTTCATCGTCACCATCCACACCATGCGTGCTCCGGGCATGACCTGGTTCCGGCTGCCGCTGTTCGTGTGGTCGAGCTACGCCACCAGCCTGATTAACGTGCTGGGCACGCCGGTATTGGCCGCCGCGCTCTTGCTCATCGCACTGGAGCGCGGCCTGGGAATTGGCATCTTCGATCCCGCGCTCGGCGGCGATCCGATCTTGTTCCAGCACCTGTTCTGGTTCTACTCGCATCCGGCGGTGTACATCATGGTGCTGCCGGCCATGGGGGTCGAAAGCGAGCTGGTAGCCCATTTCACGCGCAACCGCGTGTTCGGCTACAAGTTCGTCGCCATGGCCAGCCTGGCGATCGCGCTGCTCGGCTTCCTGGTGTGGGGACACCACATGTTCGTCAGCGGGCAGTCGTACTTTGCCGGTGTCGTGTTTTCGGCACTCAGCTACATGATCGCCATCCCGTCGGCGATCAAGGTGTTCAACTGGACCACCACCATGTACGGCGGCACGATTCGCTGGGACACGCCGCTGCTGTACGCGATGGGGTTCATCGGCCTGTTCACGCTCGGCGGGCTCACCGGCCTGTTCCTGGCCGCGCCGAGCCTCGACATTCACATGCACGACACCTATTTCGTCGTCGCCCATTTCCATTACATCATGGTCGGCGGCACGGTGATGGCGTACCTCGGCGGCATTCATTTCTGGTGGCCCAAGATGTTCGGCCGCATGTATCCCGAATCGTGGGCGCGGTTCTCGGCCATTCTGATCTTCGTCGGCTTCAACCTGACGTTCTTCCCGCAGTTCATCCTCGGCTACACCGGCATGCCGCGGCGTTACCACATCTACGCCGAGGAGTTCCAGGTGTTGAACGTCATGTCGAGCGCCGGGGCGTCGATCCTGGGCGTCGGCTACCTGTTTCCGATGTGCTACCTGTTTTGGTCGTTGAAGTACGGCAAACCCGCGGGGCCGAATCCCTGGAACGCCACGGGATTGGAATGGCAGACACCCTCGCCGCCGCCGACCGAGAACTTCCCGATCACGCCGATCGTCGATGAGGCGCCCTATGCGTACCACCATAAGGAGCTCACCCATTGAGTGACACGACGACGGCCCACGCTCCATCGACGCTGGTGCACCAGTTCGACGACATCGAGCAGCAACGGCTTGCCGACACCATGGGCATGTGGCTGTTTCTGGCCACCGAAGTGCTGCTGTTTGGCGGACTGTTCACCACGTTCTTCGTCTACCGCTCGATGCACCACGAGGCGTTCATCGCCGCGTGTCAGACGCTCGACATGGTCGGCGGCGGCATTAACACCGGCGTGTTGCTTTGCAGCAGCCTGACGATGGCCCTGGCGGTGCACGCCGCGCAATCGGCCGATCGCCGCAAGCTGATCGCACTGCTGCTGGCGACGATGGTGCTGGGCTTGGCGTTTCTCGTGATCAAGTTCAGCGAGTATGCCCACAAATATCACGAGCATCACATCCCAATCCGCGGCATGGCGTTTCACTTTGACGGCGAGGAGCACGGCCTCGATGCGGCGCACGCCGAGGAGACGAAGTTGTTCTACGGCCTGTACTTCGCCATGACCGGCGTGCACGCTGCGCACATGTTCATCGGGCTGACCATCCTGAGCATTCTGCTGGTCCGTGCGCTGCGCTATCCGACGACTACCGAGAACTACATGCCGGTCGAGATCAGCGGCCTGTACTGGCACCTGATCGACCTCGTCTGGATTTACCTGTATCCGACCCTGTATCTGATCGATTTGCACTGACCCCGGCTGGCGATTTCCATGAGCGAACATCAACCGCATGTCACGGTGAAGCAGTACTACGGCGTGTTCGTCGCCTTGATGGTGTTGCTAGTGGTGACGATCCTGCTGGCGATGGTGCACCTGGGCGCGCTGAACACGCCGGTGGCCATGACCGTGGCCACGATCAAGACCGTGTTGGTAATGACCTACTTCATGCACCTGCGCTACGCGGCGCGGCTGGTGTGGTTGTTTGCCGGCGCAGGGGCGGTATGGATGGCAATGCTCGTCGGCGGCACGCTCAACGACTACGAATCGCGTGGCTGGTTCACCGGCCGACTGGGCAGCGTTCCGGTCGGCGAGTTCCAAGGCGTCGGCACCAGCGAAGCGATCCAGCTTCGCAGCGGCTCGATGCCCGCGGCCCCCGGCGCCCTCGACGCCGCAGAAAGCGTCCACCGAGAGGGCCGCACGAAGGATTGAGAGAATCTTTGCCTAGCGGCTGCCGCTCGGCCCAATCGCCCCGAGAATAACCCGCAGCACGTCCTCATCGTTGGGCAACGGCGAACCGAGCGCCGGCCGCAGCGGCAAGGGAACATCATCCATGCGGTACACCGTGCCTCCCACAGCAATGCCGTAGGGGGCCGTGGCGATTGCAACCTGCGCGCTCCGGCGGGTCGGCGTGTCGCGGCAATCGATGCACACCAACGGCACGCGCCGTAACTGGGCGGCGGCTCGGGCACCTAGCTCGGTCAATGGGTCGCCGGCGACGACGAGCACCGTGTCAACCTCACGACGCTCCAACAGCGCCTCGGCCGTGAACTCGCCGGGGTTGTAGCGTGGGTAGCCGCGCGCGAAGTTCACGCCGAACGGAAAGCCGGTCTGCCACAATAGCGCGCTCTCGGCACCCGCCTGATTCCCGCCGCTACGCAGCGCGTTGCAGACGCAGCGCGTGTGGGCATTCATGTCGCGCACTAAGGCTAACAGCGCCTCGACGTTCAAGTGCCGCCCGGTGCGGCTGGCGAGCTTGCCGTCGTACAGGACCACGCCAAACTTCGCCGCGCGCAGTGCCGCGGCCAACCGGTCCCAATCGGCCAGCGGCACGCCGGTCTGGCGCTCGACCGTGGCGGCATCGAGCGGCAGACCCGCGATGACGGCGCGCAGCGTCCAGAGCGCATCGAAGTCGCTATCCGGACGCAGCGCGATGAACCAATCGGCGCGCTCGGCGGTGGCAGTGCGCTCGGTATCGACGACAACGCAGCGACGATCGGCGCGTCCGGCTGGCACGAACATGCCAGGGCAGTCGAGACTGTATCGTTCAAAATGGCGCGGATGCGTGGTGGCTGGATCGCAACCCCAGAACACGATCAGGTCGCCGCGGTTGCGGACCTCGCCCAGCGTCGAGGTCATCTCGCCAACACCGTGCAGCGCCATGCCGACCGGTCCCTGGGTGCGGCTAGTCGGCGTGTCGACGGTGCCGCCGAGCCGGTCGGCCAGCGCGATCGCCACACGCTGCGCCTCGGTGGTGGTTTCGCCAAGCCCGTAGATCAACGGTGCCCGGGCTTCGGACAAGATGCTCGCGGCTCGAGCCACCGCCTCGGCCAGTTCGACAGGCCTGCCGTCGACGGTGGCCGCCGGTTCCGCTCCCAAGGACGTATCGAGGAACCATGCCCGGCCCCGCGGGCAGGCATGCTCGGCCGCGATGATCGCATTGTTTTCGACCGAAACGACGATGTCGTCGCAGGCGCAGGCACACGCTGTGCACAGCGCATTGGGCACTTGCGCGGCGGTTGGTTTGGCGGGAGCGGAGGAATGGGTCAACAGGGGTTCTCGCAACTGGCGGAGCCACTTCGGTTTGCAACCGATCGTACCGCGCCGCACAGTGTCCAATCAAACGCGCCAAAAGCAAAAGGTATTTGCCATGCGTTCGGTTATTCGATTCGCAGCAGTAGTCGGTTTCGGATTGATCGCCTCCGTCGCCGAGGCCGCCCAACGACCGCACTACCGGGCGGTGGTCATCGATGGCCAAGGGGATCACGACTGGCAGGCGACCACGCCGTCGCTGAAGCATCACCTCGAGGATTCGCAGATCTTTACTGTCGACGTCGCCACCACGCCGCCCAAAGGCCACGACATGCGGGGCTTTCAACCGAACTTCGGGGCGTATCGCCTGGTGGTGCTGAACTACAACGGCCAACCGTGGCCCGAAGCGACCAAGGCCGCGTTCGTCAATTTCGTCGAAGGCGGCGGCGGCGTGGTCGTGGTCCACGCGGCGGGGAGCGCCTTCCCCGAATGGCCCCAGTATCAGCAGATCGTGGGGTTGCGCGAATGGGGCGGCCGAAGCGAGGATGGCGGCCAGCTCATTCGCTACGACGACAGCGGCACCGTCGTTGACGAGCGGCCGACGACGCCGAGAATCCACGGTCCGTGGGGTACGTTCGAGATCGTGGCGCGCGATCACGACCATCCCATCAACGTCGGCCTGCCTCGGCAATGGCTGCACGGCCGTGACGAGTTGTACCTGCGGATGCGTGGCTCGCCGATGAACGTTCACGTGTTGTCGACTGCGTTTGCCACACGCGGTCCGAACGGCAACGTTCCCCAGAGCAACGACGAGCACCAGCCGTGTCTGTTCACGGTGAACTTTGGCCGCGGCCACGTGTTCCACACCACGCTGGGGCACGATGCCGAGGCGATGCGCTGCGTTGGCTTCATCGTCACCCTGCAGCGCGGCGCCGAGTGGGCTGCCAGCGGCAAGGTAACCACGCAACCGCCACCGGCCGATTTTCCGACGGCCAATCGCGTGAGCCTACGGTGAAGCGGGGCGACGGGCTACAGGCTCCGGGCGACGGGTGACACACCGGACCTGAAGCCCGTAGCCTGTCGCCTATTGCAAAAAGTTCTGTCCGCGCAGCCATTGTTCGAGCGCCGCTGGCCACGCCGTGACAGCTCCTTTACCGCGCATGCCGAAGCCGTGTCCGCCCAGCGCGTAAAGGTGCATCTCGGCCGGCAGACCTAACCGTTTTTGGGCCAGGTACACCGCGACGCTATTCTCCGACGATCCCTTGTCGTTCGTGGCGTGAACGCAGAATGCCGGCGGCGATTGTTTGGTGAACTCGAATGCCGGATTCAACGTCCCCGTCGATGGATCAATCACTCCGCCGGGATAGATCAGCGCAACAAAATCAGGCCGGCAACTCGTCTGATCAGTGGTGTCGACTGGCTGATAGGCGCGCTTCTCGAAATGCGTGGCCAGGTTCGCTGCGAGATTGCCGCCGGCGGAAAAGCCGATGGTGCCAATGCGCTTGGGATCAATCCCCCATTGACTTGCGCGGCTGCGCACGATCGACATCGCGCGTTGGGCGTCTTCGAGCGGTTGCAGCGGAGGCTTGTCCTTCGGCTGGTCGGAACGCCGCGGCACGCGATACTTGAGCACAAACGCCGTCATGCCGACCGAGTTGGCCCACGCGGCAACCTCGGTTCCTTCGTGCTCCCAAGCCAGAATGTTGTATCCGCCGCCGGGGGCGATCAGCAGTGCCGCGCCGCGGTTCTTGTCGGCAGGCGCCGGAAAGACCTCGAGCTGCGGCCGCGTGACGTTCGTGATCCGCATGATCGACGTGGCGCCTCCGGGATCGAGCACTTTTTCTTCTCCCAGCTCTTTCACGTCGGCCGGTTCGTCGGGAGCCGCGCCCGGCCACAGATCGATGCTCTCGGCGCCCGCAACCGGCGCCGTCGCCACCACGACTACCATCAACCACCACGCCGCCGATCGCCATCGAGTCATCGCCACTTCTCCGTCAATGCCAGGTTCAAATCCGCACGAACAACTTCTGCCGGTACAGCCACACGCAGACCAGCCACTCCACAGCCACCACGCTCGCGCTCAACATGAGCGGGCCGTAGTCGCCGGCAAACGCGTCGTCTCCGGCCACTTTGCGAACGTTCCCCGCGATCCACTCATCGATCAGTTGCGACATCAGATACATCACAATCGAATTGCAGCCGACCACCACCAGCGGCATCGACCATCGCCACCAACCGCCGACGTCGATCACGGCGTAGAATGCCGCGAGCATCCACAATGTCCATGCGCCGCTGACCAGCACCCACGAAGGGGTCCAGATGCGCTTGACGCTTGGCAGCACGGTCATGTCGAGCGCCATGCCAGCCGCCAGACACACGGCGCCACCCACCACGAGCCAAAGAATTCTGCCTCGCGCGCCGACACTTGAGCGCAGCAGCTCCCCGGCCAGCACGCCCAGCAACATCGTCGCCAAAGAGGGCACGAAATTCAGCGTTTGGTAACCTCCTGCATCGAAAACAAACGGCTTGTTGCGCGGAAACAGGTTCAAGAATCGCCGATCCTGCTCGGCGGCAAAGTTGATCCCCTTGCTCCACGGCGCGCCGGGGCCTTCGATGATTGCACCGTCGTCACTATCCTGCTGCGTCACGCCATCGTCGGGCCATTGCTCGCGATCGGGCAACGGATGCTGGTAGAACAGCCAACCGTAGCTGGCCAGAATCGCCACGATGGCCAGCGACTGCACCGTCGGGCCCAGGCTCCAGATCAGGAATAGGAACGTGTATCCCAGCCCGATCTGCGCCAGCACGTTGGTGAACTTGTAATTCACCGCGGGCGTCGCATGGCTCGCCAGCAACAAACCGAGAAACACCAGGATGATCGACCGCACCAGGGCGTGCCAGAGCATTTGGCCCCATGTCGCGCCGCGCGCCCGCCGGGCGCCATATGAAAACGGCATCGACACGCCGACCATGAACATGAACGCCGGCTGGATCAGGTCCCAGAACGCGTAGCCTCGCCAGGCGACGTGCTGCATCTGCCCGGCGAGGAACTCAGTCACCGGACTCGGCACGGTCTTGGCCAGTTTCACCAGGCCAAAGCCGCTCGAGGCGAGCATCAGCATGATGAACCCACGATAAGCATCGAGCGATACCAGGCGCGCCGTGGCCGAGCGCGCGGGTGGCGAACCGGTGCTGGGGGGCGTGGCGTCGTTGGCGGCGGTCGAGACGGCAGCGGAAGCCGACTTCCGCTCGGCAGGTGGGGCGAGCTTCATGCCCTCCATCTTACTCACGCCACTGCCATGAGCATACCAGCTCGCAGCGGATCACCGCAGCGCTTGCTTGATCTCGCGCAACTGTTCGGCCTCGGGGAGTTGCTTGTAGTACGGATCGAGCGGATAGCAGCCCGACACCATGGCGTTGCGCGGCGCCGTGGTGCAGTCGCTGAACGTGCGGCAGATCTTCTTGCGTTCGAGTCGGCCGAGGCGCAGCACATCGCGCGGCATTTCAGGATACGACAGCACCATCCGGCCGAGTCCCACGCTATCGACCCAGCCTTGCCGCACCACGGCTTGGGCCACCTGTGGCAGATAATCTTGCAGGTACGAGTAACCGGTGCCAACCAGCGGCAGATCGGGCACCGCCTCCTTGAGCCGCCGCGTGGCGTGAATCTGCCGGGCCACGCCCACCAGCGGATCTTCCGGCGGCTGGTAGCCGTCGCTCGGAGGAAAAATGGCGGGCCGCTGGATGTGCGGATTGTAGTACGGACTGCCGCACGAGATGTTCACGCTCGCCACTCGCAGGTCGCGCAACAGTTGCAGCAGGCGGATCGGCTCGTCGAAGTTGGGCTCCAGCGGATTGTGCGGATCGACCCCGAAGCCGTGATCATAAGGAAGTGCCGTCTCCATCGGCCGACCGACTTCGCGGCTGGTGACATACGGCAACACGTCGAAGGCGCTGAGCCGCACGACAATCATTAGCCGTGGATACGCATCGCGGATGCTCTCGATGATCGTGCGCAGCAGGCGCGTGCGGCCGTCAAAATCGCCGCCGAAGCGGCCGAGGCGCACTCGTGCGCTGAGGAATTCGTGCAGCAGGTAGCCGTGGCAACACTTCACGTCGACGAACTGATAGCCGACTTCCTCGGCGAGTCCCGCCGCATCGACATAGCGCTCGATCAAGCGTTCCAGGTCGTCGTCGGTCCACACGACCGAATCATCGTGCGGATCGATGCCGAACTTCGCGTCGAGTAGCGGATGGTGGTAGGCAATGCGCGGCTCAAGGCGCTTGCTATTGGGGCGCGAGAACCGCCCCGAGTGCGTGAGTTGCAGGCCGACGAGCAGGTCGTCGGTGGGGCCGACCATCTCCCGGTGGGCGGCCAAGAGCGTGTCGAGCAGCGCCTTCAGGCCAGCGCGGTTTTCGGGCACGGCGAGCGTCTGGTTCGGGTTTGCCCGGCCGTCGGGTTGCACGGCGGCCGCTTCGCCCCCCCAGATCAGCTTCGCTCCGCTCGTGCCGAAGTGCCGCCAGCGACGCAGCGTGTGCTCGCTCGGCGAGCCATCGCGCTGGGCGTCCCAGCCTTCCATCGGGTGGATGCACCAACGGTTGCCGACGCGGAATCCGCCGATCACCAGCGGCTCGGCCAGCGGCGAACCGTCGGCGGCAGTGAGCATGCGCTCATCGATCGGCAATTCGAGCCCCAACTCATCGAGCCGCCGCCGCAGCCCGGCGACGTCCTTAAGTTGGGCAAGCTTGGGATAGCTCATGCGATGCTCGTTCCGGCGATCGCCCGCCCACGGTTACTTCACAGGGCGCAGCGGGCTTTGGGCCAGGACGAAGGTACGCTGCCCGGCGGCCGATGTGAAGGCCACGGTCGCCTTGCGGCCAGAGCGCTGACCGGAAAGCGCGATGATCTTCCCCAGGCCGTACTCCGGATGTCGCACCAACATGCCGGCGAAAAAATCCTCCGGCGACACCGGCGGTAAGCCAGCCGCGCCTCCCAGGGCAAGCTCCGCGGCGGTGGTCAGCGGCGTCGCAGCGGGCGCCGTGCTCGCGTGGCTCGGCGGACTGGCCGCGGCCGTCACCGGCGGAAAACTCAGATCGTCGTCCGATTCGTGGACGTCGTCGTGGCCCGGCTCGTCGTTCCAGGGCGTCGGCCGGTCCCACGCCATGCTCGGCAACGCCATCACTCCCTGCTCGCCCACGTCCATCTCCTCGATCGGTAGCTCGACCAGAAACATGCTCGGCACGCTCATCACGGTGCGGCCGCGAAAGCTGCGATACACGGCCCGGCTCAGGCGCAATTCCTTTTCGGCCCGCGTGATGCCGACAAACAGCAGTCGCCGCTCCTCTTCCAGGTCGTCGGGATTGTCGCGGCTACGCTCGTGCGGGATCAGCCCTTCCTCGACCGCGGTGATGAACACCACCGGAAACTCCAACCCCTTCGAGGCGTGCAACGTCATCAGCGTCACACGGTCCTGCACTGCGTCCCAATCGTCGGTGTCGTTCACCAGGCTGGCCTGCTCAAGGAACGCTTCGAGCGCGCCGGGCTCGGGATTGCGTTCGTCGAACTCGCGGGCGGCGGTGAGCAATTCTTCGATGTTCGCCAACCGTTCCTGGTCCTCTTCTTCGTCCGACTGCTTGAGGAAGTCATGATAGCCCGATTCTTCGAGCACGTGGCCGAGGACTTCTTCAACGGGCTGCGCCGCCAACTGGCTCAACTGGTCGAAGAACTCGACGAACTTCGCCAGGGCCGCGACCGCTTTTTTGTTCTTGGCCAGGTCCTCGATCAGCCCCGCCTCGCGAGCCGCTTCGAGCAACGTGGTGCTGTAGCGCGCAGCGTGCTGGCTCAGGCGTTCGATCGTGGTTTTGCCGATTCCGCGCGGCGGCGTGTTCACCACTCGCAAAAAGGCGGTGTTATCGCGCGGATTGTTGACCAACTGCAGATAGGCCAGGACGTCCTTGATTTCCTTCCGCTGGTAAAACTCGACGCCGCGTATGATCTGATACGGAATTCCATGATCACGCAGCGCGAACTCCAGCGCCCGCGACAGGGCGTTGATGCGGTAGAACACTGCGATATCGCGCGGGTGGTAACGGCCAGCGTTCACCAACTCGGCAATCCGCGCGGCGATCGCCTCGGCCTCGTCCTTTTGCGTGCCGTAGGTCACCAAGCTCACGGCGGCCCCTTCCTCGTTCTCGGTGAACAGCTCCTTTTCTTTGCGGCGGCGATTGTGGGCGATGAGCCGATCGGCAACGCGCAGAATGCGCTTCGTGCTGCGGTAGTTCTGCTCGAGCCGCACCACGCGCACGTCGGGGTAATCGCGCTCGAATTCGAGGATGTTGTTCAGGTTCGCTCCGCGCCAGCCGTAGATCGACTGGTCGGGATCGCCGGTGACGGCCAGGTTCGGCTCGTCGAGCGACAGGGCACGCACGATCGTATACTGGGCCAGGTTCGTGTCCTGGTACTCGTCGACCATGATCTGCCGATAGCGGGCATCGAGCGACGCGCGCACCTCGGGATTCTCCTTGAGCAATATCGCGCTGTGCAACAGCAGGTCGTCAAAGTCGACGGCATTGCTTTTGAGCAGCTCGGCCTGGTACGCCGGATAAACGCGCGCCACGATGCTCGCCAGCGGACTGCCCGAGCGGGCCTCGTACTGCTCGGGGCCGATGAGATTGTTCTTCGCCCAACTGATCGCGGCTGCCAGCCGCTGCGGCGTGTAGTGCGTCGAGTCGAAATCGAGGCGCTCGATCGCCCGCTTCAGTGCGGATTGCGAGTCAGAGGTGTCGTAGATCGTGAAGTTCTGCCCCAGGCCGACCATCGCCGCGTGCTCGCGCAGCAGCCGCGAGCAAAAGCGGTGGAACGTGCTGATCCACACGGGGCGATCAGGGGCCAGCGCCGCCACCCGGGTCTTCATCTCGTCGGCGGCTTTGTTGGTGAACGTGAGGGCGAGAATCTGCCGAGCCGACACGCCGCTGCGCAGCAGATGAGCCACCCGGTGCGTCACCACCCGCGTCTTGCCGCTCCCGGGGCCGGCAAGGATCAGCAACGGTCCGTCGACGTGCTGGACCGCTTCGCGCTGTGGGGCGGTGAGATTTTTGAGCAGTGGATCCATCGAGAGCGGCCGCCTGATTCGTCCGTAATCCGCCTTATGCATGGTATACTTTTGAGCAGCGGTCGGCCTAGTGGCTAGGCTTATTAGCCCGAAGCGCGAGCGAGGGAAATTCGGGCGACGTCGACGACTCGTCTCCCTCGCTGGCGCGTCGGGCTGGTTGCGGCAACACGCCGTCAATTAAGGAAGCGATCCTTGTCGAGCATCAAACGCGTTCTCGTCACCGGCGGGGCGGGGTTCTTGGGTGCGCACCTGTGCCAGCGGCTGATCGAGCAGGGGCACGACGTCATCTGCCTCGATAATTTCTTCACCAGCCAGAAGGAAAACGTCTCCCAACTGCTGGCGAAGCCCAACTTCGAGCTGATCCGGCACGACATCACGCAGCCGATCTGGCTCGATGTCGATGAGATCTACAACCTGGCCTGTCCCGCCGCACCGGGTCATTACCAGTACAATCCGATCAAGACGATGAAAACCTCGGTGCTCGGCGCGATGCACGTGCTGGGCATGGCCAAGCGCTGCCGGGCCAAGGTGTTGCAAGCTTCGACCAGCGAGGTGTACGGCGATCCCGAGGTCCATCCGCAGGTCGAAACCTATCGCGGCAGCGTGAACTGCATCGGCCCGCGGGCCTGTTACGACGAAGGCAAACGAGCCGCCGAGACGCTGTTCTTCGACTACCACCGCATGCACCGCATGAACATCCGCGTGGTGCGCATCTTCAACACATATGGTCCGGGGATGCACCCGTTCGACGGGCGGGTGGTGTCGAACTTCATCGTCCAGGCGCTCGGCGGGCAAGAAATTACGATCTACGGCGACGGCAGCCAGACTCGTTCGTTCTGCTACCGCGACGATCTGGTCGAAGGGATGATCCGCATGATGAATGGTCCCGACGACTTCATCGGGCCGGTGAACCTCGGCAAACCCGGCGAGTTCACGATCTTGGAACTGGCCCAGCAAGTGCTCAAGATCACAGGCTCGAAGAGCAAAATCGTTCACAAGCCGCTGCCGGCCGACGACCCCACGCAGCGTAAGCCGGATATTACACTGGCGCGAACGAGGCTTGGCTGGGAGCCGAAGGTGCCGTTGGCCGAGGGGTTGCCGCGCACGATCGACTGGTTCCGCAAGATCGACATCCACCGCTTCCGCGCCCCGACGCCCAATTATTAGCGACGTCGAGCTTCGCTTGCCGATTCGCCTCGGCCACTGTTCACGCGCCCCGCGCTGGTTTTATAATCAACGGTTCATGGGGCGCGGCATTCGTCGCCGCGTAGAACGGGACGCATTTCTTGCGAAAGGTACCGGGTCATGCCCGTTCAGATGGAGTTGTCGCGGATCATCATCAGCGAGATCAATGATCAGCAAGTGATCTATCTCAAGGAAGTCGACGGCAAGCGTTCGTTCCCGATTCTGATCGGCATCTTCGAGGCCACGAGCATCGACCGCCGCGTGAAAGGGCATCCTTCGCCGCGGCCGCTGACGCACGATCTGCTGGTGAGCGTCGCGGATAACTTGGGGGCCGAATTCCAGAGCGTGGTGATCAGTGAGCTGAAGGACCACACGTACTACGCCAAGCTGCAACTGCGGCACGAAGGTGAAACCGTCGAGATCGACGCCCGCCCCAGCGACGCGATCGCCGTGGCCGTGACCTGCGACCCGCACCTGCCGATCTACGTCAGCGAAGAAGTGCTGAATGACGTGCTGGGGGAATGAGGGAACTCCGGTATTCGCAATGCATGCTACCGAGTGCCTCGGTAGGTGCCGCGAGCCGAGCGGCACTTCGTTGGGATGGCCAACCGAACCCGCTTCCTGTCCGGCTCGGCTCGCCAGACCTACGGTGTGACGCGACTTAGCGTAGCGCATCGGAAAACGCCTGTTGCAGGCACGCCAAACCGCGTTGACCCGCTTCGCCGGCGACGACCACGTTCACGCGCACTTCGCTGGTGTTGATCATCTCGACGTTGATTCCCGCCTCGGCCAGCGAGCGGAACATGCGGATCGCCACCCCAGTGTGGCTGCGCATGCCGATGCCCGAAACCGACAGCTTCGCCACGCGCGGCGAATGGGTCACGGGGCCGCAGCGCAGCCGCTGGGCCAACTGACGGGCCACCTCGACCGCCTTCTCCACCTCGCTGCGCGGCACGGTGAAGCTGAGATTTGCCAGCCCGTCGACGCCGAAGCTCTGCACGATCATGTCGACGAAGATGCCGCCGGCCGCGACGCCTTCAAACACCGCGGCGGCCAGCCCCGGACTATCGGGCACCTCGGCCACGGTGACACGCGCCTGGGATTCATCGAGCCGCACGTCGTCGATCGCCAGGTCCTCCATGCCCTGCAGCCGGGCGACGACTGCTGCCGCGTCGCTGACGCCGGCGTGCGGCAACGGTTCGCCGCCATTGCGGCCCGACGGGGCTTTATCCAATTCGAACTCGCGGTGCAGCGTGCGCAGGGCGGCGAGTCCCTGATCCTTTGATACCAGCACCGAGATTTTGATCTCGCTGGTGGTGATCATCAGGATGTTGATCCCCGCGTCGGCCAGGGCGCGGAACATCTTCTGGGCCACGCCGGTTTGCGTGGCCATGCCCAACCCCACGACCGACACCTTCGACACGTTGTCGTCGTGCGTGAACCCTTCCGCCTCGAGCTCGTCGGCCGCTTCCTGCATGGCGCGCAGCGTCGACTTCAGGTCGTCCTTGATGACCGTGAACGAAATATCGGCCTTCGTGTCGGCCCCCACGTTCTGCACGATCATGTCGACCGAGATGTTCTTGGCCGCGATCTTGGAAAACAGCGCATGGCTTGTCCCCGGCCGGTCGGGCACGCCCAGCAGCGTCACACGGGCTTCGTTCTTCACCAGCGTCGCGCCGCTCACCGCTTGCCCGGGAGCTTCGGGCTTGGCGGCAATCACAGAGCCGGTGATGTCGGCGAAGCTGTTGCGCACATGGATCGGCACGTTGAACTTCTTGGCGAACTCGATGCTGCGGCTGTGCATCACACCGGCACCCAGGCTGGCCAGCTCCAGCATTTCGTCGTAGCTCACCTGGCGCACCATGCGCGCCTCGGGAAGCACCCGCGGATCGGTCGTATACACGCCGTCGACGTCGGTGTAGATCTCGCAAGCCTCGGCCCCCAGCACCGCGGCCAGGGCGACGGCCGTCGTGTCGCTGCCGCCGCGGCCGAGCGTCGTGATGTTGTAATCCTGATCGATTCCCTGGAACCCGGCGGCGATCACGATCTTGCCGGCGTCGAGTGCTTGCCGCATGCGATCGGTCGAGATCGAATGGATGCGGGCCTTGGTGTGCGTGCTGTCGGTGCGGATGCCGATCTGAGCGCCGGTCATGCTCACCGCCTCAAACCCCAGCGAGTGAATCGCCATCGCCATCAGCGCCACACTCACCTGCTCGCCGGTCGAAAGGAGCATGTCCATCTCGCGGGCCGGCGGGTTGTCGCTGATTTCTTGGGCCAGGTCGACCAGCGCGTCGGTGCTGTGCCCCATCGCGCTGACAACCATCACCACCTGTTTGCCGTTCTGATGGGCACGGATCGCTTTACGTGCCGCCGCAAGAATCTTTTGGCTATCGGCAACGCTGGTACCGCCGAATTTTTGAACGATGAGAGGCATGCGGAGGAAATGCTAAATGATGAATGCTGAATGCTGAATGACCGCAAGTGTCGTGGTTTCCTATTTCCTATTTCGCATTTCGCATTTCGCATTCAAGAAAAAGTCCATCATTTTCCACCCTTCAGGAAACGCCAGCGACGACGCTGCCGCGGCCACCTCGTCGTAAGTCGTGGCGACGTCGGGCGCGATGCCCGAGCCGCAGATCGCTAGCGGCACCAGGCCGTGGCTATGCGTTTTGGTGCGCAGCGGCGTGGGATGATCGGGAGTAACCAGGATGCGGTAGTCCCCTTGCTTCTTGAGCGCCGCGTGCAGGGGACCGACAATGTGGTGGTCGATGTCTTCCAGGGCCTTGATCTTGGCTGGTGCGTTCCCTTCGTGCGAGGCTTCATCGGTCGCCTCGACGTGGACGCACAGCACGTCGGTCGCGGGAAGTGCGTCGATCGCGTAGCGTCCCATCGCTGCGTAATCGGTGTCGTAATAGCCGGTCGTGCCGGGTACTTCGATCCGCTGCCAACCGATGAGGGCCGCCAGGCCGCGGAGCAGGTCGACCTCGGTGATCATCGTGCCGCGGCGGCCATGTTTCTTCTCGAACGGCTCGAGCGTCGGCGTCTTGCCGAGCCCCCACAACCAAACGTTCGTCGCCGGCAGCTTGCCGCCGACTCGTCGAGCGGCGTTCACCGGATGATCCGCGAAGATCGGCATGCTGGCCGTCATCAACTGGTTGAGCAGGTCGCTTCCCGGGCCGCGCGGATAATCGTCGATCACCGGCTTATCGGTCAGATCGTGCGGCGGCGTCGTGCGTGTATCGCGCGAGAACGGCGCGGCGGCCCCCGCACCACGATAGATCAGCAAGTTGCGGTAGCTCACGCCCGGCATGAACTGCAGCCGGTCGTTGCCGAGATTTTCCTGCGCCGCGGCCAGCAGCGAAGTTGCTTCCTCCGTCGAGATATGGCCGGCGGTAAAATCGCGCATCGTTTGCTTTTCGACGGTCACCAGGTTGCAGCGAATCGCCCAATCATCGGGTCCCAGCGCGATTCCTTGGGCCGCCGCCTCCAACGGCGCCCGGCCGGTGAAATGAGCTAGTGGGTCGTAGCCGAGCAGGCTGAGATTCGCGACATCGGAACCCGGCGCGAGCGACGCCGGCACATGATTCGCCCGGCCAACAACACCCGCGGCCACGATCGCATCCATGTTCGGCACATTCGCAGCCTGCAACGGCGTGCGGCCGCCAAGCGCTTCTTGCGGCTCATCCGCACAGCCATCGGGAATAACGATGACATATTTCATGCTTAATCCCGAATGCTCATGCGCACGCTGCCGGATTGCACGCAGTTCAGCGCGGTGATTTGCTCGACGGCCCGCGCTGTGGCGCCGTCGCTGGTGACGTGCGTGATGATGACCAGCGGCACCACGGCGGTATTTGGCTCGTCGGGCTCGTGCTGGATTACCGAGGCGATCGAGATGCCGTGTTCGCCGAGCACGCCGGTGATCTCCGACAGCACGCCAGGGCGATCGTCAACCTGAAACCGGAGGTAGTAGCGAGAGCGGAAGTCGGCATGATCGCGCGCGGCAACAACGCCGGCATCGCGCTGCGACCAAAGCTCGAGCGTCCGGAACGTGATTGCCGTTCGGCCGACTACCGTGTCGATCAGGTCGGCCACGACGGCGCTAGCGGTCGGCATCCGGCCGGCACCCAGGCCGTGGAAGAAAAGTGGTCCCACGGCGTCGCCGACCACGCGGATGGCGTTGAACGCGCCGCGCACCTCGGCCAGCGGCGTGCCGATCTTCACCAACGTTGGCGACACGTGCAGCTCCAATCCGCCGTGCTCCAGACGAGCCACCGCCAGCAGCTTGATCCGGTAGCCAAGCTCCTTGGCATAGCGCAGATCGGCCACATCGAGCGTGTCGATGCCACGGCGCGAAATGTCGCTCCAAGGCACTCGCGATCCGAACGCCAAGTGGGCCAAGATCGCGAGCTTCTGGGCCGTATCAGTGCCATCGACGTCCATCGTCGGATCGGCCTCGGCGTAGCCCAACCGCTGCGCTTCGCGCACGGCCTCCGCATAGTCGCTGTCCTCTTCTTCCATCTGCGTGAGGATGAAGTTGCTCGTGCCGTTGAGGATGGCGGCCAGCGATTCGATCTGGTTAGCCGACAGGCACTGGCTAATGTTGGCGACGATCGGAATGCCGCCGGCGACGCTCGCCTCGAACGCGATCGAGCGTCCCAGTTCGCGGGCACGGTCGAACAGCTCGGGGCCATGCTCGGCCAGCAGCGCCTTGTTCGCAGTGACCACGTCCTTGCCGCTTTCCAGCAGGCGGAGCATGATCGTCCGCGCGGGCTCGAGGCCGCCGAGCAGATGAGCCACGGCTTTGATCTCAGGATCGCGGGTGATACGCGTCAGGTCGTCGGAAAGCACCCCGGCAGGTAGCTCGCAATCGCGCGCCTTCCTCACATCGCGCACGACGACCTGCTCGAGCCAAAGAATGCGCCCGGCATGGCGCGCCGTGCGATCGCCATGATCCAGCAGCAGGCGCGCGACGCCCGAGCCGACGGTCCCCAGCCCAACGATGGCGACCTTGGTTCTTTCCATGGCTACTGCACGACGAGGAACGCGAAACCGAGCGAATTTTCAAACGTAATCGGCCGCTAGTAAGGTCGTCAAGGCGGCGAGTGCATGCGCGTGGTGAATCGAATCTAAAACAAATAGGTTGACGTTGACTTTTTTGTCGATACTATTTACTTAATTCATCTTACGGAGAATAAACAATGCTAAAGCGCCACGTCGATCAGATTTGGGCGCGTTTGGACGAGCTTTATGCGAACGGGGCGACGTTCATCAGTCGAGGTGAGCTGTATCATTGGTACGGAGTTGAACGTATCAACAAGACGCCGTGGCGCGATCTTAAAGCACGTTGGGACGATCTTCTCGAAGAGAAAAACGAGAAGCCTTGCGATCCACACGTCGCCGAGGTTCGGGGCGGGATATCACTGTTCTTTTCCAGAGATCCGAAGAGCCTGGGTGACCTAGCGGCCTAGAGCGCGAGCCGACTTGGCGGCGCGAACATCGGCCGTTATGATCCACGTCTTCGCCGAAGGAGTTTCATGGCGCCTGTTGGGCTCTCCCCCGAACTCGCACGATTCGTACACGAAGCTGTAGCGAGCGGAATATATCCTACGGAAGACGCGCTGTTCGCCGAAGGCGTGCGTTTGCTCTGGCAGCGTGAGCAACTGCGCCGCGACGTGCAGGTTGGGATTGACCAACTTGATCGCGGCGAAGCGATTCCCGCCGAGACGGTCTTTGCCGATCTGCGCAAGAAGATCGCAGAGCGAACAACATCGTGAGTCGGCTGGTTGTTTTCTCCCCGCGAGCGGCAAATGACCTCGACGAAATTTTCATCTACGTTGCCGCGGACAATCTTTCGGCGGCAAGCCGCCTGATTCAGATGCTCGAGGAAGCATGCATGCTTTTCGGCGAGCACCCGGCGATTGGACAGCGGCGTACCGAGTTTAGTGGTGAGATTCGTAGCTTTTCTCGCGGAAGCTACGTTATCTTTTACCGCGTGACGGCCGACCGGGTTGAAATCGTCCGCATTCTTCACGGCGCCCGCGACCAGACCGGCTTGATCGAATGACGCATTTTTCAACGCTCACCTACTGATTTCCCATGGACGCCGCCGCCCAGAGCTTTTTGCAGCGCATCCTGGAAACGCCCAGCCCTTCGGGGTTCGAGCGTCCCGTGCAGAATCACGTCCGTGAGTACCTGGGCGCGCACGCCGACCGCATCACCACCGATCTGCACGGCAACGTGATCGCGGCAAAGAATCCCGATGCGCCGCTGCGCGTGATGCTCGCAGGGCACTGCGATCAGATCGGCATGCTGGTGCAGTACATTGACGCCGAAGGGTTCATCTACGTGAACACCATCGGCGGCTGGGACCCGCAGGTGCTCATCGGCCAGCGGATGACGTTGTGGGGCGCCGGCGGCCCGATTCCCGGCCTGATTGCCCGCAAGCCGATCCACCTGCTCACCGACGACGAGCGCAAGCAGGTGGTCAAGCTCAAGGACTTGTGGATCGACATTGGCGCGAAGGACCGCGACGACGCGCTGTCGATGGTCAAGATCGGCGACGCGGTGACGATGGACCTGCGCTATCAGCCGATGCGAAACAACTTTGCCTACGCTACAGCCATGGACGACAAGTGCGGGCTGTGGACGATCGTCGAAGCGTTCCGTCGCGCCGCGGCCCACACGCTCGACTGCGCGCTGTTTGCCGTGAGCACCGTGCAGGAAGAAATCGGCCTGCGCGGCGCGCAGACCAGCGCCTACACGGTCGATGCCCAGGTGGGGATTGCCGTCGATGTGACGCACGCCACCGACTGCCCGACGATCGACAAGAAGCAGGAGGGGGACATCAAGCTCGGCGGCGGACCGGTGATCTATCGGGGCCCGAATATGAACCCCGTCGTGGTCGATCGACTGGTGCAATGTGCGACCGAGGCGAACATGGCATTTCAGCTAGCCGCCTCGGGCCGTGCCACCGGCACCGACGCCAACACCATGCAGGTGAGCCGCGGCGGCATGGCCACGGCGCTGGTGAGCATCCCGAACCGCTACATGCACAGCCCGGTCGAGATGATCTCGCTCGAGGACATCGACCGCGCCGCGGACCTGCTCGCGGCGTTCGTTCGCAGTCTGAAAAAGGACGACGACTTCCGGCCGTGATCACCACAAAAGGCGGCCGCGAATGAACGACGATGCACGCCAACGAAACTCGCACATTGATTCCACGATCCTGCCGCGGCGGATGCTGCGCCAATGCCGTCGGCGGCTGTTCAAGCCGAAGGTTTGCGATTCGACCGGGGCCGACCTCACCGGCGGCGAAGTGCTGATGCGCACGCTGCTACTGCGGCGAGTTCTGCGGCGCGAAGTGCTTGCCGATGACGAGCGCTACGTCGGCCTGGTGCTGCCACCGTCGGCCGGCGGTGTGTTGAGCAACGCGGCCTTAGCGCTCGATGGCCGGGTGGCGGTGAATCTGAACTTTACGGCCAGCGCCGCCGTGATGAACTCATGCATCCGCCAGTGCGGCATCCGGCACGTGCTCACCAGCCGCAAGGTGATGGAGAAGCTCGACCTGAAGCTCGATACGACGCTGGTGTATCTCGAAGACTTCCGCGAGAAGCTGAGCACGCTCGACAAAGCCTGGGCGGCCACCGTCGCCTACGTCCTGCCGCTGCCGATCGTCGAGCGTATGCTCGGCCTGCACCGCGTCGGTCCCGATGACCTGCTCACGGTGATTTTCACCTCCGGCTCGACGGGCGAACCGAAAGGCGTGATGCTCAGCCATCACAATGTCGGGTCGAACGTCGACGCGATCGATTGGATCGTGCGTCTCAAGCCGCACGACGTGCTGCTGGGCTCGATTCCGTTGTTCCACTCGCTGGGCTACACGACGACCATGTGGACCGTGCTCACGCTCGAACCGAAAGGGGCGTACCACCCCAGCCCGCTCGACGCGCACGGCCTGGGGAAGCTGGCCCGCAAACAACGAGCGACGATCATCATTACCGCTCCCACGTTCCTGCGCTCTTACGCGCGCCGCTGCGAGGCCGAGGACTTTGCTTCACTCGAGGTGGCCGTGGCCGGCGCCGAAAAGCTGCCGGTCGATCTGTGCGATGCGTTCGAGGAGAAGTTCGGCGTGCGGCCGGTCGAGGGTTACGGGGCGACCGAACTCTCGCCGCTGGTGAGCGTGAACGTGCCGGCAAGCAGGGCATCCGAAACTGGCGTCGTGGTGGCGAAGGAAGGAACTGTGGGCCGGCCGGTACCGGGCGTGAAGGTGAAAGTGCTCAGCCCCGAAGATCGCTCGCCGCTGCCGAGGGGCACGCCCGGGCTGCTGTGGGTCACGGGGCCGAACGTGATGCGCGGCTACTTCAACCAGCCCGAGCTGACGGCCAAGGTGATCGTCGACGGTTGGTACAACACCGGCGACATCGCCACGATCGACGCCGATGGGTTCATCACCATCACCGGGCGAGAGAGTCGGTTCTCGAAGCTCGGCGGCGAGATGGTGCCGCACCTGCGGATCGAAGAGGCGTTGCAACAGGCCCTCGGCGACAGCGACGAGGGAGAATTGAGCGTCGTCGTCACCGCGGTCCCTGATCCGCGCAAGGGGGAACGGCTGGTGGTGCTGCACACGGCCCTGAAAAAATCGCCGCAGGAACTGGCCAAGGCGCTGGCCGCCGAGGGATTGCCGAACCTGTGGATTCCCTCGGCCGACAGCTTTTACCAGGTCGACGAGATTCCGATTCTGGGCACCGGCAAGCTCGACCTGAAGCGGATGAACGAGCTGGCCCGGCGGCTCACCGCCTCCGGCAAGTAAAAAAGATTGCCACCGTATTGTGGGTGGCGGTATGTTAATGGGTGAGCCGCGCGATCTGGCGGTGCTTTTCTCATGCGTCGCGGTCGTGGCGTGCCAACGGAACAGGAGGCAAGCGATGCGACACGTTCTTGCGCAATGGCTAGGTGTGGGATTATTCAGCGCGTGCCTGGGAATCGCAGGTGGCGGCAGGGCGGTGGCCTGCGATGCGGGAGAGAAGGACAGCCAAGGCATTCCCGCGGGGCATCGCACTCCGGCCGTCGAGAAGATCGAAATGGTGCTCGACGAGCCGACCGAGCTTGAGTTTATCGAGGTGCCGCTGACTGACGTGGTCTGCTACCTGAACACTCGGCACGGCATCGCAATCCAGATCGACAAGCGTTGCTTGGATGAGGCGGCATTGCCGCCCGACACTCGCATCACCCGCAATCTCAAAGGGGTGACGCTACGTTCGGCTCTGTCACTGACGCTGCGCGAGTTGCCAATACCGCTAAGTTTCGTCGTCGTCGATGAAGTGCTGCTGATCACGACCAAGGCGCAGGCGGATACGATGCTCTCGATCCGCGTGTACCCAGTCTGCGATCTGCTGCAACCGATGGCCGATGATGAGGCGAAACCTGATTTTGAACCACTGATCAGCGTGATCCAGGCAGCGGTAGCTCCGCAGTCGTGGATGGAGGTCGGAGGTCCAGCGACCGCGCACGCGCTACCCAGCACTGAGTCGATCGTCATCCGGCAAACGCAGGATGCCCATTGGGAGATCGCCGGCTTGTTGGCCGCGCTGCGAGAAGCCCGAGCCACTCAGGCAAAAGCGAGCAACAAGTAGATGCGCCAAGCCCGGACCATGCAGGCGGGCACCGCTCAAGACCGATGGACCGTGCCAACTGAGCGGCAAGGCGCTAGCCGCCGGTCGTTGGAAATCTCTTGACCGGCGGCTAGCGCCTTGCCGCTCACAAATTGGCTTGCGCTCTACCTTCGTAGGGGGCCGTTCCGTCTGCTGGAGACCGCGGCCGAGTCGCACAAGACTGTCGCATGGTCCCCGAAAATACTCGTTTTGCACGAACTTTCAACGTGTTTTGTAGGCCAATGCGCAACTCGAACATTGGCTCCATATTGCGACACCGCCGGCGGGCGTTGGGGTATCTATCAAAAATAAAACGAATCGTGCCCGACGGCAATTTTGCATCCTGCCGTTCAATACCAGGCCTGCTTGTCGACGATGTTCAACAGCGGCTTGCCGCTGAGGAAGCGGCCGATGTTGTCGCGGAGCACGTCGAAGTGCCTTGCGGCGACACGCGCGCTGGCGCCGGCGATGTGCGGTGTGAGGATCACGTTCTCCATGCCCCACAGCGGATGCTCGGCCGGCAACGGTTCGTTCTCGAACACGTCGAGCGCCGCGCCGGCAATCTCGCCCGCCGCAATTGCCGCCACCAGGTCGTCGAGCACCACGATCGCCCCGCGGCCGATGTTCACCAGGTACGCCGTCGGCTTCATCTGCCGCAATTGCTCGCGGCGGAACATCCGCTCGGTTTCGGGCGTATGCGGAGCGGCGATCACCACGTAGTCGCTAGCCGCCAGCAGTTCGGGAAGCCGGGCGACCGGCAAGCAATCGACCCGGTATTCGAGCATCCCTTGCCGCCGCGCGTCGACCGCCAGCACGCGCATGCCGAACGCTCGTGCCCGGCAGGCAATCTCGCGGCCGATCTCGCCGAAGCCGACGATCCCTAAAGTCGCCCCGGGCAAGTCGCGGTGGGCGGTGTCGATCGCGCTCACTTGGCCGGGGCCGACGGAGAAATCGGCCCGCGCCGTCTCGCTGCCTACCGGCGCCCATTGTCGATGTTGCTGCTGACGGACGTACCGGTGCAGGTTCCGTGCGAAGCAAAGCAGGTAGCCGAACACATGGTCGGCAATCACGTCGCTGAAAATGCCGCGCATGTTCGTCAGCACACTGGGATGCTCGACCAGCGCCGGGAACAAGTAATGCTCCAAGCTCGCCGTCGGCGATTGCACCCAGCGCAATCGCTGGCTCGCCGCCAACAGCTCGGGCGTGATCTTGCCGAAGAACGCATCGGCCTCGGGCATCGCGGCCAGTGCCGCGGCCTGGTCCACGGCATTCAACAGTTCTAAATCGACAAACTCGCCGCGCAGCCGCTCGTCGCGTGCGGCATCCAAAGCGGGAAAGGCAACCAGGCGCGTCGGCATGGGCGTTCATCGCCCGAACGAGGCGAAGTCCGAGTTTCAGTCGTTCAGCCGACGCTAAAAATACACTTGAACGCGCGACCAAAACAGGTTGCTGAAGCTGGTATTTCGGCCCGGGGCCAGATACACCGGGTTGCCATAGGCTGCGTACTGGTAATCGAACGTCAACTTGATGTAGTGGTTCAGATACCAATTCCAGCCCAGGTCGGTGACGTTGGCCACGTTGCTCGACGCGGCCTGGCTCGCCAGGCCGCCGGTGAACACATTCCCGCCCAGCGTGAGGTTGGCAAAGCGGGCAAAAAGCTCGATCGCCCCGGGCCCCTGGCCGAACGACCGTCGCGGCTGAAGCAGGCTGACGCGGCGGGTAATCAACTCGCCCGTGGGGAAGTAGAACATCGACACCTCGTATCCGCTCAGCGGCACATGGACCCGCGACGTGCTGCTGACGCCGACGAAGTTGGCAGGAATGGGCGTCGGCGAAACGCCGTAGTCCTGGTAGCCTCCCTGCACGCCGGCCATCAGGCCGAAGCTGCGGTAGTACCACGTCAGGTCGCCGCTCCACTGCAACCGTGGACCGTCCTCGAACACGTTGGGGTTGAATGTCAAGAACGTCGGCGAAACCTGTGCGGCAGCCGGTGAGGGGGTCTGATCGTTGGCCGTCCGCAGTGCCGCGGGCTGCAGGGGATTGTGCTCGATGCCGTAGTTGAACGATCCGCCGACGTTCAGTTGCTTGAACAGGTCCGACTTCGTGTTGAGAAACGGTTTGACATTCATGAATGTGAAGATGTCTTTCTCGTCGTTGTAATCGGTAAACGACCTGCGGGGGCCGTTGAACACGCCGAGCGCGTATTCCACCGTTCCTTCGACCACCTTGCCGTGAGCCATTGCGCCGATCTGGCGGTTGGGCGCGTAGTTGCCGACGAACACCGACCGCTCGGCAGCGATCAGGTCGGTTTCAGCCATCTTGATGTATTCGTACGTGTACGGAGTCTTCATGCGTCCGACGCGAATCTGCAGCTTATCGGCATCGACGACGCCGAAGTTAAGGTCCACAAACGCGTCGAGCAGGTCGAGCGATCCGTAGCCGCGATTGATCACCGTGTAATAGCGCATGTACTGCGACACGTGCCCGATCAGGTACCAACGCTGACGAGGAACGACGAAGTTATCGGTCAGCGGATCGCCGGTCGGGTTAAACGCCCGGTAATCGACTTGCGTGAGGTTATGGAACGTCAGTGCGAAGTAATTGTCTTCGCTGTGCACGTTCAAACCGTCGCTGAAGTCGGCATCGAGCTTTCGCGACCGCGGAGGCATATCGGGACGGTACGGACGGTAAGGCTCCGGAAGCGGCACCGTGCCGAACCCCTCGAACCGCTGCGTCCCAAGCCGATCGCTGCGCGGGCGGGTGGCAGGGTCGTACTGCCGCCCTTCGTCGCCGAAGCGAAAGCCACGCGGCGGACCGGCAGTGAACTCGAAACTGTCGCTACCGTCCGTTCCGTTACGGCCTGGTGAATCTTCGGGATCGACGCGTCCCAGGCTCGAGCCCTGCGCGAGCAGCGGCACCTGGACCGCTGGCTCGACGCCGTCGGTGCCGGGTTGATCGAACCAGATTTGCTGGATGTCGCCAAAGACGGGCTGCCCGTCGGGCGCGTCGTTCGCAGCCGACAAGCCAGCGACTAGCGGCTGCATAACGTCGCCGGCGACAAGCGGCGTGCCACGCTGCGCGATAACCAAGGCAAACCCCAAGACGACCATGGCTCGGAAGAGCTGGCGACCTGGCATCGATTCTTCCATCGCCGAGAGTTGGCTATTCGGTGGGAGCGGTACCATAGCGATAGATGCGCGGCATCGCTATCTCAGAACCGCCCGTTCCTATGAACAAATGGCGAAAGGTGCCGCCCGACCTTGCCCACCCTGCGGCCGAGGCATGAAGCGACAGCGAGGGTTTGTAGATTTTTCATCAGCGCCAGCCCGAATCCCATATTTCGCCGGACGGCGGTATCGACGGGCCGTTGTAAGTTCCCGAGTCCGAGATACGATCGTTGGGTAATGGCTGTGCGTCTCGAACTCCGTCGTGCGACGAGCATCCCGATCGAAGTGCCGAAGCTCGTCGAGACGGCACTAGCGGCCGCGGCGCTAGCAGAGATCGAGCGGTTCCTGGTGCAGCATGGCAACGCGCCGGAAACCGTGGGCGACCTGTTCCGCGTGTCGGGCTCACCGGGTGGCGGGCGCATCGAGTTCCTCGGCGACTGCTCGAGCGTCCACCGCATTGGCGAGGCGATGACCACCGGCAGCGTGCGGATCGACGGCCATGCCGGGCGGCACGTCGGCGCCGCGATGCGCGGCGGCGAGATCGAGGTGCGCGGCGACGCCAGCGATTGGCTGGGAGCCGAAATGCGCGGTGGGCGTATCCGCGTGCAAGGCAACGCGGGCCGATCGGCGGGCGCCGCGTATGTCGGCAGTCCGGTGGGGATGCGCGGCGGCGAGATCCTGATCACCGGCGACGCCGGCGACGAGGCCGGCCACACGATGCGCCGCGGGCTCATCGCCGTCGGCGGCCGCGTCGGCGCCTATGCCGGCATCGACATGATCGCCGGCACCGTGCTGGCGTTTCGAGGCTGCGGAGTGCGGCCTGCCGCGGGCATGCGTCGCGGCACGATCGCCGTGTTCGCCGATGCACCCGAGCCGTTACCGACTTTCCGCGCCGAAGGGATTTGCCAGCCCACGTTCCTGCGCATCTACCTGCGCCACGCGCAGCGGGCAGGCATGGAGATCGACCCGCGCTGGTTGGATGACCCGTATCTGCTCATCAGCGGCGACCATCTCGACGGCGGCCGTGGCGAGATCCTGGTCCGGCAAAGCACGGCATAGACCGTTGACACGATTCCAAGCGTCTTCTCGAACTTACCAGCCCGACGCGCAACGACGTGATGCAAGTGCTGCGCACAGGGCCGCGAAAAGACAGAAACTCTTAGCCCCGAGCGCGAGCGAGGGGGCCTGGGCGCTGCCAAAGCAGCAACGTCCAACACCGCTCGCTGGCGCTCGCGGCTAGAAATCGCCATCGCATTCGTTGGGACAGCACTTGCATCACGCTGTGTGCTTCCGGCTTTTAACGCTGCAAGATCTCGCAAAACCTTACGGCAGCCGCGACGCACGGTACGCTTGCAGTTCGCTTTGGCACACGGGTCGATGCTTTTCGGCTGATCGATCGACCGCTTTCGTCTGCCATTGGACAGCCGCCTTGAAGTCACCTTTCAGTGCGCTAGCTCGTGCCAGCGAGCGTAGATTGTCGATATCGTCTTCGTGCAGGTCGGCGGCCAGTTCAAAGTCGTCGATCGCCCCGGAGTAATCCTGCTGCTTGAACCGGATTTCGCCGCGGTGGCGGTGGGCTTCGAAGTGCGCGGCACCGGTTCCAGTAATGCACGCGGTAAAGTCATCGACCGCCTCGGCCAGCTTCCCCTGCTGTTCATAGGCGATGCCGCGCTCAAGGCGCGCCTGCGAATCGTCGGCATCGCACGCGATGGCTTTCGACAAGTCGTCGATTGCTTTCGAGGCGCTGCCCGCGCGCAGCCATGCGCTGCCGCGACAATACCAGGCGAAGCCGTAGTCGGGGTCGAGCTCGATCGCCTTGTTCAGGTCCTTCATCGCCTTGTCGAGCTGCCGCTTATGGCTCCAAGCCGTGCCACGTTCACACAGGGTCTCCAGATCGTCAGGCACGAGGTTCAGCGCGGCATCGAAGTCGGTAATAGCCGCGTCGTACTTTTGTTGTTGGGCGAAACAAACTCCGCGCCAGTACACGTTGTGAAAGTCGCTCGGAGCAAGCCGCACTGCCATGTCAAAGTCGGGCAGCGCCTTGTCGAACTCGCCGTTCCAATAACGCACCCAGCCGCGCCAGTAGTACGGTGCCTCGGCCTTGGGATCGAACGCAATGGCCCGCGTCAGGTCGGCAAGCGCCTTGGCCGTCTGATCGTCGTCGATCCACTGATTTGCTCGCTCGACATACAACTCGGCGCTCCGTAGCGGAGGCAGCTCTTTTGCTTCCAGATCGAGCTCGTCGACAATCTTAACGTCGGGCAGCCGCGCCTTGATGATTTTCGCTCCTACCGCGCTCAGCGCCGTTCCCGTCGTCGTGACGGTCTTCAACGCGCGAAACGATGCGATGCCCCCGGCAGCGGCGTTGGTGATCTGCGTGTTGGTCAGATCAAGCTCTTGCAGGTTCAGAAACGCTTTGAGCTGCACCAGGCCGGCATTCGTGAACTTCGCGTCCTTCAGGTTCACGCGGATCACGTCGCCGCGGTCACCGTCGGCGCGATCGACTTTTCCGCCGAGCTTTTCGAGCGCCGCGATTGCCCGGGCCTCAGCGGGATTGGGCGGCGCACCGCGGGCGATTCGCGGCAAACTCCGCTCGACCCCTAAAAAACCGAACACGACCAGTGTAACGCCTAGCACGCGATGCATGACTTTGCCTCTCGAAACCCGCCAGCAATCTGTAGCGAAGCTGGTGAATCACGATACCACGCCGATTCCAACCCCGGCAAACCCGCCGCTCCGGGCGTGCTAGATTTTCTTGGCGGCGCAAACAGTCCGATTCGCTGGAGTGCGGCAATGTTTTGCGGCTGGGCAATGTTGCTGATAACGGCGGCGCTCGGACTGCCCATGCTGCGCGACACGGATCGCCGAGCGTGTCGCATCGCCCCGCAAGAGAACGATCGCTATGTGGTCGTTGCCTTTCTGGGCACCGAGTGCCCGCTGGCGAACCTGTACGCGCCGCGGCTGGCCGAGTTGGCCGACGCATATCGCACGAACGGTGTCCGTTTCTTGGCGATCGATTCCAATCCCCAGGACTCGCTGGCCGACGTGCGAGCATTTGCGACGAAGCATCGGTTGCCATTTTCCATCGCCAAAGATATCGGCACCACAGTGGCCGACCGGCTCGGCGCTCGCCGCACGCCTGAGGTGATTGTGCTCGACGGCCCGGGGCGGGTGCGCTATCGCGGACGGATCGACGATCAATACCTGGTCGGCGTTCATCGCGGCGAGCCGACGTCGCACGACCTGCGGCGAGCGCTCGACGAGTTGCTCGCGGGGCTGCCCGTTTCTGTCCCTGTCACCGAGGCGCCGGGCTGCCTGATCTCTCGCGATGCAGCTCCCTCGGCGGCAGCGCCGATCACATATTACGAGCACATCGCTCCGCTCGTCGGGCGCCGCTGCCTGGCGTGCCACCGCCAGGGCGGCTCAGGGCCGATGGCGTTCGACCGTTACGACGAGGTGATCGGCTGGAGCGCGATGATCGACGAAGTGGTTGCCGCGGGGCGCATGCCCCCCTGGCACGCCGATCCGCAGTTCGGCACGTTCGCCAACGATCCGAGTCTCACGGCCGACGAGAAAGCCGCACTGCGCCAATGGATCGCAGACGGCTGTCCGCGCGGGTGGCTGGGGCAGAGCGAAGCGATGCCCCAGGTGGCAAGCTCCCGGGGCTTCGCGGACTCAGCCCCAGCCACCCCTCGCGCCGACGGCTGGGCGATCGGCACGCCGGACGTGATCGTGTCGATGCCGCATGCGTTCACCGTGCCGGCGACCGGGCTGGTCGAGTATCAATACTTCACGGTCGACCCGGGCTTTACCGAAGATCAATGGATTTCGGCGCTCGAGATTCGGCCGAGCAATGCCCGGGTGGTGCATCACGTGAACGTGTTCCTGTGTCCGCCGGGGTCGTCGGATGTCGGCATGGCCGGCGAGCTGGGATCGGTTTGTCTGGCGGCAATGGCAGCTGGCACGCGGCCGACGATCTTGCCGGCTGGCATGGCCAAGAAGATTCCCGCCGGTTGGCAGGTGCGGTTCGTGATGCACTACACGACCGTCGGCACCGAGCAAACCGATCGCACGCAACTGGGCCTGCGGCTCATCGATGGCGGCCAGGTGAGCCGCGAGGTGGCCACGCGGGCGATGATCGATTTCGAACTCAACATTCCCCCTGGGGCTGCCGAGCACCGCGTCGAACACACGGCCACCGTCGAGCGTGACTTGCTGCTTTTGGCGATGTTTCCGCACATGCACCTGCGCGGGCGTAGCTTCACCTACGAGGCCGCGTATCCCGACGGCCGCCGCGAGACGCTGCTGCACGTGCCACGCTGGGACTTCAATTGGCAGCACCGCTACGAGTTGGCCGAGCCAAAACTGCTGCCGGCAGGCACCGTGCTCCGGGCTGTGGCCGTATACGACAATAGCGCCGCAAACCCAGCAAACCCCGATCCCGCCGCCTGGGTGTACACTGGCGAGCGCAGCCACGACGAGATGTTCAACGCCTACTACGACGTTGCCGCGGCCGAGGGGGCCGCGCCGGCAAGCTGGCTCCACTGGCTGTGGGAGCCGATCCTTACGTTCGTGATGATCTCAACCATCATCGTCTTGCGCCGTTGTGCTCGGATGCGGGCCGGTCGATAATCGTCGGTCGTTGGCGATCGATCGTGTTGCACGTCGAAGGAGGGCATTGGTCATGGCGCTGCGTGTTGCACTGAGCCTGTTCACGGGGTTGATTACTGCGTGTCTCTTCGCGACGGTGCTGGTGGCTGAGGAGACGAAAATTCCGGTGACATTCACCGGCGGCCACGAAATTGGCCGAGGCGATTACGGTCGGCCGGTGTTGTTGATTGCCGCGGCGCTGGGGGTGAAGCCCGACGAATTTCGCGAGGCGTTCAGCGGCGTCACGCCGTCGCGCGACGGTCCGCCATCGGGCGACGAGGCCCGCAAAAACAAGGCAGCGCTGATGAAGGTGCTCGCGCCGCTGGGCGTGACCAACGATCGGCTCGACGAAGTTTCTAATTATTACCGCTATCGACGGCAGGCCGGCGAGCGCTGGCCCACGAGCCCTGCCAAGGCCCACGCGATCGTCGAGGATGGCAAGATCAAGCGAATCGTCGTCAGCGACCCAGGCTCGGGCTACTGCTCACTGCCGGAAGTGAAAGTCGAGGGGTTCGCCGATGCCTCGTTCAAGCCGACCCTGCTGCTGAGCAAGGACCTGAAGAAGAACGGCGGCATTGCCTCGATCGAAGTGGTGGGAAGCAAATACGAGTAGTCGTCATGCGAAAGTCGGATCGTCGTTGGGCTAGCGTCGTCGTTTGCTGGGTCGCGTCGCTTTCGGCAGCGGAGCGCATTGTCGCCGCCGAGCCGACGAATGTCGTGCTCATCATGACCGACAATCACGGCGCCTGGACGCTGGGCTGCTACGGCAATCCCGAAGTGCGAACGCCGAACATCGATCGGCTGGCGAGCGAAGGGTTGCGGTTCACGCGGGCGTTCGCCTCGAACGCCGTTTGCTCGCCGACGCGGGCCACGTATCTCACTGGCCTGCTCCCATCGCAGCACGGCGTGCATTGCTTCCTGCGCGCCGGCGAGTGGCAGACGGGGCCCGAGGCGCGGTGCACGATTGCCGAGTTTCCGAACTTGTCGAAAATCCTCGCCGCGCGCGGCTACCACTGCGGCCTGGTGGGCAAATGGCATCTCGGCGGCAACATGACCCCGCAGGAAGGCTTCCGCGATTGGGTCACCATGCCGCACGGTGCGACGAGCACGTTCTACAATGCCGAGGTGATCGATGAAGGCCGGGTGCGGAAGGAGCCGAAGTACCTGACCGATTTCTGGACCGATCGGGCAGTGAGCTTTTTGGAACAGAACCACGAGCGGCCCTTTTTTCTGTTCCTGGCCTACAACGGTCCGTATGGCTTGGGCAAGCTGCTGCTCGAACCGTCGCGGAATCGCCATACGGAATACTACGCCGGCAAGCTGCTGTTGAGCTTCGATCGCGGCGTGATGCACCCCTGGCTGTTCAACAACAAGGAGTACCTCAACAACCCGGTTTCGATCCGCCGCTACGCCAGCGAGATCAGCGGTGTCGACGACGGTGTGGGCCGGGTGATGGAGACGCTGGGGCGGCTGGGGCTCGATCGGAACACGCTGGTGGTGTTCTGCGCCGACCAGGGGCTAATGGCCGGCGAGAACGGCATCTGGGGGATGGGGGACCACACCCGTCCGCTGGGAGCGTTCGATGGGATGATGCAGGTGCCGTTGATCTTCCGGCAGCCGCGAGCGATCGCCGCCGGATGCACGACCGACTTGCTGGTGAGCAATTACGACTTTCTGCCGTCGCTGCTCGGCTACCTGGGCATCGCGGGAGAGCTGGGCGAGAAGCCGCGCTCGCCGGGGCGCGATTACGCGCCGGTGCTGCGCGGCGAAAAAATCGACTGGGACCCGGTCGTGTTCTACGAGATGGAGACCACCCGCGCAGTGCGAACAGACGATTGGAAATACGTCGATCGTCTCAAGGGGCCCGGCGAGCTATACGACCTGCGCAGCGACCCGCACGAGAAGTTCAACCGCTTCGGCCAGGCCGGCGATCGGGCGGTGCAGGCGAATCTGGCCGAGCGGCTCGCGCACTTCTTCGACACCCACGCCGATCCGCAATACGACCTGTACCACGGCGGCGGGTCGAAGACCAAGCTTTTGTCCGACTGATTGTGGGCTGCTGGCATAGCGATTGCCAAGGCGTCGGACCGGACTTACGATAACCGCTGCCGACGCGGTTGCAATCGTACGCCAACAAAGGGCAACGCTCGGCAGCATCGCGCGCGAGGAAAGTCGTCCATGTCGAACGTGATTACGTTGGTCCTTGGTGGTGGCCGGGGGCAGCGCCTCTATCCGCTCACCAAGTTCCGCTCGAAACCGGCGGTGCCGCTGGCCGGTAAGTATCGGCTGATCGACATTCCGTTGTCGAACTGCATCAACAGCGGGCTGAACCGCATCTACGTGCTCACGCAGTTCTTGTCGGTGAGCCTGCACCGGCACATTCGCCGCACCTATGCGTTCGATGCTTTCGATGGCGGGTTCGTCGAGCTGTTGGCCGCGCAGCAAACAAACGAGGCGACCGACAAATGGTTCCAAGGCACCGCCGACGCAGTGCGGCAGCATATCCGCTACATCCAGCAGTCGGGCACCGACTATGTGCTGATCCTCTCGGGCGATCAGCTCTACCGGATGGATTACCAGGAGATGATTCGCACCCATCGCGAATCGAAGGCCGACGTGACGATTGCCGCCCTGCCGGTCGATCGCGCGGAGGCGGCGGGGTTCGGCATCATGCGGCTCGACGACTCGGGAGCAGTCGTCGGCTTCCTCGAAAAGCCGAAGACCGAGCAAGAGCTGGCCCACGTGCGGACCGATCCCGGCTGGATCGACAAGCGTGGCATCAATAGCCGCGGGCGCGATTGCTTGGCGAGCATGGGTATTTACCTGTTTAACCGCGACCGGCTGGTCGACGTGCTCACGAAGACCGACTACCGCGACTTCGGCAAGGAAATCTTCCCGGCGTCGATCCGCACGCACCGCGTGCAGGTTCACTTGTTCGACGGTTATTGGGAGGACATCGGCACGATCAAGGCCTTTTACCAGGCGAATATCGACCTCTGCCGCCGCGAGCCGGCATTCGACATCAGCTCGGCCTTGGCGCCGATCTACACGCGGGCCCGCTTCCTTGCTCCGTCGAAGATCGAAGGGACCACGATCCGCGAAAGCTTGATCAGCGACGGCTGCACGATTGAAGACGGCGCGGTGATCAAGAACAGCATTATCGGTCTGCGCTGCCACATTGGCCGCAATGTCACGATCCGCAATTCGGTGGTGATGGGGAACGACTTCTACCAAACTCCCGATGAAATTGCCGCCGACCGTGCCGCAGGAGTACCGCTATTGAGCATCGGCGAAGGAAGCGTGATCGACGGCGCGATTGTCGACAAGAACTGCCGCATCGGCCGCAATGTGCGTGTGATCAACGAATCGGGCGTGCAGGACACCGACGACAACGGCGCCAGCATGGTCCGCGACGGCATCCTGGTGGTGCCTAAGGAAGTGACGCTGCCCGACGGCTGGCGGATGACGGTTTAGCGTCTCACCCGAAGGTGACCGGTTTTTCGATCGCCTGTTCGAGCCGCCGCAGGAACTCAGCCCGCGGCAACACGACGCAGCCCAGGCGAGCACTGTTGGGCGTCCACTGCTGGATATCGAACAGCTCATAGCCTCGCCGGTAAAGGTGCTCGGCAAGGTGCATGAGCGCAACCTTCGACGCGTCGCGCTCGCGATAGAACATCGACTCGGCGGCGAACATTGCCCCGATCGCCACGCCGTATACGCCGCCCACCAGCTCGCCGGCGTGCCAGGCTTCCACGCTGTGTGCGAATCCCAGCATGTGCAGCCGGCAGTAAGCGTCGACCATCGCCGGCGTGATCCAAGTGGCGTCTCGGCGATCTTGGGCAGTAGCGCAGCCTAGCATGCACTCGCGAAACGCGGTGTCACGGCGGATCTCGAAGCGGCCGCCGCGCAGCGTGCGCGCCAGACGGCGCGAGACGTGCAGCGAGTCGAGCTCGAACACCGCGCGCAGCGGCGGCGAGTGCCATTCGACCTCGCCCCATTGGTTCGGCCAGGGAAAGATTCCGTGACGATAAGCATCGATCAGACGCTCAACGCTCAGCTCACCGCCGACGGCGAGCACGCCGTCAATGTTCGCCTTGGTGATCGGCGGGAAGAATTGCGACGGTGTCATGTTGCCAATTTGACCCTTCGGGCCGCGGCGAGCGACGGTTTATAATATGACGGCGCATCCCGGCACCACAACGCGGAGACGATCATGGCAAGCATGCCACCCTATGCCCCGTATCCATCGCAGTCGGCGCCGCGCAGCGGTGCCCGCCTGTCGACCCTCGTGGCGATGTTGTTCATGCTGGTATTGATCTTCCGCGCGCCGTACTTGGCAGAAGAAATTCAGTTCTCGCTCACGCGCGGCGAGCTGCGTGCCAAGGCCGAAGCGGCAGCGGCCGACCTGAGCGACTTGGAAAAGAATGCCGAGCTGGTGAAGTTGTCCGACACCTCACGGGCGTTTCGCGACGTGGCCCAGGTGATCTCGCCGAGCGTCGTACACATCGACACCGAGCAGTTGGGCCGAGTCCGCGGCGGCGGCAATTCGATCTTCGACGAATGGGGCGGCGGCCCGAGTCGCGATCGTATCTATCGCGCGGTCGGGCAAGGCTCGGGGATTATCGTCGATCCAAGCGGTTACGTGCTCACCAACTACCACGTCATCCAGGGTGCAAACCGAGTGGTTGTGAAGCTCACCGACGGTCGGGCCGTCGAGAAGGTGAAGCTCATCGGCTACGACGTCTACACTGACCTGGCAGTGCTGAAGATCGACGCGCCCGATCTGATCGCGGCTCGTTGGGGGAATAGTGGCGACTTGGAAGTCGGTGATTGGGTGCTCGCGGTCGGCAACCCCTACGGTCTCGATCGCACGGTGACCTCCGGCATCCTCAGCGCGAAGGAACGCCGCACCGTCGACGAGAACAACGCCTACCAGGACTTCTTGCAGACCGATGCCGCGGTGAATCCCGGCAACAGCGGTGGTCCGCTACTCAACGTCAAAGGCGAAGTGGTCGGCATCACCACGGCGATCATCGGCAAATCGTATCAAGGCATCAGCTTCGCCATTCCCAGCGAGATCGCGCAGAAAGTGTACGGAGCGCTGATCAAGAACGGGCGGGTGGCACGCGGCTACCTCGGTGTCGGCCTACAAGAGATCACCGCCGACATCGCGCAGCAGCTCAAGCTCGGCGCCGAGCATGGCGTGCTGGTGACCGGCGTGCAAAAGGATTCGCCGGCCGAAAAGGCTGGCATTCAAGAGGCCGACGTGATCGTCGCCTGGGACGGCAAAAAAGTGACCGACCCCGGCGACCTGCGTTTGCAGGTGGCGCGCGCTAAGATCGGCGCGCAGGTGAAGGTCGACATCATCCGCGACGGCAAGCCGATGACCGTGACCGTCACCGTCGGCGAGCGCGAAGGCTGAGCGCACATCCAGCCTATTTGCTTTCACGCTTACCGACCGCAGGGGAGTACAATCGAATGTGGCGTCGAAAACGATCCACGTGACGTGATCCTAAGCATCGCATGCCGCAGGGTGTTCATCGGTCTCTTTCGGCATGGCGAATCGCGACGTGGGGCGTCCTGACGTTGCACTTCGTGCTCTTGGCGGCGGCCCTACCCCATTATCGGGCAAGCGTCGATTCGGCTTACCACGTCGCTATGGCCCGCCAGTACGGCGAGCACGGCATCTATTACTGGGATGCCATCCATTATGCCCCAGCCCATCGGCCGAACTTGCAAGGGCCAGCGATGCACATGGTTCTTGGCTGCCTGGGACGTATCTTCGGCGGCCGCGGCGACGATTACATTCTCGCCAACGCCGTGATGGGGCTCGCCTGTTGGACGACGGCGATGTTTACTGCGGTGTGCTTCGCACGCCGTGAGGCCGGCGACGTCGCAGGCTTGCTCGCGGCCGCAGTTCTCTCGGGCGGCGTGCAAGCGGCTGCGTCGTTCTCGATGAACCTGCCGGTCTACTGGATGTTCCTGGCCACGTGCTGGGCGATTTACTTTTTCTTACAAGGCGCAACCGTCGTCAGTGCAATCCTGCTGTCGTTGGCCTGTTACTGCCACCTCGCGGGATTTGTGACGGCGCCGGCCGGCATGTTCGTCGCCGCGATGCTCAGCCCGGCAGCACGACCCTACCGGCGGCTGGTGGTCGCCCTGGCGATTGCAGCCGTGCTCACGGCGGCTTACTGGGTTCACGTGCTGCGCTGGCTACCGTGGTACGTCGGCACGAAGGCCGACACGGCATGGTGGATCGATCCTCTAACGGCGCTATTCTGGCTGGAAGGCGTGGTGTACGCACTGCGCGCCCCCAGGCGCCACGCGTTAGGGCTGGCCTTCGCCGCAGCACCGGTCGTATGGATTGCGCAAGACACGTCGCGGTTCATTCTCCTTTCCGCGCTGCCAGGCGCGGTGATGGGGAGCATCGCCGTCACGCACACGCTGGAAAAGATCGCCGATGCCCGGCGTCGGTCGATTGCCACGGCCGCGATCGCCTATGTCGCAACGGTGTTTCCGCTTGGCATTCCTGCCTTGGCCGGCGAAATTCTTTGGCTAGTCAAACCGTACCCGGTGCTCGTCGACTTCGCCGAAATGCGCGCCGATGCCGAAGTCATTCAGCGCCACGGACTCGAAGATCGGATGGTGCAGGGATACACCAGCTACGTCGGCAGCGCACTAGCCATTTGGGACGACATCACCGTCGAAAAAGGACACTGGGTCGAGGTTCAGCCGCCGGTCGATCCATCTGAAACGCTGAGTGTGGCCGAGAAAACCTATGTGCTGGCGATTTCTCCCGATGACGCCGCGCTCTCCGAGTGGACGGCGCGTGGTTGGATCACCAATTTCGGCGGCGGGCAATGGTCGTCGGTGCTGCGCTTCGATCGCCGGCCGACTCTCGGCGAGACACAGGCGATTCGCCGCGAAACATGGGCGCGCGAGGCGGCATGGCTCGCTGAGCATGCAAGGCACAACACGATCGGCAACTACTTCCGCATTGTGTTCGACCCCGGCGAGTTGTCACGCCGTCGTGAGCAACAATTGGAAACTCGCACGCGCATCACGCGGATGCAGATCGCCGAGATGTTGTACGCCTACGCGATCGAACCGTCCGACGCCGCCAGAGCGCAATCGCTGCGCGACGATGCTCGCGCACTTGGCTGGCTGGCAGCGCTGGAAGGCGACGAGATGACGCTCGATTATCGGTCATTGTGGGCTCACGCCCAGCTGATCTCTGGCATGCGCCGCCTAGCCACGGCGGCGGCATCAGGCGCCGACATCGACCAGCCATTTCGCAAGATGCTCGATCCGTATCTGCACGCCACCCGCGGCCACGTGCTGTCTACCGCACCGAAGCTATAAGCGCAGCGAGCCCTCGCTAGCGCTTCGGTTTGTAAATCTCGGTGGCGGTGCCGAGGTACACCTCGCTGGCGAACGAGAGCGTTTCGCTCAGCGTCGGGTGCGGGTGAATCGAATGGGCCAGGTCGCGGACATCGCAGCCCATCTCGATTGCCAGTACACCTTCGGCAATCAATTCGCCAGCCCCAACGCCTGCGATGCCGATGCCCAGAATGCGATCGGTTTCAGGGTCGACGATCACCTTGGTCAAGCCTTCAGTGCGCCCCAGCGACTGTGCTCGGCCGCTGGCAGCCCAGGGATAGCGCACGATCTCGACCTCGCGCCCTGCTGCCTGGGCCTGGGCTTCAGTCAATCCCGCCCAAGCAATCTCCGGATCGGTGAATACGACAGCAGGGATCGCGCGCGGCTCGAACACCACCGGCTCGCCGTGCAGCGCTTCGACCGCCGCCTTGCCTTCGTGCGACGCCTTGTGCGCGAGCATCGGTTCGCCGGCCACGTCGCCGATGGCTAGGATGTGCTCGTCATCGGTCCGGCGTTGGGCGTCGACCTGCACGAAGCCGCGCCCGTCGACCTTCACCTTGGTCTTTTCCAGGCCAATGTCCGCGCTGTTCGGTTTGCGGCCGACCGACACCAGCACGCGGCTGAAGCGCTCGCTGCGCTGTCCTTCGGGGCCGTCGAACACCACTTCGATCGCATCTCCCTTGTCGGCCAGCGAAGCGACCTTGGTCTTGAGATAGATACCGGCGTAGAGCTTTTGCAGATGCTGATGCAGCGGCTTCACCAGGTCGCGGTCGGCGCCGGGCAACAGGCCATCGGTCAGTTCGACAACGCTCACGCGCGTGCCCAACTCGGCGTAGACCGATCCCATTTCCAGGCCGATGTAACCACCGCCCACCACGAGCAGGCTTTCGGGAATGTCACACAGCTCGAGCGCTCCGGACGAGTCCATCACGCGGTCGGTCGGCAGGTCGAATGCGGGGATCTTTGCCGGCACGCTACCGGTGGCGAGGATGCAATGGTCGAACGAGAGGCGGTCTCCCTCGGGCCATGTTGCCGGGTCGCCCCCTTCGAGACGCAGGGTCGTCGAGTTCTCGAACCCGCCGCGGGCGTGCACGATGCGCACCTTGCGTTGCTTTGCAAGCTGCTTGAGTCCGCCGGTAAGCGTCGAGATGACCTTCTCTTTGCGGGCGCGAAGGGCATCCAGTTTGATGTCGCGCCGCTCGAGGGCAACGCCCCAATCGGCCAGCTCACGGGCTTCGCTGATCACCTTGGCCACGTGCAGCAGAGCCTTCGACGGGATGCAGCCCCGCAGCAAGCAGGTACCGCCGAGCCGCGGGTCGGCCTCGACGATCGTCACGTCCATGCCCAGGTCGGCAGCCAGGAACGCCGCGGCGTATCCGCCTGGTCCGCCGCCAAGAACGATCACGGGACAGTGCATAGTCGCTCCGACAATCAACGGCTGGAAGAAATCGAGCCGCTATCATAGTCGCACGGCGGCGATGCCGAAACCGGCCGCGCCGTGGCACGGCGGGGCGCTAGCCCTTCTTCCTTGAGCCGTTACTTCCGCGACCCTTTTTTGGGAGCGAATCAAGCGATACGATCAAGAGCGGTTCAACGATCGACCAAGAATCGTCTTCGGCTCCGACGATCACGCGACGAGGAGTCAACGCGACGAAATCTCGATGAGGGACCGGCAACGATCGTCCGTCAGCGAGCCGGATTGCAAACGGCTCGAATGGATTTCGGTTAAGGGCCTCGCGGACTCCAGCGATGTCCATTCCGGGGCTTCTCCGATCGCTCCTAATGAAAAAACCCCCGCGGCGCTCGAAGCGCCAGCGAGGGTCAAAGGAGTTGCGGGGACAGGATTCGAACCTGTGACCTCGAGGTTATGAGCCTCGCGAGCTACCGGGCTGCTCCACCCCGCGTCAGTTAGGTCCATTCTACAACTCGCGGCGGTCGGGCGTCGAGGGGGCTTGGCAAAAAAAGGCGGTTGCTCACGCCCGTGGCGCTGGTCTGCTCGGCATAATCGATCGCTGGCGAACGACGAAAGTCGTAAGCATCGAGCACAGCGATGCTTTTGCTTGCCGCGTTGGTGGCTCGCAGGTAGATTGGCAAGTGGTCGTCGAGCATGCTTTTCTTCGCATCCCATGCCCATTCCCTCGCGACGGGCGACGGTTGGCGCGACCACGGAACAAGAAGCGCGGCGGAGTGCTGAGGAATGGTTGGCCCACAAAATCGCCAACCTAAGGGTGGCGTGCCGCCATTGCCCGCTGGCGGTGGCGCTGCGCCGATACCTCCGCCGCCTCCGTTGCCGCCGCCGGGCTTTGCTCGGCCGCAGCCGGTGGTTCCGCCAATCCAATCGCCAGCACGCGGCGCCGTTCCTCAGCCCGTGCCAATTCCCGGTCCGCTACCACGGCCCGGAGTAGTGCCGCAGGCGCCCACCGCTCGTCCGCAACCCGTTCCGGTACCCGCGACACCACGACCGCCGACTGTTGCGAACCCGCCCACCGCGCCTCGACCGCAGCCGGTGCGACCGATTCCCGTGCCGGCCTCGACCGCCCCCGCGGCAGCACCGCAGCGTGCCGGGCAGCGTCCACCGCCGGCGGGACCGCTTCCGTTGCCGCCCGGAGGAGCCACGTTGCCTGGTCGTCCCGCGGGCCCGCCGCCGTCCTCGGGAAGCATTGGCGTTCGTGTCGCCCCAGAGCACGAGCAATCGACCGACGAGCAAATCAAGAGTCTCTGGCGTCGGTTCTCGCTGCCAGTGCTCATCAGTGCCGCGGTGCACATGCTGATCATCATCGTCTTGGGCCTTTGGACGATGTCGAACGATGCCGACAAGAACGCCATCACGCTCCGTGCGACGTACGCCGAAGTCGAAGGTCAGCAACTGCTCGATCCCAGCGTCACCGTGCCGATTGACGCTCCATCGACCGAGGTCGCGGCGCTGTCCGCGACGTTGCCGGCCGTCAGCGATCCGTTTGCCGAGGCGCCGAAGATGTCGGTCGATGCGCTCTTTTCCGGACCTGCTACCGGCGCAAGCGCCAGCCCGTTGCCGGTGGCGCTGGCTGGCCGCGATCGAGGCATGAAGACGGTGCTGCTCGGCAAGTATGGTGGCTCGAATGCTTCGGAAGCGGCCGTGGCGCACGGATTAGAATGGCTCGCCAAGAATCAGCTCAAGAACGGAAGCTGGAGCCTGAAGGGACCGTATACCGAAGGCGCGACGTTCGAGAACAACGAAGCGGCAACCGCGATGGCGCTGCTCGCCTTCCAGGGGGCCGGCAACACGCACCGTGCTGGCAAGTTCAAGTCGAACGTCGAGCGCGGCGTGAACGCGCTGCTGAAGTTTCAGGATAAGCAAGGCAATTTCTTCCACGGCCAGCAACGCGACGAAGCACTCTATACACACGCTCAATGCACGGTGGCACTGTGCGAGCTGACGGCGATGTCGAACGATTCGAGCCTGCGCGCTGCGGCGAAGTTGGCCGTGCAATACTGCCTCGAGGCGCAGTCCGAAGAAGGAGGCTGGCGCTACACGCCCCGCAACGACAGCGACACCTCGGTCACCGGCTGGATGGTGATGGCGTTGCAAAGCGCCAAGATGGGCGGCATCGACGTGCCACAGAAAGTCTTCGACCAGATTGGTAAATATCTCGATTCCGCCAGCCCCGACGGCGGCAGTAAGTACACCTATCTTGCCAAGCAGAACGAGACGTTCGCCACGCGGTCAATGACGGCTGAAGGCCTGCTATGCCGCCAATACCTGGGATGGAAACAGGACGATCCGCGCTTGGTGCGAGGCGTGGAAATCTTGCTTGAGCCGCAGAACAAAGGCCTGCCCGACTGGACCGATCGCGACCATTATTACTGGTATTATGCGACCCAGCTCATGCACCATATGGAAGGCGATTATTGGACGCGTTGGAACAATGCTTATCGCGACATGATCGTCAAGCATCAGGAAACCAAGGGGAAAGAAGCGGGAAGTTGGGAACCCTTAGGTAGCGATCCTGATATTTGGTGCCAGCGCGGACAAGGTGGTCGGCTTTACACGACTTGCTTGTCGCTGTTTACGCTGGAAGTTTATTACCGTCACCTGCCGCTCTACTCATCGCTCAAGAAGCAACTTGAGCGCGCCGGTATCGCCCCCCCCCAATAGCAAGGCTTACCTGGCACTCATCATTCTCAACATGAGAATCGCCAAGCCTTATCGTACTCGCATAGCGCGCGTTTTAAGTCTGTGATAAGAGCACTGACGATCTGTCTACTTGCAATGCCTGACGATCGGCGTAACCTTGAGGGGTATAAACCACCTCGACGCAAGCGTTCATTGTCATGCTGTCGGGGCTTTGGTGGGCATCTACTTCACCTATAGGAAGACCAATGGCAAAGAAGAAAGCGACGGCGACGGCGACGGCGACGGCGACGCGTAAGGTCAACAAGTCGGAGGCAATTCGCGAATACTTGAAGGCCCACCCTACGAAGATGCCCAAGGAAGTGGCTGAGGACCTGACCGCCAAAGGAATTCCGGTTTCGGCTCAGATGGTGAGCACGATCAAGAGCAAGGGGAAGGTCGGCAAGCGGCGCGGTCGACCGGGGCGCAAGCCGGGGCGACCGACGATGAAGTCGATTCAGAACGGCGCCCACTCGGCGCTCGATTCAGCGTTCGAGTTCGTCGGCAAGGTCGGCGGCTTGCTGCATGCTCAAGACCTGATCGATCGGCTCAAGACGTTCAAGGAACGTCTATAAATCGCTTGCCGAATTCGGCAGGCGCATCGACTTTTGATATAAATGAGTCCCGGCCGCTTGTTGCGCGGCCGGGACTCTTGTTTTTTCAGAGGCTGCTTATGCTCTGGTTCCGTCGCGTTGTGTTTTGCTGCCTGTTGATCTCTGCGGCGCCCAGCGCGCTGTGGGGAGCGGAAACCGCCAACGACCCCTCAGCCGACAAGCGGCCGATTCGCGTAGCGATTTACACGGTGAACCAGGAGAGTGATCCCGAGTCGTATCGGCTGCTGCGCGAACGCGATGATTTGCAGGTGACCTATCTGCGTGGCTTCGATATTCGCGACGACCGGCTCAACGACTTCGACGTGCTGTTCGTTCCCGGCGGTTCGGGGAGCAAGCAGGCCGGCTTGATGGAGGAAGATGGGCGTGAAAAAGTGCGCAGCTTCATTCGCGATGGCGGCGGATACATGGGCATCTGCGCCGGTGGCTACCTGGCGACGTGCCACTACGATTGGGGCCTCAAAATCCTCGACGCCGAAACGGTCGATCGCGAGCACTGGGCGCGGGGCAAGGGGGCGGTCGAGATTGAGTTGAATGACGCGGGGCGATCGCTGTTGGCTGCCGACGCCGACAGCGTAACGATCTGGTACGGCAATGGGCCGATTCTCGCGCCGGCTCACGACGACGAGATTCCCGACTTCGAGGTGCTCGCCACCTATCGCACCGAGGTGGCCAAGGAAGGCGTTGCCGGCGGCGTGATGCCGAATACACCCGCGGCAGTGCGATCGACCTACGGCAAGGGACGCGTGATCGTGTTTAGCTGTCACCCCGACATTCCCAAACCGGGGCTCACGACCGATGGCTTACGAGCGTGGCTGCCTCGAATGATCTATTGGGCCGCTGCGCGCCCTGGGCCGAGCGAACAGCCTGCTGCGATTGAAACGCCTGCCAAGTGACAGGTTCGTTAGCTCGAAGTGAGGTTGCCAGCACGGTCGCTGCCAGCATATGATCCCGCCCGCGGCGGTGGTGGCCTGATCGACATGATTTGCCTTTAGGCACTGCCACGGAGTGGCCGATCAACTGCGCAGTGTGTCGGCACGCCGCGAGCCACGCCGCGCGATAGGCCAATACCACGAACCCTTGTCCGGTCCCAAGGAAGGGATGCCCATGAATCGACGCGATTTTCTGGCGACCAGCGCCGCGGCCGCCGCCCTCGCCGGCTGCCGGAGCAAGCAGTTCGCCAAGATTCGCAAGCCGGATGAAGGCGACATGGTCGGTAGCCACACGGCGGGAGCCGAGACGTTCAAGCCGCTGGTGACCGAGGCGGTGGGGCAATTGCTGGCGCGTCACTCGCCGCCGCCACAGGTGGTGCAGCAAGCATCGACCGCCGGCATGCCTCCTCCGGGAATGCGGATCTGCTTTGTTGCCGTCGAGAACAAGAGCGCCGAGGAGATCGGCGACTTCAAAGATCAGATCTATGAGGTCATCGACCTGCACATTCTCAACTCGCACGTATTCCAGCCGGTGAACAAGCGGTTCGTCGATGCCGGTCTGATGCAGACGCGCCTACGTCCCGATCAACTGTTCGTGCCGCAGCACATGCGCACCTTCGTGGCCGCGATGGAGCAGCAAGGCCAACCGTTCGACTGCCTGCTGTACGCCACCATCACCTCGGGCACCACGCGCGAAAACAAAGACTACCAGCGCGACTACCTGCTCACGCTCGAACTAATCGACATCCACTCCGGCCAGTACGACAAGCAGGCCGCGACGCTCAGCAAGGGCTACTACCATTCGCGCCCGGCAAAGTGGCTGAGCTTCACCGGCTTGAAGAACTAAGCCGGCGAAAAACCACGGATGCACACAGATCAACACAGATATGAGGAACACTGTCCGCCGCTCCGTGTTCATCTGTGTTCATCTGTGGTTTCTATCCGCCTGCATCGGCTGCGCCACGTATGCCGATCGGCTCGCGCAGTCGCGGCTTGAGTTTGTCAGCGGCGACCTGGCCGCGGCGAACATCACGATCGACAAGGCGATGCGCCGCCGCCGCGATCGCGATGTACTGAAGCTCGACCGATCGATCGTCCTACTGGCCGAGGGGAAGCCGCACGAGGCCGAGCAAACACTGCGCGAAGTGCGCGATCGGTTCGATCATCTCGAACAGAAAGCGGTCGGCGAAAAAGCGCTCTCGATGCTCACCGACGCCAACGCCGAGGCCTACGACGGCGAAGATTACGAGAAGGTGCTGGTCCGCGTGTTCCTCACCCTCTCGAACTTGATGGGCGACGGCACCGATGCCGGGGCATATGCCCTGCAGGTGGCTGACAAGCAGCAGCAGATCATCGCCGCCGGGACCGACGAGGAGGGGAACAACCCCAAGGCGTCGTACCAGCGCGTGGCCGTCGGCGCGTATCTGCACGGAGCGCTGCGTGAGGCAACGCATGGCAACTTCGATGACGTCGAACGCTCGTGCAACATGGTCTGTAGCTGGCAGCCCGATTTTCCGTACGCCGCGCAAGACCTCGATCGGGCGAAGCACGGACATCACTCCGCCCCCGGCAACGGCGTGCTGTACGTGATGGCGCTGGTCGGCGTAGGACCGCACAAAGAAGAAAAGATCGAGCTGCCGGGCACCGTAAGCCTGCTGATTGCCGATCGTATCCTCAGCGCCGTCGGCAACCAGACGCTGCCGCCCACGATTGCGCCGATCAAGGTGCCGATGGTCGTCGCCACGCCGCACGAGGTCGGCAGCATTGGCGTCGGCGTTGATGGCCGTCCGACCGGTCAGACCGCCACGATCACTGATATTACCAAGATGGCCGTGCAGCAGTATGAGGCAATTTATCCGCGCGTGATTGCCGAGGCGGTGGTGCGCCGCGTGGTAAAGAAGGCGGTGATCTACGGCACGAAAGAAGCCCTGGGCACCCAGCACTATTCGTGGCAAGGTGCGTTGCTCGACTTGGCCGGCGTGGCGTGGGAAGCGAGCGAGAGTGCCGACACACGTTGCTGGGGAATGCTGCCCGACAAGATTCAGGTGCTACGCCTTGAACTGCCAGCCGGCGAACACCAGATCGCATTCCAGGGGCTCGGCATCACCGGCTATCCGATCGGCCGCGTGGCGACGCACCAGGTCACGATCGTCGACGGCCGCAACACTTATCTGATGGCGAACTTCCCCTACGGCAACCTGGTCGGCCAGGTGCTGACGAACACGCCGTAACGCGAGCCGGTCAGCGGTCGGTCGAAGCCGACCCCTGAGGCGGCGGCGGGAAATCGGGCGCGGGAAACTTCGGCACCGGCAGCGAGACACGCGCCGGCAACTGCGCAGTAGAGCCGGAGCGCAGGAACTCGAACAGCGCTTCGCGCACCCCGGGTAGCGAGTCGGCAATCGGCCCCAGCACGCCGTGGCCACCGTGCTCGGCAATCAACGTGCGGCTGTTGGGAAAGAACGACGCGACGTACAGCGTGTTCTCGAGCGGCGTCTGCGTGTCCCAATCACCTTGTGCGAACACAACCGGAATGTCGACGATCCGATCGGTGCGAAAGTCGTCGCCGATGTCCTCGGTCGGGCAAATCTCGGCCGCGGCCAGGTACGAGTCAAAGTTCCAATGTCCCAAGAACTCTCCCGCCGGATCGTGGCGCAGAAGGAATTCGCGCTTGGGTGTCACGCCGAGGCTAGTATCGATCAACGGGCCGATGAGCCGCAACGAATCGGCGTGGCTGCGCCGCTCGGCGAGCACCGCGGCAGCCCAGGCATCGTAGTGCTCATAATACGCCGACAGGATGAACGCCGGGCCAGCGGCACCCTTGGTGAACGCATCGCGTTGGAAGTCCTCGTGCCCCAATGCGACGACCGTTGTTCCGCCACTCGCGTCCTTCACCGGCACGCGGACCGGCGCCTGTCGCAATCGTTCGAGTACCTCGCGGGCCGCGACCGCCAACCCTCCCTCGGGCAGATACGGCTGCAGCGCCGGTTCGCGTTCAGCTTCCCACCACATGCGTTCGACGGCCGCGAAGACGAGCGACGGCATGTCGTAGCTGAAGTCCAGCGGCTCGACTCCCGACAGCAGCGCCCGGGCGACAATCTCCGGATGACGGCGTATGATGGCAAAGCTCCATTGCGATCCGAAGCTGGTGCCGACCAGCGCGATCTGCTCGTACCCAAGCGCTTTGCGTAGTTCGGCAACGTCGTCGGCGTATTCCTTCACGGTGTAGCCTCGCAGATCGAAGCCCTTGCCGGTAAACGACTCGACGGCAGCGCGCACCGTGCCGACGAATGTGGCGGTCGAACGTCCGATGGTCGCCGGCTCGTCCAGCGGTTCGTCGGCGGTGCGATAGGCGTATCGCAACACGTCCCCCTGCTCGCTGAATCCGCGCTGGTCGACCAGGATCACGTCGGCCACGCCCCGGTATCGAGCCAATTGCGCAAGTCGGCGCGCGTTGTTCGCCAGCCCCGTGATGAGCGACATACCCGGCCCGCCCGGCAGGTGGAACATCGGCGGTGCGGCCGAGGCTTCGAGCGCGCGGAACCTGACAAAGCCGACGCCGATCAGTCGACTTTTGGGGTCATTGCGATTCTCCCGCACGTAGAGCGTTCCCAGTTCGTATTCGATCGTCGTGCCGTCGGCCGCGGTGATCGTCCTAGATTCGATCGCCACGCTGCCCGGCTGATGCTGCTCGGCCGCTCGGGTTTGAGAATTCGATGCGTGGAGCAATGACGACATGGCGACAGCGAAGTAACAGACCAATAGGCGATTCATCGGTGGTCACGACAATGGAAAACTGGCAGTGATGGCGTGCTCCATGCTCGGCCACCGACCGACCGTCGTCAATCGGTCGGTACGTGCGACGAAGTTTGCTCATTGTCCGCGGGAGTGCCCAGCGCTAGAATCGGGCGCAGTCGGGCACCTTCGCAGAGTTCGCCCGCATTGCGCCGCCAGCATCGCTTCGCCAGTTCTGTCGCGAGGGCTCCGCATGGAACGGGTCGCCATCCGCGTTCGCGGCATCGTGCAAGGTGTCGGGTTCAGGCCGTTCGTGTTCGGCTTGGCCTCGCGGTTGGCGCTGCGGGGCTTCGTGCGGAACGAAACGAGTGCCGTGCTCATCGAGGTGGAAGGGGCTCGCGGGGCGCTCGACGAGTTTCTTGTCGAGCTGAAGCACAAGCCGCCGCCGCTGGCGAGGATTCACGAAATCGATTGCCGGCCGGTCGAGCCGCGCGGAACCGGCACGTTTCAGATCGAAACCAGCGCCGCCGATGCCCAGCGCTCGGTGTTCATCTCGCCCGACGTGGCCACGTGCGACGACTGCCTGGCTGAGCTTTTCGATCCGGCGAACCGCCGCTACCGCTATCCGTTCATCAATTGCACGAACTGCGGCCCGCGGCTGACGATCGTCACCGGCGCCCCTTACGATCGGCAGCGCACGACGATGGCCGGCTTCGAGCTCTGCCCCGAGTGCCGAGCCGAGTACGAGAATCCGCGCGATCGCCGGTTCCATGCCGAGCCGATCGCCTGCCACGTGTGCGGACCGTCGCTGCGCCTGCTCGATGCGAACGGCCGCAATTCGGGTTCCGATGATCCCTTAGTCGATTTCGCATCGGTGCTGCGCGAAGGTGGCATCGGTGCGCTCAAGGGGCTCGGCGGGTATCATCTGGCGTGCGATGCCACCAACGAATCGGCCGTGGCGCGGCTGCGTGGTCGCAAGCATCGCGAGGAAAAGCCACTGGCCGTCATGTTTGCTGATTTGGCGGCGGTCGCCAGGTATTGCGAACTCGACGAGGCCGAGCGACGCACAATCCTGTCAGCGCGACGGCCAATCGTGCTCGTGCGCTGGCGGCGCACTGGTGATGCCGCCCGACGGTTGGCCTCGTCGGTGGCGCCGAACAATCCGCGGCTCGGCGTCATGCTCCCTTACACGCCGCTGCATCATTTATTGCTGCGGCAGCTCGATGGATTGCCCCTGGTGATGACCAGCGGGAACCGCTCGGACGAGCCGATCGCATATCTCGACGTCGGGGTGAGCGAACAACTGGCGGGGATTGCCGACGGGTATTTGACCCACGATCGGGCTATCCACGTGCGCTGCGACGACTCCGTGGTACGTATTGACGCCGGCCGGGAGACACCGATCCGCCGCTCGCGTGGCTACGCCCCGGAGCCGCTGCCGTTGCCGATCGAGTGTCCCGTATCGCTGCTGGCCGTCGGCGGCCAACTCAAGAATACCTTCGCCTTGGGACGGGATCGCCACGCTTTTCTGAGCCATCACCTCGGCGATCTTGAGCATTACGAGGCGTACCGCGCCTTCGAGCGAGACATTCAACTGTACGAGCAACTATTCAAAATCACGCCGGCGGCGATCATCCACGATCTGCATCCCGATTACGCTTCGACGCGATATGCCATCGAGCGCTCGGCGCGCGACGGGCTGCCCATTTTCGCCGTGCAGCATCATCACGCCCACTTGGCAAGCTGCCTGGCCGAGCACGGACTCGACGAGCCTGCGATCGGTGTGTCGCTCGATGGCACCGGCTACGGCACCGACGGAGCGATCTGGGGCGGCGAGTTTCTGGTCGGCGACTTTGGAGCCTTTCGCCGGGCTGCGCATCTGCGTTATGTTGGCATGCCCGGCGGCGACCGAGCGATCCGCGAGCCTTGGCGGATGGCGGCGGCGCACCTGCTCGATGCCGGCTTGGACCTATCCCCGTTGGCCCCGCGTGTCGAACCCAACAAACTGCGCATCGTGCAACAGATGCTCGACAAGCGCTATAACACGCCGCAAACATCGAGCATGGGGCGGCTGTTCGATGCGGTGGCGACGCTCGTTGGACTACGCGATACGGTCAGCTATGAAGCTCAGGCAGCCGTGGAACTCGAAGCCCTGGCCACGGGATGCCAAACGGATGGCGAGTATCCACTGGCCATCGAGGCCCCGTCGTCCGAAGACCCTTGGTCGAGACCGATGGCGATCGACACTCGGCCGCTGATCAGCGCGATCGCCGCCGAGGTGGCCCGTGGGATCGATTCAGCCACCGTGGCACGAAAGTTTCAGCGATCGGTGGCGACGATGGTGGTCGAGGTGTGTCGACAATTGCGCCGCGACACGGCCTTGAACCTCATCGCCCTCAGCGGAGGCGTGTTTCTGAACGCTTTATTGAGCCGCGAGGTCGAACAGCGGCTCGAACGGGACGATTTTCGGGTCTGCGTGCATCGCCGCGTGCCGGCGGGGGATGGCGGTCTAAGCCTCGGTCAGGTCGCCATTGGCGCACGTCTGCTCGCGCGCCGGCCATCGCCGGGCTACTTAGGAGAAACGTAGCATGTGCCTCGGCGTTCCGGGCCAAGTCGTCGAAACCTACCACGAGCACGACGTGCTGATGGGCAAGGTCGCATTCGGCGGTGTCTTCCGCCGCGTGTGCCTCGAGCACGTTCCCCAGGTGAAGCCGGGCGAGTTTGTGCTTGTTCACGTCGGCTTCGCGCTGTCGAGAATCGACGAACAGGAAGCCAAACGCGTGTTCGAGTTCCTGGAACGGATGAACCAGCTCGACGAACTTGAGTCGCCATCGCAGGATGCCGAATCTCAAGCGGGCGAATCAGACGAACCGCTGGAGAAATCGCCGCCATGAAATATCTCGATGAATATCGCGACCCGGTGGCCGCCCGCAAGCTGGCCGACACGATCGCACGCACGGTGACGCGCCCCTGGACGATCATGGAGATTTGCGGCGGACAGACGCACACGATCGTTAAGTACGGCATCGACGAAATCCTGCCGTCGCAGATCGAGTTGGTGCACGGCCCGGGGTGCCCGGTGTGCGTGACGCCGTTGGAGATGATCGACCGCGCCCACGCGATTGCCTCCCGGCGCGACGTGATCTTCTGCTCGTTTGGCGACATGCTACGGGTACCCGGCTCGCGCGGCGACCTGTTGCAACTCAAAAGCGAAGGGGCCGACGTGCGCGTCGTGTATTCGCCGCTGGATGCCGTCAAAGTGGCGGCCGACAATCCCGGCCGGAAGGCGGTGTTCTTCGCGATCGGCTTCGAGACCACGGCCCCGCCGAACGCAATGGCGGTGTGGATGGCTCGCAAACGTGGCCTCAAAAACTTCAGCGTGCTGGTATCCCACGTCACGGTTCCTAACGCCATCACCGCGATCCTCGATGCCCCCGGTAACCGTGTGCAGGGGTTTCTTGGCCCCGGGCACGTGTGCACCGTGGTCGGCTACGACGAGTATGAGCCGATCGCAAGCCAGTATCACGTGCCGATCGTGATCACCGGCTTCGAGCCGCTCGACATGCTCGAAGGAGTGCTGTGGACGGTGCGGCAACTCGAAAGCGGACGCGCCGAGGTGGAGAACCAGTATGGCCGAGCGGTGCAGCGCAACGGCAACGCGCAATCGCGGCAACTGATTGACGAGGTGTTCGAGGTTTGCGACCGCAAATGGCGCGGCGTCGGCACGATTCCGCAGAGCGGCTACCGCCTGCGCGACGCCTACCGCGATTACGACGCCGAAAAGATTTTTGCCGTCGAGGATATCTGTACGCAGGAATCGACGGTGTGCATCAGCGGCGAAATCTTGCGCGGCCTCAAGAAGCCGCACCACTGTCCGGCCTTCGGCAAACAATGCACCCCTCAAACACCGCTCGGCGCAACGATGGTGTCGGCCGAAGGGGCGTGCGCGGCGTACTTCCATTACGGACGGCATTTGGTGTCGCTCGACGTATCAACCGATACGCCTTCGCTTGCGGCGGGAGATCGACGATGAGCGATCCGTCCGTCGCCGGTATCGATTGGTCGAGTTGCCCGACGCCGAAATCCAACTACGATCGCATCTTGCTGGGGCACGGCAGCGGCGGCAGGCTGACGAACGAGCTGATCGAGCGCGTGTTCGTGCCGGCGTTCGACAATCCGATTCTCGCGGCGCTCGAAGACCAGGCGACGTTGAACCTCGCGGCGACCAACGGCGGCGCGGCTGGCGGTTTGCCTCGCCTTGCGTTCACGACCGATGCGTTCGTCGTGCAGCCGTTGTTCTTTCCCGGTGGCGATATCGGTCGGCTGGCGGTGCACGGCACGGTGAACGACCTGGCCGTGGGCGGCGCGTTGCCGCAGTTCCTGTCGGCGGCGTTCATCTTAGAGGAAGGGCTGCCGATCGACGATCTGAAGCGCATTGCCGCCTCGATGCGCGCCGCCTGCGATGAGGCTGGCGTGCAACTCGTCACCGGCGACACCAAAGTCGTTGACCGCGGCAAAGGGGACCAAGTGTTTATCACGACGGCAGGCATTGGCATTGTCCCGCCGGGACGAAATCTATCGATCCGCTCGGTGCGGCCGGGAGACAAGATTCTCGTCTCCGGCACGTTGGGCGATCACGGCATTACGATCATGTCGGTGCGCGAAGGGATCGAGTTCGAGACAGCGCTCGAAAGCGACACGGCCCCGCTCACCTCGTTGGTGCAGGCCATGCTCGCCGCCTGCCCGGCGATTCGCTGGATGCGCGATCCGACGCGCGGCGGACTAGCCAGCGCGCTGAACGAAATGGCTTCGGCTGCTGGTGTGGGCGTGGAATTGGTCGAGTCGACGATTCCCGTTCGCAACGAGGTGCATGCCGCCTGCGAAATGCTGGGGCTCGACGCGCTCTACGTGGCCAACGAGGGGAAGCTGGTCGCCGTGGTGCCGGCTGATGATTCGGAGAAATTGTTGGGGACGATGCGCGCTCATCCGCTCGGGCAGAATGCCGCGATCATTGGCACGGTCGTCGACGAACATCCGCGAATGGTGCTGCTGCGATCGCTGGTCGGCGGCGAGCGAGTGGTGACGATGTTGGCTGGGGAGCAATTGCCGCGAATCTGCTGAATCCGCATCCGAAATGGCATCCGAACAGGGCGTTTGAAACAAACGCTCGGGGCTGGCGGTCGAGGCGATCACGTGTCGAAAAGCAAAGCCCATGCCGACGCGGAAATGGTCGCCAAACGACCGCCCCGCGAGATTCTCCGCCAGGAGATTCACGAAGGGATGGAGTCGATGCGGATCGGCGCCCTCGGCCTCTTTATCTCCGGAGTGTCGGCAGGGCTCGATATCGGCTTCAGCCCGTTGCTCGCCGCGATCATGACCACGCGCACCGCGGGAGTTTTGTCGTTGCCTGTGTCGGAGATTCTGCACGCAAACATGTACGCGGTAGGCTTTATCTTCGTCGTCCTCGGACGCAGCGAGTTGTTCACCGAGCAGACGACGTTGGCCGTGCTGCCGGTGCTTAACCGCAGTGCGACGCTCGGCTCGCTGCTGCGGCTGTGGGCGACGGTATACGTGGCAAACTTGCTAGGCGGCATCGGATTTGCCGCCGTGGGGGCTCACGTCGGCACTGGTTTAAGAATCGTCGATCCCGACGTATTTGGCCAGATGGCCCTGGCGGAGCTGGATTACTCTGACGGAGCACTTTTTACGAGTGCCGTGTTGGCGGGCTGGTTGATGGGTTTGCTGTCGTGGCTCGTATCGGCCGCACGCGAGACGGCCGCCCAGTTGTTGATTGTGTGGTTGATCACGTGGGTCATTGGGTTTTCACACTTGCACCACGTTATTGCCGGCGCCGTTCCGTTGCTGATGGCCGAGTTCGCCGGCGAAGGAGTTGGCCTGAGCCAAATCGGCCGATTCCTGCTATGGGCGACCCTGGGAAACATTCTCGGCGGGTCGGTGTTCGTCGCGTTGATCAAGTACGGGCAGATTGCGCTCGGCTCACCAATCAAGGAGAAGGAACTCGCCGCTTGATGCAGCGCGTGCCTGCCGACGCGCAGAAACAGCCAGAAACAGGGGTGCCCAACTTTTCGCAGCTAAGAGGAGGGACGATCATGGTCAGTGCTCCGGTTCAAGCCGCCCCAATGCACGCCCTGGAAAAGCCGCCCAAGGTCGCTGAAGTTCATATCCTCTGGATCACCGCCGGCCTGAGCTGCGACGGCGACTCGGTGTCGGTAACTGCCGCGATGCAGCCGAGCATCGAGGATGTGGTGCTCGGCGCGGTACCAGGTTTGCCGAAGGTTCACCTGCATAACCCGGTGCTCGCCTACGAGGTGGGCGACGAGTTCATGCAGTACTGGTACCAGGCCGAGGAAGGCCGGCTCGACCCGTTTGTACTGGTGGTCGAAGGCTCGATCCCCAACGAGAAGATCAAGAGCGAAGGCTATTGGGCCGCCTTAGGGACCGATAAGCGCACCGGCCAGCCGATCACCACCTGCGAATGGATCGACCGGCTGGCGCCGAAGGCCTGGGGCGTGATCGCCGCCGGCACCTGCGCCACCTACGGCGGCATCCACGCCATGCAAGGCAATCCGACCGGTGCCATGGGCCTGGCCGACTACCTGGGCTGGAACTGGAAATCGAAGGCGGGCTTGCCGATCGTCAATGTCCCCGGCTGCCCGGTGCAGCCCGATAACTTCACTGAGACGCTGCTATATCTACTGCTGCACGCGGCCGGCATCGCGCCGATCATTCCCCTCGATAAGATGCTGCGTCCTACGTGGTTGTTCGGCAAAACCGTGCACGAAGGCTGCGACCGCGCCGGCTACTACGAGCAGGGCGATTTTGCCCACGAGTACGGCTCGCCCAAGTGCCTGGTGAAGATCGGCTGCTGGGGGCCGGTCGTCAACTGCAATGTCACCAAGCGCGGCTGGATGGCGGGCATCGGCGGCTGTCCGAACGTCGGCGGCATTTGCATCGGCTGCACCATGCCCGGCTTCCCCGACAAGTTCATGCCGTTCATGGACGAACCGCCTGGCGGCACGGTTTCGTCGACGATGGTCGGCGCTTATGGCCGCGTGATCCGTTGGCTGCGCCATTTTACCAATAAGGCCGCCAACGAGGAGCCAAAGTGGCGGCATAAGGGGACGAAGCTCACCACCGGTTACGAGCCGCCGGCTGCAACGGGCCGCCGCTAGCGCAGACCACGGGGCGACACCACGCATGCATCAACACGCACTTGTCCCGAGCAGGAAAGCAATCAAGGAACTTCGCCATGGCAACCGTTGAACACGAAAAGGGTACGAAGTCGGGCAAGCTGGTCGAGATGTCGTGGGATCCAATCACGCGGATCGTGGGCAGCCTAGGCATCTTCACCAAGATCGACTTCGAGAAGAAAGAAGTCGTCGAGTGCCACAGCACGTCGTCGATCTTCCGTGGCTACAGCATCTTCATGAAGGGGAAGGATCCGCGCGACTCCCACTTCATCACCAGCCGCATCTGCGGCATCTGTGGCGACAATCACGCCACCTGCGCCTGTTATGCCCAGAACATGGCCTTCGGCGTTAAGCCGCCGCCGTTGGCCGAGTGGATCATCAATCTGGGCGAAGCGGCCGAGTACATGTTCGACCACAATATTTTTCAGGACAACCTGGTCGGCGTCGATTTCTGCGAGAAGATGGTCCGCGAAACCAATCCCAGCGTCTGGGAGAAAGCGGTCAAGACCGAAGCCCCGCATGCCGCCGATCACGGCTACCGCACGATCGCCGAGATCATGACGGCGCTGAACCCGTTCACCGGCGAGTTCTACCGCGAGACGCTGCAAGTCAGCCGCTACACGCGCGAGATGTTCTGCCTGATGGAAGGCCGCCACGTGCATCCTTCGACGCTGTATCCCGGCGGCGTCGGCACCGTGCCCAGCGTGCAGGTGTTCACCGACTACATGGTGCGGCTGATGCGGTACGTCGAGTTCATGAAGCGCGTGGTGCCGCTGCACGACGACCTGTTCGATTTCTTCTACGAGGCCCTGCCCGGCTACGAGCACGTCGGCGAGCGGCGCATCATGCTCGGTTGTTGGGGGTCGTTCAACAACCCCGACGTCTGCGACTACAACTACAAGAACATGACGCACTGGGGGCGGAACATGTTCGTTACGCCGGGCATCGTTGTCGACGGGCAGCTTGTCACCACCGATCTGGTCGACATCAACCTCAACATCCGCATCCTGTTGGGCAGCTCGTACTACGAAGACTGGGACAATTGCGAGATGTTCGTCAAGCAAGACCCGTTGGGCAACCCGGTCGATCGCAAGCATCCGTGGAATCAGACGACCATCCCGAAGCCGCAAAAACGCGATTTCAATGGTAACTATTCCTGGGTCATGTGCCCGCGCTGGTACGACAAGCGCACCGGCGACCACCTGCCGCTCGACACCGGCGGTGGGCCACTCGCACGGCTTTGGTCGACCGCCCTGGCCGGCTTGGTCGACATCGGCTATGTCAAATCGACCGGCCACAGCGTGAAGATTTCGCTCCCCAAGACCGCGCTCAAGCCGGCGGCCGAATTCGAATGGAAGATTCCCAAGTGGAGCAATGCCATCGAGCGCGATCGGGCTCGCACCTATTTCCAGGCCTACGCCGCCGCCGCGGCGCTGCACTTCATCGAGAAGGCGCTCATCGAAGTCTACGCCGGCCGCACGCAGACCTGGTCCGACTTCAAGGTGCCCGACGAGGCCATCGGTTGCGGCTTCCACGAGGCGGTGCGCGGCGTGCTCTCGCACCATGTGGTGATCCGTGATGGCAAGATCGCCAATTACCATCCGTATCCGCCGACCCCCTGGAACGCCACCCCGCGCGACATTTACGGCACGCCGGGCCCTTACGAGGACGCCGTGCAAGGCTGCCCGATTTTCGAGGAAAACGGCCCCGACAACTTCAAAGGGATCGACATCATGCGCACCGTGCGCAGCTTCGATCCCTGCTTGCCGTGCGGCGTGCACATGTATCACGGCGGCGGCAAGCTCGTCGAGACTCGCCACGTGCCGATGTTCGGCGTGCAACATTGATGGTAACCTCTTCCGGACGACCGCGAGTTCCTAACGTCTAAAATCACCGAGCAATGCGTTATGCCACCGTCGCCAGCGGAGCATCTGCACCAGCGCCTCGCCGAGCTCGAGGCGATCCTTCCCCAAATCGAAGAATTTCCGGACGCCGCGATCCGCGAGCAGACTCGTGAAATGCTGCAAACCGTGCTCGAATTCCACGGCTTGGCGATCCAGCGGATCGTCGAGCGGCTGGAGCAAGGCGGCGAGGCGGGCCGCGCGGCACTTGCCAGTTTGGCCGACGACGAATTGATCGCCAGCGTGCTGCTGCTGCACGACGTGCATCCGCGCGACTTCGAGACTCGCATCGCCGAGGCGCTGCGGAGCGTCGAGCCGCAACTCAAGTCGCACGGCGGCAGCGTGACGCTGCTGGGCATTTCGTCCGGCGGCGTCGTGCGGCTGCGCCTCGAAGGCTCCTGCCACGGTTGCCCCTCGTCGCAGGCGACGCTGAAGAACACCATCGAGCAAGCGATCTATAGCGTCGCCCCCGACGTGACGGGCATTGAGGTCGAAGGGCTCGCACCGCCGCCGCCTCAGGTGGCCGCCGGCGCGGGCTTCGTCCCGCTATCGCAGTTGTCAATGGTCGCTGCCGCCGAGAAAACGTCCACCTGAATGAAAGGGAACTTCCATGTCTCAAAACCATCCGCCTGCGGGGGTTCACGTAGCCGGGACCAGCAAGGGTGAAGAGCTCGCCCGCAAGAGCGGCCAGGAACCGGGCCGCGGCAAGAATGCCACTGGCAATGGCTACCGCAGCGCGCGCGACTCGACGAGCATCGCTCCCGAGGATCACGGGCCGATCGATCCGCGCATGCCAAACATTCCGCCGGCTTAAAGGCCCGCGCGGGTAGGGAAGCCGCCGCCCATGAATCCTTCGGAAACGACCAGCACCAACGGCCTCAGCGCGCTCGATGCGTTGCGTCGGTTCGCGCGCCCGCGCCCGCAGCCGGCCGCGCATCGTTGTGAGCTATGCGCCCTGCCGTTGGCCGACGAGCACCTGCATCTGTACGAACCTGCCGCTCGGCAACTCGTTTGTTGCTGCGATGCCTGTTCGATGCTCTTCCCCGGCCAACAGCAGGGGCGTTTCCGCCGCGTGCCTCGCCGGATCGTGGCGCTCGATGATTTTTCCGTCTCCAACGAAGTGTGGAGCGGCTTCCACTTACCGATCAACCTGGCGTTCTTCGTCGAGCGCGAGAACCCACGGCAGATGATTGCCGCGTATCCCAGCCCTGCCGGCGCCGTCGAGTCGCCGGTGGACGACGAGCCTTGGCAGCAGCTTGTGCACGATCATCCCGCCCTGGCTCAACTCGAGCCCGAAGTGGAGGCACTGCTGGTCAATCGCGTGGGCGCGCGGCGCGAGTACTACTTGGCGCCGATCGATGTCTGCTTCAACCTGGTCGGGCTGATTCGCATGTCGTGGCGAGGCCTGTCGGGCGGTTCCAAAGTGTGGATCGAGATCGCAAAATTCTTCGACGGTTTGCAGGCCCGCGCCCAGCGCAGCCAAGGAGGCCAGCGTGCCTCCTGACCTGCACTTCGCCGTGGAGTCGGCGGAGCCGCAACTGCTCGCCGCCGCGCCGGCGATCGCGCTCAAGCTGCGCGTCGAAGACCGTTCGACCGACTTGGCCACGATTCAATCGGTGCTGCTGCACTGCCAGGTCCGCATCGAGCCGACGCAGCGCCGCTATGCTCCGAACGAGCGCGATCGGCTGTTCGACCTGTTCGGCGATCCACGCGATTGGGGTCGCACGCTCCGCAGCATGTTGTGGACGCACGCGCAGACGGTCGTTCCGCCGTTCACCAAATCCATCACCATCGATCTGCCGATCACCTGCTCGTACGACTTCAACATTGCCGCCACCAAGTATTTCCACGCGCTGGAGCGCGACGAAGTGCCGCTGTGCCTGCTGTTCAGCGGCACGGTGTTTTACCACGACGATGCCGGCAGCCTGCAGGCGGCGCAGATTTCCTGGGAACGCGAAGCGACCTTCCGGCTTCCGGTGGCGACGTGGCGGGCAATGATGGACCACTACTATCCAGGCAGCGTGTGGCTGCGGGTCGACAAGGACTTGTTCGACCGGCTCGAACGCTACAAGCGCGCCAGCGCGCTGCCGCTGTGGGACCAGGTGTTCGCACGCCTGCTGGGCGCCAGCGAACCGGAGGCGGTGCCATGAATGCCCCATCGATGGTCGATCGGGTGGCCGAGGCGGTGCTGTACGAGGGCTACCTGCTGTACCCCTATCGTCCGTCAACCAAGAATCGGCAGCGCTGGACATTCGGCGGCGTGCTGCCCGAGCCATGGCAAGCGACGCACGATACCGGCGACTCCAGTTTCCTGCGCACCGAGTGCCTAGCTCGTGCGTCCGGCACAGCGAAACTCTCATTGCGGCTCCGGGCGTTGCACATCATTACCCGTCAGATTTACCGTGCAGGCTCGCCACCGGTGCCAGTCGATCAGCTTGAGAGCGATGGCACGCGATGGCAATCTTGGCAGGAAGCGGCGGAGCGAGAGTATGCGATCCCCGCGACGACGCTCGATGCGCTGGTCAACGAGTCCTTGCGGGTGCCTTTCCGGTTCGAGGCCCAACACGCCGTCGAGCCGTTGGTCGCCTCCGCTGGATCGACCGCCGGCACTATCGAGCGCAGCCAGCAGGCGATCGAAGGCAAGCTGCAAATCGCCGCGACGAGGCTCGCCGATGATCTCTGTCGCCTTTCGGCTCAGGTGACGAACCGCACGCCGTGCGGCGACGTGCCGCGTGAAACGGCCTTGCTGTCGGCGCTGGTGTCAGCGCACATGATCCTGAACCTCGATGATGGCGAGTTCCTGTCGCTGCTCGAACCACCCGCGGAATTCGCCGTGGCGGCCGCCGCATGCTCGCAGCAAGGATTGTGGCCGGTGCTGGTTGGCGAGCCCGGGCAACGCGACACCATGCTCGCTTCGCCGATCATTCTTTACGACTATCCACAAATCGCCGCGGAAAGTCCCGGCAACCTGTTCGACGGGGCCGAGATCGACGAGATTCTCAGCCTGCGGATCATGACGCTGGCCGACGATGAAAAGGCGGCAATGCGGGCGCTCGATCCGCGAGCCCGGGCGCTCCTCGACCGCACCGAATCGCTCACCTCCGACCAGCTCGCGGCCTTGCACGGCGCGGTGCGCAGCCTGCGCCCCAACAATCAGGACGATCGTCATGCCACTGTACGGTAAACCGCCCTGGGAGCCGGAAGAGCGTCCGACACTGCAATCGGTGCACGTCAACGGTCTCGAGCTGAGCGTCGGCGATCGCGTGCGGCTCGCCCCCAAGCGGCAAGCCGATGCCTTCGACATGTTCCTGGCCGGGCGCACGGCGACGATCCAGGCGATCGAGCGCGACTTCGAGAACCGCATCCACTTGGCGGTGACGGTGGACGACGACCCGGGGCAGGATTTCGGCATCGACCGGAAGCCGGGGCATCGTTTCTTCTTCAGCCCCGAAGACATCGAGCCGCTCGACGATTCGTCGATCGAGCAGCGAGGCGAGGCATGAGCGACGCACGCACCGGTGAGCCGCGAATCCTGGTGGCCGGCATCGGCAACATCTTTTTCGGCGACGACGCTTTCGGCTGCGAAGTGGTCCGCCGGCTCGGGCAGCGTTCGCTGCCTCCCGAAGTGCGAGTGGTCGACTTCGGCATTCGAGGGCTCGACTTGGCCTATGCGATGCTCGAAAACTACGAACTGATCGTGCTCGTCGACGCCGCACCACGTGGCGAGGAGCCGGGGACGCTGTACGTGATCGAGCCGGCTGCCGCGGCCGAGAGCGAACCGCCTGAAGCAGCGGCGACGGCCGGGCCGAGCATCGAGATGCACAGCCTCACGCCGGCCAAGGTGCTCGAAGTGGCGGCGATGTGGGGCGGTCCGCGCGGCCGGGTGATCGTGGTCGGTTGCGAGCCGACGCCGCTGGCCGATCCCGACGACATGCAAATGGAGTTGAGCGAGCCAGTGCGCGCGGCAATCGACGCGGCGGGGTCGCTCGTAGAATCGCTCATCCTCCAGCATGCACCGACCGGACTGCGCCCCCTGGGAGCAACGTGAAACGACTTGTTGCAAAGGAGTTTGACCATGCGTGCGGTAGACATCGGCATTGTGATCGGCATCTTGGTGGGGCTATTCGTGATTTGGGTCGGCATTAAGGTCTATCCCGATGCGCGGCGGTACGCGCGCATCAAACGGATGTAGGGCATCGACGCAAGCGGCACATCATGCACGAACTGTCGATCGCCATGAGCATCGTCGAGATGGCAAGCGAAGAGGCCGAGCGCCATGCGCCCGAGCGCGTGACCGCGGTGCATCTGAAGCTCGGCCAATTATCCGGCGTCGTGAAAGAGGCGCTGTTGTCGGCGTTCGAGTTGGCGCGCGAACAGTCACCGCTGGCCGAGTGCGCGCTGGTGATCGATGAGGTGCCGATCACCGTCGCTTGCTGCCGTTGTGGCGTCGAGCGGCCTGTAGTTTCGTGGCAAGAGTTCCGCTGCGCAATCTGCGGCGAACCGGCCGAGGACATCGTTCACGGGCGCGAGTTGGAGGTGAGCGCCTTGGAGCTGCAGCCATGACGACACGGCTGGTGGAAGTCCGCCAAAAGGTACTGAAGCAGAACGACGTGGTGGCGCGCGAGCTGCGCGAGGCCTTTCGCCGGGCGGGCGTGTTCGTCGTCAGCATGGTCTCAAGCCCCGGAGCCGGCAAGACGATGCTGCTCGAACGGACCCTCGCGGCGCTGGGCCGCGATTGCCGCGTCGCTGCACTCGTCGGCGACCTGGCGACCGACAACGACGCGCAGCGCCTGGCGCGTTCCGGCGCACCGGTGCGACAGATCACCACCGGCACGGTCTGCCACTTGGAAGCCGAGATGGTCCGCGCGGCTTTGGGCGATTGGCGGCTCGATGAGCTGGATTTGCTGTTCGTCGAGAACGTAGGGAACCTGGTCTGTCCGTCGTCGTACGATCTAGGCGAAGACCTGCGGCTCGTGCTGTTCAGCGTCACCGAAGGCGAGGACAAGCCGCTGAAGTATCCAACGATCTTCAACACGGCAGACGCCGCGGTGATCACGAAATCCGATCTGGCGGCGGCAGTGGAGTTCGACGGCACCGCGGCGCGGCGGAACATTCTGTCGGTCCGGCCTGGCATGACGATCCTGGAACTCTCGGCGAAGACCGGCGCCGGCATGGCCGACTGGCTCGCTTGGCTGCGCGCACGCGCCGTGGAAGCGCGAGCCTAGTGCGCTAGCGCGACGACCGTCGGTAACCGGGAGAAATGCCTACGGGGTTCATCAATTTCCCCGTTCGCCGGAGGCAAAGCCGATCTAGGCTTTGTCTGATTAAGTGCCTTGTTTCCCTAGATTGCGAGTCGCGCCAAGCGCGTCGACGCGCGAGGAAGCACCGTATGGACTCGAGCCGTGTGCCGCGGTATCGCAAAGCAGAAATTCTGTTGGCCGACGATGATCCTGGCGACCAGGAGCTGACGCGCCGCGCACTGGCTGGCGACTTTGATCACGTCGAACTGCGCGTGGTGCGCGACGGCAAGGAAGCGCTCGACTACCTGTTGCGCCGCGACAAGTACGCGAACCCCGTCATCTCGCCGCGCCCCGACTTGATCCTGCTCGATTTGAACATGCCACGGCTCAACGGCTCGCAAGTCCTCGAGCAATTGCGCAAATACCACGAGCTGGTCTGCATCCCGGTGGTGGTGCTGACGACTTCGAACCACGAAGAGGACATCACGCGATGCTACGCGCTCGGGTGCAACTCGTTCATCTCGAAGCCGGTTGCGATCGAGCCTTTCCTCGAAATGGTGCGCGAGCTGCGCCATTATTGGTTCGAACTGGTTGCGCTGCCCAGCTCGACAAGCCAAGGCGGAATGGTGCAGCCCATCGCAGCCATGTCGGCGAGGGCAAGACCCGACCTCGGCGCATCGCCAAACTAAGCTCACGCCACAACGGAGGCACCCTCATGGACAAGCACATCTCGGTTTTGGTGGTCGACGATGACCAGGTCGATCTGGAATTGACCCGCCGGCTGTTCACCGGCGCGCCACGGACCCGGTTCGTGATCGAATCGGCTGAGCGGCTCGATGAGGCGGTCAGACTGGCGCGCGATCGCGCCTACGATGTCATGCTGCTTGACCTGAACCTGCCCGGCAGCCACGGGCTTGCCACGCTAGAGGCAGTGCGGCGCGAGAACGAGCAGACCCCGGTGATCGTGCTTAGCGGGCTGAACGACGAAGAAACGGCGCTGCGGTCGTTGGATCATGGCGCCCAGGATTACCTGGTGAAGGGGCAGTTCACGTCCGACATGCTCGTCAACGCCGTGCGCTACGCGATGCAACGCCAGCAGTTGCTTCAAGAGATCACGTCCGCCAAGGCCTTGGTCGAAAAGAAGAACAAGCGACTGGCCGAGATGTACGAAACGGCGCATCGCTTCGTCGACAACGTATCGCACGAGTTCCGCACGCCGCTGACGGTGATCAAGGAATACACTTCGTTGCTGCGCGATGGCGTCGTGGGAGCGATCAGCGATGAGCAACGGGGGTTTCTTGACATCGTCAACGATCGTGCCGACGACTTGAACACGATGGTCGACGACATGCTCGACGTGGGCCGCCTCGAAGCGGGTCGGCTTGGAGCTTGGCGGAAGAACTGCACGGTGGCCGAAATCATCGGCAGCCTGGGATCGGCGCTAAAGCGGAAGGCGCAGGTCAAGGGGGTCGAGCTGACGATCGATGTTTGCGATGGGCTGGCCGAGGTGTACTGCGACGAAGAGAAAGCGGCGCGCGTGATCGTCAATCTGACGGTCAACGCCATCAAGTTCTGCCAGCCGGGAAGCCACGTGCGCATTGCGGCCGTGAACGACGAGCGTTGCGGAGTGCGAATCGCCATCAGTGACGACGGGCCGGGCATCGATCAGGCCCACCGCGACGAAATCTTCGAGCGGTTCAAGCAACTGCACACCGACGTGCGCTCGAGCTGCAAAGGTTTCGGATTGGGGCTGAACATCGCGAAGGTGCTCGTCGACCTGAACTTCGGCGAGATGGACCTGCAAAGCACGCTCGGGCAAGGCAGCACGTTTTCGTTCACATTGCCTCCGGCTGAGCCGCTGAAAGTCATCGAGCGCTACCTCGAGCGCGTGAAATGCCTTTCGCAGCAAGAGCAGCAAGTGTCGGTGCTGACGGCTTCGATTGTCGCAACCGCCGACGCATCGTCAGCCGACGATGTCGACTGGTATCTCAACAGCCTGCTGCGAAGGAACGACCTGCTGTTTCGGCTGTGCACGAACCAATGGCTGCTGGTGATCGCAGCCACAGCGCCGGACCTGGAAGCCTTCCAGGCCAGTGCCAAGAGCATGCTGCGCGACATCAACCGCAATCGGCCCCAAGGTCCACTGCCGCAGCTAGACATGAGCATGGAGGGAACCTGGCCCTTGGCGGACGGCGAAGCCGAGCTTTGGGGCGCGCTCCACGAGAAACTCGAACCGGAGGCGGCGCATGTCTAGCGGAAATCGAGTGCTGCTTGTCGACGATAATCACGAATTGGTCGACGCGGCGGCTTTACGGCTGCGCGCTGCCGGCTATGAAACCCTGCGGGCCTACGACGGCCAGCAATGCATCGCCTCGGCCGTCAGCCACCATCCCGATGCGATCCTGCTCGACGTGCAGATGCCCGTGAAAGACGGGCTGACTGCCTTGGCTGAGCTACAAGCCAGCGAAGCGACGCGCAGCATCCCGATCGTGATGCTGTCGGCAAGCATCGTGGATGAGCAAGCGGCACTGCAAACCGGTGCCCGATTCTTCCTGAAGAAGCCTTACGAATCGCAGAACCTGTTGAGAGCGCTGGCGACCGTGATGCGGAACTAACTTTCGAGACCCGACACCATGCTGGCTGCCACGCACGATTCGAAACTGCGCAAATCACTCACTTCCTTACTGGCCGTGCGGAAGCCGGTCGAGGAGGAACCGCCGCTGTACATCGCCGAAGCCGAACCGACGGCGCACCGCACGGTTCTCATCGCCGAAGACGACTACGAGCTTGCCAGCGTGCTGACAAAGCGTTTCCGGGAGTTGGATCTCGATGTGTTTCGTTCCCCCGACGCGATGCACGCGCTGCTGGGCGCCCACCGCATTCGGCCCAACCTGCTGTTGCTCGACGTACACCTGTCGAGCGGCAACGGCCTTTGTGTGTGCGAGTTCCTGGCGTCCGACAAAAGCGGACTGGCCGACATCCCGGTAATCATCATGAGCGGCCAATGCGACGACGAGACGGTGCGTCGCTGCCGCTCGCTGGGCGCCAGGTTCGTGAAGAAGAGTCCGCAGCTTTGGCAACAAGTGCAACCCCTCTTGCGCGAGCTGTTGGATGGCGAGGCACCGCAGACCGCAAAAACTGACGGCGGCGACGTTGGCATGACGGAATCGAGCGAGAACGCCGCAACCACGCCAGAAGTGGTCACCGTGCCCGTTGTGCCGAACGGTTCCGCGAACGCCAAGAAAACTCCCTTGGTTTTGTGCATCGACGACGATCCCGACATTTCGCGCATCATCACGCTGCGCTTGGCTCGTTACAACGTCGAAGTGCGCCGCGCCTTCAAAGGGATGCAAGGCTACTGGGCGTCGCTCGACATTCGCCCGGACGTCATCATTAGCGACATGGTCATGCCCGACGGTGAAGGCACGTATCTGTTCGCGCGGCTGCAAGCGCATTCGCTGACCAAGGGCATTCCCTTCATCGTGTTAACCGGCCAGGCGAGTCCAGCGCTCAAACGACAGATGCTGAGCCTCGGCGCCAGCGCCTACTTGAAAAAGCCGATGGTGTTTGAAGAGCTGCTGGAACATTTGCGAAAGCACATCCCGCTCGAGGAACCATCCGGCGACACATCGAGCTAATGCCGACGTCCTGTCCGACGGCAGCACCCGCCGTACGAGCGAATCATGGTGTCTTGGCTGGCAGGTTCCGTGAGCGTCGGCGCTCGACGACGCTCCGGACCTTGGCGGCAAGTATTCCTGGATCGAACGGCTTGAATACAACGTCCTCAACCCCCTGTTTGATGAGATCGCGCATCAGCGTCATGTTGGCCTCGCCCGTGAGCACGATCACTGCCGGCCGTTCCTCGAGCTCAAGCAGCGCCGCCGTCAGGGTGGTTCCCTGCAGATGCGGCATGCGAATGTCCGTCACCACGGCGTCATACTGCTTCACTAAAACCAGCTCCAGCGCTTCGGCTCCGTCGCGTGCCTCCTCGCACGCGAAGCCTTCGCGCGAGAACGCACGCGACATCAGCAGCCGAATAGCGTCTTCGTCGTCCACCAACAGGGCACGATATTCTTGGTACGGCATAATCAGCGTCGCTTTCTTGTTAAAGGATGAAATGGCAGCACGGTGCAGGTCATGCCTGCCTATGCGTCACGAAAGCCTGGCGCGCTGCCTCACGTCTGCATGGAATTGATTGACTTGACTAAGGCGCACGCGTCGCGACTTTCAGGAGCGATGTACGGCGGCGCCTGTGTCATCGACCGTACTGACGAAAGCTTCCGATGCAATTCGCTGATGTCCACAACGTTCATCTTTGCAAAGACGCGCACGCGGTGCTTCGCGGCTGTCTGAACCGAAATCGTCAGATCGCGTGCGATCGCCTTGTTATTGAAGCCGTCGAGTATCAATTGCAACACGTCCTTTTCTCGGATCGTCAGTGTTGCAAGTCGCTCCATGATCAATACACGCAAGACACGCATCGCGCGACGAGGAACGTCCTCAGCCAGCGCCGCTTCGACCGCTTCGTACAGCCGTCGGCGATCAAACGGCCGTTGGATGACGTCAATCGCTCCGGCGCGAACGGCGCGGACTACGGTGACAATATCGGCGGCCTCGGTCACGACAATCATGGGAATCGTAATCTCCCGCCGGGCGAGCCACGCGGGGATCAACTGGCAGTCGGCCTGCGACGCCGGCTGGCTGACGAACAGGCACTGCAAAGTCGCCACCGACGCGAAAGGATAGCCGGCCAGGAATGCTTCCGGCGAAGCGCAGATGACGACACGATAACGTGTCGTCGTCAGCATGTGTTGGATCGCATACCGCTCTTCAACATCGGTTTCGATGATCATCACCAACGGTTCGTCATGCATTGCTATCTCCCTCAAACAGTCACGATCCATGCGAACCTGGCGCTGACTGTGGATCGCGGATGTCGGGAACGCTGCTCCTCGTCGCCGAGGCATTTACTAGCGATCGGCGTAAATAGAGCATGGCTAAAACAAGCCAGTGACAATGTCCGCGTCACCGCGTAACCGTCTTGAAAAGAGGATTCAATTGTTGGTCGGGATTTCCTTCCCCCGGTTGGAATGAACGATAATCGCCGCCATTTCCAAGCGTTTCCGTATCACACGGCGACCGTAATTTATGGGTCGGTTGCGCGCACGGGGGGCTTCAATGTTTCGTCTACTCACGTTCCCAGGCGAGCGCCGATCTCTTCGCTGTCGACAGACGATCCATCCAAACTCAGCTGATTCATTCGCATCGTCGCTGGCAAAAACAACCGACCATAGGAGTCCCCATGATGTTCACCAGTATCTGTTCTGGTCCGGCAGCGCCGTCGAAAGAAGCGGTGGTCTTTATCATCGACGACGACGGCGATTTGCGACAAGTGATCGCGACGCTCGTGCGATCTGCCAAGCTGGCGACGCAAACATTCGCTTCTGCTCGCGAGTTCCTGGCCACCTTTAACGACGCGCAGTGTGGTTGCGTGGTCGTCGACGAGAAGATGCCCGGTATGACCGGGCTGGAATTGCAACAACGGCTCTCCGAACGCGGTTCGATCATTCCGATGATCTTCGTCAGCGGCGATAGCGGAGTCTCGACCGCCGCCACCGCGATGCGCGCCGGGGCGGTTGATTTCATTGCCAAACCGTTCTGTTGCCAGCATTTGCTAGAACGCATTCAGGAAGCGCTGGCGCTAGGGCGGGAGCGCGGGCGCGTCCTTCAGCGGGACGAGCAGTGGCGGAGTCGCGCCGCGACGCTAACCGCCCGCGAACGGGAGGTCATGCAGTGCCTGGCGCGAGGAGAAACGACCAAGGCGATTGCGCATCGGCTCGGAATCTCGCGCAAGACCGTGATCAACCACCAGACGAAAGTGCTGGAAAAGATGTCGGCGGAAAACGCAGCCCAGCTCGCCGCCGCGTTTCATGAGCTTTCCGAGGATGAGTCGTCGCTCGGCGGAGGCTCAGTACCCGGTAACGCCTCACGGAGCGAGCCGTTGCAAGAAACCGAGGGCAACGAAAAGCGATTGCAGCGCGAGAGATTACCCTACGGGGCGAGCCCGCAGTGCGTCAAGAATCGCGGAACACACGGGAAAAGGCGAGCGAATTAATGAATTCCTATGGCGTTTGGTTTTGCCGTAACTCCCCCGAATTTGCCTCTTCAGTTCCCAGAATAGAGTCGCTTTAGTGTCATCGCAATCGCCCTTCCGCCGACCCAGCGGTCGCATGCCGAAAGTCTTCGGAATGATCGCTGCGCGGACGACCGCCGGTCAAATCGCTGCTTGTTGCTCACGTGCGACCGAGAAACCTTGGGCTCCAAGTTTGAATGCGACTACAATTGACTCGTATGAAAGCACTATTGGTAATCGTCGCTTGTCTTCTTTCGCCGGCTGCGGTACAGGCCGACGATCTCGTGCGCGAAGAAGTCAACTTCCAGAATGGTTCCACCGGCGTGCTAGTGTAGTGTCTCACACAGATGGTGCTTTATGGAGTGCGGCGTGGGCGTGGGCGACTTTGGCGAGGATGTCGGAGGCTTTGGCGCTCCAGACGAACGGCTGGGGAGCCTGGTTGTGCTGGTCGATATAAGCCACGATCGCCTCGCGCAGCGCCCGCTCGCTGGGGAACGTGCCGCGGCGCAGACGCTTCTGGGCCAGATCGCGGAACCAGCGCTCGACCAAGTTCAGCCACGAGCTGCTGGTGGGGATGAAGTGCAGCTTGAAGCGCGGATGCCGCGCCAGCCACTGCCGGACTTTGGGATGCTTGTGCGTAGCGTAGTTGTCGAGGATCAGGTGCAGGTCGAGCTCCTGCGGCGTTTGCTCGTCGAGCAGCTTCAGGAACTTGATCCACTCCTGGTGCCGATGCCGCTTCATGCACGTGCCGTACAGCAGGCCCAAGCTCATCTCCAAGGCCGCAAACAAGGTGGTCGTGCCGTGACGCTTGTAGTCGTGGGTCATCGTGCCGGCGCGACCCGGATAGATCGGCAGGCTCTTCTGCGTGCGATCGAGCGCCTGGATCGACGACTTCTCGTCGACGCACAGCACCAGGGCGTGCTCCGGCGGGTCGAGATACAAGCCCACCACGTCGACCACCTTTTCGGCGAACTGTGGATCGTTGCTCACCTTGAAGCCCTTGACCAGGTGCGGCTTGAGGCCGTGCGCTTGCCACGCGCGCTGCACCGTGTCCTTGCTCACCCCGACCGCGGCCGCCATCGTGCGCGTGCTCCAGTGCGTGGCCGCGGCAGGCTTCTCGCGTGTGGTCTTGTCGAGAATGCGCTGCACGGTCCG
>DATAXP010000022.1:0-48177 GCA_036272935.1 Pirellulales bacterium | reverse complement strand
GCGAACCATTGCTTCCAGTTCCGCAACACGCTGCTCCAACTCAGGGCAACGAGGACAATCCGTCACGGTTCGTTCGGCATCCATGATCGCCGAACATCTCCGCATTGCCCAGATCGCGCAAGTTCAGGTCGGTAATCAATTGCGACCAAAGTTGGCAACACGGTCCCTTTGGCAAGCTATCGTTATCGCATCCAGCCCCCAGTTGTGAATGCGATGGCAGCGACTGCTACTCCCGCAACCACCCATGCCACGTAATCGCAGACGTTACCGCTATGGAAATTGCGTAGCGTGGCGATGAATGGCGTTAACCATCGCGATCCCGCGGCTCGCCACCGACGCGGGAAAATGTTCGGCCACAGTCCCACGGCCGCTAGCAAAATTGCGCCGAGCGGCGAGACGATCCACGTCGGCATGCGGTGCGCCGAGCCAGGCTCGCGCGCAGCGGCCGCGGGTGGATTTCTCACGGCCTCGTGCAACACGGCCTGGGCGTAGTCGTGGGGGCGCTGAAATCGGATGGCCGCGCTGCGAGCCTCGTGGCCGAGCTCCGGCCAAAGACTCCAGGTTCCTGCCGCCGCCAACAAGATCACCGCGGGAACGAACATCACCATCGGCGGGCGACGATAGTTCTCGCGAGTTTCTTTGTTCTCGTGTCGCGGCGTCTCGGTGGCCGCGTGCCCGCTCGAGCCCAAGCCGAGAAAGATCTTGCCCGAGGCACGCAGCACCGCGGCGCCGGTGAGCACTTCGCAAGCAATTAGCACCACGGCAAGCCAGCCGTAATTGAGCCTCGCCGCCTCGGCTTCGATCAGCAATTTGCCGGCGTGAGTTGCGAACGGCGGCAAACCGCTCAAGGCCAGCCCGCCGAGGGCCAGCAATACGCCGACGGCCGGCAACTGCCGGCCCGCGCCGTGTAGTTCGTTCTCGTCGACGCTGCTGAAGCGGTTGAGCACGATGCCCGCGCCGAGGAACATCGCGCCTTTCACCAGGGCATGGCCCACAACATATACCGCGACGCCGGCCAGCGCGTCGGCCGAAAGCAATGCGACGCCGCTGAGCATCAGCCCCGCGTGGCTGACGGTTGAAAAGGCGAGCAGGCGCTTCAGATGACTGGAAGCGAAGCACATCACCGCGCCCACCAGCATCGTCAGCACCGAAGCCGTCAACCACGTCCCGCGGACCATCGACGCCAGCGGTTCCATGGCCGAGGCGAAGACCGTCCAATACACGCGCACCACGCCATACAACCCCAGCTCGACCATCACCCCCGAGAAAAGCACGCACACCGGAGTGGGCGCCACGGCATGAGCGTCGGCCAGCCAAAAATGAAACGGTACCAGCGCCGTCTTGATGCCGAAGCCGCAAGTCAGCAGCACCAGCGCCGCGATCACCAGGCCGTCGACAGGGTGCCCGGCCACCGACTCGCCTAACTGCGCGAGGTTCAGCGCCCCGGTGCGGCCGTAAAGCAGGCCGATGCCCCACAGCACCAAAAACGCGCCAACACTGTTGGTAATCGCAAAGTTGAACGCCCCCATCAGCGCCTGCTCTTCTTCGATCTTGTAGCCGGTCAAGGCGTAGGCCGCGACGCTCATCAGCTCGAAGAACACGAACAAATTGAATAGATCACCGGTAAGCGAGAAGCCGACCATCGCTCCCAGGAAGATGAGCATCAGCGCCGGGTACATCGCGCCGGCCTCGTCGAAATACCGCCACGAGAATACCAGGCTGGCCACGACCAGTGCGGCCGCCAGCGCCGCCAGTCCCGCCCCCAGCGGATCAATCACCAGGGAGATGCCGATTGCCACGCCATTGCGAGGCCCCCAGCCGCCGAGCCAGTAGACGATCGGCCGCTCGCACGATCCAAGCACCAGTGCCAGCGTGATCGCCAGCACGCTCACGGCCGTGGCGATCGCAAGCGCATCGCGCAGGCGGCGGCCGATGACGCTCGTCGCGCCGACCAACAGGGCAGCCATCGCCAGCGGCAGTGCGACCGGCAGTGCCGGCAAGTAACTCATTTCAGCCTCGCATCGTGCACAGCCGGCGCGGATCAAGCGTGCCGAGGCGCTTATGAACCTGGGCGGCAAGCGCCAGCAGCAGCGCAGTCACCGTCGCACCGACGACGATATCGGTAAGCGCTAGCGCTTGCACCACCGGGTCGACGGCCGGCGTGCCGACAGGCACTTCCATAAAAATCGGCGGGCCGGCGTCGACTCGATATCCGATCGCCAGCAGCAGCACGTACGTCGACGACTGCACGACGGCAAGGCAGACGGTCATGTGAATCAGGTTGCGGCTGGTAATGATCCCGTACAGGCCGACGAGGAACAACCAGCCGGCAATGACGTAAGGCAAAATCGTCATGGCCGCTTCGCTTCCGACGGTTTGCGGGTGTCTTTGAGAAACTCCGTGAACACGAGAATGAACCCGCCTGCCACCTCGAGCCCGACAGCCAGATTGATGACCGGAATCATGCCGCCGGAGAACAAGCTCTTCGTGGTGCCCAACGGTAAGACGTTCAGCAAAAAAGTGCCGCTGGCGAGCAGCGTTCCGATGCCGACCAAGGCGTATGCTCCGGCGCCGGCGGCATCGGCCCCGTCGAGCAGCCATCGAGGACTGACCGCGCGGAATTCGCGATAGCCGACGCTCAGGTAAACCAGCAAGCAGGCGGTCCCAAGGATCGTGCCCCCTTGGAAACCGCCGCCCGGCGTGAGATGCGCATGCAGTACCACGTAAACCCCGACCAGCACCGTGACGGCGGTCATCAGCAGGCCGATGCCGCGCAGCGCGTCGCCGTGAGGCGGCACCCGGCGATCGGCGGCGTACTCGGCTGGTTCGTCTTCGATCTCGCCACGCCCTTGGCGCAGCAGCAACGCCAGGCCAGTGACCGCCGCGAACAGGATGTACTCTTCGCCGAGCGTGTCGAATGCGCGATAATCGAAGTTCACCGCGGTGGCCATGTTCGTCACGTGCCGCTCGTCGACGGCCACCGCGTTGATTACATCGCCATACGGTCCTCGATAGTGGCCGAATGGCGGCAAGCCATCGACCCCGCCGAGCAAGAGTGCGCCAACCACCAGCGCTCCAAAGCCAAATAGGCACACGCGAATGCGCGGCGTCATGGTACGCGCTCCCGTACCTTGGCGATCGTCACCAGCAGAATCAACGGCAGGGCTGCCGAACCAACCGTGATTTCCGAAAACGCGACGTCCGGGGCTTGCAACACCAGGAACAGCAACGCGAGCGCCATGCCATACAGGCTCAACACGATCGCCTGGTTCACGAGGTCGCGCGTCAGCACCACGGCGGTTCCCCCCAATGCCACGAGCACCAGCGCCCCGTAAACCAGTGCGTTCATGGCAGCGACCGGGGTTCGAGATCGCGAGCGTCGAGACGTCCGGTTTCACGAATCCGCGCGGCACGCGCCGTGACGTGGGTGACCAAGGGATTGACGATCGCCAGCGCCGCCACGATCAGCGCCACCTTGATGCAAGCCTGGGCCGATGAATGATTCACCAAGACCGCGGCAGCAAGCAGCGCCGGCCCTAGCGTGCTGGCCGGCGCCAGATAGTGCAGCCGAGTGTATACATCGCGCATCGCCAGCAACCCGGCGCACGAAAACAGCAACACCACGACGGCCGTAGCCAGCAACAGATCGACGGCAATCGACGTGGCGGTCATAGCCAGCGCTCCAAAAAATGTGCGAACACAATCGTTCCCGGCAGCGACAATACGGCCAGCGTCAAGGCCAGATCGTACAACGACGGCCGAGCGTATCCCTCGGCCAACAACACAACCACCAGCGGCATCAACGATCCGGCCAGTTCCAGCGCAACCAATCGATCCATGGTCGCAGCACGCGATCCGATCCAGCCACAGGCGAGCAATCCCGGCACGAGCGCGGTCGCGGCAATCAGCCAGGCATTCATGGTAAGAACCCTCTTACTTTGCGGACCTTCATAACGGCCACTGCTTGTTGCCGTTGCCGGGCCGGCGCGATGTGTCGACGAGCTCGTGCACGAGCAACAAGCCGTGCTCGTGATCGACTGCAACCACGTAAGCGTTCGGCGGCAGCGATGCCCCCCATGTGACGAGCGCACGCCGCGCGGCCGACACCGGCCCATGGCGACCCGCATCGAACGGCACCGCGCGGAACACGCCCAGCCGGCTGCGACCGCTGGCCAACCGTTGCCAGAATGCGACGACCGCCAAGCCGCAATCGCCGACGACGCGCCATGGCAGCCGTGCAAATTGTGGCAGCCATCGCAGGTGGGCTCTCAGACGAATCTTTCCCGCGCGCCGCGCCACCACCGCGGCGGTCGATGCGAAAACAGCCGTCACGCTACCAGCAAGCAATTCTTCCCAGCCGATCTGACCGACCAGCAGCACATACGCCGCCAGCAACGCAACCCACCAGCCGGCAGTCGATGCGATTTCTTGCCGAGTCATCTGGGCGGATCCAGGCGATGGGGAAACGAAATCCGTGCAGCGCTAGGCGTTTCCGGCAACTCGCGTACCGAGAGGGATTTTATCGGGGACTTTTTGCATCGGCGCGTCGCTGCCCACCACGATATGGGCATCTTGTTTGCACCGGGGTCGACGCGGCACCCCCCGTTTCCGGAGGCTTCTCCATTGGATCAGTACATTCGCTTCGTCGGCCCGAACCGCGCCGTCGAGATTCTCGGCGTGAAGCTGGTCGGCATGAATGCCGAGAACGGCAAGAAGCTGCTCTTCACGTTGGCGCTGATCGTTGCGCTGCTGGTGATCAACCGGCTGCTGCGGTTGGTTTCGTGGGCGGTGCTCGGCAAGCGTCGCAATGGCCCGGTCGGGTTTTGGATCAGCCAGGCAATCAGCCTCGGTACAGCCGTGTTGGTGGTCGTCAGTATGGTTTCGGTGTGGTTTGACGACCCGACACGCCTGGCGACGGCCGCGGGACTGGTGACCGCGGGGTTGGCGTTCGCGTTGCAGAAGGTGGTGACGGCCGTGGCGGGTTACTTCGTCATCTTGCGCGGCAAGACGTTCAACGTCGGCGATCGGATTCGCATGGGAGGCGTCCGCGGCGACGTGATCGCGCTGGGCTTTATGCAAACCACCATCATGGAGATGGGCCAGCCGCCGCCGGTGCAAGGCGACGAGCCGGCGATGTGGGTGCAGAGCCGGCAGTACACCGGGCGCGTGGTGACCGTGACCAACTCGAAGCTGTTCGACGAGCCGGTATACAACTACACGCGCGACTTTCCATATCTTTGGGAGGAGATGATCCTGCCGGTGCCGTACACGGCGGATCGCGCGCGGGCCGAGCAAATTCTGCTCAGTGCGGCGCGGCGCCACACGGTGGACCTTGACGAACTGACCGCCGAAGCGCTGAGCGAAATGCAACGGCGCTATTTTATGGAGCAGCCGGAAATCAGGCCGCGCGTCTACTATCGGCTGACCGATAACTGGATCGAGATGACCATACGATTCGTTGTCCGTGATCACGGGATGCGCGAGATCAAGGACGCGATGTCACGCGATATTCTGACCGGGCTGGAGTCGGCAGGAATCAGCGTGGCATCCGGGACGTACGACATCATCGGGCTGCCGCCGATCCGCATCGAAGGATTGTCGCTCGACAACCGGCGACTAGCCAACGGCACACCTGCTAAGTAATTCGTCCACCGTAATTTTCATCCACCAATCACGGGAACGTCGCCCGGCGGACTAAAGCCTAATCAACGCCAGCTTCGGATTGGTCGGCGACCATCCGCCGCAAGCGCGAAGAGCCAGCCACCGTCATGAGCGCCACGCGCAGACCAGTACAACGTATGCCCCGTACACCACCATCAGCGATGCGCCGCCAAGACGCGCCAGTCCGCCACGCCGGCAGCTCAGCACCACGGCGACCGCCGTCATGGCCAGCAGCCACCAGGCCGATACGACTGCCAACGTGGTCGGTACGTGCGTGCCCACCACGACCGCTGGCAGGCAGATGCCCGCCAGGATGTTCACGCTGTTGCTGTTCAGCGTTTCGCTGACAACGGCTGAGCCACGACCGTGAATTGCCAGCCGTACCGCGGCCAGTACGTTGGGAATTCCGGTCAAGGTGGCCAACACCAGCGCGCCGATGACGACATGCGGCCAATGGAAGTGGCCTGCCAGATCGACCGCGAGACGCACCATCCCAAAACTCGCGACGACGATCGCCACGATCGCGGGGACCAAGGTCAGCACGTCGGTTCCGGTTGCGCGTGGAGGCGTGTATTCCTCGCGCGCCGCATGCTCGGCCTCCGCGGCTGCTTCAACCATGAACCGAGCTGGATCGACCCCGAAGATGCTTAACCATTTCCACACGCCCGGCCGCAGCGACATCAACACCTGAAAGGCCAGCAGCAGCACACCCAGCGCCACCAGACCGAACGTTCCCGACAGCGCGTCGAGCGTCACGGCAATGCCGATCGACGTAGCGACCAGGGCCACGAGGCCCTCGAGAATCATGCCCTGCCGACCGATGCTCACGCGCCCCGCCAGTACCGCGCCCAGTCCCAGCAATCCCGCGAGGTTGAAGATATTGGAGCCGAAGATCACACCCATCCCGAGATCGTGATGCCCGGCAGCGATCGCGGAGACGACCGCCGCGATTTCCGGCGCATCGGCCCCCAAGGCGGTAACAAATCCTAATGTGCCGGGCGACAGGCCGAAGCGAGCTCCAATTTTGTCGAGGCTTTGCGACAACACCAGGCTCGATGCGATGCTCACAACCAGCCAACCGAGAAAGGCAAACAATACAACTGCCATCGGCGCGTGTTCCGTGTCGAGCATCTCGCTGGTGAACCGCGAGCCGGCGCCGCGGGGCAGGCCATCTTGGCCCGCTCGGCTACAACCGAATGAGTGCCAAGCCGGACGTCTCGTCGTGTTTGCGGCGCAGATGCGCGGGCGATTCCGTGAGCATCAGTTCCAGCGTAGGCCGCACTACGGCTTCGAGCAGGTGCCCGCCGAGTGCCGTGCCGTCGGATCGTCCCAGCACGACGTGGGCGTGGACTTTCGGCTCTCCCTTTTCTCCTTCTGCAATGTCGCCGACGAGCGACACTACTTCCACCTGCTCGTGGAACAGATTCCGCTTGTAATCCTTCGTCCACCAGTCGAAATAGCCGAGTGTGGCCTTCTCGAAGGCGCCGATCGCGGTGAACCGCGCGCCGCTTAACTTGTGTTCCTTAGCGAAGCCCGTAAGCAGGCTCATCACTTCATCACCGGTGTCGAAGATCAGCACGTAGGTTTTTTCGCCGGCCGATTCGTTCAGGAGTTTCGATTTCATCGGTGCGCGTTCCGGTGTGTCGAGTTCCAGATCATCCAGCCTGCCACGGCAACGGCGACGCCTGCGACGAACAATCCTGCCGTCGCTTTCTGTTTTGACGGCACGCCAGACCTGTCGGCGAGCGGCTGCGGCGGGCGTCCGTCGTGCATGGCCATCTGCATTACTTCGGCCAGGTGCATTGGGCGGCGGCCCGTGGCTTGCTCGATCTGCTGCTGGCAACTAAATCCATTGGCGATGACGAGTGTTTCGTCGCTGGCGTCGCGCACCGCGGGCAGCAGCGCGCGCTCGGCACAGGCCATCGATACTTCGTAGTGATGGCCGCGCTCGAAGCCAAACGAGCCGGCCATGCCGCAGCAGCCGCGCTCGGGCGTCTCGGTGCGCAGGCCCATCTTTTTAAGCAACTCCATTTCATCGTCCATCTTGACGATCGATTTGTGATGGCAATGTCCGTGTACGATCGCCTTGCGGTCCAGGCGCGGTGGCTGATATCCGTCGACCCTTTGACTCAAAAACTCGCTGAACAGGAACGATTGCTTGTGCAGCCGCTTGGCGTCCTCGTCGTCGGGAAACAAGTTCACCATCTCGTCGCGGAACACCGCCAGGCAACTCGGTTCGAGCCCGACCAGCGGAATGCCGGCCTGGATCTGCGGCCGCAGCGTGTCGAGAATCTCGCGCAGCAGGCGCTTGGCGGTATCGAGCATGCCGAAGTCGTACAACGGCCGGCCGCAACATAACGATTCGATCGGCACCAGCACCTGGAAGCCTGCCGCCTCGAGCACTTCGACGGCCGCGCGCCCCGTTTCGGGATGAAGATGATTGTTGAATGTGTCGGGCCAGAGCATCACCTGCGGCTTGCCTTGGTTGCGCACCGAGCGACGCGCAAACCAGGCTTTGAACGTCTCGCGCGCGAAGCGAGGCATCTGGCGGCGCGCGTCGATCCCGCCTAGCCACTTGGCGATATCGCGCAGCACCGGCGTCTGGCTGAAGAAATTCGCCACCCCCGGCGCCAGCGCCGCCAAGCGTGCCCACCAGTAGATCAGCCCCATCGAGTAGGCGTACCGCGGCCGCAGGCGACCTTCGTAGTAATGCGACAGGAACTCGGCCTTGTACGTGGCCATGTCGACATTGACCGGGCAATCGCCCTTGCATCCCTTGCAGGCCAGGCACAAGTCGAGGGCGTCTTTGACCACCTCGCTCTTCCAGCCGTCGGTGAGCACTTCGCCGTTCATCATCTCGAACAGCAGGTGCGCCCGGCCGCGCGTGGAATCTTTCTCTTCGCGCGTCACCTGGTAGCTGGGACACATCACCTGCCCACCGGCCTTGCGGCATTCGCCCACGCCGACGCAACGCAGGGCCGCCCGGGCGAACGAATTGCGATCGCTGGGATAATGGAAATGCGTCGCCGGCTGTGGCGGATTGTAATCGGCGCCCAGCCGTAGATTCTCGGCCATGCCATAGGCGTCGATCTTTTTGCCGGGGTTCATCTTGCCGTGCGGGTCCCAGATCGCCTTGAACTCGCGGAACGCCTGGTACAGCGTCTCGCCGAACATTTTGGGCAGCAACTCGCCGCGTGCCTGGCCGTCGCCATGCTCGCCTGAAAGCGATCCGCCGTGACTCACCACCAGGTCGGCCGCTTCGTTCATGAAGGCCTTGTATTTCTCGATCCCCGGCGCCGTATACAGGTCGAACCCAACGCGGCAGTGGACACATCCTTGCCCGAAGTGGCCGTACAACGACGGCTCGTAGCCGTACTTCTCGAACAGCTTGCGCAGCTCGGGCAGATAGACGTGAATCTGGTCAGGCGGCACCGCCGAGTCTTCCCAGCCGGGGAACGTGTCGGCGCGGCCCGGCACCCACGAAGTCGAGCCCAGGCCCCCTTCGCGCACTTTCCAGATCATTTGCTCGCGCTCGGGATCGTCGAGCAGCTCCATGTGCGGAGAGTCGGCATGCGTTTCGATCTTCGCGATGCACGCCCGGGCCTGATTGTCGGCGTCCTTCTTGCTGTCGCCGCCGAACTCGACGATCAGGAAACCTTTGCCGGGCGGAAGCAGTTTCAGATCGGCGTCCTTGTCCCCCTTCTGCTTGACGAACTTGAACAGCAGGTGATCAAACCCTTCGAGCGCGGTCGGCTTGAACTCGAGGATTTCCATCAGGTGGTTGCAGGCGTCGTAAATATCGGGATAGCCGAATACCACCAGCGACCGTGCCCGCGGCTCGGGCACCAAGTTCAGCGTCGCTTCGAGAATGGTGACCAGTGTCCCTTCGCTCCCTACCAGCGCCCGGGCGACATGAAAGCCGTTTTCCGGCAAGAGCGCATCGAGGTTGTATCCCGACACGCGCCGGGGAAGCTGCGGGAAGCGCTGCCGAATTTCCTCGGCGTACTTGTCGCGAAACGCGCGGAGTTTGGTGTAAAGCTGGCCGCGCGGACCGCCGTGGCGGATGATCGCTTCGAGTTCCTCGGGCGAAGTTTCTCCGATGCGCATGCGCAGCCCGTCGTAAGTCAGAATCTCCAGTTCGTGCGTGTTGTCGGCCGTGCGCAGCCCCCGGCCGTGCTTCGCGCACAGCAGCGAATGGGCGCCGCACGAGTCGTTGCCCAACATCCCGCCGAGCGTGCAATGATTGTGCGTCGACGGATCGGGGCCGAACGTCAGGCCATGCTCCTTGGCCGCGTTGCGCAGGTCGTCGAGCACGCACCCCGGCTGCACCGTACCAAGCCGCCGCTCGGCGTCGATGCCCACGACACGGTGCATGTACTTCGAGAAATCCATCACGACGGCGACATTGCAGCATTGGCCGCCGAGGCTGGTGCCGCCGCCACGCGAGAGGATCGGCGCATCGTATTGGTGGGCCGCGGCGATGGTTTTCACCACGTCCAGATCGTGCTGCGGAATCACCACGCCGATCGGCGCCTGGCGGTAGTTCGAACCGTCGGTGGCGTATAGCGCCCGGCTGCCATCGTCGAAGCGCACTTCGCCGTCGAGCTTCGTGTGTAATTCAGCCGCCATGGCGGCGGCTCGCCCGGGCGGCAGCGCCGTGCGGGTGTCGTCGCGCCGTTGACGCTCGAAGCGTTCGTGTTCGTTCTCGTTACGCAGGACAGTCAGACTTTGCATCGCAGCCTCACGAACTTTCGCTTTCGGAACTTGCCCACACGAGGTACCGCCGGGCGTCGGCCTGCTTCAGCTCGAGACCGATTCCCGGTCGCGAACGATCGGGCACCAGCGCGCCATCCATCGGCGGTTGGAAACCGTCGAACAGCATGCGCTCGATGCGCGCGTGGTCGTGGAAGTATTCCAGGTGCCTGAGCGGCAACGCCGCGCAACAAGGGTGCGCGTGCAACGACGGGGCACAGTGGGCCGACAGCGCCATAGACCGCGCCGAGCACAATGCCGCGACCTGCATGAAGCCGGTGATACCGGCCGAGCGCGTCGCATCGGCCTGCAGCACGTCGACTGCCTCGGCTTCGAGCATGCGGCGGAAGTACGACAGGTCGTAGCCGTACTCACCGGCGGCAATCTCCATCACGGCCGGGGCACGGTCGCGCAGCAAGTGCAAGCCTTCCAGATCGTCCGACGACACCGGCTCCTCGAACCACGCGACGCCCAGCTCCGCGAAGCGCTCGGCGAACCAGAGCGCCTGCTTGCGGTCGTAGGCTCCGTTGGCATCGACGAACAACTTGACCTCAGGGCCGATCGCCTCGCGCGCTGCTCGGACCCGCTGGAGATCGTCCTCGGGATGGGTGCCAATCTTCATCTTCACGCGCCCGATACCGTCCTCCGCCCAACCGGCAAGCTGCCGTTGCAACTCGTCGATGGTGTACGAGGTGAAGCCGCCGCTGCCGTAGACCGGCACGCGATCGCGGGCCGCGCCCAACAGCGCCACCAGCGGCACGCCCAGCAGCTTCGCCTTCAGGTCCCACAGCGCGGTGTCGACTGCCGCGATCGCCATCGACGCGATTCCCGGCCGGCCGAGGTTGCGGATCGCCCGCACCATGGCGATCCACGCTGCGGGAATATCGAGCGCGTCGCGGCCACACACTTTCGCGGCCAACAGTTCGTCGATCAGGTGCGCGGTGGCGGTGTCGGCATAGGTGTAGCCGATGCCGGTGGCATCGCCGGCTTGGGCATGGACGCAAACCAGCGTGGTATGGTTCCAAGCGATGGTGCCGTCGGCCTCGGGCCGGTCGGTCGGAATCTTGTATGCCGCTACGTGCAAGGCGGCAATCGCGGCGTCGGTCGAAGTGCTGACGGTCATGCGAACGGCTCTTCCTAGATCACTTCGCGTACCTTTTCGGCCAACACGTTCTTGATGATCGACTTGCTATATTTCTCGCCCCGCACCAACGACTTGGCGAAGTGCCACGCCTGGTCGAGCGTGGCGTGGCCGGGCATCGCCGGCTCATTCGGATCGACGACCGCCTCGATCAATGCCGGCCCAGGATGGGCAAACGCCTGTGTGAGCACCTCGTCAACGTGCGCCGGGTCGTCGACCGTGAAACCTGCCGCTCCGCAGGCGCGTGCGTAAGCGGCAAAGTCGATCGGCTGCAAGTCGACGCCGAACTCGGGGTTCCCCTCGAACACCATTTGCTCCCATTTGATCTGTCCGAGCGTGTTGTTCTTGATGACGATCAATTTCACCGGCAGCTTGTGTTTGACCAGCGTGACCACTTCGCCGAGCATCATCGTCAGCCCGCCGTCGCCGACCATCGCGACCACTTGCCGCCCCGGATAGGCGATTGCCGCCGCGATGGCGTACGGCAAGCCGTTGCCCATGGTGGCCAACATCCCGGAAGCCGAGAACACCATCTCGTCGCGCATCGTGATGTAGCGCGCCGCCCAGGTGGTTACCGTGCCGCAGTCGCTGGCGACAATCGCGTCGGGCTTCAGATACTTGTTCAGCGCATGAGCGATGACTTGCGGCTTCATCGGCTTGTCGTTGCGGCCGGCGCGCATCATCAGCAGTTCGTTCCAGTCCTTCATTTCCTTCTGGGCCGATTCGAGGAACGAGCGATCGTCCTTACGCTCGATGATTGGTAGTAGCGCCTCGAGCACGCGCCGGCAGTCGCCAACCAGGCCCACGTCGGCCGGATGGCGCAGGCCGATGCGCGAGGCGTCAACGTCGATCTGCACGCACTTATCCTGGCCCGGCTTCGGGTAGAACTCCATGTACGGAAACCCGCTGCCGACGATCACCAGCGTGTCGCAGCCGCGCATCACGTCTTGCGAAGGTGCAGTCCCCAGCAGTCCCAAACCGCCGGTGGTGTAGGGGCTATCGTCGGGCAACACCGCCTTGCCCAACAGTGCCTTGACCACCGGCGCCCCGGCCCGTTCGGCCAGCTCGGTGAGCAGGTCGCGGCAACCCAGCGCACCGCGCCCGGCGAGGATCGCCACTTTTTTGCCGGCGTTGATGATCTCGGCCGCTGCGCGCAGGTCGTCGATCTCCGGCAGCACGGACATCGCGGCAGAGTGGTCGCCGCTATGGCCCTTGATGTTCGCCTTCGAGCGCGGCGACTCTTGGCCGTTCCAATCTTGAATGTCCTTGGGAATACACAGATGTGCGACGCCACGACGACTCATGGCCGTGCGGATTGCGTCATCGAGCGCGTTGTGCACATGCGCCGGACCGGTGATGCGCTCATTGTACACGGTCACATCCATGAACAGTTTCGTGAGATCGACATCTTGCTGATAGTGCGTGCCGATCAGGTCGTGAAACGTGTGGCCGGTGATCGCCAGTACCGGTTGGCCATCGCACTTGGCGTCGTAAAGGCCGTTGAGCAGATGGATGCCCCCCGGTCCGGAAGTGGCCATGCAGACACCAATTCGGCCGGTGAATTTCGCGTAACCGCAGGCCGCGAACGCCGCCGCCTCTTCGTGGCGCACCTGGACAAACTTGATTTGTTCCTGATGGGTCCGCAGTGCCTCGAAAATGCCGTTGATTCCGTCGCCGGGAAAACCGAACACGGTATCGACGCCCCATTCAACCAGACGCTCGATTAGCAATACAGCAACGTTCTTTCCCATAACGGACATCCTTGGCAAGGCGTACCCGGTGGTAGCGGATAATTGTTCCCGAAACGGTCCACCGCCTTGCATTTTTTGCGCCATGCGTTGCGAGCTTTACGTGAATGCGACGACGATGCGCGCCGACAGAATGCCGCCTGCTACGCTTGGTACAAGGAATGCACTCGCCATTTCGAGTTACGACTGCACACCGATTCCGCGATTCATGGAGTTGATGACATGATCCAATCCGTCCCTGGCGCCGGCGATATTCTCGGCGATCCGCAGGCCGCCGCGTCGAAGGAGCAGCCGTCTCGTGAGTCGCGACCAAATAAGTCGAGCAAAATCTCTCGCGACGCTTTCGATCCTCCGGCCGATTCCGGCATCGGCCCTAACCCCAATCATCCGCTGGAAGACGGTGTCGGTGATGAACTGAAACGCGACCAGCCGACGAATCTGGAACATGAGGCCAGGCAGTTCGCCGACCACGCCGGAGGCGTCGAGCAGGCGATCGAACTTCTTCGCTCACTCCACGACACGAGAAAGTGACGAAATGCGAAGAAAAGTCGTTGTCGTCACTGGCGCGTCGGCTGGTGTGGGCCGTGCCACGGTGCGCGCCTTTGCACGCCGGGGAGCCAAGATCGGCCTGTTGGCTCGCGGCCGCGAAGGGCTAGCGGCAGCGAAGCGCGAGGTCGAGCAGCTTGGTGGCCAGGCCATTGCGCTGCCGACCGATGTCAGCGAGCCCGAGCAGATCGAAGCGGCTGCCGAAGCGGTCGAGCACGCATTTGGCCCGATCGATGTCTGGGTGAACGACGCGATGGTGTCGGTCTTTTCGCCGGTCAAGGAGATGACGGCCCAGGAATTCAAACGTGTCACCGATGTGACGTACCTGGGTTTCGTGTACGGCACGCTCGCGGCGCTGCGGCGGATGCTGCCCCGTAACTGCGGCACAATCGTGCAGGTCGGTTCGGCACTGGCGTATCGCGGCATTCCACTTCAGGCGGCGTACTGCGGGGCGAAACACGCAATCCAGGGGTTCACCGAATCGCTGCGCTGCGAGTTGATTCACGATCGCAGCCGCGTGCGGATCACCATGGTGCAAATGCCGGCACTCAACACGCCGCAATTCGATTGGGTGCGCAGCCGGTTGCCGCGCAAGCCGCAGCCGGTCCCGCCGATCTATCAGCCCGAGATTGCCGCCGAGGCGATTGTGCACGCCAGCACGCATTATCGCCGCGAATGGTTCATCGGCGGCTCGACCGTCGTGGCGATTCAAGGCAACAAGGTAGCTCCCGGATTCGGCGATTGGTATCTGGGGCACCAGGGTTATGGTTCGCAGCAGTGCAACGGCCGCACCAGCCCCGATCGCCACGACAACCTGAACGCCCCACTCGACGACGAAGTCGACCATGGCGCTCATGGTGATTTCGATCGCCGGGCTCACTCGTTCAGCCTGCAAGTGTGGCTGGACCGCAATCGTCGCTGGTTGGTCTCGGGAGCAGCGGCGATCGCACTGGCGGCGCTATGTGGCGAGTCGTGCAAGGCGATCGCTCATCGGCGGCAGTCGCGGCCAATAAGTTCCCGCCTCAAGAAACTCTTGTCTTAGCCGTGCGACTCGCTTCTTCCATTTCCGGCCTGCTGCATCGGCTCGCCCGTTGGGTGCCGCATCCGCATCGAACGGGTGGTGATGCTCCCGGCGCGCCGGGGGCCACGCCGCACTGGGCCTCCTCCGCCAAAACCGGCATTGGCACTTCGATCGGTCGAGAAAGCAATCTTTGGTTCTCGCTGACCCACGGCATTATTTCCGAGGTGTTCTATCCGTTCGTCGACAGCGCCTCGATCCGCGGCCTGGGGTTCGTGGTCACGGATCGCCACGAATGGTTATCCGATGAGCTGCACGATGCCGATTCAACCGTCGATTGGCTCGCTCCAGGCATCCCAGCATTCCGCGTGCGTAATCGTTGCCGGCAAGGCAGGTACGAAATCGCCAAGACGATTCTGTCGGACCCGCGCCGGTCGGTCCTACTGCAGGAAACCGAGTTCCAGCCGCTCGCTACGGCAGACGCCGACTTAGCACTGTTCGTGTTGCTCGCGCCGCACCTTGATAACCAGGGAGCCGACAACTCGGCATGGATCGACGATTTCAAGGGAATGCCGATGCTGTTTGCGCGCTATCGCGAGTATGCGCTGGCCTTGGCTTGCTCGGTCCCCTGGCTCGATCGGTCGGCTGGCTTTGTCGGACGCTCTGATGGCCGGCGCGACCTCGAGGAGCACAAGCAGCTTGCCTGGCATTACCAGCGCGCCGAGCACGGCAACGTGCTGCTTGCCGCTGAGATCGATCTGGCGGCATGCGATGGACGGTTCACGATGGCGCTAGGTTTCGGCCGCGACGAGTTCGACGCTGCCCACCGCGCCCGTGCGAGCTTGATGCAGGGGTTCGTCGCCGCGCGCGACAAATACGTTGCCGATTGGCGCGATTGGCAGCGAGGGCTGAATACCCTGGCCGGCACGCCACCGCATCCGCAGAATCTCGACCTCGTGAGCGCTACGGTGATTCGCGTGCACGAATCGAAAGACTTTCCCGGCGGGATCGTCGCGAGCCTCAGCACGCCGTGGGGCGTCGCGAAAGGGGATCAGAACAAGGGATACCACCGCGCCTGGCCACGTGATCTGATCCAGGCGGTCGGCGCGATGCTGGCCATCGGCCGGCACGAAGAAGCGCGCCGAGTGTTATTCTTCCTGCACGTGACGCAGGAGGCCGATGGCCACTGGCCGCAGAATATGTTCTTGAGCGGCCGGCCAAGCTGGGACGGCATCCAGCTCGACGAAATGGCGTTTCCGATTCTGATGGTCGACCTCGCGCGCCGCGAGCAAGCGCTCGAGCCGGACGATCTGCGCTCGCTGTGGCCGATGGCGCGCAAGGCGGCGTCTTACTTAGTGAGCCACGGTCCGGTCACGCCGCTGGATCGTTGGGAAGAAGAGTCGGGGTATTTCGCTTCGACGCTGTCGGTCGAGATTGCCGCGCTGCTCGCTGCCGCCGCGATGGCCGATGAAAACGATGAGCCGGATTTGGGCATTCTCCTCCGCGATACGGCCGACATGTGGAACAACGAGATCGAGTCGCTGCTCTACGTCACCGATACCGAATTGGCCCGGGCCGCGGGAGTCGACGGCTATTACGTTCGTTTTGCCCGCCCCGATCAGCGCCGCGCGGCGCGCCCCGCCGCGGGAACGGTGACACTGAAAAATCACGCCAAAGGCGAAGGAACGTTTCCGGTCGACGAGATTATCAGTCCCGATGCGCTGACGCTTGTGCGCTATGGGGTGCGCGCGGCCGACGACCGACGCATCGTGAACACGGTGCGCGTGATCGACCATCTGCTGAAAGTTACAACGCCGTACGGAGATTCGTGGCATCGGTACAACCACGACGGCTACGGCGAGCATGCCGACGGCAGCCCGTTTGACGGAACCGGCATCGGCCGGGCCTGGCCGCTCCTCACCGGGGAGCGTGCTCACTACGAGTTGGCCGCCGGCCATCGAGAGAATGCCGAACGCCTCTTGCAGGCCATGGCGGCGTTTGCCAACCCCAGCGGGCTGATCCCCGAGCAAGTTTGGGACACCGCCGACGTGCCCGAGCATCAACTGTTTTTCGGCCGGCCTTCTGGATCCGCCATGCCATTGGTCTGGGCTCACGCGGAGTACCTGAAGCTGCGCCGCTCGCTGGGTGAGGGTAAGGTTTTCGACCTTCCGGTGCACGCAACCGAGCGTTACCGCGGTGGTAAGGTTCTGGCCGCTGTGCGGTAGCGAAGCAAGGGCTTTGACAACGTCGACGATCGTTGTCGCCGGCGAGCAAGTGTTACGCCGACGGTGTACGCTACATGGCGAGGAAATCGCCATGCTCGATCGTCGAAAGTTTGTACAGGGCTCGCTTGGCGTTGCTGTGTTGGCAAGTTGGTCGCAGGCGCCTCGTGCCGCGCCGCCGGCCAAGCCAAGCTTTCAACTGCTATACAGCAACGACCTGACGAACATCACGTCGTGCGTCAGCCCTTGGCATCGGCGCGGCGAGCCGTTCCGCCCGGAGATGTTGGAAGCGTCGGTCGACGAAGTGGCCGATCGCGGTGTCGACGTGCATCTATTGCAGCCGGGACTCGGCTGGGTCAGCCGCAGCATTGGTTTCTCGCCCCGGGTTGGAACAACGCGTGGATTCGCCCGCCACCGTTACCGCGCAAGCTTGCCCGGGACAAAAGCACCGGCTTCACGTTCGATCTCACGTCTCCCGACGGCGGCTGGAAAGACATCGCGCGCCTGCGCATCCAGACCACCGCCGCCATCGACGACGGCCGGTTGAAGGTTCGCTTCAACAACACACCGCTTGAACCGACCGACGACATTTCCGAGCCGTATCCTAATGCGAATCCGACGATGCTCGGCACCGCCGAGACACTACGCGCCTGGACCGTGCCACAGAAACTGCTGCGCGAAGGAAAGAACGAGGTGCGCGTGTCGCTCGAAGCCGGCACGGACGTGATGATCGCCATGCTCGACCTGGCGGCGGGCGGAGAGCATTGAACCGCAGAGGGTGCGGAGGGCGCAGAGAGTGTAAGAACAACCTGTTTCTCTCTCTTTCTTCCGTCTCTGTGTGCTCGGCGCTCTCTGTGGTGCAACTGAGTCAGGAACGAGGTCGCTTCTTGCTGGGTCGGCGCTCGGCCACGGCAGTGTAGGGGTCTTCGGGCCAGGAGTGTTTCGGATACCGGCGACGCAGATCTTTGCGCACCTGCGGGTACGTGTTTTTCCAAAAGCTTGCCAGGTCGGTAGTGATTTGTTCGACGCGCTGGTTTGGTCCCAGCAGGTGCATCACCACCGGCACGCGCCCGCCGGCGATGCGCGGCGTCTCGCGCAGACCGTACACCTCTTGAATCCGCACCGCCAACACCGGCGACTTGCCGACCTCGTAGTGCAAAGCGATCCGGCTGCCGCTGGGGACTTCGATTCGTTCGGGCACCTCGCGCGCCACAGCACGCATCTGCTCGTGAGTCAGCATTTCCTGAATGCTAGACAACATTGACGCGCGGCGTAGGTCGTCGAACGACCGTTTGTCGCGACACCAGCTCGACAAGATGCGGCCGCGTAACGCACCGTCGGTGATTTCAGGCATCGCCAACTCCGCCATCCACCCGCGCAGCGAGTTGACGCGTGCGACAAATTGCCGGGCCGGTTCGTCGGCCTCGAACAACTCGTCGAACCGTTCGGCCGCAGCAGCGGCGAGGAGTTGCGAGGTGTCGGCCACATCGGTCGCCGGGATCGGCATTTCCTCGAGCACCAGGTCGCCGTACAGCACCTGCCGCACGGCGACCACGGTCTGGCGCTCACGGTCGAACCGAGTGATTGCCTGCGACTTCATCCGCTCGGCCGGCAGCCAGCCTCGTTCGACCGCCGAGGCCATGCGGACCAGGCTTTCGCTTTGGCCGCGCTCCTCGATGTCGACGCAGACGAACAGCTCCGCGTCGGTCACCGCGCTGCGCCGATCGAGCCGCACGCCGCGGCCACCTGCCATCAGCGCTCGCGGGCTGCCTGGCTCTCGCCGTCGTGCCAAGCGATCGGAAAACGTGGCGAACACGGCGCGCAGCAGTGCTTCGTCGGCATCGAGCCGATCGGCCGCGGTTACAGTTTCTTCGTTGAGAGTGTTGAGCAACTGATCGGCGGCGCGCAGCACGAAACGAGCCGCGGCCGGGTCGATCGGGCCGCACGAGGTTTGTCGTCGGCCGGTGCGGGCGAATTCTTCGAGGGCAGTGACACGATCAACAACGTCGCTCGCCGAGCGATGTGCGGCCGCAGAGCCGGCGGCGCGGGGGAACGGATCGCGCTCGGCCAAGAGTGCCGCGGCCAACGCGGCGCGTCGCCCCTGGCCAAGCCGCGCCCCTTCCAGCAGCAGCCGGCCGAGGCGCGGATGCACTGGCAAGCGCACGATTGCACGGCCCAGATCGGTGGGCTGATCGCCGTCGAGCGCACCAAGGCGCTCAAGCAGTATGCGCGCTTGCCGCAACGACGCGGCGGGCGGCGGCTCGTACCACGGAAACGTGTCGAGGTCCGATTCGCCCCAGCACGCTAGTTCCAAAAGCGCTCCGGCCAGGTCGACGCGTTCGACTTCCGGCGTATCGAAGTCGGCAAGCGCTTTCTGTTGCCGCTCGGTCCATAGGCGCAGGCAATGGCCCGGAGCGGTTCGCCCAGCCCGGCCGGCACGCTGATCGGCGCTGGCGAGCGAGATGCGCTCGACGTCGAGGCGGTTAATCCCCAACGCCGGATCGAGCCGCAGTACGCGGGCCGTGCCGGTGTCGACCACGGCGGTTACGCCTTCGATCGTCACCGAGGTCTCGGCAACGTTGGTGGCCAACACGACCTTGCGGCGTGGGCCGCGGTGCAGTGCCGCCTGCTGTTGGTCGAGCGGCAGCTCGCCGTAGAGTTCGACGATGCTCAACGATCGGCGCTCAGCAAGAGGCGCCAGTTCGCCGGCAGCGCGGCGTATTTCGCCAACGCCAGGCAGAAATACCAGCACGTCGCCTGGTGTGCGATCGAGCATCTGTTCGACGGCGTCGGCCACGAGCCGTGGCTCGGGCGCGGTCGACTCGTGCGGCAGGTAGTCGACCTCGACCGGGTGCAGGCGGCCGGCGCTTTCGACGATTGGGCAGTTGCCCAGATAGCGGGCCACCGGCTCGGCAGCGAGCGTGGCCGACATGACGACGATCCGCAGATCGGGACGGACGAGCTGCTGCACGCGGCGGACCATCGCCAGCGCCAGGTCGGCATTCAGGCTGCGTTCATGGAACTCATCGAACACCACGATCGCCACGTTTTCCAACAGCGGATCGTCTTGCAAGCGGCGGAGCAAAACGCCTTCCGTCGCGCTGACGATGCGGGTGCGGCGCGAGACACGGCGATCGAATCGCACGTGGTAGCCGATCTCGTCGCCCAACGGCGTGCCGCGCTCGGCGGCGATGCGCGCAGCGGCGGCGCGGGCGGCCAATCGACGTGGTTGCAACAGGACGATCTCGCCGGGCGAACCATCGGCGAGCTGTGCGAGGCCGGCGTCGAGCAACGCCGGCGGAACGCGCGTGCTCTTGCCCGCTCCGGTCGGCGCGCGCAGTACCAGACAATTCGATGACTGGAGTGCCGCGATGACCGCAGGCAGCGCGTCGTGGATCGGCAGCATGGAAGGCAAGCAATGGGACGTCAATTGCGCCGCTTCGTCCGCCCTGGTTTCGACGAATCGAGCTTCTTGTTGCCCTCGATCACCACGCCCGAGAACTGGGCGTAAAGTGTCTTCAGCGGGACGTGGAACACGCCATGCTTCGTCTCGAAGCCATGCTCGACGCCGGGCGCCTGCTTGGGCGTGAAGTTGTTACCCCACGGATTCCAAAGCTCGACGCGATCGGTTGCCGGATCGAAGCCGAACAGCGCGTAGACGTGCCCATATCCCAACCGCGGAATCTTGGTATGTCCGGCGGGAGGCTCCTTGGCCATCGAAACCGCCGCCAGCCGATGACTGGCCAGCGCCTCGGGCAGCACGCGCCGCAGCTCGGCGAGCCGGTCGGGTTCGTGCTTCGGATCGCGTAGCGAGACCAGGTCGGTCTGGTGTCCCGTGAGCATGCTGATGATCACGCGGCTCGACCCGCCGTGGCTGATCGCGTCGGTTTCCTCTTCGTCTGTCGAATGCGACTTACTCCGGGCTTGCAAGCGGTGACCGACCGCTTTCTCGAGCACGGTCAGCCAGATGCCGTCCTCGACGCTGTAGGTCGAGTTGTTGATGATGATCTCGACGTCACTGGGGTGCGCAACTTCGACCTTCTCGCCGTCGCCGAAGTGGACGGAATACCCGCCGCTGGCCTCGGCGACGATCATCTTGCGAATCCGCTGCGGCTGGTGAGCGGCCAGATTGCCGACGACCGAGAAGAAGAAACAGTCGCCGATCCCGCCTTGGTGCATCGCGTCGAAATCGGGCTTCTCACTGGCGAACAAGCGATGGTTGACGTTTGCCAAACGCTTCAAGTTCCTGGTGAACTCGCCTTCCGCGTGAAACGGCTTGGCGTCCTCCCGCGCCGTGTCGAGTGTGCCGCTTGGCGTTTCGTCGGCCGCAGTTAGCTGCGATTCCGTCTGGGCGAAGTCTTGCACCTTGGCGACCAGCGCCTGGCGCTCGCGCGTTTTGATCGTCGCCAGGGCGGCGGCCACTTCCCCGTGAACTCCGCGCCGCCGGATCGCTTCGTCGATTTCGTGCGTGTCGAGTCGGCCATCGTGGTTCGTGTCCCACTCAGTGAAGTGCTCTCGCACGACGTCGGCAAAAGTCTGATGTCGCTGTGCCGCCTTGCCGGCTTCCTTTTCGGCCAGCACCCGGCTGGGGCCGGCCATCGACGCCGCCGTGAACACCACGAAGCCGAGGCATCGTGAGTACCGCGCGATTGCATGGCCGCCGTTGAGCATGGGTGGTTCCGCGGCTCGCGGGATTCGCTACGCCGCTTTGGGATCTTCGACGCTCGAATCGGGTTCGCCTTCCGCGGCGACGACCGCCGGCAGCGGCAGCTTGGTCGAGCGGCGATCGGTGCGGGTGCGGGCGAATGCTTCGAGGCCGGTTCGAATCGCTCGCGGCGATTGACCCAGGACCCAGCCGCATGCCGCCGCCGCCAGCAGCGATTCGAGCCGCACGCCGTCGCGTCGCCGAGCAACCGTTGGCAACCGTGTCAGCGACGCGAGCAAAGTCTCCTCGCCGTCGTGACTGGCAACGATCGCATTCTCGCGGACGAACACGGCCCGGTGCCCTGCTTTTCGATGGGCTGCGAGCAGCGGATCGTTCTCGCGAGTCGCCAGCACCACCAGCGACGATGCCTCACGGTGTCCACGCAACATCGAGGCATGCGCGGCATCGACGATCGCGGTTCCCTGCTCGCCCAGCGTGCGTGCCATGACGCCGGCCGCCAGCGAATCGTCGCTCGACACGCATTCCTCGGTCAGCACGGTAACGCTCAGCGCGTCGACCGGCAGGCCATTGCCGATGACATTCGCCGCCGCGGTGCCGACGACTGCCGCCGCGACACGCGGATTGGCCAGCAGCAAGTCGGCCGACTGGCGTTCGTCGGCAGCGGGGCCGGACAACCGTCGTCCGCCGAGAAAAATCCCTTCGCTGCAAGCCAGGCCGGTCGCCACGTTGCCGGCGGCCAGCACCTCGGCCACGGCATGCGTCGTGTGCCGGGCGGGCTGCGAGTCGAGCACGCCCACCAGCGGAATGCGTCCTGCCGGGTCTTCGGGATACAGGCTCGCCACGATCGCTTCGCCGACCGGTCGCGGCTTGCCCACCGAGGGATACAGGTGCATGTGCAGCCCGGGACCGGCATTCACCTCGACGATCACGCCCCCCTGTTCTTCCAAGGGACGGCTGATGTCGCACGCCACCACGTCGATCCCCGCCACGTCGAGCCCGACCACACGGGCCGCATCGACCACGCGCGCCGCTACCTCCGGATGAACCTCGTCGGTGACGTCGATCGCCAGGTTGCCGTTGTACTGGATGACGAGCTGTTCGCCGGCCGGTGGAATCGAGTCGGGCGTGTAGCCGCGCTGCTCGAGCAAGAGCTGGGCGACGCTATCGAAGCTGACCGGGGCTAGCGGGCAGTCGTCGGTGTCGCCGCGGCGCGGATCGCTGTTGAGCTGCGTGTCGACGAGCTGCCGAATCGTGCTGGCGCCGTCGCCAGTCACCACAGCCGGATCGCCGCGCGTTCCGGCAACAAACTTGCCGTCGACAACCAGCAGCCGATGTTCGGCGCCGGGAGCAAAGCGCTCGACGATCACGCCGTCGCCTTCTTCGGCCGCGTGGGCATAGGCCGATTCGACTTGCTCACGTGAGGTTAATCCAGTGAACACTCCGCGGCCGTGATTGCCGTCGCGCGGCTTGACGACCACCGGCACGCCAATGTCCTGGGCGACTTCCCAGGCGTCGCCGGCATTCTCGACCGCCCGGCCAGCGGGGACCGGCACACCGACTGCCGCCAACAGTTGCTTGGTCAATTCCTTGTCGCTGGCGATCGCTTCGGCCACGGCGCCGGTCCGATCGGTCTCGGCAGTCCGCACGCGGCGTTGATTGCGGCCGTGGCCCAGCTGCACGAAGCTGCCTGTGTTGAGTCGCCGCACCGGGATGCCACGACCGCGCGCCGCACGGACGATCGCCCGCGTGCTGGGACCCAGGCAAACGCGATCGGCCACCGCGCGCAGTTCTTCGATCACCGCTTGCACATCGAGCGGCTGAGCTTCGAGTTGTGGGGCTTCGAGTTGTTGGGCGTCGAGTGCCGCCTGGCAGATGCGACGCGCCGCCTCGATCGCTGCCCGCGCCACGACTTCTTCCTCGCAGGCCACGGCGAGGCAGAACACGTCGTCTCCGCGCGGCTCGCACGCCCAGGTCCAGCTCGCCGGTGCGCTCACCAGCTTTTGCAGCTCGAGGCAGACGATCGCCAGTCGGCGCGCCAGTTTGGCGACGGGTTGCGGCGAATGGTGATGGCGATGACCGTTGGTCGGTGCGCGGCCGGCGATCGCAGCACCGTCGATCTTAGCATCGGCGAGCGAGCCAGCTACGGCCGGCAGCCAAGCCGTGAACTGTTCGTCGAGCCGTGCGATCTGGCTGGCCGTGACTCCGGCCAGCGGCGCGAGATCGACCCATGTCTCAAGGACCGGTGTAGACGCCCAGACGTTCGGACCTAATAGGGCCGAGCTCTTGCGAAAGATCATGATCGCGGGACTCGAGGCGGGCGATGGTGGGGCAGGCGGCCCTGTGGTGTTCGCTGGTCGGCCACGAAGTCGACTCATCCCCAGTGGTTCGTGATCCGGCCATCGCAGCCTCCTCGGGGGCGTGCGCGTCATGCGGAGCCGTGCCAAGCGTGCTATACTCGACGCTCGGCCGGCGCGCCTAAGCGGCATGCGTGGGCCGTCTTCCAATTTAGTTATTCAAGCCGACAAAGTACACCTTATCTTGGCAGCTTTCGGCCGTCGGTGACGGCGGGATGCGTCGATCGGCCGGGCGATCGGCACCGCGGGCGGACCGTGGAAAAATAGCCTTTTTCGCGGAGATTGCCGAGTTTTGGACTCCTCGACCGGGCAAGTCAACGTGTCGGCCTCGCCCCAATGGGCCGATGTCTCCGCGCAGTTGCTGCCTGGCGAGAGCTTATTGGGACACGTCCGCGTCGATCTCGACGCCCAGCGGCGGTTCTCGGCCGGCCTGCTGGTGCTGACCAACCGACGGCTGTTGTCGTTCGAGCGTGAAAGCCCCTCCGGGGCGATGTGGCGGTACTGGGAACTCGACGCGGCATTGCACCTGCGCGCCCGCGATCGCGCGGGCCTGGGATCGCTCGAACTGTGGGGGGCCGGCGGGCGGCTAGCTCAGTGGAACTACACGGTCGCGCACGCCGCCGAGGTGCACCACCTGCTGCTGGCCTACGACGCGCTGCGCCGCGGCGAGTCGCCGCAGGACGAAACGAACGGCGAGGAAGACGACCCGTTGGCCTCGCCGGCTCAGCGCGAGGCGCCGCAGGCGCGGTCGCTACTGCGGCTGCTGCGGTTCGCGGTGCCGCACGCCCGGCTGATCTTTGTCGGCTTTGTGCTCACACTGGCGACCACCGCGGCCGGACTCATCCCCCCTTACCTCACGATGCCGCTGCAGGACGACATCCTCATTCCGTATCAAAGCGACGTGGAAGCGGTCGAGCGGCGCGTCAAGCGCGAACATCTCGACCGTGCGACGCGCGATCGACTGCTCGACGAAGTGCGCAAGGATTCCGCGCCGCGCTTTCGCATGGTGCCTTGGTACCTGGCCGCGTTCGGCGCGGCGGCCGTGGCCGCGTGGCTGCTCGGCTGGGCGCAGGGAGCGGTGATGGCCTGGGTGAGCGAGCGCGTCAGTGCCGACCTGCGCAACGCCACCTATGCCCACATCCAAAAGCTGTCGCTCGAGTTCTTCGGCGGCAGACGCACCGGCGACCTGATGGCCCGCATCAGCACCGACACGGAGCGCATCTGCTCGTTCCTCAGCGACAACCTGGTTGACTTCGGCACCGACTGCCTGACGATTCTCGGCACCGCCGCGATCCTGATCTGGATCGATCCGGTGCTCGGGCTGGGGACACTATGTACGTTTCCGATCATCGCCTGGCTGATCTTCCAGGTGCGCGACAAGCTGCAGCACGGCTTCCATCGCGGCGGCCGGGCCTGGAGTGCGATGACCAGCGTGCTGGCCGACACGATTCCCGGCATACGCGTGGTCAAGGCGTTTGCCCAGGAGCACCGCGAGGTCGAACGCTTCGAACGGGCCAATGTGTACGTGGTCGAGGCGAACGACCGCGTGAATAGCGTCTGGACGTTCTTCTGGCCGATGGTGGTGCTGCTCAACCAAATCGGCTTGCTGATCGTCTGGGCGCTTGGCTCGTGGCGCGTCTACGACTTTCACATCCAGGTCGGCGTGCTCACGGGATTCATCTTCTACATCGGGCGGTTCTACACACGCTTGGAATCGATGAGCCGCATCTTCACCGCCACGCAGCGGGCCGCTGCCAGCTCGCAGCGCGTGTTCGACATTCTCGACCGAGTGCCGAGCGTCGCTGAGCCGGTAAACCCGGTCGCACTGCCGCACATGCGCGGCGAAATCGAGCTTCGCGACGTAGGCTTCCGCTACGGCAACCGCTCGATTCTGCAAGGCGTAAGCATGAAGGTAAAGCCAGGCGAGTTGATCGGGCTGGTCGGTCCCAGCGGCGCCGGCAAGAGCACGCTGGTGAACCTGGTTTGCCGGTTCTACGACGTGACCAGCGGCGCGATTCTGATCGACGGTGTCGACGTGCGCTCGCTGGCCTTGAGCGATTACCGCTCGCACATCGGCATCGTACTACAAGAGCCGTTTTTGGTCTTCGGCACCGTGGCCGAAAACATCGCCTACGGCCGGCCCAATGCTTCGCGGGCCGAGATCGTCGCGGCCGCCAAGGCGGCGCGGGCGCATGAGTTCATCCTGCGGCTGGCCGACGGCTACGATTCGATCGTCGGCGAGCGCGGCCAAGCGCTTTCAGGCGGCGAGCGCCAGCGGATCTCGATTGCCCGGGCGCTGCTGATCGACCCGCGCATCCTAATCCTCGACGAGGCCACGAGCAGCGTCGACACCGAGACGGAGCGTGAAATCCAGGCGGCGCTCGACAACCTGGTGCAGGGCCGCACCACGATCGCCATCGCCCACCGGCTGAGCACGCTGCGCAAGGCCGACCGGCTGATCGTGCTCGAGCGTGGCAGGATTGTACAGACCGGCGGCCACCAGGAACTGCTGGCGGCCGAAGGCGTCTACGCCCGGCTGCACCGCGCCCAGCAGGAGATCGTCGAAGGCACGGTGAAATAACGACTCGGTTTGGCGAGCGGGGGCAGTCATGGCCCCGCTCGCCTGGACGCCGCTCAGAATCCGTAACCCAGCCGAATGTTCAGGCCTTGCAGAATCAGATCGTTATTGTGCGCGCCAGTGGCGTCGTCGAAGACCTGGCTTTGATTCAACCAGTCGTTGATCTCGTAGCCGATCATCCCGTAAACGCCTCGATAGCGCACGTTGATTCCGATGATCCCCTGCAGCGCTAGCGAGCCGAGGTCTTGAATCAGATTTTCGTACGCCGACGTGAACAAATAAGTGTGCGAGACGCCCGGGAACGTAGCGACCGTATCGACCGGTACGTCGTACCCGTCGTCGGACTGGTATCCCAAGCCGGCGCGCACGCCTGCATTCCACGAAAACGGCGCGCCGATGACTGTGGCCGTGCCGCTCGCCACTCCCGCGGTACTGGTCGGCGTGATGTTTTGCGCCCAGTTGTCGGCGCCCCCTTCGCGCACGTTCCAGATCGGCAACTCGGAGAACGCGTACAAACGGTTCGACGGGCAACAAGTCGATGGGGAGCAAGATGGCGGGCAGCAGTCCGCAGGCGGCGCGTCGCAAGACGGGAACCTAACGACTGAATCAGTCTCGCTTGTTCCAGTCTCGCTTGTTCCAGTCTCGCTTGTTCCGCGCTCGCTGAGCACCAGCAGAGCCGCGAACGACGGAACCGGTTCCGTCGGCTGTTGAGCGCTGGTGTGTTAACGTAGGGTTTTGCTGCCGCGTCGGCGAGGATACGGGCAAATTGGGTTGTTTAGCGCACATCGGAGAGCGGGGCCATGACTGGCCCCGCTCGCCAGCGTCAGCGTACTTTGCTCATATAGCGCACGAACTCCACGTCGAGTGCATGCAGGTCGTCGCCGAAGAATTGGCGAAAGTCCTGGAGTCGCGTTGCCGGGTCGTCCCAGATGAGCCGCGGTTTGCGCGAGAGCAACTTCAGGTACTCGACGTACTGCTTCGATCGCTGCCGCGACAAGAAGTAATGCAGCGCCCACGCTTCGGCGTACGCCTCCTGGGCCTGCTTGGTGTCGCGAAACCGGCGATCGTCGGAGATCAGCGTTTGCAGGCTGTCGGTCGGACGTCCAGCCAACGATTGGCGAAACACATTGAGCCGCGGCCTGTTCACCGAGCCGATGGTGCTCCAGCCTTTCGAGCTATGCACATCGGGCGTCTCGAAGAACACCGCCAGCCCCTCGCTCACCCACAGCGGAATATCGCTGTAGCGTATCTGCATGCCGCAGTTGAACGCGAGCTGGTGAGTGGCTTCGTGGATGATGGTGGCCACGGTGCGCTCGGCCTCGGGTCGCCCCAGCATTTCGTTGATCTGTGTGGCCGTGGTGCGGCGATCGCCCGGCTGACGGAGGCTTTCGATGCCGGTCAGGTCGTACATCGTCATGCGGTTGGTCTGGAAGCTGTAGTAGCCGATGATCGCCTCGCTGGCGTCGCCGAGTTCGGGGCGGGCGAAGTTGGCGTAGGCAAACTTGTCGGCAAACACGATGGCCACCAGCGGGAACTCGGGCTTGGTGAGGTCGAAGCCCTTGCGCGACCAATAATTCGTGAAGCCACGGTACAACTGCTCGAACAACGCGCCGCACCATTGGGCGTATGCCTTCGAGGTGTTGTGGCAGATCAGGTAGTTCTGTGTGGTGTGGATTTCGAATCCACTAGGCAGCTCGGCCAGCAGCCGCTTGCCCAGCTCGGCCTGCGACAGCGGCGCAAACGGCTTATCGTCGGTCGTACGCTTGAGCAGCTCTTCGGGCGGAACGCTCCAAAGGACGCCGTCTTCCGCAATCAACAGCAGGCCGCCATCCTCGGCCGTCTCGAGTACCCGGCCCGAGACTTCGCGCTCGCTGCCGGCACGGCGGATAAGCAGATGATCGAGCGCATCGAGCCGTCCGGCCGATGCAAGCACGAGCGACAGCAAGCCGCCAAGCCGCGCCAGGCGACGTGCAAGCACCCATGGGCCGAAGAGTTTCGACGTCGTTTCGATCATGACACGCTGCTGCAACGCTGATTCCATCTTGGCCCGGGACCGGATGGCTTGCTATACTTCGCCCCCCTCCCTTCTTTTCTAGCAGGTTCCTCCCCCCTATGCCTGCCGGCGATCGTTCTCTGCGCTTCTGCGTAAGACTTCCCGGGCTGCTTGTCAGCCTGGGACTGATTTTAACGCTGCCGGCTGGATGCGCCTCGGATGCGTTGCGGCCTTTCGCCAAGAAAGAGAAAAAGCCAGAGCCGGGACCGCAGGTTGCGGCGCCCGTCGAACGGATGAAGGCGATGGACGAGTTGGTGAAGAAGGCTCCGAAGATGAGCCCCGCCGAGCATGAAAAGGAATCGCTCGCCTTGGCCAAGGCCATTCAGCGTGAGGAAGACCCGCTGATTCGACTGCAAATCGTCCGCACGCTGGCAGTGTTTCCGACGAAAGTCGCCGGCGATGTGCTTACGGCCGCCGCCAAGGACACCGATTCCGACGTGCGAATCGCCTGCTGCCATTCCTGGGGAACGCGTAAAGGCCCCGACGCCGTCAAGGTTCTCGGCGGCTTGCTCAATAGCGACACTGACCTCGATGTGCGCATTGCCGCCGCTCGGGCGTTGGGCGAAACGCGCGATACCTCAGCCATCGAATCGTTGGGCCAAGCGCTCGAGGACAAGGACCCGGCGATGCAGCATCGTGCGATCGTGTCGCTGGAAAAGATCACCGGCAAGCACCTGGGCACCGATGCCGAAGCGTGGCGCGCCTTCGTGCGCGGCGACAACCCTCCCGAAGAGTCGCTTGCTTCCCGCGTCAAGCGCTGGTTCTGAAGCAGCGCTTGCTAGCGTGCGGCGCACTCGGCGGCAAAGCCTGCCCGCCTTGCCGCGCTGGCGGTGCAAGCTGCGATGCTATCTTCGCGGTTTGAAGCGGCGTAAGTCGTTTGTTCCCGAGCAGGTGCGGAATCGGGCGCGTCAGCGATCAATTTGCTGCGCGCAAACGTCCGATACTTCCAAAGCACCTGCCCGTAGCAACGCCTTCGGAAACCGCTGCGCGCCGTTTGCATCCGCGACGTCTCGATCGCCGAGCGTTCCCGTTAGCCTGCTGGCGGGTATTTGGCGCGACTTGATCCTTCAAGGCACTGCGAAGAATGCTGGCTTGTCGATCTTGGACAACGAGCTGCCTTGCGGTGACGGGCTTGATGCTCGTGCTGGCTACATGCCTGGCAATCGAGCCAAGAGTGCTCGAATTCCAGGCGCGTCGCGATGCCGATCGCGGATCGACGATGCGTGCCGAGAGCACCTGCAACAGCTTTCTGCATTATTTCGACGACAAGTGGTCGCACTCCGCCGAGGCCGATGCGGCCCGGCGCATCGCCCCTGAGGACGAAACGCCGCCGGGCGTTGAGCCGGTACCGGTCGTCGCGGCAATGCCGCTCGACGAATACGGCGAGGCAGTGCTAAGCGAGATCGTCCCCACCTCGGGCGAAGAGACGCTGCCGCCGGAGCTCGAGCAGCGACGGCGGCGAATCCGCCACGCCATCGGCCTGTACTACTCACGGAAGCTCAACAATCGCGACAACAACGCCTGGGAGGTGATGCACTCGGTGATCGGCTACGGCACGTCGTCGCAACTGCTGCTGAATAACACCAGCGGCAAGCCGGTCAATTCGATCGCTTGGCTCTGCGCCAACGGGGCGTGCAAAGGCGACCGCATGCTGTTCCTCGACAACGGGCGCATCTCGGCCCGGCAAGGCGTCGGCGTGCAGGGACACTATGGCCAGTTCCTCGCCATCCTCGCCCAGTGGCGCGTGCCGATCGATTACCCGATGTACGTCAACGGCCAGGCGTTCAAGCTGCGCGACCTGTTGGCGACCGAACAGCTTGGCTGCCATGTCGGCATGGAGCTGACATTCAAGCTGATCGCGCTGGCGCACTACCTCGACAACGACGATCCTTGGACTAACGACCTTGGAGAATCGTGGACGATCTCGCGCCTGTTGCAGGAGGAGATCAAGGCCCCGATCCGCGGGGCGGCCTGCGGCGGCACGCACCGGCTGATGGGCCTTGCCTACGCCGTGCGCCGACGCGAGCGCCGCGAGCAACCGATCGACGGCCAGTTCCTGCGCGCGAAGAAGTATCTGGACGATTATCACCGCTACACGCTCGCGCTGCAAAATCCCGATGGCTCGTTCAGCACCGAATGGTTCGCTCGCCGCGGCGCTCAAGACGATTTGGACCGTCGCCTGCAAACCACCGGGCACACCCTCGAATGGCTCGCATACTCGCTGCCGGCCGAGGAGTTGGCCGACGTGCGCGTGAGCCGCGCCGTCGACTACGTAACGAGCATCCTCTCGCGCAACACCTCGCACGATTGGCAGATCGGTCACCTGGGCCACGCTGTCCACGCCCTGGCGATCTACGATATGCGCCGATTTCGCACTGGCACTTCGAAGTCCAGTGCCGAGCTGGCCTCGAAGCCTAAAACACCCGCGACGACGCCCGGCCAATCCTCAACCACAGCCAGGCAACCTCCCGCCGAGCAAGCGTCGAAACCGACCGATGGCGGCGCGAAAGGCGAAACTCTGAAACCGGTCTCCAAAGAGCCGATGCTCATTGCCCCCGCGCAGTCCGCTGGTTCATCGCCCGCCAAAGCGGACACGCCGGCACCCGTGAAGGCCGACGAAAAGAAGTCGGGAACGAAGCCGACGGCGGAATCTTCAGAAGCCGGCACATCGTCGGACGCAATCGAACCGGACTCCTTCGTCCGCTAAAGCCGGCGCGATCGCGCGAGCCGGCACAAGTGGCGAAGATTTCATTTTCATCCCGCACGAATGTACGTTGCCCGAGTTGGGTAAAACCCGTACATTTTCCAGCGGTTCCGGCTTCGGGCGCAGCATGAAGCGCCTTGGCAAGGGTCCTGTTGGCACGGGATGACTCCGGGTGCGATTCAACGAGGAGTTCCAGACGATCTACGACACCGTCGTGCGTCTGTCGAAGGCAGTCGGAGCCGATGCGGTTCTGGTGCTGGTCGACGGGGCGAGCGACTGGGCGTTCCTGCGCGAACATTCCGGGGGTGAAAAGGTCATCGTCGCCGTCGAGGACGATTCCCAGGTGATCGACGCGGTGGCCGCGGACCTGCCGACCGTGCTGCTCGATACCGCCGAGGTGCCGGTCTACGACAAGCTCTCGCAGGCGCTGCTCAAGGCGATTGCCGACGAGATGCTGGCCCCCGGTGCTCGCGTGATCGCCGTCTACAGCGGGTTCGAAGCGCGCACGCTCGACTCGATCAGCATTATCGATCTCGGCGACCACCTCGGCCGCTTGACCGTCCGCGATCTGCGCCAGCTTGAAACGCGCGTGCCGCTCGACACGTTGCAAACGGTGGTGAACCTGGCGCTGGAAATTGGCCGCGAAGGCCGCGAGGGCAAACCGGTCGGCACGCTGTTCGTCGTCGGCGATACGCCCAAGGTGCGCAAGATGAGCCGCTCGGCGAGCTTCGACCCGGTGAAGGGCTATAGCCGCCGCGAGCGGAACCTAAAAAGTGCGCGCGTTCGCGAAGGGATCAAGGAAATCGCCCAGATGGACGGAGCGATCGTTGTCGCCGCCGATGGCACCGTGGAGGCCGCGGCACAGTATCTCGATGCCTCGGCAGCCGACGTCACCTTGTCGAAGGGGTTGGGGGCGCGTCACTGGGCCGCCGCCGCGATCAGCAAGGTCACCAAGGCGGTGGCAGTGGCGGTGAGCGAATCGAGCGGCACCGTGCGCATCTTTCAGAACGGCGAGGTCGTGCTGCGAATCGAACCGTTCCGCCGCCCGATGAAGTGGAAAGACGTCGAATACGAGCCGCCGTCGATCGACTGACTCGGTTGTGGCCGGTCTCCCGACCTCGGTTGTGGCCGGTCTCCCGATCTCTATTGTGGCCGGTCTCCCGACCGAGCCACTCTGCGTCGCGCTTTTCGGCGCGATCCTGGCAGTCGTAGTCGTCGAACGTGCTTTCGAGTCGCTGCCGCTGGGCACCATGGGTACAAACTCGCGCGAGCGATGCCTGGTCAAGCGCCGAAACGGCCGGCGAATTTGTACCCCACTATGGACCCGGGGGTAACGGGTACAAAGTCGGGCAATTCGGGCGCGACATTCTGTTTGTGCCCAGAATGAATAAACGGGTACAAAGTCACCCTGGGCTCGAAGCCGCCGACCATGTTCTAGCACGGTCTCCCGACCGTGCTAGCCGGCGCGACCGATAGGTCTCCCAGACCCTCGAGCGGCCATCACCACGCATCGGCGTCAGCGGCAGTCTGCCGCGTGAACACCGCGGCGAGATGTACCACGCCGCGGAAGAAAAGCTCCAACGTTCGGCGTGGCGGGTCGTCACATCATTGAGGGTCCCGCTCGGCAAGCGGGACCTACAGTGCGGCCAGAGGGCTTTTCTGCGTGCTCCCCGCGTGCGATGCTAGGACGCATCACGCCACGAAGATTTCGAGGGAGCCACACTGCCATGGGTCGAACGCTTGCGGGAGTTCTCTGGATCGGCGCCGCCTTGCTGTGCCTGCCGACTTTGTTGAGGGCCGCCGACATGAACATGCTCTCTGACGACGAAAAGCAGGCTGGCTTCGAGCTGCTGTTCAACGGCCGCGATTTCGATGGCTGGGAACAGAAAGGGAACTGGATCGTCGAAGATGGGGCGATCTTCCGCCGCGATCGCGCCGGCGACCTGAAGTGCGCCGGCAAGAAGATCCCCGACGATTTCGAGCTGCGCTTCGACTGGAAGGTCGGCCCGGGAAGCAATAGCGGCGTCTACTATCGGCCCACGCAGTACGAGTACCAGATTCTCGACAACTCCAAGCACGCCGATGGGCGCAATCCACGCACCAGCGCGGCATCGCTGTACTTTTGCATGCCGCCGTCGCACGACGTCACGCGCCCGGTGGGCGACTGGAACTCGGGCCGTGTCGTGTGCCAGGGGAGCGTCATCCAGCACTGGCTCAACGGAGAAAAAGTGATCGACATCGATTACAACGATCCCAAGTACGCCGAGCAAGTTTCGCTGTGGAAGCGTCGCGGCGGCGATCCCACGGCGCGCGGCGCCTTCCTGAGCTTGCAAGACCATGGCGATCCGGTGTGGTACCGCAACATCAAGCTCCGCAGTGTGCCGTCGAGCGAACAACTCGATCGCAGTCCGGTGACGCCGGCCGCGATTCCGCCCGAGGCACACAAGCATGAAATGGAGATCATCGAGCGAATCGAATCGCGCAAGCCGGCTCCACCCAAGCAGGCGAAGAAAGTCGACGACACCCGCAAGCCGGTTGGTCCGCGGTTCGGCATGATCGACCGGATCGATGCCCGGTTCGATTCGTTGATCCCGCCCAACGCGAAGCTCGAAAAACTGGCGGATGGTTTCGAGTGGTCGGAAGGACCGGTGTGGGTCAAGCAAGGCGGTTACCTGCTCTTCTCCGACATTCCGCGCAACAGCGTGATGCAGTGGAAGCCCGGCGAGATGGCGGCGACCTTGTTCTTCAAGCCCAGCGGCTACACCGGAGGCGCGCCGTTCACCGGCGAGGAACCCGGGAGCAACGGCCTGCTGATCGACTCGCAAGGCCGCCTGGTGCTGTGTCAGCACGGCGACCGGCGCGTTGCCCGCCGCGAGCCGGATGGTTCCTTCACCACGCTGGCCGATCGCTACCGCGGCAAGCGGCTGAACAGCCCCAACGACGGGGCGTTCAAGAGCAACGGCGACTTGTATTTCACCGACCCGCCATACGGCTTGCCGCAGCGCGAGAAAGATCCCGCGCGCGAGCTCGATTTCTTCGGCGTCTACCGTCTCTCGACCGACGGCACGCTCACATTGTTGACCAAGGAGATGACGCGGCCCAACGGCATCGCCTTCTCGCCCGACGAAATGATTCTGTACGTGGCACAGTCCGATCCTGAGGCGGCCCTGTGGAAGGCGTTCGACGTGCAGGCCGACGGCACCCTGTCGCAAGGCCGAGTGTTCTTCGATGCCACCGCCTGGGCCAAGGCAGGCCGGCCGGGGTTGCCCGACGGGTTGAAAGTCGATCGCGCCGGCAACGTGTTCGCCACCGGCCCCGGAGGCGTGCACGTGTTCGCCCCCGACGGCACCCAGCTGGGGAGCATCGACACCGGCGAACGGACCGCCAACTGCGCCTGGGGCGGCGACGGCACCGTGCTTTACATCACGGCCGACATGTACCTGTGCCGCATCCAGACCACCACGCGGGGCAACGGTTGGTGATCGAACGCGTTTCGAACTGGTTCGGGTGCCATGCTCACGCTTGCGTGAGCATGTCCACGACGCGCGTGGACATGGCACCCCGCTGCCAGTGGCACCCGCGCTGGTGATTAGCAGATCACCGCCAGCCACGGCGGCGCGACGGCTGCCGCTATCCGCGCGTTGAGCTTGGCGTTGGGGCTCAAGACTCGCGGCACCGGTCGGTACGACGCGCGAAGCGCCGCCGCGACGATCTTCCAGGGTGGTTGCTCTTCGAGCGGTCCGCCGGGCGCGTGCTCGGCGGCGATCTGCCGGGCGCGCTGTGGGCGCGGCGCCCAATGACTCACATCGGCGACGATCGCCCATTGGCCGACGAGCAGGTCCGACCAGCGCTCGGCCCGACGACGCAAGCGGTCGAGACTCATTGCATCGTGCGGGCGAATCAGTTTCGGATCGCACAGCAACTCCAAGGCGGCGCGACGCAAATCAACGTGGTGTGCGAGCACCGTGGCCGCGACGTCGACGAAGCGCGCCGATGCGCTAGCTGATTCAGTCGCCGCCAGTCGTGCTCCCCACACGCGGGCAAGAATCTCGGCTGACAGAATCTCCTCGACCAGCGCGGCAAGTTCGTCGCGCTTGTCGGCTCGGGTGTGCAGCGCGCGCCGCCAATGGCCGAAGCGGATGACCGAGCCGCGCCAATAATCGAGAATCGATGATGGCGTTGCGATCGGCTCATGACTGAAGGCCGAAGGCTCGCCGCAGGGAAGTGCAGCCTCGCGGGCAATCGCGATGGCCAGCTCGATGGTTTCGCGGGCATTCACTGTGTTGGGCTCGCGCGGGTTGCGATGAAGTCGATGACGCCAGCAAGGCAAAGCCGATGCCACGCGCCGCGCGGAAAGAGATCGAGGCGCTTAAGTGCAGGTCGAGAAACGGATTAGCAGTGCGGCCGCCCGAGAAAGCGGCGACCTCGACGTTTGCCGACGGCAACATCGGCCCCAAGGATGCGGTTGCAAAAATGCAACAGACGATCGCCGCCTACCGAACCCCGGGCAACGCAGCAGGTTCGCTGACCGCCTTCAGCGGCAGAATCGTCGGTGCCGTGTCGCTGGCGGCCACCACCGCGTCGTCGGGACCGATGCCCGGGCCGACGTGGCCCAGGTCGTTCTGGAAGATGTGATCGCCGACCTCTGCGACGTGGAACGTGTCGAGCAACTTCACGCGGCCGTCCTCGAACAGCACGTTTTGGCCACGAACCCCGTGATTGCCCAACGCAATTGGGGCACGTCCCTGCACGGCCGACGACGGAGCGTCGGCCATCAGGGCAAACGTCGAGCGATCGCGATTCCGCTGCTGGTAATACACGCCACCGTCGTAGTAGCCGAGGCCGTAACCGTAGGAGCCGCCCATCGTGCGGTGCATCTGCCGCAGAGCGACGCCCTGCGCCTGGCGCAACTCATCGAGCGTGGGCACGCGAAAATCTTTCCACTGCGATGCCTGGGCCGGGCATAGCAGCGTGCGCGGCTCGATGAGTCCGGCTTGCATCAATGTCGGGGCGTAAACGCCCGCTGCGGCGAGGTTGCCGTCCAACGGCACCTCGGGAAAGTAGCCGCCGTGCGCCTGGCTGTAGTGAACCAGCGCCTGGCCCAGGTTCATCAGGTTGTGCTGACACGCCCGCAACTCGGCCTGGTAACGGCTATGGCTGACGGCCGGAAACACGAGCATCGCCAGGGTCATCACCATCGCAGCGGCAACGACCAGGTCTTGCGGCCGCCAGCGGCTTGCGGCCGCGAATTGCCCCTCGCGCGGACCCACGCGCGCCATGACGTAGGTAAACGCGCGAGCCGCCAGCCCCGGCGGCGGGAGTGGCGGCTCGTCGTGAATCGACAGCTCATCGAGCGGCATCAGGCAGGCACGCAGCCGCTCGAGCTCGCGACACAACTCGGGCTCGCGACGCAATCGCTGTTCAAGGACTCGCTGCTCGTCGGCGTCGAGTGCCCCGAGCAGGTAGCCGATCAACAATTGCTCACACATCGCCGATCGCCTGCTCTTGCCCCACGTGGGTTCGGTTCCAGCTCTCGTTGAGCTTCAGGATGGCCGTGTGCAGCCGGCTTTTGACCGTCCCGACCGGGACGCCGAGTGTGTCGGCAGCCTCATGATACTTCAGGCCTTGGTAGTAAACCAACATCACCACGGCTCGCAACGTTTCGGAAAGTTCCGCCACCGCCCGCTCGGTCCATTTGCGGCGCTCGGCACTCTCCAATTGATCGGTCGGTCCTGCTTCGCGGCTCTCCAACAATTGCAGCAGCGACCCGGACGCTTCCTCCGCATCGCCGCCAGTGCGCCGATCGAGGCTGACCATGCGGTGGCGCTTGTTGCGACGCTGGGCGTCGATCGCCTGGTGAGTGGCGATCGTGTACAGCCACGGACGGAACTTGCGTCCCGCCTCGAACTGGCTGTGCTTCAAATGGACCTGGAAGAACGTTGTTTGGAACGCGTCTTCGGCCAACGCCGCGTCGTTCAAGTACCTCCGCAAATAGGTGTACAGCTCGCGCTCGTAACGGTGCACCAACTCGGCAAACGCCTGTCGATCCTGCGAACCCCGGTACGCCTCGAACAACTGCTCGTCGGTTCGCTCCAACGAGGCCGTCCGGTTGCCGTAAGTGTTCTCGATCGTGAGGGTGCTGCTACTCATTGCTACGAACCCCATGAGGGACGGTTCAGCGGCTTTCGGAGAAAACTTCCTTGGCTCCGCTTGCCTGTTCCGTTCCGTATAGGAGAGTAAGGGCTGCCAGCGGGTCCGGTTCCATTTCTGGGCACGGACCCAAGGCATGTCAATTTGACCGTCTCCGGCTGAATCCATATCAAAGCAACTGCCATGCCTTTTCGGGCCAGCGGGTCCGTGTGCGTTCGCGCCCCGCTCACTTGATGACGCAAATGCCTGTCGTGTTATAAGTTGTGTGATTCGATCTGCCGGGCGATTTTGGTCAGCGGCACGTGCGAGTATTGCAACTCTTGCCGGCCGTTACAAAGTTTCCGACAAGTAAGATGCTCTTGCGGCAGCTCCAGTCAGGCCGCCTATCGAAAAAAGCAATCAAATCGTTGTGATAAATAGACTTACGGCAATAACTGATTTGATCGCTCTCTTGCGTCCCGGCTGCCGACTGGATTGATTTGCGGCAATCGCTGTGTATCATGCGCAGTCAAAACGACGACAGACGCCGTGGAGCCATTCAATGATCCCGCGCTGCCTCGAACCGGAAGTGATGGATTCCGAGGACGACGCCAGCGATTACGACGCGATCGACCATCGCGAAGTCAACCGCCGGTTCGTCGAGGACCTTCGTGCCGCGGGCCCGCTTGCGGGCGAACTACTCGATCTCGGGACCGGCACGGCCTTGATTCCGATCGCTCTTTGTCAGATCTGTTCGGCTGTACACGTTTTGGCAGTCGATCTGGCCGAGTCGATGCTCGAACTGGGGCGCAAGAACGTCGGCGCCGCGGGACTCCAGGGATCGATCACGCTCGAGCGGGTCGATTGCAAACAGCTTCCGTACGAGTCGGGGCGGTTTGCCGGCGTGATCTCGAATAGCATCGTGCATCACATTCCCGAGCCTCGCGCTGTGCTGGCCGAGGCGGCGCGGGTCGTTGCTCCGGGGGGTCTGCTGTTCGTGCGCGATTTGATGCGCCCCGAAAGCGAAGCGCACCTCGCCCAACTCGTCGAGCGTTACACCGTGGGCAGCAACGACCATCAGCGCCGGCTGTTCGCCGATTCGCTCCGCGCCGCGCTGTCGCTCGACGAGATTCGCGAGCTGGTCGGCCCGTTGGGATATTCCGCCGATACGGTGCAGCCGAGCAGCGATCGGCACTGGACTTGGTCGGCGCGTGCAATTACCATCGGCACGTTCGGTTCAAGTGCATCGTCTTTCCCCGCCTAAATTGGCATAAGCATTGCGTTCGAGACTACGGCAACAGGCGGTTCTGTAGTCGGCGCCGATCGTTGCCAATGTAGACGATAGAAATCGCGCGGCACGCACGACATTCCTGTTCGATATTTCATTGGGAGGTAGTCGAGGACGCCACGGAATCGGCCGAGAAAACCGGATGACGGGCGCGTCATCGAGGCAGGGGCAACGCCCGGAAATGCAATTCCTGAGTGTGGGCAAATTCTGCGACGTCCATGAATGCTGAAGCTTCGCCGATCGTCGCGATGCGCAAGCTCGTCGGCGATCTGTTCGACCATCGGTCGATGATCTATTGGTTCGATCTGGCGGCCTGTCTCGTCGTCGGCTACGGCAGCGGGGCCATCTATCTGGCAGCCCGGCCCTTTTCGATCGAGCAAATCGCGGCGCTAACCGTCTCGGCGTTCGCGCTGTTCCGTGCCGGCAGCTTCATTCACGAGATCACGCATCTGCGCCAAGGCGAGATGCGCGGCTTCGCCACGGCCTGGAACATCGTCTGCGGCATCCCGATGCTGATGCCGAGTTTCTTCTACACCAACCACATCGACCACCATAAGACCGACCGCTACGGCACCATCCACGACGGCGAGTACCTGCCGTTGGGCACCTCGCCGACGTATAAGATTTGGCTGTTCCTGGCACAGGCGATCTTCCTACCGGGATACGTGTTCCTACGGTTCCTGCTCAGTCCGTTCACGTTCGTTCATCCGCGCGTGCGGCAATGGACGCTCGAACGGGCTTCGAGCTTCGTGATGAACTTTCGCCATCGGCTGGTCATCCCCGAGAATGCGCCGCGGCGGCTGTGGGCCACCGTCGAGCTGGCGGTCTGGCTGCGCTGCGTGGTGATGCTCGCGGTGGTCGTGGCGGGTATTTATCCTTGGACCCGGCTGATCCAGTTGTATGTGCTGGGGATCGCCGTGCTCGCGCTGAATTACAATCGCAACCTGGTGGCCCACCACTATCGCAATCGCGGCCGCAAGATGTCGCACCTCGAGCAGCTCGAGGATAGCGTGAACATCACCGGCACGGGCCTCGTCACCGAGTTGTTCTTTCCGCTGGGCTTGCGGTACCACGCGCTGCATCACCTGTTCCCAGGGTTGCCGTATCACAACCTGGGGACGGCCCATCGACGGTTGGTGACGACGCTGCCTGCCGATTCGCCGTATCACACCACGGTGTTCCCGACGTACTGGTCGGTGCTCGTCGAACTGTGGGCCGATGCCCGGGCCAGCGAAGCGCGCTCGGAAGCGATGGCAGCCTAGTGTGCCGCTGATCGGCGCCACGCAGCACCGACGTCATCGCGGCCAATCGGCTCGGCTTCGGGCCCTGCCTGAGTGTTCAGCGGCCAAACGAGGCCGTAGCGCTTGCCTGGCGGCAGGGCTTGCTTCGTCCAACCGGCAGCAAAGTTTCCGTCGCCCAGCGACCCGCCGTCGCAAATGTTTCCGGTCCAGGTGATCGACGGCCCGGCAGTGTGCTCGGTGACGATCGGACGTTTTCCGCCGAGGACCACGTTGCCCGAGACGGTCGAGTTCACTGGCGGCAAGCGGTTCTTTGCGTCGTCGTCGGAAACGCCGATGGCGAACGTCTCCTTACAATGGACGAACACATTATCGGCCACCGTAGCCTCTTCGACCTGGAAGTAGCCGTTGAGTGGTGAATCGGCGAGGCCGTCCATCATCGACAACGCGGCCCGCGCTTCGTCCCCTTCCAGGTCGGCGAAGTAGTTGCGGACGACGCGATGACCGCGTCCGATGATCCGCACCCCGCCGCTGCCGCGAGCGTGTTCGCCGAGGAAATAATTGTCGTGGACCGTGCAGCGATCACCGTGCCGCAACGTCAGCGTCCCCGAACACGACAAGAACAGGTTGCCGCGATAGTTGTTCTCGCACGACTTGTTCGAGATGATTTCCGTTTCACCGTCGCAGCGCTCGAAGACGTTGGCCTCGACGACTGTGCGGCTGATTTGCATGGAGGTGTCGCTGTCGCCGACGCGGATTGTCTCGCCGCCGTTTTTCTTTAGCTCCGGGCGCGGGCCGAAATAGTTGTGGTCGATGCGATGCTCGTTCGGTTCGCCGTCGCGGTCCGGAAGCCAGACGACGAGCGTGGTGCCGGCGTTCGTCTTGCCGGAAATCGAAGAATGGTCGATACGATTATGCGTGCCATAGAGCGACACCCAATTCGATTTTGTTTTCTTATCCGGCGGATTGCAGCCGTCGATCGCGCACTCGGTTACGCGGCAGTGATGAGCCAGGCGTTTTGAATCGCGGCGGAAGACCAGGTGCCCGCCGGAGTGGAAGCCGTCGCGAAAGCTCAGCCCTTCGACGACCAGGTAGCTGCCGCCGAGCGACACGCGCGACGCTCCGATGAGTATTGCCTTGCCCGACGTCGCGGCGCGGAGCGTGATTGGCTTGTCCGCAGTTCCGTCCGCTTCGAAGACCAGGTCCACATCGCGCCAGGTGCCGTCGGCCAGCGTGATCGTATCGCCTGGAGCGACGCGCTCGACGGCGGCGGCAAACTCCTTGGGATCGGCAACGCGATGCTCGGCAGCCGCCAAGGGACCGGCCAACATCATCACGACCAGCAGATTACCAGCCGCCGCGAACCCAGTAGTACGCCAACGCACACAACAGCGGGAAGAGCAGGAAGATCGTGGCATAGGTGAACACCGAGGTCCAAACATGGCGGGGCCAGCGGGCCATTTTCACCGCTCCGAGGGCTCAGCTTCAACGCGCGCCACCAAGGCGACGCCGATATTCGCCGGGCCGGCGGAGGCGAGTCGCACGTCGATACGCACTCCTTGGTGCAGCAATTGGCCGATGCGCAGTTGCGCTTCAGGGCCGTCGGTTTGTTCGCAGTCGACCGTCGGCAACACGGCAAACGGCGGACAGAATGCGACATGGATCGCCGCGTGACGTTCTCCCGGCGCAAGCACCGCGAACAGCTCGGCTTCGAGCACGTCGGCGCCATCGACCGCATCGTAGCGCGTGATCTGCTGCGAGATGGTCCGCTCGGCGCCGCGAAGAGGCAAGCGAACGGCGGCGCCGTTTCTGGGCTCCGAGCGCCGCAGCAGATCGAACGCCGTCGATGCTTCGACACCGAGCACCAGGCCCCAGAGCGCCACTAGTGGCACGGCCGTGGTCCCTGGGATCGACAATGCCGCGGCGGCAACGAGCACCAATGCGGCGATGACCGCGTGCAACTTGGAGTTCTCAACGAACCGATGGCCGACGAACGCGGCCAAGGCCAGCGCGCCTCCAGCAAACACAGTCGCCCCAGGGCTTGGCGAAACCGTCAACGCCCCCGCCAGCCGCCGCCAAACGAGCACCGTAGCGACCGTAGCCAGAAAACCAACAGCCGTGCGGCGAAGCCAGCATGTCGCGCCGCGCACGCCTCCCGGCATCCAAGGCGAAGTGTCACGCACCAGCACGAGCGCGTCCACCGACATCGGCCCGCTCATCGCGCCGCGGCCATACCTACCGCTTCCTGAATGTCGGCCGCGCGGTGCGTGCTTTCCCAGGTGAAGCCGGGACCGGTGCGACCAAAATGTCCGCCGGCCGCGGTCGCCCGGTAGATCGGCCGCCGCAGGTCGAGGTACTTGATGATGCCGCCGGGCGACAGCGGGAACACGTCGCGGATCATGTCGCAGATGCGGGCATCGTCGACCTTGCCGGTCCCTTCGGTGTCGACGTTGATGCTCACCGGGTCGGAGACGCCGATCGCGTAGGCCAACTGCACTTCGCAGCGTTCGGCCAGCTCGGCAGCCACGATGTTCTTGGCGATGTGCCGGGCCATGTACGCGGCACTGCGATCGACCTTGGTCGGGTCCTTGCCGCTGAACGCTCCGCCGCCGTGGCGACCCCAGCCGCCGTAGGTATCGACGATGATCTTTCGTCCCGTGAGGCCGCAGTCGCCGTGCGGACCGCCGACCACGAACCGGCCGGTGGGGTTGATATGGTACTTGATGCTCTTCGAATCGAGCCCCGGCGGCAGGCACGACTTGATCACGTGGCCGAGGACGAACTTGCGAATTTCGTCGTTGTTCACCTCGGGGGCGTGCTGCGTCGAAACCACGACCGTGTCGATCGCGATCGGCTTGGTACCTTCGTACAGCACGGTGACCTGGCTCTTGGCATCGGGCCGCAACCAGTTGACCGCCTCCTGCTGCCGGGCGGTCGTGAGCGCGTTGGTGATGCGGTGGGCCAGGGCGATCGGCAACGGCATCAACTCGGGAGTGTCGTTGCAGGCGTACCCGAACATCAGCCCTTGATCGCCGGCGCCGATTTCCTTCCCCTTGTCGCTGTTCTCGTCGACCCCCATGGCGATGTCGGCGCTTTGGCGATCGATGCACACCATCACGGCGCAGGTGTCGTAGCAGATGCCCTTCTTGTCGTCGTCGTAGCCGACGTCGCGAATCACGTTGCGGGCAATCTCGGCGTAGTTGACCACCGCCTTGGTGGTGATCTCGCCGGCCAGCACCGCCACGCCCGTGGTGACCAGCGTTTCGCAAGCCACACGGCTGTAGGGGTCCTGGGCTAGCAGGGCATCGAGCACGCCGTCGGAAATCTGATCGGCAAGCTTGTCGGGGTGCCCCATGCTGACCGATTCACTGGTAAACAAGAACTTGCCGCTTGCCACGATCGAGAGCCTCCGCGAGGGAAAAACAGTGCGATATGCCCGAAGCCGAGAACGAGCGATTATACGCGGCGCGGCGCCAAATCTGCAATGCAAGTGCCTGCGTCGCCTGCTACTCGACCGGATGGCCCGCGTCGCGCCAGCCGGTGAAGCCCCCGGCCATCGACCACACGTTGTCGTAGCCCATTCGCTGCAAGCTCTCGGCCGCCAGGGCCGATCGATACCCGCCGCCGCAGTACAGAATCAGCTCGGTGTGCGGATCGGGCACCAGTTTCTCGATGTCGCGCTCGAGGATGCCGCGTCCCAGGTGCGTCGCCCCGGGGAGATGCCCCTTGGCCCACTCGTGGTCCTCGCGCACGTCGATGATCCGCGGCGCCGCCGAGCCGGTGAGTCGCGTGAGCACGTCGGCCGCGATGATCTCGTGTACGTGCTGCCGTGCGTCTTCGGCCAGTTTCAGAAATCGCGGCGCATGCTTGGCCATGGGTACCTCGCGGCGGGCGAGCCCGCCGGCTAAACGGATTTAGCTTTTGCCCGAGAAATCAACTTTCGGTGCGGTCTTGGCACCTTCTTCGACTTTGAAATACGCCGGATGCTCGATGCCCGCGAAGCTGGCGTAGATGCTCGTCGGGAATTGCCGCATGTACACGTCGAGCTCTTGCACCGCCGCGTTGTAGTGGTTGCGCGCCACGGCCAGTCGGTTCTCGGTTCCTTCGATCGAATCTTGCAACTTCAGGAACTCTTCGTTGCTCTTGAGCTGCGGATACTGCTGTTGTAGCAGCAGCAACCGCGAGAGCGCCGTCTGCACATCGCCGGCGGCCTCGGCCTTTTGCGCCACGGTGCCGGCGTTGAAATACGCCTTCTGCGCTTCGGCAATGCCGAGAAAGACCTTCTGTTCTTGCCCGGCAACGCCTTTCACCGTCTCGACCAGGTTCGGGATCAGGTCGAACCGCCGCTGAAGCTGGTTGTCGACCTCGGCCCAGTTGTTCTTCACGGCGGCATCGAGCGTCATCGCGCGGTTGTACCCCTGCACGACGCACCCGCCGCCGAGCACCACGACGCCAATGAGCAACACCACCCCGATTAGCAATGCAGATTTCATACGATTGCCCGATTCCTTGATGAAGAATGCCGATTGTAACCGATCGTCACCACGAGCCACCCCCTCCGCCGCCGGCCGAGGTGCCTCCGCCGCCGAACGAACCGCTGTTGAACGAGCCCGAGGAGCCGCCCCCGAACGATCCGCCCCCGAACGATCCGCCGCTGAACGAGCCCCCGCCCCATGAGCTGCCGCCGAACCCGCCAAAACCGCCGCCCATCCACGGTCCCCACATGCTGCCACCGCGACCGAGGCGTCGCTGCCGAAGATTGCTGCGATAGATCACGTACGAGACGACCAACATGATCACGATCGCCAGCAGCAACACGCGCGGATCGGTCGTCTCCTCGCCCTGATGCCGAACGTTCGGAATCCCCGTCAGCTTGACGCCGGCATCGTCGGCAATGCGGTTCGCGACCGCCACGGTCGCATCGATCACTCCTTGATCGAATTTGCCCGCCTGAAATTGTGGCCGCACCACCTGGCGAAACAGCGAACCGCACCACGAATCGGGCATGACCCCTTCCAGCCCACGACCAGTGTGGACGCGGAACTGATGATCGTCGATCGCCACGGCGATCAGCGCGCCGTTGTCTTTCCCTTTCCGTCCCAGTTTCCAGAGTTCGAAGTGACGCTGCACGAAATCGAAGAACGGCTCGTCGCCGGTTGTGCGGACGATGAGCACCTTCACTTCGGCGGTCGTCTTCTGCTCGAGTTCGTTGAGCCAACCGGCAAGCTTCTCGGTTTCCTGCGGCGTGAGCACGCCAGCTTCGTCATAGACGTACTTGCCGGTGTCGCGCACGGTCACCTCGGCGGCCGCCAGCGCAGCGTGCGACGCCCACCAGGCCACGGCGGCAAGCAGCAGTGCCTGGCTACGAAGCATCGGCCAGGTTCCCCAGCGCTTCGATCTCGGCGTACAGACGCTTGAAGTGCTCCCAGCCGGTGTGACCTCGGCGCTCGATCGCCGCGCGGCACGCCGCGAGCGGCCTGCCGGCAGTTGCTTCGCTGGCCGAAATCGCGCGCTCGGCCGCCACGAACGACTTCTCGTCGCGCAGCCACAGCAGCCCACGCAGCACGCGCAACAGCCCGTCGCCGGCGTAGCGTTGCAGCTCGTCGAGCGCCCGTTCCTCGCCTCCGGAAACGAGCAGCGCCTGACGCATGGCCAGCGCCATCGACCGTAATTCGCGCTCGCACTGCACGCGCAGCGGCTGCGCCTCGAACTCTAGCGCCGCGAACGGATCGTCTCCCAGCACCGTGGCGTGCTGCTGATGGATTTCCAACAGCTCCAGCGGGAAACTATCGAGCGAGCGGCGAATCATCTCCCCGGTCATCACCAGCGGTGGAGCGAAGCGCGTGCGATGCAGCTTCGCGCCGTCGATCGCCAGCCTACGGAGCATTTCCAGATCGACCGTCTCGACCGATAGGACACTCGTGATCCGCCGGCTCGTGTCATCGCTGATGAGACTCGCGGCAGAATCGGCATCGAGCGCCGCGCCGTAAATGGTCAACCCGATGGCCTGACCGCCGGCGAGTTGCTGTAGGTGCCCTGCGAACTGGCGGATCGGCTCGCGGAGCGTGGCGTCGAACCGATGGTAGGCGTCCGCGTGCGGCATGGCGCGATCGGCTGGTTGCGTCACGCGGCAGCGTTAGTTTGCTTCGTCGCCGTACGAACTCTCACCTTGCGCGGTGAAGAACTCCTCCGCCTTGCGGAGCATGTGGATCGCGGCCGCGTCTTCAAGATCGGGCGTGTGGCCGAGCAGACCGGTGTTGCGATCCTGACCGTCGTGGAATGCGGCCACAAACACGAACTGGATCGGACGCCTGGCGAGCTCCTGCACAATCTGTTCGGTCGTCGCCAACTCCAGATCGATCATCATTCGGGCCCTTGCACGTTTCGCGACTTGGTTGGTGAGCTGCGAACACCGCCGGCCTGCCGCCACCCGGTAGTAAGGCTCGCATCGCGAGGCAACCGTCCACGACGCGCTCTGTTCAACAGCGCGCAATTCTATTCCTTTGCCGGGGCAAGGCAATTGCCAGGGAAAAAACTTCGCAAAATAGCCGCAAATGCCCGCCGAATCATCCCGCCTTGAGTCGCTGCCGCCGGCAGATTCTATTAGCAGCATGACATACGCAGAGTTACCAACTGCGAACAACACGCACCTGTGGCAGGTCGTCCTCGCTTGCCTCTTCGCGGGATCCCAGGCGCTCGCGGCCGCCGAGACCGCCGACCTGATTGCCCACGGCGGGCGCGTCGTCACGGTCGATCGTGATTTCTCCATCCACCAGGCCCTCGCCGTCAAGGATGGCAAGCTACTGGCCGTCGGCAGCGACGCCGATGTGCTGCAGCTGCGCGGACCGGCGACCGAGTTGCTCGATCTCGAAGGACGGATGGTGTTGCCCGGACTGATCGATTCGCACGTCCATTCGCCCGCCGCGTGTATGACCGAGTTCGATCACCCGGTCCCCGACATGCAAGGCGTCGGAGACGTGCTCGACTACGTGCGCGCTCGCGCCGCGGCGTCGCAACCGGGCGATTGGATCATCGTCAGTCAAGTGTTCATCACGCGGCTGCGCGAGCAGCGCTGGCCCACGCGCGCCGAGCTCGATGCCGCCGCGCCGCGCAACCCGGTCATGTTCCGGACCGGCCACGATGCGAGCGTCAACTCGCTGGCCTTGGCCGAAAGCGGGATCGACAAGAACTTTGTCCCCACCGGTGCCGGCAAGATCGAACGAGACCCGAGCACCGGCGAGCCGACCGGCATCGTCCGCAGCGCCGCACGGTACATCAAATCGAAGCCCCCCGCCGAGCGCAAAGCCAGCGAGGCCGACAAGCTCGATCGGCTGCGCCGGTTGTTTGCCGATTACAACGGCGTGGGACTCACCGCGGCAATCGACCGCGACTGCTCCGACGACTCGCTAGTGTTGTACGCCTCGTTGCGGCAATCGGGCAAACAGACCCTGCGGCTGGCGGCATCGTCTAGTCTGGCGAACACGCTCGACGCCGCGGGAGCTGCGAAGCGCATTCAGCAGGTCGCTCGCCATCCGCTGCGGCAGCCCGACCCCTGGCTGCGCATCGTCGGCGTCAAGACGTTCCTAGACGGCGGCATGCTCACCGGCAGTGCGTTCATGCGCGAGCCTTGGGGCGTGAGCAAGATTTATGCGATCGACGATCCGCGCTATCAGGGGATCAAGTTCATCGAGCAAGATCTGCTGGTGGCGATGGTCCGTGCAGCCGTCGAGAATAACTTGCAGTTTACCGCCCATAGCGTGGGCGACGGCGCGGTACACGCGCTGCTCGAAGCCTACGACGAGGTGAACCGCAGCACGCCCCTCGCCGTCACGCGCCCCTGCCTTACCCATTCGAACTTCATGAGCCGCGAAGCGATCGACGCCTGCGCCCGGTTGGGGGTCGTGGCCGACATTCAACCGGCCTGGCTGTGGCTCGACACGCACACACTCGTCGCGCAGTTCGGCTACGATCGGCTGCGCTGGTTTCAACCGCTGCACACGTTGTTCGAGCGCGGCGTCACGGTCGGCGGCGGGAGTGACCACATGCAGAAGATCGGCTCACTGCGCTCCATCAATCCGT
>DATAXP010000021.1:0-1706 GCA_036272935.1 Pirellulales bacterium | reverse complement strand
TCTGGCAAGGCAACCGTCGATCTATTACGCTCTCGCATGGTGGCGTACTCCTGGGAAAAAAGGTCTTAAGCAAAACCATTTCAACCCAAGTACGCCGCCTTCTTCAACCTCCGCTCATCCACAACTTCCGGTTATAGCTCGCACACCTGGGGCCAGAACCTCTTGCACCATCCGCACCTGCACTGCGTCGCGCCGGCCGGCGGCCTGGCGCCCGATGGCCAGCGCTGGGTCGCCGCGCGCGACGGATTCTTTCTGCCGGTCCGCGTGCTCAGTCGCGTGTTCCGCGGCAAGTTCATCGCGCTCGTCAAGCGCGCCCACCAGCGCGGTCGACTGGTGTTCCCCGGCAGCCTGCAGCCGCTGGCGGACCGGGCGACGTTCGAGCGGCTGCTCGATCAAGCGGTGCGTCACGACTGGGTCGTGTACGCCAAGCCTCCGTTCGGCGGACCGCAACAGGTGCTCAAGTACCTGGCGCGCTACACGCATCGCGTGGCGATCTCCAATGCGCGCCTCGCGGCTTTCGATGGCGAACGGGTTTCGTTTCGCTGGAAGGACTACGCCGACGGCAACCGCCCGAAGATCATGACCCTGGCGGCGGAAGAATTCGTGCGCCGCTTCCTGATGCACGTACTCCCCAAAGGGTTCTCGCGCATCCGCTATTACGGCTTCCTGGCCAATCGCCATCGTAAGCAGAAGCTGACCGCCATCCGCGCGTTGCTGACCACAGCGTGCTCCAGCGCGCCAGCCGACCCCGTGCCGCAAGCCGCCGTTGCTGGCGAGAGCGGCCCCGCCGAGTCCTGTCCCGTCTGCCGGGCCGGGCGGATTCGCAAGGTGGCCGACCTGCTGCCCGAGGCGCCGCCGCAACTGCGCTGGTTGCTGCCTCATCAACACCGCCAAGCAATGCGCTGGGACACGTCATGACGCGACCGACCGGCGCCACTTCGGTGCGACATCCGATCGATCCGCTTGGTGAAGGGCCGCTGGACGAGGGGCCGCGCTGGCATTGCGCGCCCGCTCCGCGATTCGTCGCCTCACGGCTTCGATCTTCTGCTCTGGCAGCCTCGCTCCAACGCTGCCGACCGGCCCCCGCACCTCGAATCGGCGACCACGACCGCACTGCGACCACTCCTCCACCGTCGAACCTGCCGATCGGATCTCCATAGCCGACCGGCGCTCGTGGTTTCGTTCAACACGTTTTATCCGATGTGCCAGTCGTACCGCCCGTTACCGTCGAAGCGGACGCGACGTTCCCACCATTTGAGGCCATGCCAGCATCGGCACATCAGATAAAACACTCTGCATTATTTAGCGCGTCTGGCGCCGGACGACGACGAAATCGCTTGCGCGGCGGGTCATTCCGTGATAGTCTCCTTGAAACAGGTGCAAGGAGGCACATTATGGAAAAGATCAACGTAACCTGCCGTCTGGCTACGGACGACGTGGCATTCTTGGACAAGCTCGCCGAGTCGCTCGATCGCGATCGCAGCTATCTCATCAAGCAGGCGGTAGCCGACTACATCGCTCTGCATCGCTGGCAAATCGAAGAAGTCGAGCAGGCTCGTAAAGAAGCCATGGCGGGCGACTTCGCAACGGATAAGCAAGTCAAAGCGATGTTCAAAGAGCTGTGCGGGTGAGAATTCGCTGGCTGAACCGGGCCGAACAGTCGATGCGTTCGGCCCACAATTATATCGCCGTCTCAAATCCGCAAG
>DATAXP010000020.1:0-51386 GCA_036272935.1 Pirellulales bacterium | reverse complement strand
ATTCTCAAATCCTTTCCCGACGAGGTGGCGCACGTTTGGAGCCGCATCGGCACCGCCGAGATCGCCACCGATCCGATGGGCATCGAGCTGACCGACATGTTCATCGCGCTCAAGGACCGGCAGCAGTGGGTCAAGGCGCACACGCAGGAACAGCTGACCGAAAAGATCCAAGAAGTGCTGCGCGACATGCCCGGCCAGCGCCTCGCCTTCCTGCAGCCGATCGAAATGCGGATGAACGAGATGGTCTCGGGCGTTCGTAGCGATGTGGCGGTGAAGCTGTACGGCGACGACCTCGACATGCTGGCTGCCAAGGGGCACGAGATCGAAGCGATTCTGAAGACGATTCCCGGGGCGGCCGATGTCGCTGCCGACCAGGTCACCGGTCAACCGGTACTCGAGATCAAGGTGAATCAGCAGGAGCTGGCCCGCTACGGTGTTACGGCCCGGGCGGTGCTCGACGTCGTCGAATCGCTGGGCAGCAAGCCGCTGGGCGAAGTGATCGAAGGTCAGTTGCACTTTCCGTTGGTCGTGCGCTTGCCCGAGCAGTACCGTCACGATTCGGCCAACATCGGCAACATCCTCATCCCGACCGCCAGCGGCGAACGACTGCCGTTGGAACGGCTGGCGAGCGTCGAGGTGGTCGATCGCCCCGCGACGATCAATCGCGAGTGGGGCCAGCGGCGGATCACCGTCAGTGCTAATGTCCGCGGTCGTGATGTCGGCAGCTTCGTTGCCGAGGCGCAGCAGCGGATGAAGGAACAATTCCGCCTGCCGCCGGGACGCTACTTCTACGAATTCGGCGGACAATTCGAGCACCTGCAATCGGCCAAGGCGCGGCTGATGTTCGTCGTTCCGCTCGCCGCGATCTTGATCTTCACGCTGCTGTACTTCACGTACCACAACGTCGTCGATGCGGTGCGAGTTTTCACGGGCGTGCCTTTCGGCTGGGTCGGGGGGATATTTGCCTTGTGGCTGCGCGACATGCCGTTCTCGATCTCGGCGGCCGTGGGGTTCATTGCGCTCTCGGGCGTTGCGGTGCTCGACGACATGATTCTCGTTTCGTACGTCCGCCAACTGCGCCGCAAAGGATTGCCGCTCGACGAGGCGGTGACTCAGGCCGCCGTGACACGCTTGCGCCCGGTGCTGATGACGACGCTCGTGGCGAGCCTGGGCTTCGTGCCGATGGCGCTGAGCACCGGCGTCGGGGCTGAGGTGCAGCGTCCGCTGGCCACGGTAGTGATCGGCGGCGTGATCGGCTCGATGATCATGTCACTGCTGGTGCTGCGTGTGCTGTACGTGGTGTTCAAAGGCTCGTCCGACGAAGAGCCAACCGAGATTGCGCCGCCGACCGAATTGACGGAAGCGGCGCTCGTTTAGTTCCAGGAAAGGAAACGCTTTTATGTATAGGAAATCGTTGTGGGGAATTGTCGCGCCGGGCCTTGTTGCCGCAACGATCGGCTGCGGCAAAACAGAGCCAGTGCCGGTAAAACAAGCCAGTGCGGGCCACAGTCACGACGCCTGGTGGTGCGACGAACACGGCGTGCCGGAATCGGTCTGCGCGCTGTGCAGCTCGAAAGTTGCCGCCGAGTTTCAGAAGAAGGGTGATTGGTGCCGGAATCACGATCGCCCCGACTCTCAGTGCTTCGCATGCCATCCTGAACTGGAAGCGAAGTTCGCGGCATTGTACGAGGCGAAATACGGCAAGCAGCCGCCGAAACCGGACGACGGACACGACGAGCATCAGCCGAAATCGTGACCGGGCCGTGTTTCGCAGCTACGCATCGATTTCGGCCAACGCGCGCAGACAAATCTGCGACCACGTCTCGAACCGCTCGGGCTCGGTCAGCAGCGCCTCGAACGGCCGGAAGCCGCTCTCAACCATCTCGGCCTCGCGCGGCTCGACCAGCGGCCGCTCGACATCGAACAGATGCACGACGCCGAGATGGACGCGGCCCACATCGGTTTCGTCATCGTTGATCAGGCCCAGGCACTGGCTGCGGTACGGCGAGCCGATGTGTACCTCTTCGGCCAACTCGCGGCGCATCCCCTCTTCGTAAGGATGATCGCCGCCGGCGGCCACGTCGTCGCTCGAAATGTGTCCGCCCACGCCGATGCTGCGCTTGTGATGCAGCCGGCCTTCACCTTGTCCCTTGCCGCGGGTGTACTGAAACAGGTGCGCCGTGCCGGCCTGATCGCGATGGCGAAAGATCACGTAGGGGATGAGCTGCTTGTATTCGGGGTCTTGTTCCATCTCGCCGCGCGGGCGGTAACTCATGTGCTCCGAGCGCAGCAGGCCGTCGAGGTACCGTTGCGTCTCGTGCGAGAATCCTTGGAAGTAACCCAGGTCACGAAACGCCGCCGTCGGCACCACCAGCACGCGTTCCGTCTTCACATCGAGCACAGGCATATCCTCTCCCGGCAGTTGTTCGCACTCAGATGACTCAACGCGGCACCAAGATACCAGCAGCCGCCGAAGTTGACCATCATGTCGGAGAGGACAGCTCACACGATGAGCATCGCGTCGCCGTAACTGTAGAACCGGTATCGCTCGGCGATGGCTTCCTCGTAGGCACGGACGATGAGATCTTCGCCGCCGAAGGTGCGCACCAGCACGAGCAACGTGGTGCGCGGCAGATGAAAGTTGGTCATCAGCGCGTCGACGATTTTGAACTGGTAGAGGGGGCGAATGTACAACTTGGTTTCGCCCGACCAGGTGCACAGCGTTCCCGATTGCGCCGCCGTTTCGAGTAGCCGCACGCTCGTCGTTCCTAGCGCCACCACACGTCCGCCGCCAGCGCGACATTGCTCAATCTTGGCGACCGTTGCCGCATCGATCACTCCGCGCTCACCGTGCATGCGGTGCTCTTCGATCGTTGCCGTCCCTATCGGTCGAAAGGTTCCCATCCCCACGTGCAGCGTGACACGACAGATCATCACACCACGATCGACGAGCCGATTCAGCAGGTCATTGGTGATGTGCAGCCCGGCAGTCGGCGCGGCAACCGAGCCTGGATTGCGGGCAAAGACGGTCTGGTACCGCAGCCGGTCGGACTCGACCATCTCGCCGTGGCGAATGTAGTGGGGCAATGGCACACGTCCGACGCGATCGAGCAATTCCAGTGTCGGCACGTCGGTTTCGGGCTTGGCGACCCAAACGCCCCCCGGCAGCGATTCCACGAGACGTAGGGCAACGCTGTCGCGTGCATGGCGGTCGAGCAGCGTGACGGTTTCCCCCGGCCGAATTTTGCCGCGTGTCTTGCCCAGCACTTGCCACAGGCCGTTGGCATCGGCCTCAAGGAACAATCCTTCCCAAGCTCCACCGGTGCCTGACCGTCGCCCGACGAGCCGGGCCGGTAAAACGCGGGTGTCGTTTACGACCAGGCAGTCGCGCGGGTCGAGCAGCTCGGGGAGCTCGCGAACGTGACGGTGAGAGATTCGCTGCTCGCGACGTTCGACGAGCATGAGCCGCGCATCGGAACGGATCGGCAGCGGATCCTGGCTGATCAGCTCGCGCGGCAGGGCGTAATCGTAGCGGGAAACGTCGGACATCGGCGGATTTTGTACGCCCTCGCCGGCATGGAATCTAGTCGCAAGATTTTGCCTCGTGCCTGCGCTGTGCCATAACCACCTTTGCTTTCACGTCTTAGGAACGAGCCCGGCAAGGCGCTTTCACCACGACATCGCGATCGATCGCTGGGGAATGTTGCCCATTCTTCATGATCGAAAAAAGTTTTTCCGTATCGCTCGATCGCTCGAAGTTGCCAATTCACTTTGGAATACGCAAACGCGCCGCACCGCACCGACGCCGCCGCTGGGATTACTTTCTTGACGGAAAGCAAACAATGGCTATCTTTGGCCAAAAGTGGGTCGCAGTGGTGATCTGTGGTGAAATCGAATGCTGTTGACCGGGACGTTTCCACGAGCGGTCGACGAGAAGCAGCGAATCGCCATCCCCAAGCGAATCCGAGATGCTTTGAACCTAACGGAAAGCTCGGTTTTGTATATCACACGTGGCACCGACACGTCGTTGGCCGTCTACACCGAGGAAGGGCTGGAACGATTGGCCGAACGGCTCGCCGCCGCTTCGCCGACGCAGAACGACGTGAGGGCGTTCAGCCGGCTGTTCTACGCTCAAGCGGAACCGGTCGAGGTAGATAGCCAAGGTAGAGTGCGAATCCCTGGTGGTTTGGCGCAAGTTGCGGAACTGGGTGGTGAAGTGGTGCTCGTGGGCGTACAAGACCACTTGGAGCTTTGGAATCGCCAGCGGTGGGAAAGCTATTTGGCTGATAAAGCATCGCAGTACGACGAGCTCGCCGAACGGGCCTTCACTCCGCAACATCGGTCAACACCGTAGGCAGGCGCTCGTGGTGCACCGCTCTTTTAATACTGTCATTCTTATCGAAGCGTTGTCCGTCCGTTCGCCATCGTGTGCAAGTCCGGCGATAGTTTGCGGCCACCAACTATCGTCCGTAGCCATCTCCTCCGATGGAGATCTGCACAGACTGGAGAAGCAAGAAGCGAATCCGGTTGCGAACATCGGTGGCGTCGTGCTCGCCCGCAGGGGCCGGCGCTCACTGCAAGCACCCACCCAGCTTGGATGGCACGGAAGTCGTCCGAGGTGGGCTGCTTGACTTGATGGCTCGCTCGTCGCCGCGAAGAATCGCAGCAGGGTGCGGATTTCGGTTCGCGCACCGTTGGCATACGGGTGATTGCTCTGTGCGTGGCCGACGGGCGTCTCTATAGTACGCCGCCGCGTATTCCCCGCTCTGGGCCTGCGCACTTGTCTCGATCGGCTCCGCAGCACGTGCCGGTGATGCTGGACGAGATCGTCCAGTGGCTAGAGCCGCGCAGCGAAGCAGTGGTCGTTGACGGCACGCTCGGCGCCGGGGGGCACACGCGCGCCCTGGCAGCGGCTGTTGGTCCGGCGGGCATGGTGATCGCGTTCGATCGCGATCCGCAGGCGCTTGCCGCGGCCGAGAGCAACCTGGCGGGGCTGCCTGTGAAGCTAGTCGCGGCGAACTACAGCGAGCTGCTCGAAGTGCTGGAACAACTCCGCATCGCCGCGGTCGACGCCATCGTGCTCGACTTGGGCTTGTCGAGCGATCAGTTGGCCGACGACGAGCGAGGATTCAGCTTCGACGCTCTGGGACCGCTGGACCTGCGGTTCGACCCCACGACGGGCCGGCCGGCGAGCGAACTGGTCAATCGGCTCGATCCCGAGGAGCTGGCGAATTTGTTGTATACGCATGGTGAGGAACGCTTGAGCCGCCGGATTGCCCGCAAGATCGTCGAGCGCCGCCGCGTGCAGCCGATCACGCAAGCACGCGAGCTGGCCGAGATCGTCCGCGGTTGCTACCCGCGCATGCGCGGACACGACCGCATCGATCCGGCCACGCGCACATTCCAAGCGCTGCGCATCGCGGTGAACGACGAGCTGGGGAGCCTCGATCGGGCGCTGGCGACGTTCCCGAAATGTCTGCGCCGCGACGGGCGATTGGCCGTCATCAGCTTTCATTCGCTGGAAGACCGACGTGTGAAAGAAGCCTTTCGCGATGATCCCCATTGGCGCGCGTTGACCAAAAAGCCCCTGCGCCCCAGCGATCCGGAAATCCAGCGCAATCCCCGCGCCCGCAGCGCCAAGCTGCGCGTCGCCTCTCGAACCATTTTTCAGTAAGCCGACCGCTTCGCGAGCTCCGCCAGAGAGCAAGGAGAAGTTCGATGGAAAAGGAAAAGAAGCTCGGGCTTGCCCTTATCGGCATGCTCTTCTTGACGCTTGCCGTCGTGGCCATCGTTCGGATGCGCAGCCGCTTCCATGCGTCCGACGAGCTCGTCGACACGCCACCACCGGCCTCCGCCATCGAGAATACATCGTCCGCTGCGCCGCGGCGGCACTTGCTCGATCGGCTCGACGAACCACAGCCCTCGCCCGTGAAACTCGCTACCGCCGAATCGGAAGTTACGGAAGCACCGAGCGCTCAGGCGGTTCCTGCTGAACCGGCCTCGTCGACGCCTCCGTATGCTACCGCGCTAACGATGGGCGATCGCTACGCGAGCCCCACGCCAAGCGCCGATCCCGCGGCTGCGCCCGATCCATTCCAGCCGCCGCCGACCGCACTCACCGTTGCCGAGGCGACACCCGCTGCGGAACCGTCGGCGCTCCAGCCAAGCGACGGTAGCACTCCGGTTGCTGCCGATCCTGCCGGTGCGCCGCAAGAGCCGCCGCACCATCACCACGAATTCGCTACGGAGATGCGCCATGAGCCGACGCAGCCAGCCCAGCCGAGCACCGGCGGCGCGACGCTCCTGGGTGTCGAACCCGAGCTGGCTCAGCAAACTGCCCACGAGGAAACCGACGAGCGTCGTGATGGGGAACACGCCGTCGGCGAGGGACATCGCTATCGAGAGGCGACCCATGCCGTGCACGGTCACCCGGCCACGCCGCAGTCACCGCAGGCCGCGATGGGCGACCGCTACGTCATGCCACCGCAGGGCGCGCATCCGCCGCATTACGATATCTACGGCCGCGATCTGCCGAAGGAGGCTGACCCACCGGTGGCGCAGCACTACGCGCCGCCCGAGCATGTGCCGATGGCTGAGCCTTCGCAGCAACCGAACTACGGCATGCCCAGCGAGCCGCGTGTCGAACCGCCGCGTCATCACCACCAGGGCCAAGAGACGTACACGATCCGTCCGAACGATACATTCTGGCGCATTTCGGAACATGCTTACGGCACCGGCTCCTATTTCAAAGCGCTCGAGGAGCACAACCGCGAGCGTTCGCCGTATTCCGATCGGCTGCGCGTCGGCGACGTGGTGTCGACGCCGCCGGTCAATTATCTGGAAGAGAAGTACCCGGATCTCTGCCCGAAACGCCGCAACGTGCCGCCGGCACGTTCGGTGATGAGCAACGCCAGCCTGCCCGGCATGAATCCCGGCCTGCCCGGCAGTGCCACCGGCCGAATGTACACCGTGCAACAAGGCGACACGCTGTTCGACATCGCCCGTGGCCAGCTCGGCAAGGCTTCGCGCTGGGCGGAAATTTACGATCTGAACCGCGATCGCCTCGGCGAAGATTTCGACTTCCTCGCCCCGGGCACGCAACTGATGATGCCCGAGTCGCGCGCCGGCGGCGAGGCGCGTGAACCGCTGACCACGCAATCGCGCCCGCCGTACAACCGATAAGGTGGCAGGCACACTCCATGTGCCGCCGCCCAGTTTCTTGGGCACAGACAAAAAACTCGGCGAGTTTATTGTTTGGTTCCTGAGGGTCCCAGGGGGGGTAAGACCAAAATACTCGCTTCGTTTCTTGGCATGGGCCATTTGCGCGATTTTCTTTGCGTGCAATCCGTGCATGCGCGACAGCTTACCGCTCCGCAGCCACACGCTCTACGGCGAAAGTACGCCAGCGCGGAGGATCACGAAAGCGCGAAGTTGTGAAAACACGAAACAGCAACCGCGCTCGGCCGGCCTTATCGCGAACCGCCGCTGCAGCGACTGATTAAGCTACACGGCTGCCTCCGCTGCAAGCAAAAGCCAGTAGTTGAAGAAGAACAGCGCCCAGAATACGGCGCTTACAAACAGAGCAGCAGGAAGGCCCACTCCTGAGATACGTATGAGAAGCGACGCTACGCCGCCCACAGCGCTGATGCCGATAAAAAGATGGATCAAGTCAAACGGAACAGGGCCGAGAAGGCTCATCGCATACGCGATTATGACCGTGACATTGAATGCCGCATAGGGGAGTGACCAACCAACGAAATGCACGGTCGCCATGAGAGCCTAAAGATCTGTGAAAACCGTGTCCGTCCCGGCGCGTTGATTGTTAAGTGGTCAAATCAACGCGGTTTCACGGAGGGGCCGCCTCGGCGACATTGGAACTGGCAGAAACGGGAGCCGCCGCGCCAGGCTGCGGCGACCTGTTCGGCGTTTGGAATGAGACAACTCGTGCTTGCGAGGAAGCCTGCCGTTGTTGAGCATCCGCCACGATCTTGCGAATGTCAAAATCGAACTGGGCAGCCAGCTGCTCTCGAATGACGCGAACTTCATCCACGATCGGATCGTGAATCATGCTAACTCCCCATCAGTTCCTCGGGCGTGCAAATCACCGGACACGGGAAACCCTGCTGCGCGCAAATCAACTGCACCTGTTTGACAATCTGAGCGTTGGCGATGTGAGCGCAATTCCATGTTAACAGAAAGTCAATGCCGTGCACCGCGCTCACGGCAATATGAGCCGCGTCTCGCGCCGACTTGGCCGGGATACAACCCGATTGCAAGATTGCCGCAGCGAGGGAAAGAACCGCATCCGAGATATCGAGTAACGGAAGTGGTTTGACGATCGCGAGCCTTTCTTGCGCCGCTTCTGCATCGCCGGCGCTGGCTTCGTCAACCACGAACTGTGAGATGTAAAGCTCGAACTCGTTTCGCCGAGATCGCCACCACTGCTTGGTCAGTTGTTGATGTCCCGCAATGATGAGATCTCGGCTCGGCCACGCCGTGAGGTAGCTGGGGACTGTCGTTTCGAGGTAAACACGCTGTGGCATGATGGGTTATTCTATGGCATTGCCGCCACTGATAGCAGATATCGTCAGCCGTCGCATCGTAGTGGCGAATCTTGCGCAGGCCAGCGAGCTTGTGCGCCTTGCACCATGATCCGAACCGCTTTTGCAGCGCAGAAGCCGACAAGCGTCCGTGCTCGTTGCACTCTTCTTTCGTGACATACTCTTTACGGAGTTTCTGTGCGACGCCGCGCAGATCGTCCAAGATGACATCGTCGCTCAAGCCCCGGTTATATGGCGCGAGCTGAAACTTCACGGAGCGTCCTCTTCGGGGCTAAGAATCCATGAAGCCGTGGGGCCGCTGCGGCGGACGCCCTTATACTTCGTCAAAGCATCGAGGGGCTGGGATCTTCGAACTCTGTGCTGAGCAGGAACTCTCTGAATGTCGCTGGCGTCCGCTTTAGTTCCGAGGGTGCGAACGTGAACAGAGTCACGATGTCCCTTTGCGTCTCTGGCGGGAGGGTGTCGAGGTACTGTTCGACCATCGCATCTCGCTTCTCGCGCGACATGCCTTCGAAGCGAGAGTCGATGACTCGCACACGAATGGAGGCGGAATTGTAGCGGTACGAGTCTGCGTTCTCGAAATGCTTGCGAAGCAGGTCCTCGACCATGCGGGTTTCGGGAGTGCGATTTGCCTCCCAAGGTGGTGTGGTCGTCGTCATGTGATTTGTCCTTCCACCCATTCGTAGATTGCTCTTGCTGTGCGAAGCAGTCCGTTTGTTTCGCCTGTATCCTTTCGGCCGATCTCATATCGGAGCCCGGTAGTCCAATCAAATCCGCGCATCCGCTTGGCAAGATCAACGGTCAGAACGACTCCTCGCTCACGGAGGCGATCGAGCAAAACTTCGGCCCGATGATAGGTGGCACTTCGGGTCAATTGGTCAAGCATGGCTGGCCGGTCAGCCTCGGGTGTTCTTTCTAGGATAAGCGCTTTCAGCGAGCATTCGACCGAGTAGCCACCGATATACTGAGCCTCCAGGGTAAGGCGAAGTGACTCCATAATTTCTTCGGCAGCCGCAAGCCGCTGCAGGGCCACCTCCAAAAAGTCCCGTGGCGTCGTCGGTTGCATCCCTGCTCCTGATCACACCGCCGCATGTCTTGACGTTCATTATCGCGCGCAAGACTTCGCTGGGCAACGGCACGCGGCCCCCGCCCACCGCTTAAAGAATCCATGAAAGCCGTTGGCCCGGCGGGTTGAGCGTGGAGTGGACGAATCAACACGGTTTTCACGGTGCCCGCGGCGATGCGTGCGATTATCGGACTGGAGCTACGAAAGTACAACAGCACGGACCGCATGTCGCTCGCCTTTCGTGCTCGATCGCGAGTTGCAGACGATCTACGGCGGGCGGCGCATCGCCCACGTGGAGATGCCATCGACCGGCGACGGCCATTGGCCCAGCAGCGCGAAACCGTGGCGCTCGTAGAACGGTACGTTGCGCGGATTGTGCGTTTCCAGGTAAAACGGCGTCGCACTTTCGTCGAGCTGCTTGAGCACCGATTCCAGCAGTTGGCCGCCGACGCCTGTTCCCTGCGATCGCGGGGCGACCGCCAGCAGCGCGAGGTACATGTGCGGCGTCGGTTGCAATCTTTTGCGCAGCGCCTCGACGTGTTCGACGTGCGCCATGAATCGGTGCATTCTGTCGCGCCCCAGCAATAGTGGCAGACGCCAGATGCCTGCTCGCAGCAAGCCCCAGGTCGTGAACGTCGGCACGTCGCGCGGCAACCAGCAGGCGACCGCATCGCCCGAGGTCGTGGCGGCAATCGCGTGATGCCGATGTGCATAGCGCACCAAGGCGCCGAACAGCGTCTGCAATATCTTCCGCCGACGAGTGCCATCAGCAGCGAGCGATGAGAACCAAGGGTCGTCCCAGAACGCTTCGATCAACAATTCGACGAGCGGATCGAGCGAACCGGAGTCGATCGAGTTCACGCCGGAACCACCGTGCAGAAGATTACTGGGCTATTTTGAAATCGTGGGTGGCTGGGGCTGAGCCTGCGAAGCCCCAGATCGTTGCCCTCTGGGGCATCGCTCCGCTCTGCCCCAGGCACCCGTGTCTGTCGAAATGCAAAATAGCCCACTTCTTGCTGAAGCAGCCTACTTGCCGCGGCCGGGGGTGCGATCTTCGGGCAGGTAGAGGATACGCCCGCAGGTTTGGCAACTGATGACCGTTTTACCAAGCAGCAGATTGTTGAACACGTTGGGCGTGATCACCTGGTTGCAGCCGCCGCAATGTTCGCCTTCGACCTGCGCCAAGGCATCGGCGCCGCGGCCGCGAACCATGCGGCGGTACGCCTCGGCAAAATCGGACGGCAGGTTCGTTTCCGCCTGCTTCAATTCCGCTTCGATCCGCGTCACGTCGCCGGCAATCAGATCGCCCTGATCGCGCACCTGGGCTTGCGACTTGCCGAGCTCTTCCTTGGCCTTGGCAAGCTTTTGCTCGTTCTCAACGACGATCTTCTGCAATGCTTCGATGCGCTCCATCCCTTCCAGAATCTCATCGGCCAGCACGCTGCCCGCCATCTCGTCGGCGGCAATCTGGTCCTTGAACGCCTGATACTCGCGGTTGCTGTTCGCCTGGTTCAGCTTTACTCGCAGGTCGGCAATCTTGCTTTCGCCGCTCTTGAGCTGAAGCTGTTTTTGATCGTTGGCGATCTTGGCCGCCTTCACGTCGGCCTTGGTGTGGTTCAACTCGGCTTCGACCTTGGCGACGTTCGCCTCGCGCACCTTCACCTGCCGCGGCCCGCGCTCGAAGCGCTGGCGCAGCTCCTCCAATTGCTGGTGCATGCGATGCAGATCACGAAGCAAAGCGCCGGTCTCGGCCATCACGTCCCTCGCTGCTGCGGTTCAAGCCGGCGACGGCCCGAAAGGCCGCGCCGGAACAAAAAAACCGCCGGCCTCATCGGCCAGCGGTTCTGGGATTCGAATGACAATTTGTCGAACGGTAATCTTCCGTCGCCCGCCGTCGCAACGCGCCGCATCCGCGAAAGGCACAGCCCCGGAATTCGTGTTGTGCGGCCTTGCGTCGTCAAGCTCAGGACCAATCTATGCTGCCGGGCTAACTCGCCAGGCCTTCCAAGAAGCCTTCCAATTGCTTGCTGCGCACCGGGTGCTGCAACTTGCGGACGGCCTTGGCCTCGATCTGGCGGACTCGCTCACGGGTGACTTTGAAAATGCGTCCCACTTCTTCCAAAGTATACGTGTATCCGTCGCCAAGGCCATAACGCAGCTTAATGATCTCACGTTCGCGGAACGTGAGCGTCTTCAACAAATTCTCGATCTTATCGCGGAGCATGCCCTGCGTGGCGGCACTCATCGGGCTTTGCGAGCCGGAATCCTCGATGAATTCGCCGAACGCCGTGTCCTCGCTTTCGCCCACCGGACGATCGAGGCTCACCGGATGCCGACCGATGTTCAGCACTCGCCGGGTTTCCTCGACCGAGAGGTCGGCGGCCCGGGCGGTCTCTTCGGTCGTCGGCTCCCGGCCTAGCTCCTGCAACAGCATCTTCGACACGTTCCGCAGCTTCGAGAGCACGTCGATCATGTGCACCGGAATGCGGATCGTCCGCGCCTGGTCGGCAATCGCGCGGGTGATCGCCTGGCGAATCCACCACGTGGCGTAGGTGCTGAACTTGTAGCCGCGGCGATACTCGTACTTGTCGACCGCCCGCATCAAGCCGGTGTTTCCTTCCTGGATCAGGTCAAGGAAGCTGAGGCCGCGATTACGGTACTTCTTGGCGATCGAAACCACCAGCCGCAGGTTGCCGCCCGAGAGCTCGCGCTTGGCGTGCTCGTATTCCTGATACTGGGAATGCATCTTCACGCAGCGCCGACGCAGCGTCGACGGGCTTTCTTGCGTCATCAGCATCAGGTCGCGCAGTTCCTTGCGCAGATCGGCGCGCTCATCCTTGGCGGCCGGCTCCGCATCGACCTGGGCGATCCGCTGTTGCAGCCAGTCCATGCGCCGCGACGTCTCTTCCAACTGCTTGATCATCGGCTGCACGCGCCGCGTGCGCAGGCTCAGCTCTTCGACCAGCACTAGCGACTTGCGCCTGCGGGCCAGGAACCGGCTGCGGGCGGCCAGCCGCTCTTCGCGTGGATGCCGGCAACTGGTCATCACGCGGAAATCTCGCTTGTTGCCCGCCAGCAGGAACTCGAGCGTGCGTAGGTTGTACGGCATGCGCGCGAGAATCTGTTCCTTGGTCAACTGCTCGGTGAGCGACACCTTGATCGTGCGATCGAACGGCAGAATGCCCTGGTGCACCTTGGTGAGCGTTTCGACCGTCACGCGCATCGCAAAGTCGCAGCTCAGCAGCGTGCGGCGGAAACGCTTGCGGGTGATCTCGATCTTCTTCGCCAGCGCGATCTCTTCCTCACGACTCAGTAGCGGAATCTCCGCCATCTGCGTCAGGTACATCCGTACCGGATCGTCGCTCCAGCGCGTGTCGTCGGGAATGTGCAGGCGTGGGCCATCAGCCTCGCTGTCCGATGCACGGCCCTCGGAGCCGCGATCGTCGAGCGCCTGCTGCAAGTCGGCGGGCCGCTCGTCGTCCGTGGCCACTCCCATCTGCGGCGAATCGGCGAACTCGGGCTCGGGCGCTTCGTTCAACAGCTCGATGCCCAAGTCTTCGAGCGCCATCAACAGGTTGTCGAGCTTGTCCGGATTGACCGCCTCATCGGGCAAGTAATCGTTGACCTGATCGTAGGTCAAGTAGCCTTGCGCCTTCCCGGTCGCGACGAGCTCTTGCAGGTCTTTGTCGGCTAGGTCCACGTGTCTTTCCCTCCGGCGCCCTCAGTGGCGCTCCAGACAACCGTTGATTATGGTCGGCCGCGTGAACGAATCAAGTTTTGAAAGCGGCCACTCGCCGACCAACCGACATGCGGCACCCGCTACCCATCCGTGGGCGAGGAAATGCCGTGCCGGCTTCGAAGCCTGCTGACCAGTTCGCCGAACTGCTTCGCTTCATCAGCGTGCGAGGCCGAAGCTGCCGCGAGCACTTCCGTGGGCTGCGGAGCGCGGGAAAGCGATTCATTCCGGAACACAGTCAACAAATCACGAAGTTCTTTGGCTGCGTCGGAGCGCCCGATGGCCTGGCGCTCTTCGTCGAGACCGACGAGCACGTTTTGCAATGCCGGATCGTCGATCGCCAGCATAAGCTGATCGAACGAGGGCACCGTGCCACGGTCGGCCAATTGGCACGCCAGGGCGTAAATCGCCCGGCGGCGCTCGCAGCGAAACTGTTCTTCTTGTACGTTCTGCCGAATTTCCGGCAGAAAGTCGGGACGTTCGATCAGGATTTGCAGCAGCCACGCTTCGGCCAGCGCCAGCCGCGGTGGACCGGCGGGGAGCGTCGCTGCTTGGGCAGCCGGATCGGCACGCCGCGCGGCGGTGCGGCCGGCGTGCTGACGGCGCAACTCGGTGAGCCGCTGGCGCAAACGATCTTCATGCAGCCCCGAACGCCGTGCCATGCGGTGCAGAATCTGATCTTCCCGCAGGCGAATGGCGGCGGTGGTTGCTTGTTGCAAACGCGGCGATTTGGCCAGCGTTGCCAACACGTTTTCCACGGCGAGCGTCACGGCGTGCAGGCCGCTTTGTGCCGAAAGCCCTTTGGTGGCAAGCTGAAACTTGTGCTCCAGGGCATCGACCGCCCCATCGAGCAACGCCGAAAAGGCCTCGGCACCGCGCTGGAGCAGGAAGTCGGCCGGATCGAGTTCATCCGGGGGCGTAACGATTCCCAAATCCATCTGCTCGGCAACGAACAGCTCGAGAATCTGGTCGGTTCGTCGCCGGCCTGCCTCGTCGCCGTCGAGCACCAGGATGATGCGATCGACAAATCTCCGCAGCAGGCGGATGTGGTTTTCGCCCAACGCGGTCCCCAGCACCGCCACGGCATTGGCGAAGCCGCATTGCTGGGCGATCAGGCAGTCGGTGTAGCCTTCCATGACAATCGCGGTGCGCGATTTCGACAGGGCGTCCTTCGCCGCGTCGAGGCCGTAGAGCAGGCGGTTCTTGCTGAACAGCGGCGTTTCGGGGCTGTTGACGTACTTGGCCCCCGCGTCGTCGCTGGCACCAGGAAGCACGCGCCCGCCAAAACCTACCGGCCGCTGCTGCGGATCGCGAATCGAAAACAGCACCCGCCCCCGAAAACGATCGTAATGGCCAGAACCTTGCTGCCGACCGACGAGCAAGCCGACCGATTCCAGCACTCGTGGCGTATACGGTGTGTCCAGCGCTCGATTGATCAGCCAATCCCAAGCGTCGGGCGAGAAGCCAAGCTTGAACCGCCGGATGGTTTCGTCGGTGAGGGCGCGGCCGGCGAGATAATCGCGGGCCGGTTGCGCCTCAGGGGCTCGCAGCAGGCAGTCGTGATATTGCTGTTCGGCCCACGCCAGGGCCTGGAATTGCAGCCGTTTGAAGTCGATGTTCTGCCCGGTCTCTCCGTCGCGCGCGGCAAGCTGGATCCCGGCCCGATCGGCGAGCATTTGCAGCGCCTCGGGGAACGAGATGTTCTCTTGCTTCATCAAGAAGCTGAACACGTCGCCGCCGATATCGCACACCCAGCAGCGGAACGATTGCCGCTCGGGGTTCACCTGCAGGCTGGGACGCGAGTCATCGTGCCAGGGACAGAGCGCTTTGTAGGCCCGGCCCTCGCGACGCAGCGGCACGTAATCGCCGACCAAATCGACGATGTCGACCGCCTGGCGGACGCGCTCCTTGGCGTCGTCGGAAAACGCCTGCGGCACGTGCGCCTCCTGCAGTTGGCCAGACGGGGGAACAAGAAGACCCGGCACCGAAGCATCCTTGCTTACAAGTGACCGAGAACCCGCGGCGACGCCCTCCTTGACGAACCGCCTATTGCCGGGCCCTAAGTTAACGGGCGATTATAGGCCTGGGGAAAAAACAGGTCAAACCCGGAATAGATCGCGAGAAGCGCCACTAGCTAAGCGTGCTAGTGCTGCGTGGCGAGTCGCCAAGATGCAACGGCGAAGAGCCGGCCAACGAACGGCCGCACTCGGTATTTCCCGCGGGATGTTACAAAGTTTTCACCACGTCGGACGGGCACCAAATCGCCGCCGTTTCGTCTCCAAGAGCGACGGTTCGGGATTGCAAATACTCGAGCCCCACCCAGGCGCACACAAGGGCATCAAGGACATCTTCGTAGCGTTTTAAGTGACTGAGAGTCGGAATTCCGGCTGGCGACGGAAAGTCGAACCCGACATTTCCGAAAACGCCCTCAACCTTTTCATGAATCGATTTGAACACAACAAGAAGCTTAACGATGCGTTCTTGGACGTTGCACTTAGGCCAATACTTCCGCGACTTGCTGACTTTGTACGGCACGCGCTGCTGAGCATTTAGCAAAGAAAGCAAAGCTGGGTGAGGATAAACCTCGACAAGCCGACCCGGCTCTGCTGCCCGCGTCGCAGTTGTTGCGAGTTGATACCCGTTCGCACTCCATGCCAACGAAAGCAGCGCGCCGAGCGACCCTGGACGCTTCGCGCTCGGGGTATGTGCGGCGCACCAGCGAGCCCCAAATTCAATTGAGATGTTTTGGTCCGCCTGTCGCCGCGATGCGAATGGCTGAGTGGCGACGGGCATATCGAGCGTAACGAGGTCTACGGGTTGCCCTGCCAACGAGCGAGCTGCCCTTAGTAGACTCGGAACATCGGGTGCGGAGCCGGCGAACTTGCTGGCACCCCAATCCGTTACTTGGCCCTCGGCTTGAGCGAAAAAGCTTTCGTAGCTCGGCGCGATGGCAACGCAGCGCCACCCGCACGGCCCGTCCTGTACAAGAGCCACCCCGCTCGGTTCCGTGGATGTCCAGGCAGCATCAAGGGCAAGAATCGTCGTCATCTATCACTCAATAATGAGTGGTGGTTCCCCGCAGGCTCGTTCCCGGTCGAAGAAACGCAACGGTACCCCACGTGTTGCCCTGGTGCATTCGCAAGGCACGCCAAGTGCCGCCGGACGCAATATCTGACTTTCAGGCGGTGCGGCGGCCCGTTTCGCCGACGACTTCGCTGACGCTCTCGTGGTCAAAAAGCGTCGGAACTCCATCGGCGTTGATGTAGACGCCGACGCCGCCACGAACGACGAGTGCTTCGGGATGATCGACTTCGATCGATTCGCCGCTGATGAAGCGAACCAGGAACGATCGAAACGGCCGACGCCGGTAATACGCCTGCAAGGTTTTGTCGAAGTTCTCAGCCGTCATGCTGGAATTATACTCCGCCCAAGGCCGGCTGCATCAAGAAACCAATGGAGTTGCGAGACGATAGGCATGGTAGCCTCTGCCAATCACCTTCGATTGCGTGCATAATCAGTCGTAGTCGGCTTGCTAGGTCCATGCGCTACTGTGAGGAACCGATCAATGAGTGCCCTTCGTCCGTCGCGGCGTGAGTTCTTCCAATCGACGGCTGCCGGCGCGCTGCTCGGGGCGGCGACACCGTTGTTGGCCGCGGCCCCTGAGAAGCCGCGCTCGCCGAACGCACGGCTGGGCATCGGCGCGATCGGCCTGCGCTACCAGGGGACGGTGATCACGCTCGTGGCCCAGCAGTACGGCGACGTGGTGGCCTTGTGCGATGTCGATCGCAACGTGCTCGAACAGGCCCGGGCCAGCTTCGGCAGCACGCCGAAGATTTACGATGAATATGAGAAGCTGCTGGCCGACAAGCGTGTCGACGTGGTGCTCATCGGCACGCCCGATCATTGGCACGCGAAGATGGTGGTCGATGCCTGCCGGGCCGGAAAGGATGTGTACGTCGAGAAGCCGCTGACGCTCACGGTCGACGAAGGCAAACTGATCGAGCGCGTGGCCCGCGAAACCGGCCGCGTTGTGCAGGTCGGCTCGTGGCAGCGCAGCGACAGCCGCTTCCGCCTGGCGGTCGAGATGGTCCGCCAGGGACGCATCGGCCAGTTGCAGCGCGTCGACGTGGTGCTCGGCAAAAATTTCACCGGCGGCCCGTTCGAGCGCCGTCCTGTACCCGGCAAGCTGAATTGGGACCGTTGGCGAGGACAAACGCCCGACGTGCCGTATCGCGAAGAGCGCTGCCATTACACGTTCCGCTGGTGGTACGAATACTCCGGTGGCCAGATGACCGACTGGGGTGCGCACCACATCGACATCGCCCAGTGGGCAATCGGCGACGTGCCGGTCGAGATTGCCACCACCGCCACGATGCCCACCGTTACCGACGGCTACAACGTGGCCGTCGACTTTGCTGCGAATTATCGCTTCGGCAACGGCGTCGAGATGACCGTGGCCGACCACGGGCGCAACGGCATCCTGTTCACCGGCAGCGAAGGACGGATGATCGTCAATCGCAACACGATCGAGGGCAAGCCGGTCGATGCACTCAAGGACCGCCCGCTGAAGCGCGCGCAGTTCACGGTCTACGGCAACGACAACCTCAGCCGTCCCGAGCGCGCCGGCAAGCTCGATGCGATCATCAACCACATGGGGAACTTCTTCGACTGCGTGCAGTCGCGCAAGCAGCCGATCAGCAACATTGCCGATTCGCATCGCACCATCTCGACCTGCCACCTGGGAAACATCTCGATGCGCCTGGGCCGACCATTGAAATGGGACCCGGCCAAGGAGCAATTCATCGACGACTCGGAAGCCAACACCTGGCTACGCCGCGAACAGCGCAAGGGCTACGAGGTGGTGTGACGCAGTTGCCGGCGGGACCGCGCCGCGTGCATTCCGTTGCGTCTCAATAGCCTAACGAACCGGCGATACGCTGTACCGCGTAGCCCGTTTGTTTCGTCGAAGGCGTCACAGGCGCGATCGTCGATGGCAAGACATTTAGCGTGCCTAACATACTAGCGTTATTATCATCGGCCCCGATCAAGCAGAACATGGAGCAAAGCATCGTCGCGCCCAGTGCCTGGTCATTGGCAAATAGTTGTTGGCAACAACCCTGCAACGCCGCGACCTGCTTCTGCAAGGTCTGAATCTGCTGCTCTAGGTTATGGAGGTCCGGTGTCATTGGACTCATGCCTTGCCTCTCCTACGGGTTCATTGGGCCCGGTCGTTTTCGGACGACACTCGCGGCGACGGCGATTGTAGCATGCAGCTACTCGTTCCTCCGCGGGAAACCGGCCGATGGCGGCCGACTGCCGCATCATTTGAGAATCGACCGAATCACTCGGCACGGATTGCCGACGGCGAGCACGCCTTCGGGAATGTCGCGCGTGACCACGCTGCCGGCCCCGATCACCGACCGCGGGCCGATGCTGACTCCCGGGCAGACGATCGCGCCGCCGCCGATCCAAACATCGGCGCCGATGGTCACCGGCTTGCCGAACTCTTGCTTGCGCCGCAGCTCGGCATCCAGCGGGTGCATCGCCGTGAGCATCTGAACGCTGGGTCCGATTTGCGTATAGTCGCCGATCTGCACACGGCACACATCGAGCACGACACAGTTGAAGTTCAGGAACACGCGCTCGCCGAGATCGATGTTCGAGCCGTAATCGCAGTAGAACGGCGGTTCGACGAGCGCGCTGTCGCCCCCGGCAGCGAGCAGTTCGCACAGCAACGCGCGGCGCAGCGTCTCCTCAGCCGGATGGCTGGCGTTAAGCGCTTGGCAAAGTTCGCGCGCCCGACGACGCGCTGCCACCAGTTCCGGATCGTACGGGTCGTACAATTCGCCGGCCAACATTCGGTCGCGTTCGCTCGACATGCACGCCTCCCTGGGTGGGCGATCAGCAACATTCGCCGCGAGTTTTTGTGAAGCACCCGCGAGCATGGTGAATTATGCTGGTAAAGAGGGTTCGCTGTCTGCCTCTGGCGCGGGTACCGAATCATGAAACGCCGCAGGTTTCTGTTCTGGATCGGCTTCGGATTTTTCACCCTCGGCGAAAAGCTGCGCGTCGTGGCGTTCGACGATCTGGCGGCGGGCATCATGGCCGACGACCCGCCCAAGTCGCCCCTTCACTGGCGGGCCGCCCGCAACGAGAACTGGCTGTGGTACGAGCAGGAAACGTACAAGGATGGCCGCTGGATGCTCACCGGCATCACGACGCCGATCAATAAGCAGACGGGCGAGCCGTACACAGAGCATAAGGGATACCTCGACCCGAATTTCGTTCCGCTCGACGAACGCGCGTGGGAAAGCGAGGATGGCGAGCAGGTTGCTACCGGCAAAGACATCGAGCATTTGCCCGATCCCAAGCGCCGCGCCCGGCATGGTCGTCCGCCGAGCAAGTGGCTTCGCAGCCTGCATGCCGACGAATTGCACATCTGGCTCGAGACGATCGACGTTCCCGAAGCGGGCGTCAGCGGCATGACCTACTGGGAGCACCTGACGCGCGATCACTTCTTCGACGCCGAGAAGCTCGAAGGATTGTCGATCGACGAGCAAGCCAAGCTGCACGCCGCGGCGCATCACGGTTATTGAAGCCGCCGCGCGTGGTTGATTTCAAATGCCTCGTGCAAGGCCGATTGAAGATTCTCGATTAACTCCGCGCGCGTCGCCCCTTGGGAGTTGACGCCCGGAATCTCTTCGATCCAGCCGATCCACCAATCGCCCGATTCCTGAATGACGGCGATATACATTCGCAGTGGTCTCTTGCCACGTGGCTTGCGTACTCTAAATCTAGCATCACTCCGGCCAGTATTGCTTCATCTTGTGCCGCAAGAATGTGACGCTTTCCTTGAGCTGGTCCATGCCGTCCACGCCGTCCTCGATGCTGATCCAGCCGTCGAAGCCGATGGCCGACAGGATGCCGAACACGGCGTCGTAGTCGATCATCCCCTTACCGATCGTGCCGTGGCGCAGGCGCTTCGCGTAGCCGACGCTGTCCTCTTCGCGGCGCAGGTCCTCAATCGTCCCCTCGGCCAGATAGCGATCGCTGGCGTGCATCGTCACCACTCGGTGCTTCACGCGCTCGAGTAATTCGATCGGGTCTTCGCCGGCCAGGAACGTGTTGCTCGGGTCGTAGTTCACGCCGAAGTGCGGCGAGTCCAGCTTCGCCACCAGGTCGCAGAACACGTCCATCTTCTGGGCGAACTCGGGATACTGCCAGTAATTGTCCTTGTAGTGATTTTCGAGGATCAACGTCACGCCCGCCTTCTCGGCCGCGGGGAGGCATGCCTCGATGCACTCGGCGGCGTAGTCGATCCCCTGCTGCCGCGAGACTTCGGGCCGGCGCTGCCCCGAGAGCACGCGGCAATACTGTCCGCCGAGCCCGGCGGTCATCTCGATCCACCCTCTTTCTTTCGCCACCTGGTCGGCGCGGAAGGCGGGGTCGGGATGGGTGAAGTCGGGCGAGCAGCAGAGCATGGGGATTCGCAGGCCGACGGCATGCGCTTGCTCACGCGCCTTCGGCCAATCGCTCGGCTGCTGCAAGTCAAGCATGCCCGAGTACATCTCGAGGCCGTCGATATCCAGTTCACTGGCCATCTCGATCCATTGCTTAAGGGTCATCGAGCCGTCGACGACCAGCGGGTCCATGTACGCTTTGGGAAATGCAGCGAGGCGGGGCATATTATTTCACGTCCTTCGGCGGGTTGCGGCCGATCACAGGGTATTGTTCCAGTTCCAATACGCTGCCGCTGATGGGTCGGCTTTCGTCGCCGATCCAATATACTGCCGCCGCGGCGATCTCTTCGGGCTTGATGAGCCTGCCCGACGGTGCACTCTTGCGCTCGACGCGCTCGGGCCAATCGGGAGGCAAACCATCGACAATCTTCACCTGGTATTCATTGGGCGTGAGCACCCAGCCGACGTTGAAATGGTTCACTCGCACGCCGTCGCGACCCAAGGCGTCGGCCAGGTTGCGCGATAAGGTAATCAATGCACCTTTGGTAATCGAATAGGCCAGCAGGTTCGCTTCGCCGCAGTGACCGTTCACGCTGCCAATGTTGAGCACGCACCCCTTGGTTTCCTTCAAGTGCGGTGCAGCAGCCTTGATCAACAACAGCGGAGCCCGCACGTTGACCGCCATCAGCTTGTCGAACAGCGCGGCATCGGTGTTCGCCAGATTGCTGCGCGTCACCAGGGCAGCGTTGTTCACTAAGGCATCGAGCTTGCCGAAGGCTTTGATCGCTGCCGCAACGATCCGCGGCGGAGCTTCGGGATCTGCGAGATCGTCGACGTGTAATGCCGATGCGCTGCCCAATTCCTTGACCAGCTCACGGCCGCGCTGCTCGTCGCGACCGTGAATAAGCACCTTCGCGCCTTCGTTGATCGCGCGCCGAACAATTGCCTCGCCTATGCCCGTGGTGCTACCGGTGACGAGAACGACTTTGTCTTTGAGACGCATGATTGTTCGTTGGGAGGGCGAAGCTCCTGCTGAGCCGGCTCGGCGGGAGCCTCGCCCTCCCGCGGATGCCGACGTGTCCAAGTTTTAGGGCTTCAAAACGGCTTTCACGATGCGCCCCGAGTGCATTTCTTCAAAGGCCGTGTGCCATTGTTCCAGCGGCCAGATGCCGCCGGTAATCTTCGTGACGTCGAGTTGGCCGGTCGAAAGCAGGCGGATTACGCGCTCCCACACCGGCCAGTTGTGGCTGAAGCTGCCGCGCAGCGTGACGTTCTTTTGCACCAGCGGATCGAGCGAGTATCCATAAGGCGCCTTGCCCCAGCCGACCTTCGTGACCCAACCGTTGGGGCGGACAATATCGATCGCGGTTTTGAGCGTGGCCGAAATGCCAGCGGCATCGATCACGCCGTCGACGCCGAGGCCGTCGCCTTGGCGGGCCCATTCTTCCAGGCCCGCGGTGATCGTGAGGCAGCCGTACTGCTCGGCGACATTGAGCCGGGCGCGGTCGCGTTCCAGGCCCACCACCGCAACCTCGGCCCCTTGTAATTTCGCCATCGCGGCGCAGAGGATGCCGATCGGTCCCGGGCCGAGCACCACGACCCGATCGCCTGGCTTGATTGGCGATTGAACCGCCACGGCGTTGTATGCGACGCAGCACGGCTCGGTGAGCCCGGCACGCTCGAACGGCAAATTATCGGGGACACGGTGCAGGCAGCGAGCCGGCACGCGGACGAAGTGCGTCATCGCCCCGTTCACACCGTAGCCGAAGCCTTTGCGCGTCGGGTCGAGATTGTACAGTCCTTGGCGGGTGAGCGGGCTGTTGGGATCGATCACCGCGGCAGTCTCGCTGACCGCGCGGTCTCCTTCTTTCCAGGCGGTGACGCGCTGGCCCACCTCGACAACGTTCCCGGCGAATTCATGGCCGAGCACGACCGGGTAGTTCACCGGCCAACTATGTTCGGCCGTCCATTGATGCAGGTCGCTGCCACAGACGCCGACGGCAGCGACTTCCAGCAGCACGTCTTCGGGACCGATCTCGGGACGCGGAATGTCGCGTAGTTCGACGCAGTGCTTTTGGTTGGCGTAGTTGACGACGGCAGTTTGTGGCATGGGTTAGCGCTTCTTTCCTATCGGGATGTCGCCGTAGCTGTGAACTTTGTCGCAGATCATACGCAAGGAAGCTTCGAGATCGCCGCCGGCGGTCTTGAACGAGTCGGCATCGATCGTCAACGGCGCGCCGAGCACGACGAGCGGGGCGCCGTATTCGGGAGTGCGCACCGCTTGTTCGAGCGTCAGCCCGCCGACCGCCTGGACTGGCACGCTCACGGCCTCGACGACTTGCCGCAGTTGGTCGAGCGGGCTGGGCATGCGCTTCCCCTGGGCGGCGATGCCGCGGCGTTCGTCGTAGCCGATGTGATGGATCACGAAATCGCAGCCGAGATCTTCGAGCCACTTCGCGCCGGCGACCATGTCGTCGGAGATCATGTTGTCGCCCATCACCTTCACGCCGAAATCGCGCCCCGCCTTGACGACGCACTTCACGGTCTCGGCATGGGCACGGGCCATCACCACGACGTGCGTCGCGCCGGCCTTGGCCATCATCTCGGCCTCGAGGTAGCCGCCGTCCATCGTTTTCAGGTCGGCGACGATCGGTGTTTTCGGAAAACGCTCGCGCAGGGCACGCACGCCGTGCATCCCCTCGGCAATGATCAGCGGAGTGCCCGCTTCGAGCCAGTCGACCCCGGCGCGCATGGCCAAGTCGGCCGTCGACAGGGCCTCGGGAATGTTCGTCAAATCGAGCGAAATCTGGACGATGGTTTTCATGCGTTCGAGCATACGGAGTGATAGGCACAGGGGCAAGCGGCTGCTAAACCGCAAGCGTTTCGATAGTGCCTAACAAGATTGTCACACGCCATCGGCTTTTTCCTCGGCCGCCGCGCGGCGGAGGTACAGCGGACCGAGCGTCCATAGATCGTCGCGCTCACCACGCTGGTATCGCTCGTGTGCCAGCAAACCGACAGTCGCGGCCATCGGCGTGCGCAAGCGTTCACCGACGGCGATTACCCCGGCCGGCAAGCGATCCGCGAACTTGCCGACGGTTGGACCGGTGACGGCGACGCCCGGCTTCAGGTTTGCCAGCCACGCTGCCTCATCGACGATGCTCGGTTCATCGACGGCGACGAGGACCGCGCCGGCCGGGCGTGCGTAGTTCCGCAAGAACACCTGGCGGCGATGAGCGTCGATCACCGCCGAGAGTCGTTCGGCATCAGGGGGTGCCTGCCGGGCGAGGCAATCGAGTGAAACAATCCCGATCACGTCAGCACCCACGGCATACGCAAACGTCTTGGCGGTCGTCACTCCTACGCGCAGCCCGGTGAACGAGCCGGGGCCGATCGCCACAGCCAACAGTTCCACGTCACGAGGCCGCCAACCAACTTCAGCCAGCAGCGATCGCATCGCCGGAGCAAGCGATTGGGCGCTGCGCTGCTCGGGCGGTAGTGCGTGCTCGGCCAGCAACTGCGCGTCGGCCAACGCGGCGACACTGCCAGCATGCCCGGTCGTTTCCAAGGCAAGGATGCGCACAGGCATGCGACGAATGCGAACATCGCCGGCGCGCGGCCGTTGCCTTGACCGCCGCGTCGAGCTAACGTTAGACTGCCGCCACAGTTTGGGAAAACCATGCCCGCTTTGAGCCCAGCATCTTCGCGTGGTTTGTGATATAAAGCAAGCAGGGTGTCCGCGCGACGAGAGCCGGCCCCAATTTGAACCGTGCGAGATGGTGGTGTGAAGCGAGCGATCATCAGCGATATCCACAGCAACCTCGAGGCGATCGAGGCCGTGCTGGCCGATATTGAAACTCAAGGCGTCGACCAGATTTACTGCTTGGGCGACGTGATCGGATACGGTCCCAATCCGCGCGAGTGCATCGACCTGGTGATGCGCGCCAACGTGTGCATCCTGGGGAACCACGACCAGGGGGCCCTGTTCGATCCCGAGGGGTTCAATGCCGGCGCTGAGCGTGCCATCTTCTGGACCCGCGAGCAGTTGGAATGCGCCGTGGGCGAGCCGGCCGACCGCATTCGCCGCCGCAACTTTCTACAGGAGTTGCCCCGCACCCGGCGCGAGAACGGCTTCCTGTTCGTTCACGGCTCGGCCCGTAATCCGTTGAACGAATACGTGTTCCCCGAGGACATCTACAACCAGCGGAAGATGGAAAAGATATTCTCGCTGGTCGAGCGTTGCGTGTTCCAGGGACACACGCATGTGCCGGGGGTGTTCACGCAGAACCTCACGTTTCTCACCCCCGAAGAGATGGGTTATGAGTACCGCATCGGCGACGTGAAGGTGATGATTAACGTCGGCAGTGTCGGCCAGCCGCGCGATGGCAATCCGCGTGCCTGCTATATCGTGCTCGACGACAACATGGTTCGTTACCGCCGGATCGAATATCCGTTCGAAAAAACGATCCGCAAGATCTACGACACGCCGGAACTCGATAACTTCCTCGGCGACCGTCTGCGCGAGGGGCGCTAACAGCGCTGGCAGCGCCCGGTTTCTTTGGCAGCAATCACGCGCGACAGTATTGGCTCAGGCACAAGGATTGGCTCAGGATGGAAAAGCGGTACATCATCTTCTTCGTGCTGGCGATCGCGATCATCGGCAGCAACATGCTGTTGCAGCGGTGGCTCGCCCCACAGCGCGCTCAACAAGCCGCGCAGCAGGCACAGAAAGCCGGCGAGAAAGAGCCTGGCGCGAAACCTGCTGAAGGCAAGCAAGCTGAGAAGGCGGACGAAGCTCCGGCGGCGATTGCCGCCGAAGAGAAACCGGCTGGAGAAAAAGCTGCCGCCGAGAACCCCGCCGGGCAACCTGCCGGTGCGGCGCGTCCTGAGATGCCGTTGCGGCTGTTGACGCTCGGGTCGGCCGATCCGGCCAGTCCGTACCGCATGCTGGTGACGCTTACTAGTCGGGGGGCGGCCGTCGAGCGCATTGAGCTTAACAGCCCGCGCTATCACGACACGAACTGGAACGACCGTGAAGGGCGCGAAGACGATAGCGGTTATCTAGGCCATCTGGCCGTGACTGACACTCCCGACAAGGCCGGAGCCGTAGTGCAAGTCGTCGGCCCCGGCACACCGGCTGCGGCAGCGGGCGTTAAGCCCGGCGATGTGATCACCGCCTTCGACGACTATCACGTCCGCACCGCGCTCGATTATCGGGACGCGCTGCGCCGGACGCGCATCGGCCAGCAAGTAGCGCTACGCATTGCGGGGCGCGACAAGCCGGTTGAGGTCACCCTGCGGCCGCGGCCTGTGCAGATCGTGCAGCCCGAGCGGCACGGTGTGGTGTCGAAGAAAATGGACCCGTTGTCGTATCTCATCACGCTGGAAAGTGTCGGCAAAGACAAGCTCGCCACTGATGCCGACGAGTTACCGGGCATTACGATGCGCACTGAGAACTGGGAACTGCTCGAGGTCGCCAACGCCGATGAGGCGCGGTTTGGCTACACGTTGTCCGATCACGGCCTGGAAATCATCAAGCGCTACCGGTTGGCGAAGCTTCCCGAAGGCACCGCGAGCGACCCAGACACCCAGGCCTATCACCTGGTGTTCACGCTCGAAATTCGCAACATCGGTAAAGAGGCGACCGACGTTGCCTATCGTTTCGATGGGCCCACCGGGCTGCCGACCGAAGGATCGTGGTACACGAACAAGATCGCCACCGGAGGTTCGGGACTTCGCGACGTGGTCGTCGGTCAACGGCAAGGAAGCAGTGTGTCGACGCACTTTGCCGCCGCGGCAACCATTGCCGACGACAAGGCCAACATCCACTGGCAGGATTACCCGGTGGCCTTCGCGGGCGTCGACGCAATCTATTTTGCCTCGGCCATCGTTCCGCAGCACCGCGATCTGAAAGAGAACTGGTTCGCCGATACGATTCCCGTCCGCGTCGGCCCCGTTTCCGAAGACAAGTACAAGAAGAACCAAACCGATGTGACGTGCCGGCTCGTCAGCCAGCCATTTTCGATCAAGCCCGACGCGCCGTTGCGGCACGAGTTCTTGCTGTTCGCTGGACCCAAGCGCCCCAGCCTGCTCGAGCAGTACGATCTGACGGGCCTGGTGAATTATGGCTGGTTCGGCTTTGTTGCCGAGCCGATGCTCGCGATTCTACACTTCTTCTACGGCATCATCCCCAATTACGGCGTGGCGATCGTGCTGCTGACGGTGCTGGTGCGATCGTGCATGTTCCCGATCAGCCGTCGCCAGGCGGTCAACGCGCAGAAAATGCAGGAGCTGCAACCCGAGATCAAGCGGATTACCGAGAAATACAAGAACAACATGGAGGCACGGAGCAAGGCGCAGCAAGAGCTGTTCCGCAAGCACAACTACAACCCGCTCAGCGGCTGCTTGCCGATGTTCCTGCAACTCCCGATCTTCATCGGCCTGTACCGGTCGCTGAGCGTCGACGTCGAACTGCGGCTGGCCCCGCTGATTTCCGAAAGCGTTCGCTGGTGCTCGAACCTCGGGGCGCCCGACATGCTGTGGTACTGGGAGCCGTACCTGCCGGCGTATTTCGCCGCGCCATCGGGCTGGCTGGGGCCGTATCTGAACGTGCTGCCGTTGGTGACGATTGGACTGTTCATTTGGCAGCAGAAGATGTTCATGCCACCGCCGGCCGACGAGCAAGCCGCCATGCAGGCCAAGATGATGCAATACATGATGGTCTTCATGGGCGTCATGTTTTTCAAAGTCGCTAGCGGCTTGTGCATGTACTTCATCGCCTCGAGCCTGTGGGGCATCGCCGAGCGCAAACTGCTGCCCAAGACCAAGCCAGCAGTGGGGGACGAAAAAAAAACGATTGACGTCGCGTCGCGCCCGGTGGCGACCAGCCCCACGAACGGCGCGGGACGGGCGAAGAAGAAATCGGGCGGGAAACGTTGATCAGCCAATGGCCGTGAAAGGCATTGGCCGGAGAGCGATCCATGCACCAAATCCGTCTTGACGACCAGCTTTACCAGGAGGCGCAGCGCCGCGCGGCAGAATCGGGATTCGCAAATGTCGACGAGTATGTGGCAAACGTTCTGCAAAGCGATATCGCCGACACGGACGAGCTGAATCATCTTTTCACGCCAGAGCGCCTGGCTGAAATCGACCACGCCGCGGCGCAGATTGCGGCTGGAAACGGCCTCACGACCGAACAGGCCGACGCGGAACTTGCCAAGCGTAGAGAAGAATGGCTCCGCCGGAAAAGCTGATTCTCCGCGTTATTATTTCCCCTGCGGTCATCACCGCGCTGCACGAGATTTGGCAGTGGAACGCGGAGCGTTACTGTCCGTCGCATGCCGACGCGTATCTCGCCTTCTTGAAGCGGCACGTTTATGGTTTGGATCGCAGGTACAAGCAAGGGAAAACTCTCACGTTCCGTCCCGAGTTGCGTTACATCATGATCCGCCGAAAATCGAAAGGTCACGGCCACGTTGTCGTTTACCGTTTCGACAATCGTGAAGTGAACGTGCTCCTCGTTTTTCACACCGCGCAAGATTGGCAAACGAAACTTGCGGATGAGACAAGCAGTTAGCCGCCCACTGCGATCGGATTCACTCCGTCGATGTTCTCCACCGACGACACAATCGTCGCCATCGCCAGCGCGCCGGGGCCAGCGGCGCGCGGTATCGTCCGTGTTACCGGCACGCGGCTGCTCGAATGCCTCAACGGCATATTCTGCGGCAGCGAAGCGTTGGACCAGATTTGTTTGCCTCGTGCCATTCAGGGCACGTTGACTCTACCCGCGTTGCACAGGCCGCTCGATGCGACGTTGCTGTTGTGGCCCGGTCGCCGTAGTTACACCCGCCAGCCGACCGCCGAAGTGCATACCATCGGCTCACCGCCATTGCTGGAAGCGATTGTCTCGGCATTATGCGCTCACGGAGCGCGACCGGCCCGGCCCGGCGAATTTACACTGCGTGCCTTCTTGGCTGGGCGGATCGACCTGACGCAGGCCGAGGCGGTGCTCGGGGTGATCGACGCCGGCAGCCGGCACGAGCTCGACGTTGCTTTGTCACAGATGGCCGGCGGCCTGGCGGGCCGACTCAGCGCGCTCCGCGATCTGCTGGCCGATCTGCTCGCGCACCTGGAAGCGGGACTCGACTTCGTGGAGGAGGAAATCGAGTTCATCACTCGCGACCAACTATTAGCCGATGTGCGGCGGGCCAGAAGGGCCGTCGACGAATTGCTGAAACAGATGGCCGTGCGAGCCACGAGCGACGAACTGGTACGCGCGGTGCTGGTCGGCGAGCCTAATGCCGGCAAAAGCACGTTATTCAACGCACTCGTCGGCAACGGCCGGGCGATTGTCTCTGACATGCCGGGAACCACTCGCGATTATTTGGTGGCCCGCCTTGATCTCGACGGCATCGCGTGCGAACTAGTCGATACCGCAGGGGTCGATGCTCAGATTCCGACCAGCGCCATCGATCGCCAGGCTCAGGCCGCGACGGCTGAACAACATCGCCGAGCCGACGTCGTGTTGCGCTGCGTCGATGGCACGTGTGCCGCAGTCGCGGCGCGCGAGGGCGAGATCACCATTTGCACGAAGAGCGACCTGCTGAACAGCGCGCTGCCACCGGGCGATGCGATCGCCGTCAGCGCCAAAACCGGAACCGGACTGGATGCGCTGCGAGAGGCGTTGCGCGGTGCGGTGGTCGGTGCGCGAACGGACGACAGCCAGGTCGTGGCGAGCACCGCCGCCCGGGCACGCACAAGCCTCGAACGCGCCGCCGGGGCGCTCGAGCATGCCGAGCGCGTTGCAGAAGCTGGCGGAGGCGAGGAGTTGGTCGCCGCCGACTTGCGCGCCGCGCTCGACGCCCTGGGCGAAGTGGTCGGCACCATCTACACCGAAGACATCCTCGACCGCATCTTCAGCCGCTTCTGCATCGGCAAATAGTCCGCGGCACTCGCAACACGCCTTGAATGGCAGCGTGGGATAAAGGTTTTAGCGGCCGAACTCGTTCGACCTATGCTTCATCTTGAGCTGCACGAACGAGCTGTAGGGTACCATTTCCCCATGGTCGTTCTTGAAGGACACCTGTGAGAAATCCTCGACGAGTCTCTGGACCTTTGACTCGGCCTGTCCATCACAGCCTACGACTTTGAACCGGCTCTCGATCGCGCTGGCGATCGACACCCCTTTCTGCACGGCGACGTCGTTGTTGATGACCAGCTCGTATTGCGGGTAGTTGTCGACAAGGAAATGAAAGAGAGTCTCCAGGTTCTTTCGTTTCAATAAGTCGTTCATGAACGCCTCGGATGCTCTTCCGGGCCGCTCGTCGTCGTTCAAGTTCGTCTTGTCGAGGACGCGTACGGAGAAACCCCCGGCCGCGACAAAAACCGAAACTGCGGGCGGCTCGAAAAACTCGAGATCGACGTTCATTGCCCGGCATTTTTCCTCGAGTGTCTCGATGATCTGGCGCGAACTCAGCTTGCGGCTGGACCGGTCCTTCAAATGGATGAGACAGGTCGCCACGCTCGAGTCGCGACCGTCGGTCCGGAGCTGGTAACCTGCGATTGAGAAGACCGAAGTGACCCCATCGACGCCCTTGGCGATCGCAGCCAACTCGTGGCACTTAGCGCTCGTGGACTCGAGCGTCGAGTCCCGAGGAGTCTGGATGACCGCATAGACCATGTCCCGGCTATCGAGCCGAGTGACCTGAAACTCCATCCCGGGCGGGAACATGGCGTCCTTGATCTCCTTCAGCTTCTCCTTGACTTTCTCAAGAACGACTGCCGCGTTGGAGCCGGGGGCCAATTTGAGGACGATAGCCGCTGTGGAATGCCCGTCGATGTCGGAGGAAACATTATTGAACTGGGAGGCCAACTCCACCTGGGCAACGTCCTTGAGTCGCAGGATCTCGCCGTCTTCACTCGCCCTCAAAATGATCTCTTCATATTGCTCCGGCTTGTTGGAATGCCCGATGTGGGTCAGCTCGTACTCGTTCGATTGCGCGGTCTTCATGACGAGTTTCTCGGGCGAGCCGATCATGCTGCACCCGCGGAAGGCGTTTTTGATATCATCGGACGACAGGTTGTAGGCCGCCATGTGGTCGAGGCTCAGCCGGATCCGCATCGCATATCCGCGGCTGCCGAGGATCGTGCCGGTGCCGACACCCCGGATCCGATTGATCTCGGGGAGCACGTTGACGAGGGCGTAGTTGTACAGAAAGATCTGGTTGTGGCCCGGGTCGGTCGAGTAGACGTTCACAACCATCATCTCGCCGTCCGGCGTGAAGAGGCGGTCCTGGCTCAGGCCGCCGTCGTTACCTCCCGCGTCCGGTGACTGCTCCCCACTTGCCACGGCATCCGCGGTCGGTTCCTGCGACGGTGCGGGGCTGAAGGCCGTCAGGCTCGCGATCGTGCACGAGGCCAGCATCATGACCGCGCCGGCCTTCCACTTGGTGACGAACATCGTCTTGAGAACTCCTTCCGTGAATGAAGTAACCGACCGGCCTTTGCAGCGCCAGTCCGTGCCAAGCGTACCGTCTGGTAAGCGGAGGTCAGCTACTTCGCGGGTTTCAGATACCGGTTGAACCAGGCGAGTTCCAGGTCCGTGATCGATTGTTGTTTCTCGCCGTAGACGCCGTAGTGTCCGATGCCGTCGATGACGTGGTACTCGACGGGCGTGCCGCTGGATTGCAGGATTGCAGCCACGCGGCCGCCGTTGGCCTTGATGTCCATCAGCTCTTCGTTGCCGGCGTCGATGATGAGCATCGGTACTTTCGCATCCTTGGCGGCATCCAAGACGTTGTACGGCGTGTCCTTGGCGATGTTGTAACGCATGTGGGCGTACGATGACATCTTGCCGGTGGGAGCGCCGGACTCGTAGGGGAACGGCTCGGTCTCGCCCCGCGCCTGCTGAGCCATCAATTCGTAGGCGCGATTGTAGAAAGGAAGCCCACGCTGGCCGCCCATGCCGGGCACCTGCACGGCGGCGCACTTCACGCGCGGGTCATAGGCGGCCGCCCAGGTGGTTAGTCCGCCGCCGTAACTGGTTCCGAGAAGGCCAATCCGCTCGCGATCGACATTTGGTTCGCCCACCATGAAGGCGATGGCATTGCGAATGTCGAACGTTTGATCGGCGAAGTCCATCTGCCAGCGAACGGCGCGTGCCTTCACGGTGAGCATGTTCTTATCGTCAGGCTCGGGCATCGGATCGAGCATCACCAATTTGCTTTCACTCTCGCCCCAACCGCGGTAGTCGAAGTTCAAAAAGATGAAGCCGTTCTGCGCAAACGCGGTGGCGAGCTTGACCGACCAGGGTGCTTTCTTGGTTCCCCCCGTGCCGTGAATGAAGACGATCGCGGGGAGCTTGTCGTCGGGCTTCAAATCTTTCGGTTGATACAGGTCGCCAGCCATGCGCGTACCGTCACTCCAGATGGTGACTTGCTTACGCTCCACGTTGTCGGGAAGCGGCGGGTACGATTGGGCCAGCGCCTCGGCGCGGGTCTTGCCCTGTTGGGCGTATGCCATGACAGTCGGTAGCGCGATCGACAACGCCGCCATAAGATGGATTGCCCGATTCATCGGAGTTTCTCAGGTTTGGTCATGGATGGTTGGCCCCCAGCCGGTCGATCTCATCTTCACCGAGCAGTCCGTAGCACTGTACGCTGCCGGTGAACTTCTTCGGAAAGAAATTCTCGACTTCTCTCGGGCCCCACAAAGTGTTGCCGCTGCCGACGTACACCCGGCCGCGAGACAGCGAGGGACCGCAGAACACAGGCCCCAAATCGAGTTCCTTGAGCAGGCTGCCGCTCTCGGCGTCGAGCGCGATCAGTTTGCCGCTGCCGACGGCGGTGAAGTACACCACCCCGTTGCCTACGGCGATGCCCGAGGCGCAGATATCGCCCACGTTCGTGAACTTCGGCTTGCCGGGCGTGCCGCCCATCTCGGCGATCATCGGGCGCTCGTGCCGCCAGCGTTCGGTCGCCAGATCGATCGAGGTCGCCGTGACGCGTCCCGCCGTCGGTCCTTGCCCGGCCGCGCTTGGGGTTTCCTTCATACCCAGCCGCAGCGCGTCGATGCCGTTGGTGAAGATCGTGCGGCCATCGGTGGCACAGCCGGTTTGCAACCCGCCGATGGAGCTGGGCAGCGCCAGCACGCGCGGATCGTGCTCGGCGGGAGGCTCGGTGGGCGGGCCGGTGTAAACGGGCGTGTGCTCGACAAGCTTCCCGTTGTCGGCCCGCAACAAGTAGAAGCCGCCGTTTTTGCAGCCGACGCCCACGACTTTCGTAGGCTGTCCGTCGACGGCGATCGTCAGCAGCTTCGGCGTGTCGCCGACCGCACAGTCCTTGTACAAGCCGGTCTTGGGGTCGTAGGCGCGCATCGTGTTGTTCCACAGATCGCCGGGGTTGATCTGCGTGTTCCACAGGCGTTTTCCGGTCGCGGCATCGAGACACACCACGGCGCACGAATCTTCGGTCCACAGCCGGGGATCGTCGGCGGTCGGCTGTCGCGGCGAGGTATTTACGTCGCTGCCGAAGTACAGCCTGTTCGAAGCAGCATCGTACGAGGGCGTGGACCAGACGCTGCTCGTGGCGGGACCATACTCCCACTTATGTTCGCCCCACGAGTCTTGCACGACGACCGGCGGATCGAGCTTGGCCGGCTTGGGGCCGACATCGTGTTTCCAAACGATCGTGCCGGACTGCGGATCGAGTGCGACCAGAAACCCGCGACCGGTGCTGCCAGGGTACTTCACAGTGCCAGCGAACAGTTGTTCCAAGGTGCCGCCGCCGAACACGACCTTGCCATCGGCGAGGATGGGCGAGGCCATCAGGATGTTGTTGAAATGTGCACCCGGGAACGACGGCGCGCGGCTATCGACTTTCCATCGCTCTTGTCCCGACGTTGCATCGAGGCAGTACATCCAGCCGCCGTTGTCGGCGAAATAAACGGCTCCATCGCCAACGAGCGCCGACGAGAAGATTCCGCCGCCCGTTGCCGCGCCTTGCAGCTTGTCGGTACCCGGCGCGCCTTCGGTCGTTGGCAGGATCGTTTTGCGACCGGTGTTCCGGTACACCCAGCGGAGCGTGCCGTCGGGGGCCAGTTTGTAGAACGCGGGCAACGTGACGGTGCCGAAGTAGACTTCCCCGGCAACGACCGTGGGCGTGGCGTGGACGACGCCGATGGTCTCGTTCGAGTCGGACGCCGGGAATCGCCACCTCTCGATGAGTTGGGGAACGTTCGCGGGGCTGAGTGTCTGCTCGGCAGCGTTGAACCGCCAGCCGGCCGAGTCGTGGTTGTACATCGACCAGTCGGCCGAACTCGCAGGCACGCTCCCGGGTTTCGAGGAAGCTTGCCCATCGGCACGCACGACCCAAAGGAAGACGAGAAACCCAAAAGCGATGCGAAGGGTTCTCACGACCGTCGGCTCCCGGGTGCGGCCGTCGCAGGTCTTCGAGGAACGGCTCAGTCAGCTTGCCATACCTGGCAGAGGAAATCCAGGTTTGGCGATCGCCAATCGCTGATCGTCGTGCGGCAGCGCGATGTGACGGTCGACGAGCGCGTTATGCCGCCGACTTCAAAGCACCTTGATGGCGATCACGACCAGCTTTCCAACCGCGTCGGCGGCGACCCGGAAGTTGTTCCAGGTCTTATCGAGGTCGACCTCTTCGCCCTGGTAGATGTCGATCGAGGCTGTCTGCTTCGCGACCGCGTCTGGGATTTTGGTCTTGAACAGGTCCTTGCCTCGATGCGGTGTGGTGATGTCGGTGGTGCTGCCGCGCGTCGTGCAGCCGAACTGCTCGGTGATCGCGATGGCTTCGCCTTGGTCATTCACCATCACCAGGAACACCCGGCCTCGCAAGCCGCGCGTAAGATGGGTTGATTCCGTTTCCGTCTCAACGACCAGCAGGCCGTCGCGATACAACTTGGCCTCGGTCGTCATCGACCGATGGTCGCGCAGAGCATGCGATTGTTTGGCCGTAACCGGCTTATGCTGTTCGTCCGCTGGCAAGGCACGGGCAGCTAGCAGATAAACGATCGCCGCCAGCAGGTTCAATAATCTCGTGCGCACTGGCCACCTCCCCAGAAGCTGCGGACCGAATCAGCGTGCGAACAGTACCGCGCCGCCAGATTTGCCGCGAGATGAAGTGTCTTGGCGGTGCCGGCACACGGCACCGCCTGAAGCAGCTAGCGGCTCACAGGGTCTGGCACGGGGCTCGGCGGCTGCGGCGCTTCGGTCGGCTCGACGCCGACGATCGTGGTGCAGGGGAGTTCGACCTCGAAGATTGTCCCCAGCCGCGTCAGTCTGCTACGCACCACGACTCGGCCGTGCATGCGACGCACCAGTCCCTTGACGATGTACAGCCCCAAGCCGGTACCAGTCTGCGAGCGTTCCAGCTCGCTGCCCAGGCGGACGAAGCGGCCGAAGATTTTGCGGCGCAGCTTCGCCGGGATGCCGGGACCATTGTCGGCCACGCGCGTGATGACGCGGCCGTGGCCGTCGAGCCACGAATCGACGGCGACTTCCGCCGCCGGCCCCGAGTATTTGATCGCGTTGTCGACGAGATTGCGGAAGACGATTTCCACATCCATCGGTTGTGCGCGGACCATCGCGGGCACTAGCGACAGGCGGATCCGCTCCTCCGGCAGCTCATAGCGCTGCGCCACCGTGCGAGCCACGTCGCGCAACACGCCCGACAGCTCGATATCGGCGATGTTCGCATCGTCGGGCTTGTGCTCCAACTTCGCCGCTTCGAGCAGGTGATTCACCAGCGTGTCGAGCCGCGCGAGGTCGTCGAGCATGAATTGGCGGAACTCAGCTGCTTGCGCTTCGGTCACGTTGCGCCGCGAAAGCGTTTGCACGTACAGCTTGAGCGACGCGATGGGACTCTTCAGCTCGTGCGTCACGCTGTCGATGAAGTTGGATTGCCGCTGGTTGAGGCCAATCTCCTTGATCGAGATCCACAGATACAACACCACGCCGACCAGCACCAACACCAGGAACGTGGTTCCTAGCGCGAGCACCGCCCACCAATAGTTGGCGTACTGCGAGGCGGCCACTGCCAGCAACACCCACCCGATGATGAGCGTCACCAACAGGACGATCATCACCGCCGCAAGCGTGATCGGCCAACCTAGCGAAGTGCGGCGCATTTGATGTTGTCCGTGATCAGTTGCCCGTTGTCCGCCGTGTCATGTGCTGCGACCACGAGCAAATGACAACGGACAACTGACCACCACCTATTCTTTCCCGATGCAATACAAATGATGTTCAGCACGCAGGAACATCTGGCCATCGCTAATCGCGGGCGACGCATAGCAGTGTTCGCCCAGCTCGTTCCGGGCAACTTCGTCGAACTTTGGTCCGGGTTTGACGACGGTCATCGTGCCATCGTCGGCCAGGAAGTACGCCAGCCCGCCAGCCGCCACGAGCGAGGCGCTGTAGTGGGGGCCGATCCGCTCTTTCCATTGCCGGTTGCCCGTCTCAGCCTCGAAGCAGCTGGCGATGCCGCTGTCGGCCACGACCAGAAAGTACTTGCCGACCACCACCGGCGACGGCACATACGAGCAGAATTCCTTCGTCCGCCAAACGATGTGCGTGTCGGTTACGTTCCCTTCACCATCGGGGCGGATGGCCAGGATGTGCTTCTCAGGAAAGCCGGCGGTCAGGAACAGCAAATCGCCGTTGTCGACCATCGAGGCGACGAACTGCTCGGTAGGACCGTCGATGTTCCAGATGCGCTTGCCCGTGCGCGGGTCGTAGGCGCAAACGCTCTTGCTGCCCGAAAGGATCAGTTCCTGGCGGCCGTCAATGGTGCGCACGATCGGCGTGCAGTAGCTGCGCGTGCGGTGTTCGCGCTCGACCTTCCAGACCGTTTCGCCGGTATCGCGGCGCAGGGCGACGATGTACGAATCGCCGTCGTGATCGCCGTTGATAATCACCAGGTCCTCGAACAGCACCGGGCAGCTACAGTAGCCGTGGGTGCTGGAAAACACTCCCGGCCGGACGATCCACTGCTCGTCGCCGTCGAGCGAATAGCTGGCCACGACCATCAGGCCGCGGTTCACCTGCGGATCGTCGCTTCGGTTCTCGAGAAACGAGACGAACACGTTTCTGCCATCGGTCGCCGGCGTGCTCGAGGCGAAGCTGTTCAGCGTGTGCTTCTTCTCCAGGGGCGTGGTGATGACGGTCTTTTGCCACAGCAGCTTGCCGTCGCTGCGATCGTAGCACAGCAACGCGCGCTGCCCGTCGGGCGCGAGGCACGACACCGTGAAAATGCGGTCCTGCCAGACGATCGGCGAGGCATGTCCCAAACCGGGAACTTCCGTTTTCCAAGCGATGTTCTCCGTATCGCTCCAGCGGGTGGGAACATTCGTTTCGCGGCTCGCGCCGTCGCCACGCGGCCCACGCCAGCACGGCCAGTTCTCGGCCCGCGCCGGCCAGACAACGGCCGATAGCAGCACGCCAGACAACACCCATCGCATCGCTCGGCTCATCGCCCAACCTCTCATCGTGCCGGAATTCACTCGGGCAGCCGGCCCTTTCATGCCCGGCGCCGCAACTCCATCGAGCATACCACGATTCGTAGGCGCTACCTAGCTGCGCCAGCGCGGCGCTACCGCCGCGGGGCTTGTCGGATCGTGTTTCGATTGCGAAAATCGTTGCGCGGGACGCAACCGTCGTCGGTCCCATTCTGGTTTACAAAGGATCAGCCCATGTCCCGTTACGCATCGACCTTCCGATCGCCGTTTTCCCAACTATCGTTGCTCGCCGCCGTCACATTGATCGCCAGTGCGATAGTTGCGGACATCCCGCTGCGCGCTGCCGACGCAACGTCTTCCGCCGCGGGCCCCTCGGCAAAGGAGCGTGAAGATGCCGTCAGCCGCGGCATCGAGTATCTGCGCAGCCGCGGTCAGACCGAAGAAGGGGCCTTTACCAAGGAGGCTGGCCCGGCACTTACGGCTCTGGTGACCACCTCGCTGCTGCGCAGCGGACGCACGCCCGACGATCCGATGGTCGCCCGCAGCCTGAGGTATCTTGAAGGCTTTGTGCAGGCCGATGGCGGGATCTATCAGCCCGAGAGCAACTATAAGAACTACGAAACCTGCCTGGCGATCGTCACGTTCGGGAACGCCAATCACAATGGCCGGTATCGCGATCTGCTGGCCAAAGCCGAAGCGTTCGTCAAAGGGCTCCAGTGGGACGAAAGCGAGGACGTGAAGCCGTCCGACGTCAACTACGGCGGGGCCGGTTACGGCAAGAGCAAGCGGCCTGATCTGTCGAACACCAGCTTCTTGTTCGACGCGCTGCACGCCGCCGGAGCTGGGGCCGATGACGAGGCGATTAAGAAGGCGCTGGTATTCGTCTCGCGCTGCCAGAATCTCGAAACCGAGTACAACACCACCGAGTTCAGCGCCAAGAATCCCGACGGTGGTTTCTACTACACGCCGGCCGGCGGCGGCAGCAGCCCGTCCGGAAAGACCGACAACGGCGGACTGCGCAGCTACGCCTCGATGACCTACGCCGGTCTGAAGAGCATGATTTACGCCGGGCTCACAGCCGACGATCCGCGCGTCAAGGCGGCGCTCGAATGGCTCAAGAAGAACTACACGCTCGACAGCAATCCGGGCATGGGCGATGGCGGACTGTATTACTATTACGACGCGATGGCCAAGGCGCTCGACGCCCGCGGCGACGCGGTGTTCGTCGACGAGGCCGGCAATAAGCACGATTGGCGCAGCGAACTGGCGGCGGCGCTCATCAAGCGGCAGCGACCCGATGGCTCGTGGCTCAACGAGAACGCGCGCTGGATGGAAGGCGATCCAAACCTGGTCACCGCCTACGCGTTGTTGGCGTTGTCGTACTGCCAGCCGAAGCCGTCCGTCGGCGATGGCGACCGACCCACGGTGCCGGCACAGCCTTTGAAGTGAGACCTATGACGAAGATCGCCTATACCGTGATTGATCGGAACCTTGTGCTGACGCTCGAACCCGCCGAGGAAGGCGGCTACGTTGTCACCTCGCCGGTTGATCCAGAACTGGTGACCGAGGCCGATTCGATCGAAGAGGCGTTCGCCAACGCGCGGGACGCATTGAAGGAACTACAGAAGTCGCGCGCAAAGCTCGCAAAACGGTTTGCCCTCGAAAGGCGCTCGAAGAAGGCAAGGATGTGAATCGCCGCGCACTCGAGAAGCATTTGCGCGAGCATGGGTGCATTTGCCATCACCACGGTGGTCGCCACGATGTTTGGATGAACGTCAAGACACTCGTCCAATCACCAGTTCCCCGCCATCGCGAACTCAAGTTCGGAACCGCGAGAGCAGTCTGTAAGATATTGGGCGTTCCACCCCCTTCGGGCAAATAGGTCCGTGTGCTAGCCGAGTCACACTCCATGCTCGCCGATCGAATCAGCTTTGTCCAAGTCGCGATTGTGCTGCTCGCGCTCGGCAGTCCCGCCCGCGCCGACGACTGGCCGCAGTGGCGCGGACCGACGCGCGACGGCGTCTGGCACGAGACAGGGATCGTCGAGAAGTTCAACGATCGCCAGATTCCCTGGCTGTGGAGTACCGAGATCGGCAGCGGCTACTCGGGGCCGACGGTTGCCGAGGGGCGCGTGTACGTGACCGATCGTGTTCGGCAGCCGACGCAGATCGAGCGCGTCCATTGCTTCGATGCTCGCGACGGTAAGAAGGTTTGGTCGCACGAATACGAGTCCACGTATTCGATCGGCTACGAGGCGGGGCCGCGGGCCAGCGTGAGTATCGACGACGGCCGGGCCTATGCCCTGGGCGGCATGGGGCACTTGCACTGCTACGACGCCACGACCGGCGAACTGCATTGGAAGCACGACCTGAACGCCGAGTACAAGATTCGCATGCCGATTTGGGGAATCTCGGCTTCGCCGTTGGTTGATGGCGGTCTGGTCATCGTTCAGATCGGCGGCGCCGACGATGCTTGCCTCGTCGCGTTCGACAAAGTCACCGGCAAGCAGCGATGGCGGGCGCTGTCCGACGAGGCGTCGTACGCCGCGCCGCTGGTGATCGAGCAGGCTGGCAAGCGAGTCTTGCTGTGTCTCACCGGAAATAACGTCGTGGGGCTCGAGCCGGCAACCGGCAAGATCCACTGGAAGGTGCCATTCCCGCCGCGTCGGATGGTCATCGCCATCAGCACGCCGGTCGTGAGCGGCAATCGGGTGTTCGTCACCAGCTTTTACGACGGCTCGCTGATGGTCGGGCTCGACGAGCACCGGCTCGAAGCCAAGGAGCTGTGGCGCCGGATGGGCCGCGACGAGAAGATGACCGACGCACTGCACTCGATCATCAGCACGCCGCTGTTCCTGGGCAACTACGTCTACGGTGTCGACAGTTACGGCGAGCTGCGCTGCCTTGATGCCGCCACTGGCGACCGCCTGTGGACAAGCACCGCCGCCACGCCGCCGGCGCGCTGGAGCACCATTCATATGGTCGTGAACGGTAAGCAGGTTTGGATGTTCAACGAGCGCGGCGAGCTGCTGATCACCCGTCTTTCGCCCCAAGGCTACGAAGAGATCAGCCGCACGAAGCTCATCGATCCCACCACCGACCAGCTCCGCCAGCGCGGCGGCGTCTGTTGGGCTCATCCAGCCTACGCGGATCGCTGCGTGTTCGCGCGCAACGACAAGCAACTCGTTTGCGCCAGCTTGGCGGCGGAATGATCTCAACTTCGCGAGCTTCTGTTCCAATTCCTTTTCGACAGAAGAGCGCAAAGGGCGCAAAGGCATGCGAGACATTCTGCCACTTCGTGTCCTTCGTGCCTTCGTGTTCAGTTCCCCTGCCGTCCGATTCGCCGCCGCTGGCCACAGCATGCTTGACTCTCTTTGACGGTGGTCCGACAATTTGATGTCTCACCGCAACTCTCCTACCGGTTGACTTTCATGCCAATTCGTCCTGTTGTCTTCGCTTTCATTCTGTTTCTAGGCTCGCTGCAAGGCTACGCCGCCGAGGAAACAAAGCATGCCGCGATGAACAACGCGGCGGTCGAGGCACAGTTGGCCGATTCGGTGCGGTTGCTGGCGGGCGACGAACTCGAAGGGCGCGGCGTCGGCACCAAAGGAATCGACAAGGCGGCCGACTATCTGGCCGAGCGGTTCGCGGCTCTGGGGTTGAAGACCGACCTATTCGATGGTTCGCCGTTCCAGAAATTCACGATGACGGTCGGCACCGAGATGGGCAAGCCGAACCGGGCCGAGTTGGTCGGCCCGGGGCAGAACAGCGAAAAGAACATCGTGCAGCTCAAGCTCGGCGAGACGTTCAACCCGCTGTCGATCGGCGGGTCGGGGAAGCTCGATGCGCCGCTCGTGTTCGTTGGCTACGGCATCACGGCCCCGGACTTGAACTACGACGACTACGCGGGGCTGAATGTCGAAGGCAAGGCGGTGATCGTTCTGCGGCACGAGCCCGAGCAAGCCAATCCGCACAGCGCGTTCGAGGGGACAAAGCATTCGCAGTACGCGCCGTTCTCGCGGAAGCTGTCGAACGCCTACGAGCACGGAGCGGCGGCTGTCATTTTTCTGACCGACGAGTACGAGATTTACCATCGTGTGCTCCAGCGCCTCAAGGCGTTCGATCAGCCGTTGGACGAATTGCTCGAATCGCAGGAAAACTTCAACAAGCTCGTGCATCCGACGCTCGACGAGATCGAGCAGCATCAAAAGACAGTCGACAAGCTCGTGAACGATAAGATGATCAAGGAGATGAAATACCAGGGCGAGAAGCTGCGCGGCGAATACGATCCGTTGCTGCCGTTTCGCGGGGCGGGCTCCGGCGATGCTGGACGAATCCCGGTGCTGTTCTGCCGCCGCAGCGTCATTGCACCGATGGTGAAAGCGGCAACAAGCACCGATCTGGCGACGCTCGAGCGCGAGATCGATCGTGGGCCGACGCCGCACAGCAAGGAACTTACCGGCTGGCGATTAACCGGCGAGATCACGGTCAACCGCACCGAGGCCGAGGTGAAGAACGTCCTGGCCGAGCTGCCCGGTTCGGGGCCGCATGCCGACGAGACGATCGTCATCGGCGCGCATTACGATCATCTCGGCTGGGGCGGTGAGGGAAGCTTCGTTCCCGACAAGAAAGAGATTCACAACGGCGCCGATGACAACGCCTCGGGGACCGCGGCGCTGCTGGAGGTCGCCCGGCGATTGGCGTCGCTGGGCCATCCGTTGCCACGGCGCGTGGTGTTTATCGCCTTCACCGGCGAGGAGCGCGGCCTGCTGGGGAGCGCCCGTTATTGCGCTCATCCGCTGGTGCCGCTCGACAAGACGGTGGCGATGCTCAACATGGACATGGTCGGGCGGCTGACCGACGACAAGCTGATCATTCAAGGGTTCGACACGGCTCCCGAATTCCGCCCGATGGTCGACCAGAGCAATGAGCGGCTCGGGTTCAAGATTTCAACCCAATCGGGCGGATTCGGCCCCAGCGATCACTCATCGTTCTATGGGCACAAGATTCCGGTGCTGCACTTCTTCACTGGCGTACACAAGGACTACCATCGCCCCACGGACGATTTCGAAAAGATCAACGTCCCTGGCATGCGGCGCGTCGCCGAGCTGGTGGCCGATGTGGCGGTGAGCATCGCCGAGTCCGACACGCGACCCACTTACACGGCGAGCAAGGAGAAGAAAGGCACGATGGGCTCCGGGGGCGACCGGCCTTATTTCGGCAGCGTCCCCGATTTCGCCCAGGACGAACCGGGCTACAAGCTTAGCGGCGTCTCGAAAGACGGCCCGGCCGAGAAGGCCGGCATCCAGGCTGGCGACATCATCATCAAGCTCGGCGACAGCCGAATCGGCAACCTCGAAGACTTCGACAGCGCGCTGCGGAAGCACAAGGCGGGGGACAAGGTGCCGGTGATCGTTAAACGCGACGGCACGGAAGTCACCATCACCGTGACGCTCGACCCGCCACGATGACCGTTTAGCCGGCGACCTTGGTCGCCGCGTTTGGCCCCGCGGCGGGCGAGCCCGCCGGCTAAACATCGCAAGTTGCGCCGCTTCTCGCGTCGCCGGCAATCGCCCTTGACCCCTGGTCGATGGCTTGATATTCCAGCCTTCCCGAATTCTTGTTCGATCCCCGGGCCTCCCTGCGCATGCGCCAGCAATCGCTTGCCAGCACGCTGCGAACCCTTGTAATCGCCATATCGATGGCGATGTCCGTGCCCGGCACTGCGCAAGCCCAGCGCGTGATTTTTCCCACGCCTGTCGACAATGCGACTCCACCGGCCGTCACCCCGCAGGTTCCTTCGAGCGCGCCGGTCTACACGGCCCAGCCGCCCGCATACGCCGGCACGCCGACATCACCGTCGCCATACCTCACGCAGCCCGTCCCGGGAAGCGGCCCGGTCTACACGGCTCCGCCGGCTTACAGCGGCGCGCCCGGTTCCGTTCCGAGCCTCGCGCAGTTCGACCCCTATGCCAGCGGTGCGCAGGGGAGCGCTCCGCCGGCCTACGCTGCCGCCGGACCCGCTGGCCCGGCGTACAACAACGGCTTCATCCCGACCGCCATCCGACTGTTGCAGGAGGTGCGATTCCAGGAGACATGGATTCCGCGCACCGGCGGCGGCAACGATTCGTTCGGCATCAACAACGATGAACTGTACGCGTCGTTCGGCATTCCGTTCTTCAGCAACCCCGCGCCGATCCTGATCACGCCGGGCTTTAACTTCCACTTTCTCAGCGGCCCGAACTCGGAAGCGACGGTGCCCGATCGCGATCTGCCGCCGACCGTGTACGACGCCTACATTGCCAGCGCGTGGCGGCCGCAGATCACGCAGCGCTTCGCCATGGACCTGGCACTGAGCGTCGGCCTTTATACGGACTTTCAATACGTCAGCACGAAGAGCATCCGCGTGCTGGGGCGCGGCATCGGCCTGTACACGCTGTCGCCGCAGTGGACCTTGGCCGCCGGCGTGATTTACCTGAACCGAATTAGCGTGAAGCTGCTGCCGGCGGGCGGTGTCATCTGGACGCCGCATCCCGATGCCCGCTACGAAATTCTGTTTCCCAACCCCAAGCTTGCCCAACGCATTACGACCTGGGGAAACATCGATCTGTGGGGCTACGTTGCCGGCGAATACGGGGGCGGTCAGTGGTCGATTCGCCATGCCGACGGCTCGGACGACGTGGTGAACTACAACGACTTCCGCGTCATGCTCGGCGTCGAAGGTTTTTACACGCAGCGCTGGCGCGGCAACTTCGAGGTCGGCTACGTGTTCAATCGCCAAATCCTGTACCTCATCGGTCCGCAGACCGTAAGTCCCGGCGATTCGGTGATGTTGCGTGCGGGGCTATCTTATTGACACGCAGCGGCCAACGGATCTGCGCAGCGTCAATGTGCGATGCGGCGTGGCCGAACTACGCGTTCTGCTGGCCTCGGCGCTGATTGTTTCGATCGTGTCGCCGAGCGTTTTGCGCACGGCTCGGGCAGACGATGGCGCGTTGATCGTGCCGCCGGCGATTCCGCCCGACAGCATCTTTTCCGACAGCCAGAAGACCGTCCCTTCGATGGCGATGGTGCCGCCGACGAACGACCACACGTTGTTCCTGCCGAACTTCGGCCCCTCGTCCTTTCCGCCGTCCTCGAACGAGCCGCCGGCGCCACGAAACCGGTCGATCCCGCGTGGCCCCGATGACGTTCTGCTGGCGCCCGAAGAGATGACGCCCGAGGAGCAGTGGGACGACGAGCATTCCGACGTGCCGATCCTGCACCCCTTCAGCGGCCCCGACAAGCTGCTGAAGCAGATGACCTATCGCAAGACATTCACCCCGCCGGGAAGCGACAACCTGTTCGGCCTGATCGATATCGCGCTGGAAGCGTACCTATCGCCCAAGTGCGAGGTGTTCGGCGCGCCGCTGTTGCTCACCCCGTACTTCACGTTTCACTGGTTCGAAGGGAGCAGCCCCTTCGCCGTGCCGGGATCGGTTTACGATACCGGATTCGAAATCCGGCAAGTCCGACAGATCGGCGAGCGGCTGTCGGTCGACGCCGCGGTGGCCCCCAGCGTGTTCAGCGACTTTGTGAATGCCCAGTCGCAACCGTTCCGCGTCGTCGGCCGGGCCGTGTTCATGTATCAGTACTCGCCGACGACGCGCGTGGCGCTCGGCGCCACGTACCTGGGTCGCGACGACATCAAGGTGCTGCCGGTCGCCGGCGTGCTGTGGCGGCCGACGCCGCGGTGGGAAGTCGACGCGCTGTTTCCCAAGCCGCGCGCGGCGTGGAACTTCAATACTCCGTCGGCCATCAAGCGATTCTCGCGCACGCGCGTTGGCCCGTGGCTTGGTTTCTCGCCGATTCAGCACTATTGGCTGTACACGGCAGGCGAGTTGGGGGGAAACACGTGGGCGGTGCGCGAAGCAGGCATCGACGATCGCCTCACCTATTTCGATCTGCGCGTTGTATTGGGCATCGAGCAGCGGGCAGTCCACGGCCCGCGCGGCCGCATCGAGATCGGCTACGTGTTCGACCGCAAGGTGTCGTACCTCAACGGTCCCGAATCGCTGCTGCACGACACCTTCATGCTGCGCGGCGAACTGGCGCACTGACGATTCGACGTTATCCAGCGGCCTCGGCGCGCTGCGACATGATGTCGAGCAGGCGCTCGGCCAGCTTCGGCCCTTTGCCTTCGTCCTCGTGTTTGAAGAACACAAAGCAATCCTGCCAAGGCAGCGCGTTGATTCGCTTGGCCCAGACGTTTAACGCCGTGGCATCGTATCCGGAACGTCGGAGTCGCAGGTAACCCCAGTCGGCAGTGGCGACGAAGGGAACCTTTAGGTCGTCTGCGGCATCTGCAACACATAGCACAGTGTTGTACTCGCGGAGCAAGTCGAACACTCCGTCATCGAACCACGACGGGTGTCTAAACTCCATCGCCGCCCGGCAGTTCGGCGGCAGCAAGGCGAGAAACTCTTGCAATCGCGGCACGTCTTTCTTGAATTTCGGCGGCAACTGAAACAGCAGCGGGCCTAATCGCTGTTTCAGTGTCCCGCAGACATCGAGCAGCGAAGACAGTGGCTCGTCGACGTTTTTGAGCCGGCGTAGATGCGTGATCCCGCGCGGGGCTTTGAGGACAAAGCGGAAATTGGCAGGAACTTGAGCGGCCCATGCCTGGAGCATCGCGAGAGCCGGCAGGCGATAGAACGAATTGTTGATCTCGACGCTCTTGAACCGAGTGGCATAGAAGCCGAGCATCTGATCAGTCGCCATCTTCGCGGGATAAAAACTCCCTTTCCATTTCGGATAGGAGTAGCCACTGGTGCCGACGTAGAAATTCATCGTCCGCATCCGTGGCATCGCGAAGTCGTCGCCATCGACAACAAGCCGACGTTTGTCGAACCGTCCATCAGCGCCGCCTCAGCGCTTCCCGGCGATGGCGCGCTGCATCGCGGTGCCCATGTCGGCGGGGCTTTCGGCGACGACGAAGCCCGCGGCTTCGAGCGCGGCAATCTTCTCGGCGGCGGTCCCTTTGCCGCCGGAGATGATCGCCCCGGCGTGTCCCATCCGCTTGCCCGGCGGCGCGGCGCGGCCGGCGATGAAGGCCGCCACCGGCTTTGTGACGTGCTGCTTCACGTAGGCCGCCGCCTCTTCCTCGGCGGTGCCGCCGATCTCGCCGATCATCAGGATCGCTTCGGTCGCCGGGTCGGCCTCGAACATCTCGAACAACTCGATCTGCGAGGTGCCGACGATCGGATCGCCACCGAGGCCGACGCAGGTCGATTGCCCCAGGCCCAGGCCGGTCAACTGAAACACCGCCTCGTAGGTGAGCGTGCCGGAGCGACTCATCAGGCCAATCGGTCCCTGCTTGTGAATGTAGCCCGGCATGATGCCGATCTTGCACTCTTCGGGCGTGATGACGCCGGGGCAGTTGGGGCCGATCAGCACCGAGTCGCTGTCTTCGAGCCGCTTGTAGACGCGCGCCATGTCGAGCACCGGCACCCCCTCGGTGATCGCCACGATTGTGGCGATGCCCGCGTCGGCCGCTTCGAGGATCGCATCGGCAGCAAACGGCGGAGGGACGAAGATCATCGTGGCGTTGGCGCCCGTTTTCTCGACCGCTTCGGCCACGGTGTCGAACACCGGCAACCCCTCGACCGTCTCGCCACCTTTGCCGGGCGTAACGCCGCCGACCATCTTCGTGCCGTAGGCTAAGCATCCACGGGTATGGAACTGTCCCACCTTGCCGGTGATGCCTTGGCAAATGACACGCGTGTCTCGATTGATCAGAATGCTCATCAGAGGGGATTGGGGGCTGGGGGCTGGGGGCTGGGGGCTTAGCGGGCTGAAACGGCTGGATCACTTTACGGCGGCGACGACCTTCTTGGCGGCTTCAGTCAGACCGGCGGCGGTGATGATGTCGACGCCGCTGGAGGCGAGAATCTTGCGCCCTTCTTCCACCTCGGTCCCTTCGAGCCGCACCACCAGCGGAACATTGAAGCCGACGGTCTTGTACGCTTCGACCACGGCGTTGGCGATCGTTGTGCAGCGCATGATGCCGCCAAAAATGTTGACCAGCACGGCCTTCACGTTCTTGTCGGAGAGCAGGATGCGGAACGCCTCGGTCACCTGCTCGACGTTTGCACCGCCGCCCACATCGAGAAAGTTTGCCGGGGCGCCGCCGTGCAGCTTGATCAGGTCCATGGTGCTCATCGCCAGCCCGGCACCGTTGACCAGGCAGCCGATGTTGCCGTCGAGCTTCACGTAGCTCAGCCCTGCCTGGCCGGCACGCACTTCCGACGGGTCTTCTTCGCCGAGGTCGCGCAGCTCCGCCAGTTGCTTGTGCCGGAACGACGCGTTGTCATCGAAGGTCATCTTGGCATCGAGCGCCAGCAGTTCGCCCGATTTGGTGACGACCAGCGGATTGATCTCCAGCAGGCTGCAATCGTTGGCCAAGAACGCGCGGCACACGGCACGCATAAACTTCTCGGCACCGGCCAGCGATGCACCGTGGATGCCCAGCATCGTCGCGATCTTGCGGCCTTGATATCCTTCGAGTCCGGAGTCGGCGTCGAACGGCTCTTTGAAGATCAGCTCGGGAGTGTGGGCCGCGACTTCTTCAATGTCCATGCCCCCCTGGCTCGACGCCATCAGCACCGGCCCCTTGGCGCCGCGATCGACGACAATGCCCAGGTACAGCTCGCGTGCGATCTCGCAACCCGCTTCGACCAGCACCTGTCCGACCTTCTGCCCCTGCGGACCGGTTTGAATGGTGACCAACTCGTGGCCAAGCAGGTTCGTTGCCGCCTGCTCGGCTTCTTGGCCGCTACGGACGAGTTGCACGCCGCGCTGTTTGGCATTGTCCTTGATCGTCCCCTTGCCGCGCCCGCCGGCGTGAATCTGCGCCTTCACGACCGCGACCGCTCCGCCGAGCTGCTTGTATGCGGCCGCAGCTTCGGCTCCCGCGCGAGCCACAATACCGTTGGGGACCGGCACTCCGGCCTTGCGCAGAATCTCTTTCGCCTGGAACTCGTGAATCTTCATCGTGTGGAATTGCGCCGGCCAGAAAGAAGAATTGGACCGGCCGAGATTATAACAGAGCGGGCCGACGGACTCGAACTCTCGACATCCGACTGGGGAATTGCCCGCGAAATGCTCGAAGTAACAGCCAAGTTTTCGAGCTGAACGGCGATTCTACTCGCCGACGAAAGCTTGGCAATCCATCGATCGCTTGGCTCTGCCCTACCGACAAGCAATGCCCACGTGGCGAGCTCGCCTTCGATCGATCCCCCGTTCAATATACTTATCTCGGGGCGTATCGAGCATCAGCTCGATCGATGGCCGCGAGCACCGCCTCGTGGTCCAGCTTACCACTGCCCCGCGTGGCCAGTCCCAAACGGCAGACTCGGCCCAGCGACCCCATTGAACCATGGCGATCATCTGGGGTCAGCATCGGTGCAGTGCATGAACGGCGACGCGCCAGGCTCACAACGGTCGTCCGCGGTGTTACTGATTAAAGCGGGCGAAGGGACTCGAACCCTCGACATCCAGCTTGGGAAAACGCCCGGAATACTGCTGACAACCCCCGAAAATCCCCGAGAGATTTTGCGATTTTAGACCATTCGCACGCGATTGCAAACTGTTGCGCCCGAAGATGCGTATTCGCCGAGGAAAACCGTACTTCCGGTTTTCGGTGTGCGCGCGATTTCCGTACTGTGCGGCAACAAATCTGCGTTGGTTTGAGCACTGCCGAGCCGTCGAGAGATGGTCATCGTGCGTTCGATGCGGCACCGACGTTCATCACCGGGCCGCGCCAGCTTGAACGCCGCGCCCACGGAATCGGCCTCACCAGCGGCGCCACATTGCGCCGATGGCGTGCGGGTCGATTGTTCTACACGTCCGGCCGGTGAACGCCTCTAATCGCGTCCTGCGCGATCGTGGCTACCGGCACACTGGCCTCAAACTGCTAGCGGTGGGACTGCATTCGAGAAATGCCGGCACCCCGGTTATCCGGGCTGCTTCGCGTTCTTCCGGGCCTGTCGCTTCTTTAGTTTTTCGTTTGACTTGCGCTTCTTATCCTGCTCCCGCATCTTTTTGGCCATCGTGTTCTGTTGCTTTGCGATAACGCGCTCCTTTGAAGGTTCGTAATCGAGCATTTTATCGGCTCACGGAAGGCCAAACAAATGCCCGTTCCGGCGAATTTGCCGGAACCGATTTGGCTTTGGATTTTCGCGGCCTTGATTTCTTGTCGCCAGGCTCGCGGCGCTGCGCGGTCGATACTTGACACGTCTAGCCGGTGACCGCGGCAGAACGCCTCCTACGCGGTCGTGGCGGTTCGCTCGACCTCGCCATGCTCGTGCGCTTGCACCAGCGCCCGGGCCTCACGCCAACGGCGACGGGCCGCGATGTAGAGCAACCGTGAGACATACCTCCCCGCTCGTTTGTGGTCGCCTGCCATGACCACCCGCAGCCCCGAGGCGATCCACCCGAGCACACTGCCAGCGCGGCCGATGGCGTGATCTTGCTGCGCCACTGGCCCGCCTCGATGCGCTGCCAGGTGCTTTCGATGACCAGCGCCCGGACGGGGTAGGCGAGCAATCGCTGCACCTCACGGTCGAACCACTCGCGCTCTTGGCCGATGCACGCCAGCAAGTCGCCTTCGGGCTTCCGTTCAATCGCGACGACGTGCTCCAGGCCGCGCACGCTGTAGTCGCCCGTGGCCAACGTGCCGATGGTGCTCCGCAGCGGTGCCAAGTCGAGGGGGCACTGCTCGCGCGTGCCGATGATGACGACGACGCGCTCTTGCGGCAGCTCGGCTGGCATCCGGTTCATCGGACCGCGACCGGGCGTCGGTCGTGCGCACCAGCGGAATCGGCCAGTTGCAAGAGCAGCCTGTCGCGATGCCCTTCCAACTCCGCCACCAGCGGCTTGTACCGCACGAGCGCGGCTTGCACGTCCAGCAGCTTCCGCAGGATCGCAGCTTGGGAATCGTCGTTGCTCATGGCGCGAGAAGCCTTTCTTCGGCGGCCGCAACCTCGGCGTTCAGCCCCGCGATCTTTTCGTCCAGTTCGGAGTCTTCGACCGTGCGGTCAAGCAGGCGGCCGCTGCCGGCTTCCCGCCGGGCGACGGCCGAAGGGAACACAAATTGCCAGCGTAGCTCGCGCGAGGCCGTGGGACGTTTATGTTCCAAGCTCATGTCCACCGGCGCATAACCGTCTCCGCGCTGCACATCGCGCTGGTGCCGTAGCTGCACGCGCTGGATCTGTCGCTGCAACCGCTCTGCGAGCCGCTGCGGCAGCATCGTCATGCGATCCTTCTTCCCCTTGGCAGCCCGAATCGAGATTTGCATCCGCTCGAAATCGACGTCGAGTACCCGCAACCGGCAGCATTCCGACACGCGCATCCCGCTGCCGTACATCAGTTCCACCGCCAGCCGGTACACGCCCCCGTCCGGCAGCGCCGCCAGCAGCCGCCCCGTCTCGGCGCGCGACAGGACGGTCGGCAGCCGCTGAGGACGGGTTGCCCGTGAAGCGCTCATCTCGCCGACCTCGCGGTGCAGCACGTCGCGGTACAGGAACAACACGGCAGCCATCGCTTGGTTCTGCGTAGCTTCAGCCACGCGCCGATTGACCGCCAGGTGAGTCAAAAATCCTTCGATGTCGCGCGCTCCCAACTCCTGGGGATGCCGCCAGCGACCGCATTTGGCGCGCTCGAAGCGGACGAACGCCTCGATCCAGCGCAGGTAGGCCCGTGTCGTCTGCCGTGCGAAATGGCGACGCTGGCACGCTTGCCGGCACTGTTCCAGGAGCTTCATGCCCCGCAATCTCGCGCGCAACAATTGCTGTGTCAATTATCACGGCCCATTCAACGTCCATCCCGAACGTGGCCAATGGCTTGCGCGCGTTGACGCACCCCGGGACCGGGCTTAGATTATTTGCTGGTTCTTCGAGGTAAACACTGGTTAGGGCACCTCATGGGCGACGCACCTCGCCACTACGTCGCGTATCACAACACCGAACGAATGGGCCGTGCATTGTCGTCAGGTGACCCGTTCCGCGTCCTGACCAACAAGTCCGTTCAACCACTGTTCGAGAACGTCGT
>DATAXP010000019.1:0-16724 GCA_036272935.1 Pirellulales bacterium | reverse complement strand
GCGACCCAGCCGTCGCTTGACGGTGACATCCAGGAGACGACGTACTCTGCCTTGAGTCAGCAGTCGCTTGCTCGCCTTCTGCACGGTGGTGAAGTGCGGTATCCTCTTGAGTTCCAGGACGGTCGCCAGGAAGGGCGTGTCATTCAAAAGGCTCACCACACCGCGATAGTCGGTTTTGAGGAAGTTCTTCAAGACCAGGCAGGCGAAGAGTTGGTGTTGAGTGAATGTCTTGGGGCTATAACGATGGCTGTAGGCAGGCAGCGACCGCCGCGCGACCGCCAGCGCCGTCAGAATCACCGCCTTCGGGCTCTTGCTCGTCGCACTCATACCTCCTTGCTACCCACGCGACAACGCTAGCAGCCGAACGCAGGCACCCGGTTTTCTACAGAGCCGCTCTCGTCTGCTTTTATTCATTTGCGCGAGTTAGTACCCATCGAGGCGGTGACGATATTCAGCGCACACCGCGCGGCAAGGCGCGATGGATAATCCTCGGCGCGGCCGCCGGAGTACCAGCGGCCGCGCCGATGGATGCGCGTCGAGAGCCTGAAGCTATTTGCCTTCAGCCGAAGGGGCTGGTTCCGCGGCTGCGGTCTTCTTGCTGCGATTGGCCTTTGCGGCCGCCGCGAGCTCCTGCACCTTTTTCTTCTGCTCGGGAGTCAGTACCGCCTCGATCTCGGCGTCGCGCTGGTCGCTCAATTCTTTGAGCTGCTTCTCGAGCGCGTCGATCTTCTCATCATACGAGTTTTGGATCTTATAGATTTTTTCGCGCTGCGTCGGGTCGACGACGTTCTTGTAGTACGGCGGCAAGTAGCCGCGGGCATCGGCGCGTTGCTTCTTCGCCGCCTTGGCTTCGGGAGAGGTTGACTTAGGATCGTCGGCGGCGCGCGATATTGCCACGGCGCACAATCCACCGATCAAGATGACGCTCAACCAACCCATGAAGTGATGATGCAGACGACTGTGCATGGCTTCCTCCCCAACATGAAAATGGTGTCGATTCAATGAAGGTCCGCCCGCCGCGACCGCGGCGCTGCGCATAGTAATGCCTCGTCTGGGACGAGCCAAGAATTTTCCGCGCGGTTTCCATCGAGCCCACCCCGAAACCGCGTGGGGCAGGCATTCCTGCCTGCCTTCGGCGACCATTTCCGGTGGCGGGCAAGAATGTCCGCCCCACCGCCCCACGCGCCCGCGCCCGATCAGACCGGCTGCAGCATCCGGGGGGATTCTTCGTTGGGCAATCGCCGCGAACCCGTTTGTGGCTGGGGAGTCGGGATCGACAAGCCCTCGGTCCAACCGGCGAAGAAAAAGAAGAACATGTTCACCATCGGCACCAGCGCCATGTCGTGGAACATGCCGTTCGGCAAATAGGCGCCCAAGATCGCCACGAACAGCAGCGCCTGGCGGCGGACGCGCAAGGGAACTCCCGGCGAGCGAAATACCCGCCAGGCGTCGCGACCCCACAGCCACAGCATTGCGCAGAACAGCGTCAGGCCAACCAGCCCTGTTTCCACGAGGACATTCAGCCAGACGTTGTGTTGGACGAACGGGCGACCCACCGCCAGCGGCAAGTCGGTCGTGCGATCGTTCAGGTAATCGACGTTCTCGCGGGCGTACTGACCGAAGCCGCAGCCGACCAACGGACGATCGACGAACATGTTCCAGGCGATGCGTGCCAAGACAGGTCGCAGCTTGACCGAGGCTTCGGTCTCTTCGCTCGATAACCCCTTATCGCGCTTGAATGCCACCAGGTTGTTCCATTGCACGACAACCAGCACCGCCCCCAGCGCCACGACACCGCCGATCAACGGCAGGCGCCAACGGCGGGGGATGATCTCGGCGCCGACAATCGTCAGGCTCAGCGCGGTTCCCATCCATACGCTGCGGGTCAGCGTGTAGTAAATGCCAATCGCCAGCAGTCCCACGATTGCCATCGCCACCAACCGTCCCAGGTGCGACGAGGGCCACAACAGCAGAATCGCGCACAGGCAGATATTCATCGCAAAGCCGTTGGCCACCGGGTTCAGGAACGGCCCGCGGCCGCGCCCAAGGAACTCTTCGAACTCGGGCGAGGCGATGTACTCGGGCAACACCAGGGCTGTCCATTGCCTGGTTTCGGCGATCGCCGTGAATGCCAGGTACATGCCGAACAGCGCCAGGCAAACTTGCGCCACCGCGGTGCCTTGCCGCGGTTGCAGCGATCGGCTAGCGACGACATACAGTCCCAGCGGCATGACGTAAAAGAACACCAGCCGCGCAAGAGCCTGGTAGCCGCTGTCGCGCCAATCATGCGTCAGGCAGCTCACGAGCAGCCAGGCGAAGAACAGCCCCGTCACGACGTCGGCCGTCCGCCACGATCGATGGTTCACCCAGCCGAACCGATACCAAACCACGAACTGGGCCATCACCAAGGCCCACAGCGCCCGGTCGGCCGTCAGCGGAATGGCGCCCGTCGCCAGGTGATAGAACGCATGGCCGAAACAGGTGCCGGCAGCCAACACCATGGCGCAGCCGGCCAGCGGACCGCCGCGCCACAGCAACAGCGCTCCCCAGGCCACCGCGACGAGCGCACCGACCAGGATCAAAACTTCCATGTTGAAGTTTAGACCACGCCAAGGCGTGTTCGCGCGGCAGAATGCTCGGCCGAGCGGCTACCGTGGCATGGAGGGCGCAATAAAAAAGGTCATGGCAGTTCGGTCCGTCGATCCGCCATGACCTCTATCCTGAAGCAAGATGCTCCGGAGGCATCCCGCCCGTCGCTTGTCTGTTAAAGGTCATCGGCCGTCCTGACCGCCAAATCCAGCCCGCCAGGACTGCTGGGTGCAAACCCGCCAGCGAGCGATCCGCCTGTAACGATTGGGCGGGCGATGCGGGATCGTTGGCCGCAAGACGGCATTCCGCGCGGGCCCTAGGAGAACTGCAAAGTGCGAAGATCGATCGGATGGGCAACGGAAGCGCCAGTGCAGCGACGCTTCAGTTCTGCGCTCGGGAACTTCGCGACGAGTTCCGGCGCCCATTTCGCCTTTGCAGTTCTCCTTGGCTACAGCGACGCCGGCCGCTTCACGAGACGCACGATCGGCTTGCCGCAGCAGTTGCAGCCCGGCGGCGACGAGGTCTGGGCACTCGGCGCTGGACTGGGCTCGGCAGGCGGCGCGGTCTCGGGGGCGACGTCAACAGGAGCGACGGCGGGTTGCGGTGCAGCCGGAATCGGCGGCGGCATAAACACACCACCATTGGGCAGCGGACCGTACGCTCCTGGATTCATCGGGTTCGGCCTGGCGGGGAACGTCGTGCGCAGCGGCGGCGGCACCGGCGCTTCCGGATGCAGCGAGCCGGTGGCCCAACGCTGAGCGATCGGCTCGTACGGGTAGTTGTCCCACACGTTCAAGCGCCAGTTGCCTGGGATTTCGCAGCAGCCGCGCGAAAGCGCGCCACCACCGCCCATCGGCCCAGGGGGGCAGGCGCCCAGTTGCCCACCAGGACCACCGCCCAGCGGTCCGCCGGGGCAGGCTGGCACGTGCTTGCGGAACAGCGATGGGTACGGCGGCCCGTTGTAGCCTGTGCTGTAGCCGAATCCGGCGCACCGTCCGCATTGTTGTGCCTCGGCGAATCCGGCGCCCGCGCACAGAAGCAGGCACGCCGCCATGGCTCCGGCCCATCTTCCTGACTGGCTCATGACCAAATTCCTTTTTGTCGTCGTTCCGTCGTGCTCGGCCAGCGGAGCGATCGCGTCGCTGGTGCCGCGAGCGTTTCCTACTCAACTCTGCGCACGAATTGGCGATTGGCAAATCGACAGGCGAAATCTTTTTGAGAAAATGCGAGCTGCGCTGTCCGTCGCTGCCGTGGGCACCATCGCTAATGCCTTTTCCCCAGTTGTGGGGCAGCTAAGATGCAGCGGTGCGAGCGCGTTTAACGGCCCCGTAAAGTTTCGCGCATCGGCACAGCCGCACCTACGCTGCCGGCTAACGTGCTCTCCGCTGGTCGATGACCCTCGATGAACGTTTGGACGCTGCTTTTCGCCGCCGTTGCCGCCGGCACGTTAGAATGCGGCCGCCGACGGCTGCGCGGCACGACGCTCACCGCAGCCTGGTGGTGGGGCGTGGCCGCGATGACTGCCGCATTGGCCGCAGCGTGCGCCACAACGAGCGAGGCCGAGCGCAACCTGCCGTCGCCGATTGCCCACCTTGCGCTGGTCCTCTCGCTCGCGCCCGGAGTTGCCGTCCTGGGAGCGAAGCGTCCGCAGCATCACGCCTGGCAATGGATTGTGCTCACGCTGGTCGTGGTGTTGGGCCTGCCCGCATTCGAGGCAACGATGCTCCGCGCCGGTGCGCCGATCGTGCTACATCCGGCCCGCGCAGGATTCATCCTGGTGCTGATGCTCGTGACTCTTGGCAACTATCTGCCGACACGCCAGGCCCCGGCAGCCATGTCTTTCGCGGCCGGGCAAGTGTTGCTGCTCGCACGGTACCTTCCATCGCTTGCGTCGCGGTACGGCACCGAGAGCGCAACGGCGCCGCTGGCGCTCTGGACATTCGCACTCGTTGCCGCGGCGCTCGTCGCTTGGTTGCCAAGGCGCGTCAGCCGCTGGGATCGTCTTTGGCTCGACTTCCGCGACGCCTACGGAGTGGTGTGGGCGCTGCGCGTTGCTGATCGCTTCAACGCCGCCAATCGCGCCAACGGCCGATCGGCGCAGATCACTTGGCGCCGAGCGCATGGCGGGCCTGCGGGCGAACCGGACCCGGCCTCGCAGCACGTTCTGCGCATGCTGCTGCTGCGATTCGTTTCGCCGGCATGGCTCGATGAACGCGGAAGCGGATGAACCGCCGACCTACTTCGCCACGTACCAGCAGCTCGCCAGCGGGTTGTTGTGTAAGTAATCGAGCAGCAGGCCCGCCACTTTCGCGCGGCCGGCGTCGCTGGGATGCGTGCGGTCGCTGGGCACCAGGTCGTCGATCGGCCACGTCAGGCCGTCGCCGGCACGCGGCTTCATGCCGTCGGCCCACAGATACGGACCCCACAAGACCACCGGGGCCATGACGGTCCCCTTGTCGGGATCGAAATTCAGCTTCGCGTCCCCTTTCATCTGCTGTTGGATCACCCATCGGTTCGCGAACGCCCCTTCGAAGGCATACGGCTCGGGGTTGAGGGCCGTCGTGGCGTAGCCGGCGTAGATGCGGCTCGATAGATACGCGACTCGCAGATTGGGAAACGTCTCGTGCAGCTTTTGGAGCGTGAGCACGATGTTCTCGGCGAGAATCTCGGCGTGCTTGGGGAACTCGCCTTGCTGCGACGGGCTGCTTTGGGCGTGTTTGATCCACGCCACTTGCACCTGCGCCGGCGTGACGCCAGCCTGCGCGAGTCGCTGCTCGACAACCGGCCAAGGATCGGCGCTCGCGCCTGGCGGCAGTTGCCGCCCGGCGGGCATCCCCTGGTTGCCGCGTGCCCAGACGCTCGCCACGCGCCCCCCTTGGGCGCCATCGACGAACACGACGTGCGGGTTCCTTTGCGGATCGGCCTCGGCCTTCTTCATGAACGTCGAAAACTCCATCGTCGTGTTCGACATGCCGACCGAGAGCATCACGATTTTGCCGTCCGAAGCTGGCTTGCCGTCGGCGTCGAGCGGTTCGATCTTTTGCAACTGCTTCTCAACGGCTGTGCGGAACTCGCTCGGCGGCTCATTGCTTCCGCCTCCGTACAGGCCGCCATCCTCACCCTTGTACTTGTTCGTACCCAGCTCGGTGATCGGCACGAGCCCGGTCGCGCTAGTCGCTGGCGGCACCGGGCCCTGCGGTCCACGCTGCATGCCCATGCCTGGGCCGCCACGGCCCCCCGGTCCGCCGCCTCCCTGTCCCTGCTGACGGCGCTGCATTTCCTGCCGCGCACGGGCGAGATACGCTTGCTCGTCGGGCGTGAGCTGCCCCCCTTGCTGGGCCCGCTGGAACAACTGCTTGGCCCGCTGAATATCGATCGGCGGCTGATTCGCGCCTTGCTGCGCCAGCGCGGCGCCGCAGCAAACCGCCATCGCCAGGGCCAACGCCGTTGCCGTAGAAGCTGTTCGTGTCATCGTGGGGCCTTGCCGCTAGAATTCGGGGACTGGGCGGGACGCACGGAATGAAACCCCGCGCGAGGGAATTAGTTGCGGACATCTGGAATTCGGCGATGCGCGTGACCTGTGTTCAACTTGGCGGCGCCTGGGATTCGAAGGACGCGGCCCTGGCCGAGGCCCTGGCGTGCCTCGACGCGGCCCGCGGCAGCGATTTGGTGCTGTTGCCGGAGCTGTGGCCGAGCGGCTATTTCTCCTCCGAACGTTGGGCCGCCGACGCCGAATCGGCCGACGGCCCGCTGGTGGCGGCGCTGGCGGCAAAGGCGCGTGAAATCGGCGTCTACCTGTTCACCGGCAGCCTTGTCGAACGCGACGGCTCCCGATTATTCAACACCAGCCTGCTGCTCGATCGCGACGGCCGCACCGTGAGCCGCTACCGCAAGATGCACTTGTTCGGTCACCAATCGCAGGAGCGCCGGCTGCTGACGGCGGGCGAGGAGACGGTCGTCGTGCCGACGCCGTGGGGCCTCGCGGGACTTTCGATCTGCTACGACTTGCGGTTTCCGGAATTGTACCGGCGGATGATTGATGCCGGGGCCGAACTGCTGCTCGTCGCGGCGGCGTGGCCGGCGGCGCGCCGCGAGGCGTGGACTCTGTTAAGCCGCGCTCGGGCCGCGGAGAACCAAGCCTTCGTCTTCGCCTGCAACGCGGCGGGGGCGAACAAGGGCGTGGCGATTGCCGGGCACAGCCTCGTGGTCGATCCGGTCGGCAAGGTGGTGGCCGAGGCGGGCGAAGCGCCATGCCTGCTCTCGGTCGACGTCGATCCCGCGATGGCTGGCCGATGGCGGCGAGAATTTCCGGCGCTCGATGATCGCGTGCTGCGATAAGGCACCGTCGAGCAAAGCCTAATCGATGCGCGTTAGCCGGTAGTGCAGCGGTTTCGGCTGTGCTGTCCGATAGATCTCATCCTCGATGGTCTTCGCCGCGGCCTCGAGCTTCGCGATCTGGCCGTCGAAATCGCTGAGCTTGGCCGTCAGATCGGCAGCGTCCTGTTGCAGCTTCGCGTCGTCCGGCTTGGCGGCAAGCTGCGACGAGACGATCGCCAATTGCTTCTTCGTTCGCCAAAGCATTCGTAGCGGCTGCACGGACTCGGCATTGCGCTGGGCGTTGAGTTCTGCGATGCGCGTGGCCTGCCGGTGCTGCGGCGTCTGGTCATTGTTCTCCAGTTCGAAGGACTTTTCGAGTTCTTGCGACGGGTAGTCGCCGACCGGCTCGTCGCCGATCGTGAGCCGATACTTGCCCGGCTCCAGGCCATGCACCTCGAGCGCCTCGCGGCTGAGCCGATGGCCCAATGCCACTAACGCAGCCCCGGACTTGGCCTCGTCGGGGAGCACGAGCGGAATGCCCGTCGCCAGAAAAGTGAACTCAACTCCGCCGTCGGCGAAGCGCGCCTCGGAAGCCTTGCCGCCGGTCGCGCGAATCGTCGCTTGCCCGTCCGCGCTGCGCTGCACTTGGATCGTCGAAACCGATCGCGACACGCCCAAGTCGTAGAGCATCGCCCAAGCCATGACAGCTTGACCCGCCGCGGCGGGATGCACGGCGTCGGGAATCATCGTGAATGCGGGATATTTCTTGCGGGCGGCGAGTGTCGTGTTGTTGAGCATCGAGTACATGTCGACAAAGCCGTAGCCGTTGTCGACCGCCACTTCGCGGCACCACGCCCCATAAAAGGCAAGCACCGCGTTGTAATATTCCAGCTTCACCGGATCGACCGGCGGCTTCTTCGACCTCGCGGCGCGCGAATCGTACATCGTCGGCGTCATCAGGATCGGCACGGCGCCGATCGCGCGAATCCGCTCGACGAGCGCCAGCATGTCGCGGCGATAGGCCTGGAACGTCGGCTCGTCGTACGGCTTCACGCCGCCGTCGTTCATCCCCAACAGCACGGTGACGTACTTGGGCTTGTACGCCGCCACGTCGCGGTCGAACCGCCCGAGTGCATCGGCCGCCCGGTCGCCGCCCACGCCGGAGTTGTGAAATTGCAGCCGCACGCCCGGCATGCGCGTGTAGAAATAATCCTCGACATACTGCGTGTACAAGCACTGTTGCGTGATGCTGTCGCCGAGGAACACAATCGTGTCGCCGTCGGCCAGCTCGAGCTTTGCCAGCGGCGCGGCGAATTCCGCAGCGCGCAGGCAAGTCGAGCAGAGCAAGGCAACGAGCAGCGCTGGCAGCTGGCGGATCATCACTTCGCCCGCACGTCGTAGCAAAGTAGGTGGTCCTGCTCGCGCAGGTACAGCTTCCCGTCGAGGATCACCGGATGCGCCCAGCTTGGCCGCTCGCCGGTGTCGGGAATCGTGAACGATCCCAGCGACTGGAATTCCTCGGGCGAGGCTTTGACCAGCTCCATCGTGCCGTCGGCATAATGGATGTATAGGCAACCGTCGGCCGCCGCGATCGACGCCGAACTTTTCCCTGCACCGCGTGACTTCCAGCGTTCTTCGCCGGTCATCAGATCAGCGCAGAAGATGATCGACTGATCATCGGCGCAGCCGTACAGATAATCGCCCACCAGCACGATGCCGCCGTGCTTGTTGGCCAGCGACGGCTTGAGCCCGTAAATCTCTTCGACCGTAATCTCGCCGCCGGAGCCGATGACCTGCTTCAGTAGCGCCCCGCCGCGCTTGTAGCCAGCGGCGAAGAACACCAGGTCGCCGCGGACGATCGGCGTCGGAATGACGGCCGTCGTTTTGTCGATTTCATACGACCACAGCAATTTGCCGTCTTTGGCCCGCACCCCGAGCGCGCCGCTGGCAGTAGTCTGCACGTAGATGCGTGTGCCCCCGACTTCGGAAATCACAATCGAGGCATGTCCCGCGCCGCGGTCCCCCGCGCGGACCGTTTTCCAAACCAAGTCGCCGGTCAGCTTGTCGAGTGCAACCATCGTCGCCTCTTCGCCGCCGGGGGTGCAGATCAGGTGCGGACCGTCGACCAGTGGCGACTCGCTGTATCCCCAGCCGTCGCCCTTCTTGCCGCCGAAATCGTTCGGCAGATTCTTGCGCCACAGTTCCTTGCCACTGGCGGTCTCGGCGCAGATCAGCTCGCCGTCGGCCGTGAGCGCGTAGACTCGATCGCCCTCAATCGTCGGTGTCGAGCGCGAGCTTTGCCACGTCGGCTGCCCTTTGGTCCATGCCGGGCCGCTCTTCAACTTCCAGAGCGGCTTGCCGGTGTCGCGGTCGAACGCCAGTAGATACTCGTCCGGATCGTCGGCCACCTGCGAGCTGCCATCGCCCAGCGTGATGATGTACCGATCGGCAATCGCCAAGCTCGCGTAGCCGCGGCCGGCGCCGGTTGCATCCCACAGCAACGGTGGCCCGCCGTCCGGCCACTTTTGCAGCAGCCCGGTCTCGGTCGAAACGGCGGTACGGTCGCTGCCGCGGAAACTCGGCCAGGCAGTGCTCGGCGTCGCGGCCGGCACGGAGGAGACGACGCTCACAAACAACGCGGCGCAAACGACTGCGGCGAGATAACGCATGAATCGACTTCCGGTGGGCGGGGTGGTGGACCGAAGGGCGGGACGTTGAAGTGCCCTATTCTAGCTGCCCAATCTCGGCGGGGGAACTAGTTGCCGGGCTGCCGTCGGCTGGCCGGGTCCTGGCGATAAAACTCGCGCAAGATCTCGTACAGGGCCGGCATCCGCCGCAGCATCGCGGTCGGACGCTCGAAGAACGTTTCGGTCGCCACGGCAAAGAACTCCGCACGGTTCGTGGCGGCGTAGCAATCGAGCAACGTCGGATTGCCGCGCTCGCATTGGCCAACCAGCCGGTCGAATTCTTCCTCGACGACCGCCGCCCAGCGGCGCTCTTGCTCGGCCGAGCCCATCGGCGGCAGGCCGTCGGCCGTGCGGCCGTTGAGCATGTCCAACTGGTGCGCGAACTCGTGCAGCACCAGGTTCCGGCCGTCGCCATCGGGCCCGGCATCGAACTCCACGTCGGCCCACGAAAGGACCACCGGCCCGCGATACCACGCCTCCCCTTCGCGCGGCGAATCTTCTTCGAGCACCAAGCCGCGGTGCAGCACCGGCGCTCGCCGAGCCAGGTAGGCATCGGGATACACCAGGATCGACAACACGTTGCTGAAGTACTCATCGTCGAACCCCAGCACCAGGATCGCTACCAGCGCGGCAACCGTCACCTGCACTTCATCGGTGATCGTCTGCCCGCTGCATCCCTCCCAGTTCTTCTCGGCAACGAACACGCGCAGGTAATCACGCACCCGCGCTTGCTCATCGGCCATGAGCGTGCCGTACAGCCGCACGCGCTGCCGCAGGATATCGTCCCACGCCGGCGGAAACGGCCCGGCGAGGATCGCTTGCCGACGTCGGTGCTTGAGCCAACGAAAAATCATGCTGCGGCGACTATCGGATAGCGGGCTGTGCTGAATTGCTTTCGACATGGGTGCCTGGGGCAGAGCGCAGCGATGCCCCAGAAGTGAACGCTCTGGGGCTTCGAGGACTCAGCCCCAGGCACCCCGGATCGCAAAACACCGAACTGCAATTATCGCCGACCACTTGACATGCAACCAAATGGTTGCATGATAGGCAGGTCATGCACGCCGACGTGGACAAGGTGTTCCGGGCGCTCGCGGACCCAGGACGCAGGCTGCTGCTCGACCGGCTCTACGCCCGCAACGGGCAGACGCTCGGCCAGCTCTGCCAACACCTCGACATGTCGCGGCAGGCGGTGACCAAGCATCTAAAGCTACTCGAAGAAGCGACGCTGGTCGTCTCACAGCGCCGCGGACGCGAGAAGCTGCACTACCTGAACCCGGTGCCCATTCATGAGATCGCCGAGCGCTGGATCGGCAAATACGAGCGCGGGCGGCTGCGCGTGCTGGCCGAGTTGAAACGACAACTTGAAGGAGACAACAATGGCTGAAAAGTCGACAGCTCAATCGCGATTCGTTTACGTCATCTACATCCGCACCACGCCCGAGAAGCTGTGGCAGGCGCTCACCAGCCCCGAATTCACACGTCAATGGTGGTGTGCGACGCACCAGGATTGCGATTGGCAGCCGGGCAGCTCGTGGAAGCTGATGATCCCCGACGGCCGCGTCGGCGACGCCGGCAGCGTGATCGAGATCGACCCGCCGCGGCGGCTCGTGTTGTCGTGGCGGAACGAGTTCCTTCCGGATCTGAAGGCCGAAGGCTACTCGCGCATGGCGTACGAGCTGGAGCCGCAAGGCGACGCGGTGAAGCTCACGATCACGCACGAGATGGACCGGCCCGATTCGAAGCTCATCGACGGCGTGTCGCAAGGCTGGCCGCCAATCCTGTCGAGCCTCAAGAGCCTGCTCGAAACCGGCGACGCCCTGGAAGCGACCAAGCGCTGGCCGGAAGGGTTTTGACGCGGACCACGGCGTCTTCTACTAGCCCGAAGCGCAAGCGAGCGAGAATGCTGTACCCGCCTCACCCTCGCTCGCGCGTCGGGCTGGTAAATCCACGAGGCACTTTCCTTGCGAGTCAATCGCGCTACTTCGCCGTGCCCGATTTCACCGGCAGTGGGGCGCCGAGCGTGTCCTTGTTCGCCGTGAAGCCATCGCCGTCGACATCGAAGTAGATCGGGTTGGACACCGCTACCGGCGGGTCCCTTTCGTGCTCGGGGCCGACGACGTGGCCGATCGGAGATTTCTCGCCGATCGTGGCGACGATCACGTGTGCGTCGCCGGCCAGCGTCAGCGGAATCTCGCGGTCGAACTTCACCGTGTCGTTGGAGAACATTTCAGAGTGCTTGGCGCGCGTGAAGTTGAGCTGTTCGTCGGGCCGACCGTTGATGAACACCTGCACGCGGTCGACGTCGAACCAGTTCGGGCACTGCACGCGCACGGCCAGCGTCGCTTTGCCGCCTGGGGCACGCAGCTCATCGCCGGCAATGCCGGTCGACGCCTTCCCCGCTGCTGCGGTCGTCGCACGGACCGAAAGAAATGGCCCGGTCGACATGATGATGTGTCCGTGCTCGGCGGCGTGGACGATGTCGAGTACGTCGATGTTCCCCGGCTCATCGGTCGGACAGGCGATCCAGTTGCGCATCCATCCCGAGCCGTGGATGTTGTAGTGGGCGTCGGTGTTGACGACTCCCGGCGTGCGGATGCCCTGGTTCAGCAGTTGCAGCCAGTTGAAGATGGTGTTGTTCTTGTTGTTCCCCTTGTCGGTCTTCAGCAGCGCGCCATCGAAAATGTGCTTCGGTGGGTGAACCTCGATCACGTCGAGATGCGGCAGCACGCGCGAGTAGCCGCCGTCGGGTTTGCCGTCGCCGTTGCGGTCGAATAGCAGCCAGCCCAGGTCGGGATGGTTCTGCTGCACGAGCTTATCGCTGCGGTCGTCCCACAACGCAAGCCGGGCCACCTGCACTTCCGGGTCCTCGTCCGGTAGCGGAGCACCGTTGTCCTGCTGGTGCTCGTGCAGGTGCAGCGGAAACGCATTGTTGTGGCCCAGCGGCAACGGCGCGCTGGTCAACTCGATGCCAACACAAGAGGCCAGCAAATGCTCGACCCCCAGCCGTTTCAGGTGCGGAGCGTACGACGAGAGCCGATTGTGCTCGGTACACGGCGCGAACTCCACCTGTTCGCACAGCAGGTTGAGCACCCGGCCATACTGGCTCGAAACATTGTCGCCCGACGGTGTGGCGTGGTTGTGAAAGTCGGTGCTCACCCAACCGCGCGCGTCGACCGAGCGCGCCAGCGCTGCTTTGACCGGCGTTTCCGAGCCGCTACGTACTTCGATCGCCTGTTCGACGACGTCGTACTCGGGGCCGTAGCTGATCGTGCAATCGTAGTTGCCCGGCGGCATATCGAGCCGGAACGATCCGTTATGCGCGTAGTACAGGTTCCCCACGGCATGCTCGCCAGATTTCTCGAAGAAATACGGCGATTTGGTCCCCTCGGTGCCGCGGAACTGCACCTTGCAGGGAATTGGTCGGCCGGCCGAATCGGTGACGGCCGCGACGACGGTGCCCGAGATCGGCAGCCGAACTTCCGCCGACTTACCCGGCGCGACGTCGACCGTCTGTTCGCCATGCGCAGCCGATGAGACGACGGCCTTGCACTTAACGGCGAGCAGCGTAGTAAAGTTGCCCTCCGCATCGGTCTTGCCCGACACGACCAGCTTGTCGCCGTCCTTGATCTCGACATACGCCCCGGCGATCGGCCGGTGAGCTTCGTCGACGACCTCGATTGTGGTTTGTTTCGCACCGTCGGCTTGTGTTACGCCGGCAAGCTGTTGCAGCGCGTTGAGGTCGTCGGCGACATAGACCCGCCGCGTGATGGTCAGCGAGCCTTTCGCCGGCACCGTCACTTCGCGCTCGGCGGAGTCGCCCACGGTCGGCGACACGATGGCCACCACGCCGTAGGCCGCGTTCCACCAGCGATCGTAGCTCCAGGCCAGCTTGCCGCTGTTGCCTTTGACGAACACCGTGCCGTCGGCGCGAATCTGGTCGATCGCTTCGTAATCGATCGGCTCGACCGTGAGGTTGGTGAGCTTCGTTTCGACGTTAAGGTAATCCGCGCCGTCGACCAATTCATAAGTCGTCTCGGCAGTCAGCTTCTCATCCTCGATCGTCGCGGCGACCTGGACCGTTACCTTGTCGGCGGCCGCCTTGGTCGCGGTGCCATCGACGTTGGGTGTCGTACTCAGCGGCTCCCAGTGCATCGCCTTGCCCAACGGATACCAGGCACCGAGCTGATCGTTCTGCCGGTCGCGCACCGTGAAGTCGAGCAGGCAGCCGCCGACATTCTTCACGGTCATGTTGGCATTACGCGTCGCCACAGGCTTCGCAATCACCGCGACGAGCTTGTCGCTGCGAATGACGATATCGCCGTAGATCGCATCGACCTCTTTGCCTTGTGGAACATACTCGTCCCAGGTTTCGGGCCCGAGTATTGCAATTTCGGCGGCCAGCGCGGGTAATGCCGCGAATTGGAGAACGACTAGCGCGACGCAGCAACGGATGGAAGGCAATTGCATGAGGGGCCGATCTCCAAGGGGCGTGGCAGATTCGATGCGCGGCGGGCCAAACAAGGCGGGCACGCTGAGGGTAGCGCACACAGCGATAGCTGTCAAATCGTGCGAAGCGCTCTCCCGCAAACCGATGATTCAGAAATCTTTGCGCGCAGCGTGGCCGGCGTGTCGGCCTCGGGCGACGGCTGATTTTGCCGCCGGTCGCTTGACATATTCCGTAATGGGAATATATTCACGGCATGCCGCGAACGCCCATTACGTCCGATGTCTTCACCGCGATCGCCGAGCCGCGGCGGCGGCAGATCATCGAGCTGTTGTCGCGGAAACGCAGCCTGGCCGTCGGCGCGATTGTGTTGACGCTCGGGCTGCCGCAGCCGGTCGTCTCGAAGCACCTGGGCGTGCTGCGAGAGGTCGGCATCGTTTCGGTCAGCAAACAAGGTCAGCACCGGGTGTACGAGCTGAATCACGACCGACTGCGACCGGTCTACGATTGGCTCAAGGCATTCGAGCAGCATTGGACCCACCAGCTCGACCGCATCCGCGAACGGGCCGAACGACGCGCCGTGGCAGCCTCCAAGATTTCCTCATCATCAACGCGCAAGAAAGGATCAACATGAGCACCGACACATCAACACAGCAATCGTTGGAAACTCTCGAGGTTCACAAGCAGGTCGATATCGCCGCGCCGATCGAGATCGCCTTCGAGGCGATGCTCGAAGAGCTCGGCCCCGAGGCGCAGAAGGGCAGCGGCGAACCAATGCCGCTGAAGCTCGAAGCCTGGCCCGGCGGTCGGTGGTATCGCGATTTAGGCAACAACACGGGACACCTGTGGGGACACGTGCAGGTGATCAAGTCACCGACACTGCTGGAAATCTGCGGGCCGTTGATGATGTCGTATCCCGCAATGAATCACCTGCAATATCGCCTCACCGCGCAGGCCGGCGGGACGCGCCTCACGTTTTGGCACCGCGGCATGGGCGCGATCACTCCCGAACATCGCGACGGCGTGAACGAAGGATGGGGCATCTGGATCGACAGGATTCGCCAGCAGGCCGAGCGGAACGCGAAGCAGCGCTGAAGCGAGCGCGTTTATCTTGAAACACTCAGACGCAACGATGAGGAGCCGAAATCGTGACTTCTTCTGCAACGTCTCAGAATGCAGTGGTGTCGAAAAGCGATTGGCAGAAAGCTGCCGCCGAGTTGCTGGCCCAGGAAAAGGAACTGACCCGGCGCAGCGACGAGTTGAGCCAGCGGCGGCGCGAACTACCGTGGCGCCGCGTTGTCGAAGATTATGTGTTCGAGGGGCCGCAGGGGCGCGTCGGCCTGGCCGAGTTGTTTGGCGGTCGCAGCCAGTTGGCTGTGTACCATTTCATGTTCGGCCCCGACTGGACGGAGGGCTGCCCCGGCTGCTCGTACGTGACCGATCACATCGACGGAGCGCTCGAGCACCTGCGGGCGCGCGATGTGTCGCTGGTGCTTGTGTCGCGGGGGCCGCTCGACAAGCTGCTGGCCTTCAGGCAGCGGATGGGATGGCACCTGCCTTGGGTGTCGTCGGGCGCCAGTCCGTTCAATCGCGATTTCGGCGTCAGCTTCACGAAGGAAGAACTTGCCGCCGGCGCGCCGCTGTACAGCTTCGGCACGACCGTCCCGCACGGCGAAGAAAACCCGGGGATGAGCTTCTTCTACAAAGACCCCGCCGGCGCGATCTTCCACACCTACTCGATCTACGGTCGCGGCTTGGAAACGTTGTTGGCCGCGTACATGATTCTCGACCGAGCGCCGAAGGGTCGCGATGAAAGCGAACTGCCGATGCCGATGGCGTGGGTGCGGCACCACGACAAATACGAGCCGACCGTGCAAGGAATCGAACCGTGCTGCCACAACGACAAGCGCTGATTCCCAAGTGCTGCGTTGGCCACGCTCGCACCGGATCGCGGTCCAGCGGTTGGAGCCTTACAGCGATGTTGGCCGCGATCGACAGCGCGGCTCGATTCAGTTGATCGACAAGAAAGCCGTAGCCGCGCGGGAACTGCTCGGTGACGCGGCACACTTCGTCTGCGAAGTCGATCGACTTCTGGTAGACGAGAAGTTTCTAAGGCGAAGGCCATTGCGATGAGAGTGGAAAGTAGAAAGGAGACCGAGGAGAGCGGACGAACGTCTTCTCGTCTACTTTCTCCTCTCTCCGCTCTCCTCTCTATTTTCGCGAAGCGAAAATCGGGGTGACAGGATTTGAACCTGTCAGCGAAATTGACGCAACCACGGACGCTGCTTGTGATTGCGAATTCTGCCAAGGGTATCGCGCTGCAAATGCGCTGCATTCTCGGCACTCCAACTGTCTCGACGTGGCGTCGTTTGACGCCGATCTGCAACGAGTCGCCGCTGTCTGGGATGCACTCCCCAAGGCGATGCGTACGGCCATCATGGCCATTATTGGGACAGTTCCGGGCCAAACCAGGTGAAACCTGAGGAATCGTCTTTCAGCATGGTTGACCTCGTCAAAAGCTAAACCTTTTCGTGTGAAAACTCATCGTAATGGAACAAAAGCGATACCGCCCCAGTTGTTCTGTAAATGCTAGCGGCGGAGGCGCCGCGATGTGCTGGTCGAGAAGGGGTGGGTCAGGCTTGGTTTCCTAGAATTTGTGTTTGTTCAGAACTCATTTCAAGGAGATC
>DATAXP010000018.1:0-31375 GCA_036272935.1 Pirellulales bacterium | reverse complement strand
GCGACCCAGCCGTCGCTTGACGGTGACATCCAGGAGACGACGTACTCTGCCTTGAGTCAGCAGTCGCTTGCTCGCCTTCTGCACGGTGGTGAAGTGCGGTATCCTCTTGAGTTCCAGGACGGTCGCCAGGAAGGGCGTGTCCTTCAAAAGGCTCACCACACCGCGATAGTCGGTTTTGAGGAAGTTCTTCAAGACCAGGCAGGCGAAGAGTTGGTGTTGAGTGAATGTCTTGGGGCTATAACGATGGCTGTAGGCAGGCAACGACCGCCGCGCGACCGCCAGCGCCGTCAGAATCACCGCCTTCGGGCTCTTGCTCGTCGCACTCATACCTCCTTGCTACGCACGCGACAACGCTAGCAGCCGAACGCAGGCACCCGGTTTTCTACAGAGCGACCGCGACCCGCCTGCGCGGCCATAATGCCCGATCTTCGCGAGCGTGGCCCGTTGTCCGCCGCAGATCACAACGGCCCCCCCGAGCAATGACCACTGACAGGCACCTTGTTCCGCCGCGGCACCGAGTTACAGTATGCTGTCGCGTGCTGGCATCGCATCCCTTTTGGCCCCTTGGCAACGTAATCGCATCCATGAATCAACAACGGCTGTTTCTCGGCTGCTTTCTGTCGCTCATCGCTACGGCGTTCGGTTTCGTCGTCCGCGGGGCGATCCTGGGCGATTTGGCCCGTGAGTTCGACCTGAGCAACGAGCAACTTGGTTACATCAACGGCGCCGGTTCGTATCCGTTCGCGATCTCGATCATTCTGCTGAGCCTGGTGATCGACCGCATTGGCTACGGCCGCACGATGGCCTTCGCATTCTTCGGCCACGTGGTGTCGGCGTTGATGACGATTTTTGCCACGAGTTTTGCGATGCTGTATGCCGGCATGTTCCTGTTCGCGCTGGCTAACGGCGCGGTCGAGGCGGTCATCAATCCGGTGGTAGCCACGATCTACGGCGACAAGAAAACGCACTGGCTCAACATCCTGCACGCCGGCTGGCCGGGCGGCATCGTGTTCGGCGGACTGCTGGCGATCGCCATCAGTCAGTTCGGAGGCGAAGGCGCCGCGAGCCTGTGGCGATGGCAGATGGCGCTGCTGCTGATTCCGACCATGCTGTACGGCATCCTGTTGGCCGGCCAAAAATTCCCGGTGCAGGAGCGCGTCGCAGCCGGCGTATCGTATCACGACATGCTGCGCGAATTCGGCTGGGGGAGCAGCTTCATCGTGTTCTTTCTGCTGGTGGCGGCAATCAACCAGGTGCTGGTGGTGGTGAACATCCAGCCGACCGAGCCGTGGGTGTGGGCGGCCATCGCGGTGGTGCCGACCGTGGCGTTTGCGCTGTACGTGAAATCGTTCGGTCGGCCGATGTTCGTGTTCCTGCTGGTGATCATGTTCCTGCTGGCCACCACCGAGATCGGCACCGACGGCTGGATTTCCGACATCATGCGTGCCGTGCTCGGTACCCAGACCAAGGGCCTGTTGTTCATCATCTACACTTCGGCCATCATGTTTGGATTGCGGTTCTTTGCCGGGCCGATCGTGCATGCGCTCTCGCCGTTGGGCTTGCTGGCCGGCAGTGCGGCGATCGCGTGCGTCGGCCTGCTGTGGCTGGCCAATGCCGGAGCGGCGGTCGGCATGCTGTTCCTGGCCGCGACGTTCTACGGCCTGGGCAAGACGTTCTTCTGGCCGACGACGCTGGGCGTAGTGGCCGAGCAGTATCCGCGTGGCGGCGCGTTGATGCTCAACGCGATTGCTGGCGTGGGCATGATCTTCGTCGGCACGCTGGGCAATCCGGCCATCGGCTTCGTGCAAGACCGAGCGCTCGATCAGATGCTCGCCGCCGAGCAGCCGGCCCTGCACGCCGAGGCATTGAAGCCGACGAAAGGGCTGTTCGGCACCGTGGACACGCTCGACCAGGCGAAGTTCGAGCAGCTCACGACGGAACAGAAAGACGAGATCGACCCGATCATCGTCCGGGCCAAGCAAGGCACTCTGGCCAAGGTGGCGGTGCTGCCGGCGATCATGTTCGTCTGCTACGTCGGCCTGTTGGTGTACTTCCAGAGCCGCGGCGGCTACAAGCCCGAAGTGCTGATCTCGCAGGCCGAAGAAGACGAACTGATGGCCGGCGGCGTCGAAGGCCCGGTGCGATAGATCGCCAGACAATGAAGTGTGCGCGGCGCCGCGGCGGCCTTCTCCCATCGGGAGAAGGTGGCCGAAGGCCGGATGAGGGACATAGCGGATGGCACCTCGCCGCGCGCCTCACACGCTGAACTTGATGTTCAGAATATCGCCGTCGCGGATGACGTAATCCTTTGGCTCCTGGCGCACCAGGGCCGCCGCTTTGATCTCGCGCTCGCTGCCGAGGCGGATCAGGTCGGGGCACTGCATTACCTCGGCGCGGATGAAGCCGCGCGCGAGGTCGGTGTGGATGTTCGCTGCCGCTTCCAAGGCACTGCCTCCTTGGCGGAGCATCCAGGTGCGCACCTCTTTTTCGCCCGCGGTGAAATAGAGCATCTGCCCCGACACGTCGAGAATTGTCCGCAGCGTTTCGTCCTTGCGCGAGCCCGATAGCCCCATCTCGGCCTCGAATGCCGCGCGGTCCTCGGGCGTCATGCGGGCCAGCTCGCGCTCGAGACCCACGCGCACGGCGATGCAGGGCGTACCGTCGGCCAGCTTGCGACCGTAGCGGTCGAGGTCTTCATCGTCGTCGGCCGCGTTGATCAGCACCAGCATCGGCTTTTCCGACATCAGCCGGAAGCTGCGCGTCGCCTTGAGCTGTTCCTCGCTCATGGCCGAGGCGGCCAACGGCGTGCCCGCCTCCAGCGCTGCCAGCACCTGCTCGAGCGCTGCCAGCTCGGCCAGCTCCTGGTCGCGATTCGGCCGGGGACGCTTTACGCTGTCGCGCAACCGCTCGACGCGCCCCGAGACAATTTCCAGATCGGCCAGCAGTGTGTCTTCACGGAAGCTGTTCACCTCGGCCAGCGGATCGGAGCCATCGAACGCCGCCACGACCAGCACCAGCGCGCCGGCCTCGCGCAGTAACCCCAGCCGGGCCGCGTTCCCCTCGTGCGTGCGGCTGAGGCCTGGCGTGTCAACGAGTTCCAGCGACGCCAGCGTCACCTTCTTCGGCTTGTAGATCGCGCACAGCGGCTCGATGCGCTCGTCGGGCACGGCCGCCATGGCACTTTGCCCTTGATGTGCCACCGCCGGGTCGGCCGCCATGCCGGTCAGCCATTCAAACAACGTTGTCTTGCCCGATCCCTGGTAACCGACGGTGCCGATTTTCATGCGGTGCTGCGCTGCGAGATAAACGTGCCGTAATGCTCGAAGGATTTGTCGTTCTACTGTTCGAGGTTACGAGTTGTCCAGTTGGCAGGGGTGTAGTTTGCCCACCCTCGCCAGCCGGCGATACAATCATCTAAATTGGCACCGCGGAACGCACGACGATGGCCACTGCCGACAGCGATTCTTCGGTCCGTGAGATCGCGCCCGGCGTGTCGGGCATTCAGCCCGCGGCATCGGGTTCGGTCAGGCATTCGGGCGTGTTGTGGCTCGATGGCGAGGTGCTGTCGTGCGCCTGTCCCGAATGCGGCGCGCCGATGTCGATCCGCTTGTGGCTGCGGCTGGCCGACTGCTGGCGCTGCGGCACGAGTGTCGAACTGACCGACGAGCAGCACGCCCAGGCACTGCGACTACTGGAAGCGCGGGGCGAACAGCCGGCGGCGCCGGTCGAACGATGGTCGCAACCGGTCGATCGCGCTGCGCCAGCGCCGCCCCAAGCCCACGGATGGCCGGCATCGACGCCGCATACATCGGCACGTCAGCCGGCCATCCGTGGGCTTATCAAGCGCGATCCTTGGGCGCTGGGCTACGCGCTGCCGAGCATGCTCGCCAGCGTGCTGGCGCACATGCTGCTTGTCATCATGCTGGGCCTGTGGGTCTGCCAGCAGCCGCAGCGACCGTTGCGGCTGCTGCTCTCGGCCACCGTCAGCGAGCTGAACAAGCCGGGCGAAGCGCGGCTGCTCGACCGCATCGACACCGGCACCGCGTTCGAGGCTCCCGAGTTGAAGCCCGGCGAAGCCACGGCCGCGTTCGCCTCGCTGGCCGAACGACCGCTATTCGATGATCCGTCGCCGGCCGCGGCGCTGCCGTCGGGCGAAATGCTGGCCGCGCTCGGTCGCAGCATGCCGCTGCCGAACCTCGACACGGGCGCCGGCAACATGCTCGCCGGCCGCAGTCCGCACCTGCGTGCGACGATCTTGGCTAAGGAAGGTGGCACCACCGAAACCGAGGCAGCCGTGGCGCGCGGCCTCAAATGGCTCGCATTGCATCAGGACCCCGGTGGTCACTGGAGCCTCGAGCGTTTCGCCCAGGCCGCCAGTTGCGACTGCGCCGATCCCGGCGGACACAGCGACACCGCAGCCACCGCGCTAGCGCTGTTGCCCTTTCTGGGCGCGGGACAAACCCATTGGCAGGGCGAATACACCAGGGCCGTTGCTCGAGGGCTGCGGGCCTTGATGGACCGCCAAGGATCCGACGGCGACTTGCGCGGCGATGGCATCGGCAACATGTACGCTCACGGCCAGGCGACGATGGCGCTGTGCGAAGCCTACGCGCTCTCGCGCGACAGTTTGTTGCGCGGCCCGGCTCAGCGCGCGGTCGATTACATCGTTGCCGCGCAACATCGCAAAGGTGGCTGGCGCTATTATCCCAATCAGCCGGGCGACACTAGCGTCCTAGGCTGGCAACTAATGGCCCTGCGCAGCGGGCGGATGGCCGGGCTCAACGTGCCCGAGGAGACGTTCTCCCGAGCCATGGTATTTCTCGATTCCGTGCAGACGGAGCGCAGCCGAGGCCTGTTCTCGTACATGCCGCAAGGCGAGGCGACCGAAACGATGACTGCCGAAGGACTGCTCTCGCGGCAGTATGCCGGTTGGACGAACAGCAACGCTGCGCTGGTCAACGGAGTCGAATGGCTGCGAACGAAGCACCCGGTGAACGTGCGCCGGCCGAACATGTACTACTGGTACTACGCCACCCAGGTAATGCACCATTTCGGCGGCAAGAATTGGGACGCTTGGAACGCCGACATGCGTGCCGCGCTCGTCAAGCTGCAAGAAACCCGCGGCCACGAGGCCGGTAGCTGGACTCCACACTCTGGCGACGACATGCGCGGCGGCCGCGTGTACATGACCGCCCTGGCCGTCTGCACGCTCGAGGTGTACTACCGCCACCTGCCACTGTACCGCCGCGAGGCGACACAAGCGGTAGATGCCAAATGACGGCTGGCTTGATGGCGTTCACTCGTGCGGCTTCAGCGGCAGTGTGTAGCCCAGCGCGCCGATGATCTTTTTGCCGCGGTAGTTCTCGTGGCACATGATGCACTTTTCCATCACGACCGGAATCGGCGTCGAGGCACGCAGGAACAACTCGCCTTTCTGGATGTCGACCTCTTCGTAGTACGGCTTCTCGGCCAGCATGACCTTGATCGCGCGGCGCTCGAATTCGTCGTGCGGTTTGTTCTCGTCGTTCAGCGGTTCGCCGCTGGCGTCGAGCAGCCGCACCTCATGCCAGCCTTTTTCGTCCATCGAATGGAACAATACCTTGAATGCTTCGCCAGCCGGTAGATCGGACGATTCTTCCACGTAGTGCTTCGTGATCAGCACGATCGCCGACTTGTAAATATCGTCGAGCAGCCGCACCTCGCGGCGAGCACGTTCGAGGGTGTCCTGGTCCACCGGTGGCTGCTTGGCGTCGGTTGGCTTGGCCTCGGTTGAAGGGTGCTTGGGTTCGTCGGCCCCGCCTTGCGTCGCCGTATAGGCGAAGATCGACAGGGTGACTGCGAGAAAGAGCTTCGTTTTCATGGCGTGGTTCCGAAAACAGGCGAGATACAAAACGGCGTGGGCAATAATGGATAACCTTATCCACTATTTACGCCTTGAGATTACATGGCGTATACTGGATGTCAACATCCAGTATTTGGCTTTCAGAAAGAACGAGCCGCGATGCTCTCCCAAACCGTCGAATACGCCCTGCGGGCGGTCGTATATCTGGCGGGCCGATCGTCAACGGCTTGCACCAATGGCCAGATCGCCGACGCGACGAAGGTGCCGGCCGCGTACCTGTCGAAGGTCATGCAGGCGTTGCACCGCGGCGAGTTGGTGCAGGCACAGCGTGGCGTGAACGGCGGCTTTCGGCTGATGAAGGATCCCGAACAGTTGACTATTCTGGAAGTGGTCAACGCGGTCGAGCCGATCCAGCGCATCCGCACCTGTCCGTTGGGATTGGCTGCTCACGGCAAACGACTCTGCCCGCTGCACAAGCGCGTCGACGACGCCCTGGCGACGATGGAAAAAGCCTTCGGCGACACGACCCTGGCCGAGGTGCTGGCCGAGCCAACGAGCAGCGTGCCGCTGTGTGAGTTCCCGCGCGAAAGTTCAAAGCGAAATCGGCGCGCTGACGTTCGTGCCGCGAAGCGCTAGCCGCTGACTTCGATGTACTCCACGATGCTCGTCGGCTCGGGGATCGGTAGTCCGTCCTCGCGCAAGCCGTCCAAGTAGAGCACGATCGCCTCGCGCAACAGTTGCTCAGCCTCGTCGACGGTGCCTGCCGTGGCCACGCACCCCGGCAAGTCGGGAACGTAGGCCGAACAATTGTTCGGGTTTTGTTCAACGACAATCCCGTAGCGCCTCGTGGCCAATTTCGTTTCCCGCAGTGCCAGCGCACCCATCCCAAGAATGCCAAGTTCCATTACAGCATCGAGCGCGATGGGTGTTCGAACTCTTCATTGAAGAGATGCGCTCGAAACGACTCCGCCTCTTCTCCGGGATACAGCAGGACAAGATTCATGATGTCGGCTTGCGTACGTTCGTCCAACTTCGACAAGAACGGTTCAACTCGCGCATCGCGCTCGTCGTGAGACAAGCCCTTAAAAGCTGGATCGACAATCCGCAGTCGCAACGACGCCGAGTTGTACCGATAAGCGTCAACGTTTCTGAAGTGCTGTCGTAGCGCGGCCTCAACTGCTCGAGATTCATCGGTACGGCGGTCTTCCCACTCGCGGACGTTTGCTTGTCCAGAGCTCATTGCATTTCTCCCTTTGCCCACTCGATCGTTGCCGCCGCGGTCTTCAGGTAGCCCCGAACTTCGCCCGCTGGGCGCCTCCCGGATTCATATCGCAGGTTGGTCGACCATTCGAATCTGCGGAGTCGCTTAACCAGATCGATCGGCAGGAGGCAGTCAAGATTCTTCAATTCCTCCTTCAGATGTTCTGGGTAATGCATTTTCGCACTGCTCTTTAATCGCTCGAACGTTTCGTTCATCGTTGCGGGCGGCGTCAAGTACATGACAAGCGCCTTCAAGGTGCATTCTACCGCATAACCGGCCAGATAAAGCGCGTCGAGCGTACGGTCGTGTTCGAGCAAAAACTCCGCAGTTGTGAAGCGTTGTTCGGCGGCGCGCTGGAAATCTCTCGAAGTAATCACTAGTGGCGCTTCCGAGCGCACGATGAAATTGATCAGCCGGCCATTCGGTGGCACGATCACCTTGGCGATCGTCTTGCCAGCGAGTAACTCTTGCACGCGCGGCTCGGCGCGGGCGGCCGACTCGATGGCTGCAGCCGAAGCGTCGGCCGGCACGGTCACGCGGCTGCGCAGCTTGCCGTTGATCTGCACCGGCACCTCGATCGTGTCTTCCTTGATCGCTGTCTCATCGAACGTCGGCCACGGCTCGTGGGCCAGCGTCTTGCCGTGTCCCAGGACTTGCCATAGCTCTTCGCTTAGGTGTGGGGCGAACGGCGACAGGACGAGCACGAATTTCTCCATCGCTTCGCGGGGGCGCACGGTTTCCTTGGTGAAGAAGTTCGTGAACTCCATCATCTTGGCGATCGCCGTGTTGAGCGACAGCTTTTCGATGTCGCCGGTCACGTCGCGGATGGTGCGATGCAGCACGCGGGCCTGCTCGCCAGTGAGTTCCGCCGGCTGTACGGCGGCGTTCAGCTCGAGCGTCTCGCTGCGCTCGTTGGTGATCAGCCGCCACACGCGGTCGAGGAAGCCGCGCACACCGTTGACGCCTTCCATGCTCCACGGCTTCGTGGCTTCCAACGGACCCATGAACATTTCGTACAGCCGCAGCGCGTCGGCACCGTACTCGGCCACCACGTCATCAGGGTTCACCACGTTGCCGCGGGCCTTCGACATTTTCCCGCCGTCCTCGCCGAGGATCATTCCCTGGTTGACCAACTTCCGGAACGGCTCGGCCGTGCTCACAAGGCCACGATCGAACAGCAGCTTGTGCCAGAAGCGCGCGTAGAGCAGATGCAGCACCGCGTGCTCGGCGCCGCCGATGTAAAGGTCGACCGGCATCCACGCGCGCTCGATCTCGGAATCGATGAACGCCTGCTGGTTTTTCGGGTCCAAAAACCGCAGGTAGTACCAACACGAGCCGGCCCACTGCGGCATGGTGTTCGTCTCGCGCTTGAACCGCTTGCCGTCGATCACCGGGTACAGCCAATCGCGCGGCGCTTCGTCGAGCGGCGGCTCAGGGCGGCCGTGCGGCTTGAAGTGTGGCATCTCGGGCAGATCGACCGGAAGTTGACTTTCCTCGACTGCGCGGATCGCGCCGGTCGGATGGCCGTCCGTGTCCAGCTCGTGCAGGATCGGAAACGGCTCGCCCCAGAAATGCTGCCGGCTGAATAGCCAATCACGCAGCTTGTAATTCACCGCCCGGCGGCCGAAACCTTGCTGCGACAATGCCGTCGTGATCCGCTCCTTGAACTCGGCGGTCGATGTGCCGTCGTAGCTGCTCGAGTTGATCGCGACGCCTGCTCCGGTGTAGACCGTCGTGCCGGCGAGGACTTCATCGCGCGGAATGTCGGCCGACGAGCCCGGATCGACGACCGGCACGATCGGCAACTCGAATTTCTTGGCGAACTCGAAATCGCGCGTGTCGTGCGCCGGCACCGCCATGATCGCACCGGTGCCGTAGGTGGCGAGCACATAATCAGCGACCCAGATCGGCACCGGCCGGTTGTTCGCGGGATTTGCGGCATACGAGCCGCTAAAAACGCCGGTCTTTTCCTTGCTCAGCTCGGTGCGGTCCAGGTCGCTCTTGCGGGCCGCTTGCTCGCAGTAGGCGCGGACCGCGGCCGACTGCTCGGGGCGCGTCAATCGTTCGACGAACGGATGCTCCGGCGCGATGACCATGTACGTGGCGCCGTAGAGCGTGTCGGGGCGCGTGGTGAACACGCGCAGCACATCGGCCCCCGCCGTGCGCGGGAAACCCTTGGCGGCACGCTCGGTGCGCCACGCCTTGAACGCAGCCGGAGCCGGCTTGCCGTTGGGGCCGACGTCGGCCGCGCTGCCGATGAAAAAATCGACCTCGGCTCCCACGCTGCGGCCGATCCAGTTTCGCTGTAATGCCTTGATGCTCTCCGGCCAATCGACCTGCGCGAGATCGTTCTCCAGCCGATCGGCGTAGGCGGTAATCCGCAGCATCCATTGGCGAAGCGGAATACGCACGACCGGGTGTCCGCCGCGCTCGCTCAAGCCGCCGATCACTTCTTCATTAGCCAGCACCGTGCCCAGCTCGGGGCACCAGTTTACCGGGGCTTCGAGCTGGTAGGCCAGCCGATGTTCGTCCTGGTAGCGTCGCACCGCCGACTCGCCGGCGGCACGCACATCGTCGGGCACCGGCAGCTCGGCGATCGGCCGGCCGCGCTGCTGGGCTTCGTCGAACCAGGTGTCGAACAGTTGCAGGAAGATCCACTGTGTCCAGCGGAAGTAATTGACGTCGGTGGTCGAGAGTTCTCGGTCCCAGTCGTAACTGAAGCCGAGCATCTTTTCCTGGCGGCGGAAGGTGTCGATGTTCTTCTGCGTGGTCGTGCGCGGCGGGGTACCGGTGCGGATGGCGTGTTGCTCGGCCGGCAGGCCGAAGGCATCCCAGCCCATCGGGTGCAGCACGCAGCGGCCGCGCATGCGCTGGTAGCGGCAGGTGATATCGGTGGCGGTCTGCCCCTCGGGATGTCCCACGTGCAGGCCGTTGCCGCTGGGGTAGGGGAACATATCGAGCACGTACAGCTTTTCGCCCTTCGGCAGGCGCGGAGCGGCGAAGGTGCGGTGCTCTTCCCAGTAACGTTGCCACTTGGGCTCGATCGTGGCGGGATTATAGCGCGGCATGCGGATATCGTCGAACCTTGAAAAACCGCGATTCTAACAGGAAGAAGGGGGTCGGAAAGGTCGGTAGTCGCCCTCGCTCGTTGGATGCATTTGAGAGCGATGGTACCATTAAGGTGAAGGAGACTAGAACAATGTCGTTGACGGTCGAGCTGATCGCCGATGCGGAACAGGGTGGTTACACCGCGCGCGTGCCCGACATACCAGCGTATGGCGAAGGCGAGACGGAAGAGGAGGCGATTGCCGATCTGCGCGAGGCCCTTCGAGGGTACATCGAGGCGTTTGGCCTGGAGGATGCCTTGTCGCGCATCACGTCGCCGGCGGTGCGTGAGTTGGAGTGGGACTTAGCCGAGCTGTCGCGTGGTTAAGCTGCCACGGGTGACCTGAAAGAGGATGGTCCGGTTCTTGGAAGAGCGGGGCTTTGGCTTGCTGCGGGTGCGCGGCAGTCATTATTTCCTCGATCGTGCTGGCATGCACACCACCATACCGGTTCACCGGAACTCGCCGCTCAAGATTGGCACTCTTTGCAGTATCCTCCGCGACATCCAACTCAGCCCCGCCGAATTCACACGGCTGCTCGGCGAGTAAATGGCCCGGAATCGTTCGCGCGGACTGGACTTGTCAAACCACGCCTCGTTCCAGTACAAGCTCGCGGCCTATCTTGCGCCCTTCCGTGGATTCCTACCTTCGGGCGCTATTCGAGGAGACGCTTGCGATGCTTGCGCGTACCGTAGCGCTGCTTTCGATCGTAGTTTGCTGGTCGAACCTAGCGGCGGCTGAATCGTTCCCCTATCGCGCGTACATCGCCAGCGACGACGTGAACGTGCGCAGCGGGCCGGGCGACAATTATTATCCGGTGATGAAGCTGGCCCGCGGCGACGTGGTGGAGGTGTACCGCCACGATCCCGGCGGCTGGTATGCCATTCGTCCACCGCAGGGTTGCTTCAGCTGGATATCAGGCGAGTTCCTCAAGCCCGGCGAGAACGGCACCGCGGTGGTGATTGGCGATCGGGTGGTGGCCCGCGTCGGCAGCATGTTCAGCGACATCCGCGACGTGATCCAGGTGCGGCTCGACCGCGGCGAAGAAGTCGAGGTGCTCGAAGCGAAACGGTTCAATGCCGGGCCGGCGGCGCAGACGTGGTACAAGATCACGCCGCCTGCGGGCGAATTCCGCTGGGTGTCGGGCAAGTTCGTCGAGCGCGAACTACACAGTGCCGCGCCGCGACCGCGCGGCCCGCGGAACAACATGCTGCTGGCGCGCATGGCGCGGGAAGACGCCGAGCTTGATGCCGAATTGCAAGCCGAGGATGTTGCCGAGCCCGAGCAGCCGCGTCCCCGCCATCGGCACCCACGGCGCGAAGAACCGGTCGAGGACGAAGTCGTCATTCCGGATGAGGCGTTCGGCCGAGTGCATAGCCCGAAAGTGCGGCTCCCCGAGTCGTTCGATATGGAAGCCTACGTCGACGAGCTCGATACCGAGCTGTCGGCGATGGTCAGCCAGGAAGCGACGGCGTGGGAATTCCGCGATCTGAAGTCCCGCGGCGAGGCGGCACTGGCCAAGGCCGAGACAGCCGTCGAGCGCGGCCAGGCGCGGATGCTGCTCGCGAAGATCGCGAGGTTCGAGGACATCCGCCAACGCTACGTGGCCGTGGCCGAGGTGACGGCGCAGACCGATCGACGGAATCAGCAACTCGCCTCGCGGCTGCGCAACGTGATGCCGCGGCCAGGGGCCGACGAGCCGCGGTACGACGGTGTCGGCAAGCTCGCGCAGGTGGTGGCGGGCAAGGATGGATCGCCGCAGTTCGCGCTGCTCGATTCAAGCGGCGAGGTACGCTGCTACGTGAGTCCGTCGCCGGGCGTGAACCTGCGCAACTACGTGGGGATGGACGTCGGCATCAACGGCACGCTGGGTTACCTGCCCGACCAGCACGCGCAGCATGTCACGGCCAAGCGCATCGTACCGGTGACGGGCACCAGCGGCTCGACGATGCTGCGGTAGGATGTCGACGTGCTCAGGTGCCACTGTCTGCTTGTCAGACAGTGCTTCGAAACCCGCGACATCACTGGGCTGCAAGCAGCCAGTGGCACCCGGCTCTGGTCCGCTAGCGAGCAGGCTGAACGAGTAGGCGGATTACCTTCTCGTGCAGCAGCACCAGTTCTTCGTGCTGCAATTGGGCGCGCCACGAAAGCCGTTCGACTTCTGGCGCGTCTTTCATCTGCTTGGCCCGGGCGACGCGCAGCCGCGCCATCTCGGCCGTCAACCGCAAGCGCTCGAGTTCGAGGCGATATTCGCCTTGGCTGGAACGCATGCTGTTGCGTTGCGCCTGGTAATGCGCCTCGGCGGCGTCAGCGTACTTTTGCAGGTACGCGGTGTAATCGACAGGCTTGCCGGCGGCTTCGTCGAGAGCCAATTGGTAGCGTGACTCCGGATAGATGAGCGACAGTTGCAACGTCGCCAGCGTGTCCCTCGAAATCACGCCGGGCACTTCACGATTGGCGGCGACGACCTTTTCGTAGTCGATGCGGGCCAGATCGCGAAACACGCGGGCGTACCCGACATTGAAGTCGGCGACCTGTGAATTTGGCAACGGCTGGTTCGCGGGAGCCTGGCCGAGCGCCGAGCCCGCGAGATAACAACCAACGCCGACGACGACCAACACCAAAAAATGCTTCGCGTATCGCATGGCTAAAGCTCCCGGAGGCACGATGAGTGGCTCGTTTCATCGTACCGTCAGCAGGGGCTAACAATCGACCGAATTCTTTAGCTCGCGGAAGGTTGCACCGATCGCGTCACGACTGCCGGACTGGGGATTTAACCAAACTCTAACCTTCCGGCCACGGAGAGCTAATACGCCATCGCTATCGTTGGACCCGCAGGCGGTGCCGTGCGGTTGCGACATCGCTGCCATGTCGTCTTTATCGAGCCAGGCGCGATGGGCCTTTCGAGGGATACTTTGCTGCCGCGCCGCGCCGGAAATACCGGCGCGCCGTGTGGAGTCTTACTCGCGATGCTTCAGGCTGCGCACCACGCCGGCAGGCGCGCCTTGCTAGCTCGCTTGCGATCGTTTGCGATCGTCGTTCTGGCGATCGCGGTGTGCCTGGCCGCCCCAAGCTACGCTCAGGCACAAGCAACCTACACCTATAGTGGTTCCAGCACTTCTTGGTTAACCGGCGCCGGCTGGGTGTATGTGTCGGGTACGAGTTACACCGGCCAGACTTATCCCGGAACAACGACCGGACTGCTCAACACCGACATCGCCATCATCAACGGCGACACCGGATCGACATTCAACATCAATTTTGGCAGCGGCGGCACCTTTTCGCTGGCGACGATCAGCATCTCGAACAGTCAGGCGAACGCGTTGACGATTGGCAACTCGAGTAGCTCAAACAATGGGACACTCTATCTGAACGGCAGCACCGTGAACGGATATGCCAACACCATTTTTTCCGATTTTAGCCAGAAGGCTTTCACGATCAGCGGAACCCAGAGCAGCAAAACTCTGACCCTCGATTTGGTGAACACGAATAACGTGATCCAAGTGATTTCGCCAACGGCGAGCGGTTCGCCAACCGGCAAGCTCTCCATCTCGGCGAACATTGCAGATGGCGGAGCGGGAAACGCGTTGCAGTTGCTCGGTAACGGTTCGACCACGGCAAAGTCCGACGCGATCATTGCACTCAGTGGGACGAACAACTTCACAGGCGGAATCACGCTTGGCGATGCCAGTGGAATGGCTGGCACAACCTACAGCGGCGCCGAGCTCGATCTCATGAACGCCGCGTCGCTGCCAACCAGCGGCACCATCACGGTGAACACCAACAGCGCGCTGATCATCTCGGTGTCAGGCAGCCTTGGGGGTGCGTCACAAAATCTCTCGTTGTTCGGCGGCGGCGCGGGGGGCGTAACGCAAAATGCAGCCCTCGATTTTGAGCAAGCGGCTATCTGGTCTGGAACCGTCACGCTCAATTCCGGAGCGACAAAGATATCTGTCAGCGGCGGTTCGAATAATGCCACGCTCGCGGGCCTTATCAGCGGAGCGGGTACCAGCCCGCAGTTACAGAAAACCGGTGGTGGCACGCTGCACATTTCCGGTGCCAACAATTCCGGTTGGGCCACGGATGTCACCAACGGCGCGATTTCCGTGGAGTCGTCCGGCGCGCTGGGCACTGGCAGCCTAACGGTCGACGTCAGCGGTCATAACGCCTCGATGGTTTTCAACAATACAACACAATCGGTCGGCTCGCTGCTGTTCGTCACCGGAACCAATTCAGGCACGATGAACCTTAACGGCACCCTGTTGCAGGTGAGCCAGACGACCGATCAGACCTTTGGGCAGTCCAACTTCTCGATCACCGGAACCGGCGGGCTGGCGCTGCTCCCGTCAAGCACCAATACCCTCACGCTTAGCGCGGCGAACGCTTACACCGGTGGCACAACGATCGGCGGCGGTACATTGGCCATTGGGGCCAGTGGCGCCCTGGCAAGCGCCGGAGCTGTCACAGTCAGCGGCGGTTCGCTGAATGTCACTACTTTCAGCCAAACCGTCGGCGGTTTCACGATGACCAGCGGCATGCTCACCGGCACGACCGGCAACATCACGCTGAACGGTGGTAACTTCGCCCTACAAAGCGGCACTGTCGCGGCCAACCTGGCAGGCACTGCCGGAGTGAGCAAGACCGGATCTAGTGGCACGGTCACGCTCTCGGTTGCCAGCGGCAATGCGTATGGCGGCGGTACCATCGTGTCGGCCGGCACTTTGTTCATCTCGAATACCAGCGGCTCGGCGCTGGGCAGCGCGGGGGTCAGCGTTGCCGACAGCGCGGCGCTGGCCAGCGGCGCCACGGCGAGCGTCACCGGCGCCGTCACCTTAGGCAGCAGCACTGGGGCAACGCTGAACGTTGGCGGCGGCGCGATCGGCACGCTAACGCTTGGTAACGGACTGGCGATTAACGGCAACTCGACGCTTGTCTACACGCTTGGCGCATCGAATGCCAGCAGCTTGCTCGACGTGGTCGGCAACGTCACGTTCAGCGGCGCGACGACGATCAGCCTCGCCGGCACGCTGACCAATGGCCAGTACGAGATCATGTCGTACAGCGGCACGCTCACCGGGCTGAACAACCTGCACGCCATCGCGCCGGGGTTGACCACTGCGTTCGACAACACGTCGCACCCCGGCGAGTTGTTTCTCGACATTACCGGTGGCGGGCAGACGCTTACCTGGAGCCCCGCGGCCGGCGCCGGCAACGGAAATGTGTGGGACACAAGCCACAACACGTTCACCAATTCCAGCGGGGTGTTGACGAATTGGGCCAACGGCGGAACCGATACCGCGGTGTTCGGCACGGGCGGCAGCGACACCGGCGGGACCGTGACGCTGTCCTCGAGCGTTCCCACGTTCTCGGCCGATGGACTGATCTTCAACGCGATTGCCAGCGGGCACCAGTACACGCTTACCGGCAGCTCGCCGCTCGCGCTGTTCAGCCTGGGAGTTGTTGCGAACGACTCGGCCCAGATTGCGGCTCCGGTGTTGCTAACGGCCGGGCAAACCTGGACAACGACCACCGGCGCGGCGCTTGCCGTCAGCGGGCCGGTCGGCGAGACAGGAGGCTCACAATCGTTGACCATCGGCGGCTCCGGTACGACGGTGCTTTCCGGAGTGAACACGTACTCCGGTGGCACGGCGATCACCGGTGGCACGGTGCGCATCACCAACTCGCAAAGTCTCGGCATAGCCAGCGGCGGGTTGACGCTCGGCTCCGCCACGCTCGAGGCGGCGGCCAGCATCAACAGTTCACGCTCCCTCACTCTGTCCAGCGCCAACAGCGCCGTGTTCGTCGACAGCGGCGCAACGTACACGCTCGGCGGCACGATCACCGGCGGCGGAGCGCTGAACGTCGCCGGTCCCGGCACGTTGGTCCTGACCGAAGCCATCAACGGCTATAGCGGTGGCACGGGCCTCGATGCGGGCACGCTGAGCGTTGCAACCAACGGCAGCCTCGGCAGCACGTCGGGCGGCATCAGCTTCAATGGTGGCGCGCTGCAAATCACGGCCGACGGTTTCTCGTCGGCGCGCAGCGTGAGCATCGGCGGTGGGGGCGCGACGTTCGATGTGGTCGGCTCGGCATCAGCGACTTTCTCCGGTGCGGTGAACGTCACCAGCGCGCTCACTAAAGTCGAGGGCGGAACGCTCAACCTGACCGGCACCGGAAACAATTTTTCCAGCTACTTGGGAGCGGTCAACGTCGCGGCGGGAACGCTGTCGGCTTCCTCGACCGGCCAGGTCAACGCCACCTTGAACGTGGCCTCGGGAGCCACCTTCGCTCTCAATGGCGGCACAGTGAACTTGGGTGACGGCACTGCCAACATCACCGACACCATCAACGGGACGATGCTGTTCGCCGGTACGCGACTGAACCTGAACGGGGCTGGCAGCGTGCTCACCGGCTCCGGAACGATCGAGATTCTCAATAATGGCGCGGTGATAAGTAATACCTCCGGCACCATCGGCGGCACGATCGCCACGAACGTCGAGTTGAATCCGAACAACACCTCGAGTTTCGTGGCGTATATCGGCGGGACCAAGCCCGCGGGATTGAACCTTTCGATCTCGGGACTCATCTCGGGCAACGCGACCGTCGATTTCGCCAACGGCAGCGGCGGCGGCGGTGCCGCGAGTATCCTGCTGTCGAACCAGAACAGCTGGACCGGCGACACCCGCTTCGATACCGCCGGCACCGTGCAGTTGGGCAACAACAACGTGCTGCCGATCGGTACGGCAGTGATCATGAACTACCTGGCGGCGGGTAACGCGCCAGTGCTCGACCTCGGCGGGTACAACCAGCAGATCGCCTCGCTCGCCTCACCTAGCGACCCGGGCTCCGGCGGCACGTTGGGTATCGTTACGAACGGCGGCGGCACGTTATTCACGACTTCGGTGTTGACGATCTCCGGCTCCGGTTCGCTGCCACCAGCCACGTTCTACGGCACGATCAACGACGGCCTGGCCGGCGTAGCGATCATTAAAGATGGCACAAACACGGAGGCGTTTGCGGGTTCCAACATCTATAGCCAGGGGACGACGATCAACGGCGGCATGCTGGTGGCCGCCAACGGCAGCAACGGCTCGGCGTTCGGCTATGGAGCCATTACCGTCAATGCCGGCGCCAGCTTGGCCGGCGACGCCACCGTCGGCGGTAGCGCATTGGGGGCTGTGACGGTCAACTCCGGCGGCACCATCTCGGCCGGCAACGGCGGGATCAACACGCTCACGCTCTCGGGCGGCGTTACGCTCAATAGCGGCTCCATCCTGCATTTCGATCTCGCCAGCGGTACGAGTAGCGAGATCGACCTCGGCTTCAGTTCGATGGCGATCACCTCAGGCAACACCATCGTCGATGTTTCTGGCACCGGGCTGGCGGCAGGTCAAAGCTACACGCTTGTGACCGATGGATCGATCGATGAGTCGTTCGGGACATTCACGCTTGCCGAGCAGACACTCAGTGGCTTTAGCCTCAGCCTAAAGGACACCGGCAGCGAGCTCGATTTGCTCGTCTCGGCAGGCAGCGGCCGCAATTTGTTGTGGTCGAACAACGGCACCTCCAACGGCGACGGCAGCGGCATCTGGAACAACTCGAACACCAACTGGTGGACGGGCGCATCGTCGACCACTTGGCAAAACTCCGGCCCCGACAACGCGACGTTTGGTGCCTCACCGAGCAACAATGGCGGCACGGTGACGTTGGGAAGCAACATCACTGCCGGCGTGGTGACGTTTGCTCCGATCGCCAGCCCGTACACGATTGCTGGCGGCGGCTTCACCCTGTCTGTGGCGACAGGCATCGTCGTCGACAACTCGGCAATCATCCAAGCCCCGATCGTCATCACCAGCAGCGAAACGTGGACCAGCACCACCGGCGCCGTGCTGACGGTGACCGGGCCGATCGGCGAGGCCGGCGGCTCGCAATCGCTCGCGTTCGGCGGTTCGGGAACGATTGACCTGCTAGGCACGAACGCCTATTCAGGCGGCACGACGATCAACGCCGGCACCGTGCAAATCAATAGCGCTTCGAGCCTTGGCAACACTGCCGGCGGATTAACAATCGGAGCCGGAACACTCGAAGCCCTCGGCACGATCACTAGCTCGCGTAACGTCACGCTCAGCAGCGCCGCCAGCGCAATCTTTGTCGACAGTGGCGCAACCTACACCCTCAATGGCAACCTTGCCGGAACCGGCGCGCTCAACGTCGCGGGGCCGGGCACTTTGGTCCTGGGCGGCTCGAATGGATTTTCCGGTGGCACGAACTTGCAGGCCGGCACGCTGAGTGTTGCCAATGCGAATGGGCTCGGATCAGGCGCTACTGTCGCGTTCAACGGCGGTGCCCTGCAGACCGTGGTCGGCGTCAGCTCGGGAAGCAGCCTGGCGATTGTCAATGGCGGCACATTCGACACCGGCGGCGTGGCCTCGACGTTCACCGGTAACCTGACGGGCGCCGGATCGTTGGCTGTGGTCGGCGGTGGAAGCCTGGTAATGGCTGGCGGCGGCAACGGGAACGTTAACCTGTCGGGAAGCCTGTCGATCGCCAGCGGCACCTCGTTGGTATTTGCGGAGACGGGCAACACGCAGTCGATTACCTCGGGCTTTAGCGCCTTCGCCGGCAACCTGGTGTTGGCCGGAGCGACCGTCGTGCAGGTCGGCGGCCATGGATTGATTGACGGCGGCGGGCAAGTGCAGTTCATCACCTCGGGCGCGGGACTGATTGCCGCGGCGGCCGCCGGCGTCACGGTGAACAACGCAGTGATGCTCAACACCGGCAACGCCGGCTCGTTCACGGCCTTCCTCGGCGCCACCAGTGGCGGCACACTCACCGTCGCCAGCAACATCAGCGGCACTGCCGACGTGCTGATCTCGAACTCGAACAACGGCGCCGCGGGAGGCAAGGGAGCGCTCGTCCTGGCTGGCAACGATTCCTACACCGGCATCACGCAACTGCTATTCAATAACTCGAGCGGAACGTATGGCGTGCTCCAGCTTGGGTCGAACACCGCGCTACCCAGCACAACCACGGTCGTCTTCGGTACCGGCAGCAACGGCACCGCGGGGCTGTTGGACATGGCCGGCTTCAATGCCACGGTGGCTGGCATCAGCGCTCCGGTCGCCAACGCCGGCGGCAGCTACGGCGGCATCGTTAACAGCAGCGGAGCCATGGCCACGCTCACTATCCAAGGGGCTGCCAACGACACCTACGCATCGACCATCGGCGGTTTCCTCCTCACCGATCACACGAATTCGGTGAGCGCATCGATCTCGGGCAGCAACATCGCCTTGGTCCTGGCCAGTGCAAACACCGGCACGCTCACCCTCTCGGGTGCGAACCTGTACACCGGGGGCACCACGGTCAGCGGCGGCATGCTGGTTGCGGCCAATGGTGTCAACGGCTCGGCTCTGGGCACCGGCGACGTCACCGTCAGCGGCGGCACGCTGGCCAGCGCAGCGACCGGTGCGACGATCGGAGCCGGCACCTCGAACATCACCATCAACAACGGCGGCAATCTGTCGGTCGGCAACGGTAGCATCGGCGCGCTGACGATTGCCGGCAACTTAACCGGCGCCAGCGGCTCGACGTTCAGCTTTGCGCTGGGGCCGACCAACACCAGCAGCGAGATCAGCGTCAGCGGCAACCTGGTGCTCGGCGCGGGGACCACGGCGAACCTCACCGGGCTCACCGTCGGCACGTTTGCGCTGGTCAACTTTGGCAACGACACCGGCAACACCTCGTTCGCCAGCATTATCGCCTCGGGCTTCAATACCACCGAATTCTTCTCGGGCAACACGTTGGAAGTCACCCTGGCGGCGGCAGTCGCGAACCTGGTTTGGTCGTCGACTCCCAATGCGGCGAATGCCAGCCAGGTGACCGACGGCAGCGGCACATGGACTAACCTCGGCGCGAACAACTTCTGGAATGGCACGTCGGCCACCAGTTGGAACAACGCCGCGTTGAACAACGTCACCTTCGGCGCCAACACCTCGGGCACAGGTGGCACAATAACGCTGGGCAGCGCAATCGCGGTCGGCTCGCTCGTGCTTGCGCCGCAAAGTGCTGCCACCGGGTACACGTTCGTCGGCAACGGCAACAGCCTGACGATCGCCACCGGCATCGTCGCCAACAACTCGGGCACCATCGCCGTCCCGATCGTCATCTCCAGTTCCGAAACCTGGACGACGGCCACCGGCGCCACGCTCACCGTCAGCGGCAACATCAGCGAGACGGGCGGCGGCCAAAGCCTGAACTTCGGCGGCAGCGGCACGGTGCTGCTCTCAGGGACGAATTCGTACTCCGGCGGTACGGTCATCTCCGGGGGAACACTAGGCGTGGCCAGCGACGCCAGCCTGGGCGCTTCCACCGCGAGCGTGACGCTCAACGGCGGCGCTCTGGCCACCGCCGCGCCGTTCTCTTCGGCGCGAACCTTCACCGCCAGCTCGGCGACCTCGATCATCGACACGACCCACGGCGATCTGACCATCTCCGGCCCGATCGAAGGCACGGGCGTGCTCACGAAGGCCGGCACCGGAACCCTTACGCTCAGCGCCACCGGCGGCAACAGTTCGAGCCCGGCGCACACCATCGCCGGCGGCTTGGCCGTACAGGCGGGCACCGTCGCCCTGGCCGCTGCCGACGGCTACAACCTCACGTTCTCGACCACCGTCAACAATGCCGGACGCATCGACGTTGCCACCGCCCTGAACATCAACACCAAGGGGACGATGGACTTCGACGGCAGCGGCCAGTTGCGGTTCCTCGATTCCGGGGCGAGCATCTCCGAGCACAGCTCTGGCACGCTCACGATCAACAACGAAATCGTGTTGAACCCCAACGACGTGGTGCCGGCCGCTTCGTTCTACACCGCGATCGGCTCGACGACGACGCTGGTGGCCAACGCCCCGATCATCGGCGACGGCGGAGTATTGTTCGCGGTCACCACGTCCGGCGGCTCGGGCGTGATCCAACTCAACGCCCAAAGCAGCTACACCGGAAACACGATCCTGGCCACGGCCAAGAGCGGCACGGTGCAGTTGGGCATCAGCAACGCACTGCCGACGAGCGCCAACCTGACGTTTGGCAACGCGGGGAGCGCCGCAGGATCGCTCGACCTGGCGGGCTTCAACCAGCAGGTGGGCTCGTTGGCGACCGACCCGCTGACCCCGGCCAACAGCGTCACCGGCATCATCAACTCGAACACGAACTCGACCAGCATCTTCACCGTCAATGGCTCGACGAACACCACGTACATTGCCGCGATCGGCACCACGAGCGTCAACGGCAACGTCGCTCTGGATAAAGAGGGAACGGGCACGCTGACCCTCACGGCTGCCAACCTGTACACGGGTGGCACGACGATCGGCGGCGGCGTGCTGGTGGCGGCCAATGCGGCCAACTCCGCGCTCGGCACAGGCAACGTCACCGTCAACGTCGGCGGCACGCTCCGCAGCGACACCGCCGGCACCACGATCAGCGGAATCGTGGCCGATAACGGCGGCACGGTGGCTGTCGCCGGAAACCTGTCGCTCTCCAGCGGCCTGGCTCTGGCCAGCGGCTCGGTGGTCGGCTTCAACAACGTCGGCGGCGGCAATGGCGCGGTCGACTTGCTCAACGGCTCGACGCTGACGCTCAGCCCGGGGACCGAGACGATCAGCCTCTCCGGCAGCGTCACTGGCGCCGGCTCGTACACGCTGATCAGCTACGGTAGCGGCACGTACACCGGTGCGCTCGGCCAGTTCTCGCTCAACGAAACAAACCTGTCGCTGTCCGCCGGGTTGACCGCCCAGCTTTTCGACAACACCGCGCTGAGCGAAATTGACTTGGTCGTTACCAACTCGGCGGTCGCCAGCGGCAACCTGATCTGGACCGCTTCGCAAAGTCAGCTCTGGAACACCACGCAATCCAACTGGATCGACAGCGGCACCAGCGGCGCCGCCACGTTCGCCAACACCAACACCGTCACGTTCACCGATACCGGCGCGGGAACGGTCACCGTGAGCAACGGCGGCGTCGCCCTGGCGCCGGCCAATGTCACCATCACCACGAGCGCCGCCTACACGTTCACCGGCGACCCGATCAATTCCACCGGCACGCTGACCAAGCTCGGCAGCGGCTCGCTGTGGCTTGCCGATACGCAGTCGTACGCTGCTGGGGTCAGCGTCGCGGCCGGCACGCTTACCGTCGGCAGCACCGGCAGCCTGTCGGCGGGCACGCTGAGCGTCTCCACCGGTGCCACGGCAAGCTTCCAGAATACGTCCCAGGTGCTCGGCAACGCCACCAACTCCGGCAACCTGTTGTTCACCAACGCGGCGACGATCAGCAGCCTTACCGGAGCGGGCTCGAGCACGTTTTCGAGCGACGCCACGATCACAACCTTTAGTTCGGGCAATGCCACGATTGCTGGCGCTGCGTCGGTCGGCACAATGTTAAGCGGGAACTTGACCTTCACAGGTTTCTCTCTCGCCACGATTAATACCCTGACCGGGACGGGCAATATTTGGGTGGCTACGAGTAGCACGTTTTTGTCCGTCGGCGGGGGCAGTTTCGGCGGCGCGATCGGCGGCGGAGGGAGTGTCACCTTCTCAGGCAACTCAACGCTAGCGGGGGCGACGGTCAGCGTTGGCGGAATCAACATCGTCGGCGTGGGAGCTTCGCTCAACGTAATCAACGGCACCTATCTCACGACCAGGGGCGTTGCTTTTGGAGATTTCGGTACGGCAACAATCTCCGGGGTCGGCACAACGGTAAGCCTCGCCAACGGCATCAGCGTCGGAGGCACGGGCGGTAATGGACAACTCACGCTGTCCGGCGGCGCAACACTCAATGCCTCGTCGATGGCGATTGGCAGCGCCGCAGGCGCGACGGGCGCCGCGACGGTGTCCGGCAACGGCACGCAATTGAGCGTCGGTTCGATCTATGCGGGCGGCGGAGGCACGGGTTCGCTTACCATCAGCGGCGGCGCGTTTGTGTATGGCGGCGACTTGCACCTCGGCGACACCTCGGTACACGGCGGCACCGCGTTCGTTACCGACGCGGGATCGCAGATGGACATCGGGTATTTGTATCTCGGACAGGGCGCCAATAGTTCTGTGACCATCACCAACGGCGCTTTAATGATCGAGGGGGCCGATGCCGCGATTGGAGGCAGCGCTGGGTCGACGGGAACGGTCACCGTGTCCGGTACCGGATCGCAATGGCAGTTGAACCTCGGCGCTCTGAGTCTTGACCGCGGATCAATCACGGTGAGCGGCGGCGCGACCGTTACCGGCACGTCGCTGGTCGGCGCTTATATCGGTTCCGCAAGCGGGGGGACGGGAAACGTAACGATCACCGGCACCGGTTCCACGTGGACGTCGAGCAGCATGTATGTCGGTGGGAACAACAATTCGGCTCAAGGAACGGGCAACGTAACCGTTACCGCCGGAGGCGCTCTGACGATTACTGGATCGGGAAGTATTCTCAAACTTTGGACTAATGGAAAGCTTGTTGTCGGCTCGGGCAGCACCGTGACTGCGCCGCAGATCGACGCCTCCTTAGGTACGCTCAGCCTCAGTGGCGGGACGTTGGCAATCAGCGGCGCCACGACAAACACTCTCAGCGCGCTGACAGGGACCGGGGGACTGACCCTGGTGCAATCCGGCACGCAGCTCACAATTAGCGGCGGCAGCTTCGGCGGTTCGATCAACGGACTAGGCAGCGTCACCACGACCGGTACCGTTACGTTCTCGGGCACGAATTCCTACGCTGGCGGCACGACGGTCAGCAGCGGCACGCTGGCCGTGATCAGCGGCGGATCGCTCTCCGCTACCGGCACTCTGTCGATCGCCTCCGGCGCCACGGCCAGCTTCACCAACGCGGCCCAAACGCTCGGCACCGTGACCGACAGCGGCAACCTGGTGTTCGCCAATGCCGCGACGATCAGCAACCTCAATGGAGCCGGCGTGCTTACCACCAGCGGCGCACTAACGGTCGCCGGCGGCAGCTTCGGCGGCAACATCACCGGTTCCGGCGGATTGGTTTCCACGGGCAACCTCACGCTCACCGGCAACAGCAGCTATTCCGGTGGCACGACGGTCTCGAGCGGCGTGCTCACCTTGGCCAACGGCGGCCACTGGTACGACACCAACACTTATTCCGTCGCCGTCGGAGCAGGGCTCAATGTTCAAGGAGTTTGGGGCGGTCCGGGGAACATCCCCAACCTGAATGTTGCCGGGACGGCGACCTTCTCCGGAGGCGGCTATGGATTGACGGCATTGAATGGTGCGAGCACAGGCATCGTGTACTTGCAGACCGGCACCGATATCGCCGTGGGCGGCGGTGGCAGCTATGGTGGTCAGATCACCGGCGGCGGCCAACTCTGGACCTCAGGCGGCAGTACTTCGACGCTCACCCTCACCGGCACCAATAACAATTACTCCGGCGGAACGCTGTTGTTTGGCGGGACGATCGCCATCGCCTCGGGCACGAGCGTGGGCACCGGCACGATCACGTTCTCAGGCGGCACGATCGCCGACTACGCCGGTAGTTTCACGCTCGCCAACAACCTGTGGGGCACCACCACCAACGGCGGCATCTTTGTCGATAGCGGCCTCACGCTTACCAGCACCGGCACCATCGGCGGTTCGACCGCGATCACCAAGCTCGGCTCGGGCACCCTAGTCCTGCTGGGGACCAACAGCGGCTCCACTCCGGTCATCGTCGACGGCGGCACCGTGTCGGGCAATGCCGCCAGCTTCGGTAACAACCCCATCGAACTGTTCAATGGCGGCACCGTGGTCTTCGATCAGACCGGCGGCGCGGGGACGTTCGGCGGCGCCATCACCGGCACCGGCAACGTCGTCATCGACGGCACGCTCACGCTGACCAACGCCGGCAGTAACTACTCCGGCACCACAACCCTCAACGCCGCCACGCTCACCATCGCCAACGGCGGCGACCTGGGCACCCAAGGCTTGGCGATGAACGGCTCCGACATCAACAGCACCACCGGCAGCTATACTGCTGCCACCACGCTCAGCGGCGCGAATATCTGGAACGTCGGCACCAGCGGTACCTTCACCGACGCCGGCGCGATCAACGGCTCCGGCAGCTTCAACAAGACCGGCCTCGGCGCGTTCATCGCCGGGGCGGCGGGCAACTTCAGCGGCGGTTTGACCGTCAGCCAAGGCGTGCTGGTTGCAGCCGCCAACCAGGCGCTCGGCTCCGGCGCCGTGACCGTCAGCTCCGGCGCGTCGCTGGTCTTCACCAACACCGGCAATTACACCGACAACAACCCGATCACGATCAGCGGCACCGGGCTGGCCACCGTTGGCGCCGCGCTGGCCTTCGTCGGCAACAACAGCTTCGGCGGCAATATCACGGTCGGCGGCGCCACCAGCAGTTCGGCGAACATCGGCCTCGCCCCCGGCAGCAACACCACACTCGCCGGCGTGCTCACCAAGGACGGCCGCACGCTGGAGTTCGACGCCGGCGGCGCGAACGTCAACGTGAACATCACCGGCGCGCTCACCGGCACCAGCACCGGCAGCGACGTGATCTTCAACGGCAACAATCAGTCGACGGCCGACTTCACCGTCAGCTCGCCGCAGAACTACAACGGCCCGACCGACATCACCAACGGCAGCACGCTGTTCCTGGGGGCCAGCAATGTGTTGCCCGGCAACGGCACCTACCCCTCCAATCCGCGCACCGACCTCACGCTCACCAGCAGCTCGGCGACCAGCATCTTCGACCTGCACGGCTTCAGCGACACGGTTCGCACGCTCTCCAGCGACGGCCACGGAGTGGTCACCGATTCGTCGGCCACCGGCAGCACGCTCAGCGTCTCGCCCACGGCTGCCGCGTACTCGACGTTCGCCGGCCAGGTCACCGGCAACATGAGCCTCGTGTTTTCCGGCGTGGCCAACAGCGCCGAGGTGTTCAGCGGCACGAGCAGCTACGCCGGCACGACGAACATCAACTCCGGCGCGCTGTTGGTCAGCGGATCGGTCACCAGCGGCGGAACAGTAACCGTCAACAGCTCGGCCACCAGCCCTGGAATCCTGGCCGGCAGTGGCACGGTCGCGGCCCCCAGTGTTGTCGTCGCCGGTGATGGCAACACGGCGCACGACGCGGTCCTCTCGCCCGGCAACAGCAATCCGAACGTCGGCAACACGGTTGGGATACTCAATGTGGCCAGCAACCTGACCGTCAGCGGCGAGTACCTGTGGGATCTCACCAGCGCGACCAACAGCGCTGCTCAGGCCGGCGTGGCCTACGACCAGGTCGCGCTGGGCGGGCATGCCATGACGATGTCGGCGGTCGCGGGCACCGCGCCGGTGCTGCACCTCAATTTCGGCGCCGGGGCCGCTCCGACCAACTCGGCATTCTGGAACCAGACCGAAGTGTGGAACATTGTCACCGGCATCAGCGCATTGAACGGCTACGACTCCGCCGACGTGTTCACGATTGCCAACAATCAGACGCTCAACGGCTACAGTTTTGTTGTTCAATTCTCAGGCACCAACGAACAGCTCGTGTGGACACCAGTGCCCGAGCCGGGCAGCTTGATGCTGGGCGCGCTGGCCGCCGCCGGGCTGGGAGCGCACGCGCTTCGCCGCCGTCGACGCAAGGCGAAGGAGTTAGCCGCGTCGCTTGCAACGCGCTGACCACGCGGCTAACCATTGCCACCGCCGCTACGGGCAAGGTATGGTGATCACCGGTCCTTTGTCTCTGTCGAGGCAGTTGCGCTCATGGATTATCGACTTCGTTCGCTCGCCATCGTGGTGATGGCTAATCTTTTTCCGGTGGTGCTTCCGGCCGCCGAGGTGCGCATCGCCACGTGGAACGTCCACGAAGGATTCACCACCGAGGCGATCTACCAGCGCCGCGAGGAGTTCGAGCGGTTCGGCAAAGCCGTGAGGCCCGACATCCTGTTGTTGCAGGAAGTCACGTCGTTGGACGTGCTGCGCGCGGTGCGCGAGTGCGTTGGCCTCGACGGTTACGAGGCGGTGTGTTCCGACTTCACGCCCAGCGACGAGCCCGATTTCAGCGCGTTCGAAGTGGGCATCGTCAGTCGCTGGCCGCTGAGCGAGGTGATCGAGTACGACCCATCGCCTGACTACGTGGCCGGCAAGGACGCACCGCCGGAGTTGCTGCTCGAGCCGCAGTGGAAGCTCGGCATCCGCAAGCCGGCCGACGACGTGCGCGGCTTCCTGTGGGCGCGGATCGACGCGCTGAAAACGACGTTTGCCGTGGTACACCTCAAAAGCTCGCGCGGGGCCAACGGGCCTGACGATTACTCGAACGCCCAGAAGCGCGAGTTCGTCGCCGCCACCATTGCCGTTGGCGTGCTGGACGACCGCCAGTTCTGGCCCTCCTACAACTGCATCGTCGGCGGCGATTTCAACGTCGGCCATTCCGACCGGAAGAACGGGCACGACTTGTTCGGCGACACCGCCGACGGCTACGACGACACGCACGCCCTGTTCGCTGCCGGCATTGTCGGCGGGTTGAAAATGCGCAACCTCGGCATCAAGAGCACCGAGCCTACGTTCCCGTCGTTTCCCAGCTCGCCGATCGACAACATCTATGCCGTCGGCCCGCAGGCGACCGCGTTCAAGCCGGCAGTCATCGAAAACTCGACGTTCGGCTCCGATCATCGACCGGTGTGGACTGCCGTGCAGCTTACGGTCAACGACGATGTCCGTCTGCCGGGCCTGGCTGCCGGACACGAAGCGATCGTCAAGCCTGCGTCGTCGCCCGCTCCCGGACCGGGACAGACGATTCTGGCCAGCGAAGCCACGAAGCACATCGATCAGCATTGCAAGGTCGAGCTGGTGGTGCGCGGTGGAACCGTGATCAACGGCGGCACGATGGGCTTTCTGAACTCGCTGGCCGACTTCCGCAACAAGGAGAATTTCACGGTGGTGTTGCGCAAGGAAGCGCTCAAGGAACTGGCCGAGAAAGGCCTGGCCGATCCGCCTCGCGACCTGCGCGACAAGACCATCCGCGTTGACGGCACGATCGTGCTCCGCAACGGCTTGCCGCAAATCGAAGCCAGGCAAGCCAGCCAGATCGAAGTGGTCGAAGGAACATAATGTTCTCCTTTCGCATAGCCGTGTCCACCCGGCCGCTTTGTTCTTGACTCATGCCGCCACAACCGGCAAAGTGACGGCGCAACCACCAAGGCGGTCCACGAGCCTTTTCTCAAGACAGCAAGGAACCGAGTCATGCATGCGTCACTGCGAGTGATGATTGTCGCCGCGTCGACCTGGGGCTGGGCCGCCGTGGGCACAGCCGAGGTGAAGGTCGAGCTGTCCGAGATGCACATCTGCTGCAATGCGTGCGTGAAGGGCATCGAGAACGCGGTGAAGGACATTCCCGGTGTGACGGTCGAAGTCGACAAGGAGGCTGCCACCACGGTCGTCAAGGCCGACGATGCCCGCGCGGCGGAGAAGGCGATCGAGGCGATCGCCCATGCCGGCTTCCATGGCGTGAGCAACCACGCCGACCTGAAGATGAAGGACGACAGCGGCGCGGCGAAGGGATCGGTTGCCCGCTTGGAACTGACCAACATTCACAACTGCTGCGGCGGCTGCATGAAGGCCGTCAAGGGTGCGGTCAAGGACGTGAAAGGGGTCACCGGCGACACGCTGAAGCCGAAGGAGACGCGCTTCGTGGTCGAAGGGCGCTTCTCGCCGGCCGAGGTGATCGCGGCGCTCAACGCTGCCGGTTTCCACGCCAAGATCGTCCGGTGATAACCGTCATTCCGCCGCTTAGCGGGGCTCGTCCACGAGCCCATCATGCACGCTAAAAAGCCAGGCGCCGCCCGACCTCGCAAGCGGGACGATCTTGCAAAAGTCGAACGGCGCCATAGCGCGGTTGGCCAGCAACGATCTCGCCGCGCCAGCTATTCAGGCGTGCGCGATCCCGGCGGCACTTCGTTCGGTGTCGACGAATTGAAGTTCGACAGCTCGCTGTCGATCGTGCGGCCGAATGGCTCGATGACCGTTTTCAGTTCGGCCCGTCGTCCGTCGGAATACACGGCAAAGAGTGCGACGTACCGATAGTAGTAAAGGTTCGAGTCGGGCCCAGGGTACTGCGGCGGCGTGACCATGGTCGTGCCGTTCATCGAGTTGCCCGGTCCGACTCCCAAGGCCACCAGCGAAGCATTGGTGCCGTTGGAGTCGATGACCATCGTCGTTGACGTGCTCGTCGTCCCGGCCCAAATATTGGCCGGGTACACCGAGTTCCAGACGCTCGTACCGGTGAGCACCACTGCCATATTGGCCGAGGCATTCGCGCTGACCGAGCCCGTGGCGCTGCCGGCCGGATAGTCGTTGCTAATCGCTCGAGCGCTGGTGCCGCTGTCGGTGGCGTTGGTACTTGTGGTCGAGTGATCGTTGACAAAGCTCATTCCCATCCGGACCAGTGAGTTGAGCCGCTTGTCGCTCCCCGTCCCTCCCATCGAGCTCACGGTGATCGTCGTCGGCAGGCTTCCGACCGCGTCGGTCGTGCCGATCAGCTTGGTGTACACCGCGCCGGTCGTGTCGAGCAACGAGTCCATGCCGTTGGGCAGCTCGGACGTCAACGTCAGATACTCCTGAATGTTATTGGAAACTTCGCCGCAGGTGTTGGCACCGACAGCCATCGTGGCCTGCCTGCGAACCCAATCGATCTTGTTGAGCACCAACCCAGCCAGCGCCGCCAGAATGGCGATCACGACCACCAACTCCAGCAGCGTAAAACCACGACGCGTTCGTACCATTGCTCGCACCTCCCAAGTGACTTCAGAACGTCTACCGCAAAGCGGGCGTCGTAGAGCAATGCACGTGCCTGGGGGCACAATCGGCGAAAATGGCCCAAAACAGCAGGTTTGCTGGCAAACTTCGGCCATGCGAGTCGTCAGCGCTGTCGAATCTTTCGACACGCCTGTCGATTCATTCGCCGTCGGCGCCTAGCCATGTGGTATGTTGGCCGCCGGGAGAGGATGTTGTGCTGCACTTGTTGATGCTTTCGAGTTGCATGCTCATCGGCGCTGACGCGCTCCAGTGGAAACCGTTGCCCGCGCTGCCCGATCGCGAAGGGTTCGCATCGATGTTCGCCGGCTCCAGTGACGGGGCATTGATCGTGGCGGGCGGAGCGAACTTCCCCGAGCGCCGACCTTGGGAAGGGGGCACCAAGCGCTGGTACGACGATGTGTGGCTGCTCGACGACCCGGCGGGATCGTGGCAGCAAGTGGCACGGTTGCCGCGGCCGAACGCGTATGGAGTTTCGGCGTCGTTTTACGACGGAGTGATCTGTGCTGGCGGCGGCGATGCCCAGCAGCACTTCACCGAGGTGTTCCGCCTGGCGTGGCGCGATGGGCGATTGCAGATCGACCCGCTACCGCCGTTGCCGCAGCCATGCGCGTTCGCCAGCGGCGCACTCGTGGGCAACGTGATGTACATCGCCGGCGGCTTCGATCGGCCCGAGGCGACGCGCTGCTTGCGAACGTTGTGGGCACTCGATCTTACTCAGCCGGCAGCTTCGTGGCGGCAGCTCGATGCGTGTCCCGGTCCTGAGCGCATGCTCGCCGTTGCCGGTTCGGATGATGACAGCTTTTACCTGTTCAGTGGCACGCGCCTTTCCGCAGGCGCCGATGGCAAGCCGGTGCGCGAGTATCTGCGGGATGCTTGGCGCTTTCGGCCGAGCGATGGTTGGCGACGGCTTGCCGACATGCCGCGCTCGGCAGTCGCGGCGCCGAGTCCCGCGGCGCGCGATGCCAAGGGACGGTTGCTCATCGTCAGCGGCGACGACGGCGCGAACGTCGGCTTCAAGCCCGAGACCGCGCATCCCGGCTTCCCGCGCGACGTGCTGGCGTATGACCCCGTGGCCGATCGTTGGTCGGCCCTTGGCGCGGCCCCCTTCTCACGTGCCACCGCGCCGACGGCCCTCTGGCGTGGCATGACGGTGGTCGTCAGCGGCGAAGCGCGTCCGGGCTACCGATCGCCGGAAGTGTGGGGTTTGTCGAGCGAAAAATGATCGGCAGGCATTAAACGGGCAGGAGGACTGCAAAGTCGGATCAGGCGAGTTTGAGGAGTTGCAGGCCGAGGGTGGGGTTCCAGGCGATGTAGTCGGCGCGGGCGCGCAGCGGCTTATCCGGCGGGTAGCAGCAGCGCAGGACCGTCACGGCCGCGCTGT
>DATAXP010000017.1:0-18232 GCA_036272935.1 Pirellulales bacterium | reverse complement strand
CCTGCTGGCGGTCAGCAGCTTGGCGGACAACTTGTCGTCAATCGCTCAGTTCAACGTGACGGTCAACGGCAGTCTAAGCAACTTCAACCCGGCCCAGGCTTACCAGTGGGACTTCATCACGTCGGCTGGTGGCTTGAACGGGGTGACTGCCAACGAATTCAACCTGATCAATGGGTTGCCGTCCGAGCCCGGCACGTTCTCGATTGCCGTGGGCAACACGCTGCCCGGCGGCGCCGGCTATGTGGCGTTGGATTACAGTCCGTCAGCGGTGCCCGAGCCGGGCAGCATGGCGCTCGCCGGCCTGGCCGCCTTGAGCATGACCGGCCTCGGCTGGCGTCAGCGCCGCCGCCGAAGCACGCCCGACGCAATCGGCAATAGTGTCGGCGCCCCTCCGCTATAGAGCGCGCCGGCAGGGACCGCTGCGATGGGCCGGTGAGTAAAACGGACCGTCGCGGCCGTGTCAAATCAGCTCCGGCATCGGCCGGTGCTGGTCGACGAGGTATTGCGGACGGCCGGCGAGATCGCGAAACGGTGCCGTGTTCGGATCGAGCCCCAGGCGTTGATACAGCGTCGCCAGGACTTCACCGAAATGGACGGGCCGCTGGATGGGTGTTGCGCCAAGCCGGTCGGTGGCGCCAATCACCTGGCCGTGTCGCATTCCGCCGCCGGCCAATAATCCGCAACCGACCTGCGGCCAGTGATCGCGCCCGGCGTCCTTGTTGATGATCGGCGTGCGGCCGAATTCTCCCCAGGCGACCACCGACACGTCCTGATCCAAGCCGCGCTCGTGAAGATCTTCAACCAGCGCGCTCATTCCTTGGTCGAACAGCGGGCCGTGCGTGTTCTTGAATTCCGAGAAGTTGTTGCTGTGGAAGTCCCAGCGGCCAAAGTTCAAGGTCACACACCGCACGCCCGCCTCGACCAGGCGGCGCGCGATCAGAAAATGCTCGAGGTTCCGCGGTGCCCCGTCACCGTAATTGCGCGGGTCGCCCTTGCCATACCGCTCGCGCACGCGAGGGTCCTCGCGGCTGACGTCAAGCGCGTTGGCCAGCCGGTTGGAAGTCAGCAGACCAAAGGCGTCCTGCGTGAAAGAATCGAGGGCTGCCATCTTGCCGCTCGTGTCGACGTCTCTGCGCATGCGGTCGACGCTCGCCAACAACAGCTTGCGATCCTCGAGGCGGTCGAGCGTGATGCCGCTAAGCTTAAGATCGGCCTGGCCCTCGGCATTGGGCCGAAAAGCGGTGCACGCAGTCCCGAGAAAGCCGGGATGTCCGGGCGAGCCATACGGCGGATGCCCGGTTTTCGGCGCCAGCCCCACAAAGCTCGGAACGCCGGCGGCGCCGGGACCTAGCAGTTTCGACACAGTCGAGCCCAGCGACGGCCAACCGCCAGGCGGCTGTTGCCGCACACTACGGCCGGTATAGCAAATAAACGAATCGTGATTGCCGTCCGGCGAGCCATAGACGGTGCGAATCGGCGTGAGCTTGTCCATGATCTGCGCCAAGCGTGGCAAGTGCTCGCAAATCTGAATGCCCGGCACGTTGGTATCGATCGGCTGGAACTCGCCGCGGATCTCGGCCGGGGCCTGCGTTTTCAGGTCGAACATGTCCTGATGCGGTGGGGCGCCGCACAGGTAGATCATGATGATCGACTTCTTCGACCTGGCGGCGCGGTGGCGCGATTCGGCCCGCAGCAGGCCGGGCAGCGTCAGCCCACCGACGCCCAGTGCGCCGATGGTGAGGAAGTCGCGGCGCGGCAGCCCATCGCAGAGTCGTTTGTAGTTGCCAAAAATGGAAAGCATGCATCAACCGTGGGACCAGAGAAACTAGAGCAATTCGCCAATCGGCTCGCCTTCGGATAGCGGCACCGGTCGGCCATCGACCGTGCGATAGGTGATGGCCCGGGAGTTGTAACCCAGGGCGCTGAACACGGTGGCATGAATATCGGCTGGGCGCAGGGGTCGCCGCTCCGGCGCAGCGCCGTGCTTGTCTGACTGGCCCACGACCTGGCCGCCGCGAATCCCGCCGCCGGCCAGCACCATGGTATAGCAGCCCGGCCAATGGTCGCGTCCGGCGTCCTTGTTGATCACGGGCGAGCGGCCGAAATCGCCCATCCAGACAACGAGCGTGCTGTCGAGCAGCCCTCGCTCGTCGAGGTCGTCGAGCAGTGCAGCGTAGGCCTGCTCCATCGGCGGAACGAGTCGCTTTTCGAGCCGATTAAAATTGTCCTTGTGGGTGTCCCAGATGATGCTCGGGCCATTGACCGTCGTCACGAATCGCACGCCCGACTCGACCAGGCGGCGCGCGAGCAAGTGCGATTGCCCCCAGGTATGACGTCCGTAGCGCTCGCGCACTTTCGCCGGCTCGCTCGACAGATCGAACGCCTTGCGCGACTCGCCCGACATGACCAGGCGCAGCGCCTTGCCGCGATTCACGTCCACGTCCGCAATCTGTTCGCTACGGATCGGCCGGCCGTTTTGCTCGAGATGCTCGAGCAGCCTCTGCCGCTGCTGGAACCGCTCGCTGCTCATCCCCTCGGCGAGAGAAATGTCGGGCACCTGAAATTGTTCGGCGTTCGGGTTGCTATTGAGCACCAGCGGATCGAACCGCGAGCCCAGACACGAACCGTATTGGCCGGGCGTGACATAAACGAGGCTGTCGCAATGCGGCTGCGGTGTGATCACGTAAGGCGGCAGCGCGCCCGAGTAGCCATCGCGTTGCGCCAGCCAGCCGGTGAGCGTGCCAAAGCTGGGAAAGTCGGTGCGGCTGGGATGGATCAGCGTGCTGTCGATCGGATACGGCCGGCCGACAATCGACCAGTACATTCCCGAATTGTGGGACGAGTGCTCATGATGGACGCTGCGGACGATGGCCAGCTTGTCAGCTCGCGCCGCCATCCGTGGCAGCAACTCGGAAAACTGAATGCCCGGCACATTGGTGGCGATCGGCCGGTAGAGGCCGCGAATTGCCGCCGGGCTGTCGGGCTTCGGGTCCCACAGGTCGATGTGGCTCGGAGCACCACAGTTGAAGATCAGAATGACTGACCGGTCGGGCCGCCCCTTGGCACGGGGCGTCAGCGTTTCGGCCCGCAGCCAGTCGGCACACAGCGCGCCGACGATGCCCCCGCTCAGGCGTCCCAACCATTGCCGGCGCGTTGGGCAATAGTCGGCAGTCGGCCCAATCTGCTGACCCATTCGCTTACCGGCCATGGAAGCGTCCTCGGAAACGATTGATAAATGCGTGAAGGCCAAGCTGACGACACGCATCAACAGCCGCTTATGTTACCGCGTTTGACATTTCGCAACAAGCTAAATCGCTGACGGGCACAATTTGTTATTTACCCCCTGCGATCGTTAAGCCGCATCCGACTGGTTCACCGACTTTGGCGGGCCTAAACTAGCAAAGTTAGGGCATTTGCCGGAGGCAGTTACGACACCCGGTTTGGTGAGCGCTCCCATCGCAGCACGGGCGCTGGCGAAAGATTCTACTAAAACACGTCGATCGTCCGCCTTCTGATTCGTGAAAGAGACCATGAAAAGCCTCGTTGCATCAAGCGCCGTGTTGGTATTGCTGGCCGTTTCCGCATTCGCCAGCGAACTTCAGGCCGCGGGCGGAGAATTGAAGGTCGGGTTCAGCCAGGTCGATATCACGCCGCCGGTCGGAGCCATCATCACAGGCCCATCGGGACCCGTGAGCACGGGCACCGACGACCCGCTGCGCGCGAAGGCGATGGTCGTGCAGAGCGGAGACCGAAAGCTGGCAATCGTCGGGCTGGACCTGGTGAAGATTCGACGCGATCTGGCCGATCAAGCCATCGCATTGGTGACCAGGCAAACGGACATCACTCGCGATGCCGTGTTGATTTGTCCCAGCCACAATCACAGTTCACCGTTGATTCCGGCACAAGGCGACAGAGCCACGGCCAACAAAGCCTATATCGACACACTGCCGAAATTGATTGCCGACAGCATTGTGGCGGCGGATAAAGCGCTGCAACCTGCGCGGATGTCGGTCGGACGGTCGCTGGTTTACGAAGGGCATTGCAATCGCCGAGTGATCTCGAAAGAAGATGGACTGGCGTTGAACATCTGGTTGAAGAAGCTGGACGATCTGAAGCAGGTGCCCCAAGTGTTGGGAAGCGAAGGCCCGATCGATCCCGAGCTGTGGGTCGTCCGTTTTGACTCGCTCGATGGCAAAATGCTCGGCACGCTGGTGAATTTTACTTGCCATCCTTGCCTTCATGATCGCATCAAAATTCACACGTGGTCAGCCGATTTTCCAGGCGTGATTGCAGAGCACATGGCCCGGGCATATGGAAAACACGCGGTGTGTATTTTCACGCAAGGATGCTCTGGCAACATCGAGCCTCCGGTGAAGTGGACCCTGGATTGGCAGCAGCGATCCGCCGTCTTTGCGAGGGCGGCGGTGGATGCAGCGAAGGGGGCGACTGCTGTCGAAGAGCCCGTCGTCGTGGGCTATCGGCGTCGCGACGTGGATGTGCCGCGCTGCAATGCCGAGGCCCAACGCGAGGGAGCCATCACCCGGCTTGGTTGGCGTCCGGAATCGTTCGAGGGGGCGAAGCGCACCGCTGCCGCGATGCCTTCGATGCTGAACGTGCCGGTGAGTGCCGCGCGCATCGGGCCGTTTGCCATCGCCACGAATGCGGGCGAGTTGTTTGTCGAATGGGGGATCGAAGTCAAACGACGCTCTCCCTTTCCTCACACGATTGTCAGCGAGCTGACGAATGATTGGATCGGCTACGAGCCCACCGCACTTGCTTTCAAGCACGAGGGCTACGAGACCCTGGCAGGTGCGAATTTCGTGGCGCTCGAGGGCATTCAGACGCTTGTCGATACGTCGGTCGAGTTGTTGCAGCAATTGTGGAAAGAGCAGTAAGGTTCGTTGCGAGGGACGACTCGAAAGCCCACAGAGCCAAATAGTTTCGGCAGACGTCGCTGCGAAGCGTCGAAATCGCGAAATCCTCTGCGCGAATCGCATCCTCGGCGGCGTAAGTCTGTTCCTTGAAATGAGCAACCCAGCCGCCCCGTGATTTTGGCACCGCTGACGGCCACCCGCTTCGCAATGACCGCCCGCCTGAAGCGGTCAACCAGTGCGCCTGGATCAGGTTGATTCCGCGGGCTTGTTCCGCCGCGCTTTTCGCTTGGCGTTCTTCTTGGCGTTTTTGGCTTTCACGGCCGAGGGCGGAGCTTGCTCGTGGTTCCAGGCATCCCAGAGGGCTTTGAGTTCTGCGACTTTCTCGGGATGCTCTCTCGATACATCGTGCTTTTCGCCAACGTCGGTCGCCAGATCGAACAACTCGGGCGCGTCGCCGCTGCGCGCCGGCTGGCCCTGAACGAGCTTCCAATCGCCGTGACGGATCGCCCAGCGGCCGTCGATACGCCAGTACATGGTCTCGTGCGGGAGCCCCGGCTGTTGGCCGCTCAGATAGGGCAGCAAGTTCACGCCGTCGAGTTTCCAGGCCGGATCGATCGTGCCGCCGGCCGCGGCGATGCAGGTGGGCATGACGTCGAGTTGAATGGCCGGCTGCTCGTACAGCTTGCCGGCTGGCAGTGTCCCCTTCCACTGCACAATAAAGGGCAGCCGAATGCCGCCCTCCCAGCACGTGTACTTCCGGCCGCGCAGCACGCCGTTGCCTCCGCTGGCTTCATGCCCCGGTGCACCGTTGTCGCTCACGAAAAAGATCAGCGTGTTGTCTTCCTGGCCGGTCTCGCGCAGCTTGGCGAGCACCTGGCCCACCGCGTCGTCCATGGCCGAAAGTATGGCGAGCAAGTGGCGGCTGCCTTTGTCCTGCACGTCGGCAAACCGCTTCAGGTACTTTTCCGACGCGTCGTGGGGGCCGTGAATGGCATTGAAGGGCAGGTACAAAAACCAGGGGCTACTCTGGTGCTGAGCGATCCAATCGCAAGCGCGCACGGCAAACGCGTCGGTCGTGTAAAAATCTTTATCCTCGACGCTCTGCACGGCCGGCGAGATCCTCGAATCGATAAAACCGCCCGGCGTGAAATAGGAGCCCGGGTTGCCGGTTACGCCGTAGTACTCGTCGAAACCCCGCGCCATCGGCAATCGATCGGACGCGCCGCCAAGATGCCATTTGCCCACGATCGAAGTCGCGTAGCCCAGCTTCTTGAGGCGATCGGCCAACGTTTGCTCCGCTAGCGGCAAGCCGCCGCTCTTTCCCATGGTGTTGTTCTCGTGGCCGAAGCGGGTCTGGTAGCGGCCCGTCATCAGTCCGGCGCGGGAGGGCGAACAAAGCGGCGCCGAGACATAACCTTGCGTCAATCGCATGCCTCCGGCTGCGAGGGAGTCAATATTCGGCGTGGGAACGCGCGTGCCGCCGTAGCAGCCGAGCTCGCCGTAGCCAAGATCGTCCGCATAAATGAACAAGATGTTGGGCTTGCTCTGTCCAGCGCCGAAGGACTGTTCAGCGCCGTAGGACTGGCCGGCAATTGCCAGCGACGACATCAGCAATGCGAAAAACCAGCGCATGGTAGTCTCGAAATGGGAAGAGGGACCGACTGGCAAGCCGCCCGGGCAACGCCGGGATCGACATCTATTCAGACGTGCAGCGCTACCGGTTTATTTTCGGTCTCCCAAGATCGACTCGAGTCCGAGAGCACCGCACGGCCATGCGGAAAGCATTTCCCGCTGCCAAGGCAAGCGTGCGGAAGGGCTCGGGAAGTGCCTTTCGATCGCCGCGAGCTGCGTACGCTCTTAAAGAATGGCACCATCGGCATCAAACTCCGAGAGTCCGAAAGGCAGATCTCGGGGCAGCAATTGCTGCTTGTCGCGCACGTACACGTTTCGGTTCCCCGCTTTGACGAAGCCACTCGAGAGCAATGCCGCGTGCAGGCTCGGGTTGGTGGCAAAACACCTGACATCGTCAGCAGAGAGAGCGCGGCAGCGATCGACGAGCGCCGCGACCGCGGCCTGCCAATAGGAGGGATCCTCGGTTTCAAGCCAACAATCCACGATGCTTCCGACCTGGACGGGTCCGTGCGGAGTGATCTTCAAGACGGCGGCGCCGATCATTCGCTCGGATGTGTGAATCGTCCAGCCAGAAAAGCCCGACAGGGGATACCGCAGCAAGTAATTGAACAGCAAGTGGTCACGCTGGCAGGTCACGATGCGCCGTGAAGACTGTCGCTGTAAGCAATCAATATCTTCGGTGAACGTAGGCGCCGTGCGCAGCTCGACGATCTGCGGCACCGGTGGTTTGCGCGCTGGCCGAACGGACACGATGTCCTTAGCGGTTCCGGCCCATCTGCGGAAGAATCCCTGATCCCTGGCACGCAAGCGATGCAGTGGTGCGAGCACCTTGCGAAAGACGGCGACCGTGGGCTTCTGCTCGAAGCCAAACCTTGGAAACAGGGCTTGCGCCTGTTCGGTTCCGCCGACGGCGAACTGCGTCTGGCTGGTCGCCAGGGCTTCCAGCATCACAACGGCTCCCGAGCCGGGATGCGCAGGCGAGCCCAGCCAGTCGATGGCGTGCATGGTCGAGACGGGCGCCGCGCCGTCTCCCGATACGATCAACTGGCGGTGACAGATGCCGATGTGTCCGATGATCTTGCCCGCCGAGCGCGCGACCAGGCTGCAGACCGAGTCTTCCGTAGCACCGCCCGGTCCATCAAAATATTTCCATGCGAGGACTTCGTGAGAGAAAATAGAAGAAGTTGCGGGAAGGCCGAAGCCGCTGATGAGAAACCGGCTCAATTCCGGAATATCAGCGCGTAGCAATGGGGTGGTTTTCATTCTGGAGGTCATGCCATTGATCCTGTAAGAGGGACGCCTTCGGCGGTCTCCTCTTTCGTCATGATACCATCTGCCCAGCGGCAGTCAGCCGCTGTCGCTTCTGCGTGCAGAGGTGCTCGAGCCAATTGCGGTAGATGAGGGCGGCTGTGCTGCGCCAGGTGTTGTGGATCCGGACGCTGCCCAGCACGGCAGACACCTCGTCAAAGAGCTTCTCCTGGCGCGATGAGCGTGCCTTGGCTTCGATCTCGCGCAGAGACCGCTCGGTTTCCGCGTCGAAGTAGTCCAGCGGCAGCAAGGGGTACGTTTCCATTTCGCCCTTGAGATATCGCCCTACGTCCCGCCGGTACTCGCCCATCAGCGTCTCGGACGCATACTCCGGATGGCCCTGGAAAAACACGAACAGCCCCGCATCCTGCTTGACGAACGCGTCGACGCCACAGTCGCTGGTGCGCGTCAGCAACTGGTATCCTTTCGCGGCCAGTTCGCCCGCGCAGAGGCCGTTCCAGCGCGAATGAGGAACGCGCTGGCTGGCGGGCGCGCCTGCCAGCAGTGCGTGCGGCGCTGCCTGCTCGCAGGTGAGGATCCCGAAGTGCTTGTGCTGACTGCGCACTCGCCCGATGCCGTCGAGCGCCAGCACAGCCGCGTGAGCCGCCAGGCACGACCAGACTGCCGAACGCCCGTGCTCCTGCGTCCACGTCAGCACGCGCTGGAAGCTGGGCCAATAGGCCTCGTCTCGCAGGTCGGCGGTGAGCGGCTCGCGGCCCGTGACGATGAGCGCGTCCGGATATTGCTCCGGCGGCTGCTCCCAAAGCTGCTCAATCCCAAAGTAAAAGCTGCCTACGCGGCGCTGGGCAGAGGGCTTGCGTTGCACCTCGGGCAAAGCGTACAGCGTGAAGTGGACCTGCATGTCTCCCGCGGCAGCCTCGAGCAGCGTGAGAAACTGCTGCTCGGTCGCGCACATCGCGGCGTCGGCCATGTTGTTGACCAGGCCGATGTGCAGAACATTGCCGCCTGCCCTTTCGAGCGCGCACGGCTGCACGCGCGGCCAGTTGAGACCTGACCGCCGCTCGAGACCGGGATACTTCGGGTTCACAAAGACTGGCATGGCAAACTCTTCGTTCCGCGCCGTGGCGAGCGGCGCTCTCGCTTACATTGCCGCGTTCAGGGCCTGGTCGAGGTCGGCCAGGATGTCGTCGATATGTTCGATCCCGATGCTCAAGCGGATCATCTCCCGCAGCACGCCGGCGCTCTGCTGTTCCGCGGGCGACATCTGCCGGTGGGTGGTCGAAGCCGGATGGCAGGCCAGCGACTTGGCGTCGCCCAGGTTCACCAGCCGGGTGATCAGCTGCAGCGCATCGTAGAAGCGGATGGCGGCCTCGTAGCCACCTTTGACGCCCAGCATCATCAGCGAGCAGCCGTGTCCGCCGAGGTATTTCTGCGCCAGCGCGTAGTAGGGACTGTCGGGAAAGCCGGCGTATTTGACCCAGGTAACGCGTGGGTCGCTCCGCAGAAACTCGGCCACCTTGCGGCCGTTTTCCACGTGGCGCTCGACGCGTAGCGCCGCCGTCTCGACTCCCTGTATCAGCAGGAAGGAGCTGAGCGGCGCGAGCACGGCACCCGTGGCGCGCAAATACCGGCTGCGGCAGCGGGTAATGTAGGCCGCCCGACCGAAGCGCTCGGTGTAGACCAGGCCGTGATACGATCGATCGGGCTCGCAGAACATAGGAAAACGCGCGGCGTGCTCGGCCCAGGGAAAGTTGCCGCTGTCGATAATGACGCCGCCAAGCGTGGTTCCGTGCCCGCCCATAAACTTGGTGAGCGAGTGCACCACGATATCGGCGCCGTACTCGATCGGGCGGAGCAGCATCGGCGTGGCCACGGTGTTATCCACCACGAGCGGGATGCCGTGCCGGTGCGCCACTCGCGCCAGCGCCTCGATATCGCAGATGTTGCCGGCCGGATTGCCCACGCTCTCGCAGTAGACGGCGCGCGTCTCGGCATCGATCAGCCGCTCGATCGCCTCGGGATGTTCGGACTCGGCAAAGCGCACCGACACGCCCTGCTCCGGCAGCATATGCGCGAACAGCGTGTGCGTGGTGCCGTAGAGCTGTGGCGGCGAGACGATGTTGCGGCCCATGCCGGTGAGGTTGAGCAGCGCGTAGTTCACCGCCGCCTGGCCGGTGGCCACGCACATCGCCTCCAATCCACCTTCGAGCGCGGCCATGCGACGCTCCAGCACGGCAGTCGTGGGATTGCTGATGCGCGTGTAGCGGTAGCCCTCGGCTTCCAGGTTGAAGAGCGCGGCAGCGTGTTCGGCGCTGTCGAAGGCGTAGGCCACGGTCTGGTAGATGGGCACCGCCACCGAGCGCACCTCGGCGTCGGGCTCGTAACCGGCGTGAATGGCGATGGTTTCGCGTTTCATCGAGACTCCAACGTGAGCGAACGCTTCAGTGCGGTGGTTGTCCGGTCTGGGGGCGTGATTGTCGTCATCGCAACTGCGGCTCCGGCTTGAGCGCGCCCACGCCTTGCTGAAATAGTTGATTCAACTCTTCCACGATCTGACGGACATCGGCTTCCGTCGTGCGGAAATTGGTGACGCACGCGCGCAACACCGGGGCCCCGCTGATGCGGGCTTCGGACATCCAAGTGATCTGCCGCCGGTGCAGCGCTGCGAGAAAGGCGGTCGGGTCGAGATGCTCACGCGTGAAGCAGACCAGCGGCAGCGGCGTGTCGTTGACGATCTGCCAGCCGGCGGCCGTCAGCGCCTGGCGCAGGACATTGCCCAACCGCGCCTGGTGCTCGATCATCGCCGCGTATCTAGATTCGCCCAGGTTGGCCAAGGCAAGAAACAACTTGAGCCCCGTGAACCGCCGCGACCATTGCGTCGAGTTGGTGAGTGGATCGAAGACCGGCCCGGTTTGCTTGCCGGACATGTAGGTCACGTCGGCGTGAAACGCGCGCGCCACACTTTCTCGATGACGGCAGAAGAACATGCCGCAGCCCATCGGCACGGACAGCCACTTGTGGGCGTCGCAGGTGATCGAGTCGGCGTGCTCGATGCCAGCGAGATGCTGCTTGAGCATCGGCGAGAGGATCGCCGCGCCGCCCCACGCGGCATCGGCGTGGAACCATAAGCTCTCTTCGCGGCAGAACTGAGCAATATCCGACAGCGGATCGATGATTCCAGCCGCGGTGGTGCCCGCCGTGCCGACAACCATGAACGGCGCCCAGCCATCTTCGCGGTCCTGGTGCACTTGGCGGCGCAGGCTATCCACGTCGAGCTTTAGCCGGCGGTCGGTCTGGACCGGACGAACCGCACGGCGCCCAAGGCCGGTCATGTGCGCGATCTTGTTGAACGAGTAATGCGACTCGCCCGTGAGATACAGCGACGGAAGCGCCGACAAGCTGCGCAAGCCGAGCTCGCCGTATTCCGGAAACGCGTGGCTGAGCGCCACGGTCACGGCCGAGAGATTGGCTTCCGAGCCTCCGCTGGTAAAGGTCGCAATGCTATCTGCGGGCAAGCCAAACTTCGCCGCCAGCCAGCCCAGCGTATGCCGCTCGATCTCGTTGCCGGCAGGCGAAGTGCGCCAGTTGGCTAGCTGCGGGTTGTACATGGCCACGAGCGTCTCGGCGATCACAGCAGGCAGCGTCACGGCGGGATTGAAAAGCCCGAGATAGCGCGGGTGCGTTACTTGCACCTGCCAGGTGCGCAACATCCGCTCGGCGTCTTGGATTACTTCATCGAGCGGCAGCTCCTTCTCGAACTGATACTGGCCGGCCAGATGGCTGCGAATTTCGTCCACCGTCACCGACGGCAGGATGGGGCCATCGGACAGTTCGGTCTGCACCCGCTCGAATTCGTGCTGTAACTGCTCGAATTGCATCGGCTTTCACTTTCGGCGGTCAGTTGAGTACAGGATCATAAACGGATGGCGCCGGCGAGGATGCCGTCGTACAGTGGCGCGTCGATCGCGGCGAAGTCGCGCAGCTCGGGATGATTGAAGTACAGGGGGTCGGCGCATTCGTTCGGATTGAATCCCTGCCGAACGAGATCGGCCTTCGCATATTTGAAGGTGCCGGTTAACTCGGCCTGCGGGCAGAGCCGCAGAAACAGCGGACACGCGTAGGCGGGCAGCCGTTCGGCGAGATGCCGATGCAGCGCGGCAAGATCGAGCGCGCCGTCGCAGACGATGGCTGCCATCCCGGCGCGGCCTTCGATACCCGGAATCGTGACTCCGTAGACGCTGGCATGCAGGATGCCCTCGAAAGCGCAGAGCTCTTGCGCCACTTCGGAGGTCGCCACGTTCTCGCCCTTCCAGCGAAAAGTGTCGCCGACGCGATCGACGAAATAGAAGAAGCCCTTCTCGTCCCGGCGCATCAGATCGCCGGTCCGTATCCAAGCGTCGCCTGCCGCGAACACATGGTGCAGGATTTTCTTTTCCGTTTCGGCCGCATTGGTATAGCCCTCGAATCGGCTGCCGGCACTGGCCGGATCATTCTGCAGCTTGCCGAGCGCCTCGCCGGGTTCATTGACTCCGCAGCGAATACAGAAACCTTTCTCGTCACGGACAGGCTCGCCTTGGTCAAAGTCGAAGGCGACCAGCGCAGGCGCAAAGCGGTGCGCCAGATACGAGGGAATGTGTCCGATGGCCCCGGGCTTGCCCTGCACGTTGAACAGCGAGATGCCACCCTCCGTGGCAGCGTAAAACTCGAGGATCTGCGGGATGCGGAAGCGCTGCTGGAACGCCTCCCACACACTGGCCGCCAGGCCGTTGCCGCAGGCAATCCGCAGGTGGTGCGAGGTCTCGCTCGGGGCATAGGGGCGATGCAGCAGGTAGCGACAAAGCTCGCCGATGTATTGAAAGGCGGTGCACTCCCAGCGGCTGATGTCGCTCCAGAATTGACTCGCCGAGAATCTCTCGCGCACCACCAGCGAGCCGCCAGCAGCCAGCATCGCGCCCGGAGCCAGCACGCCGCCCACGCTATGATACATGGGCAGGCAGTTGTACAAACGGTCGGTCGGCTGAACGTCCATCATGCCCGCGAACCACAGCCCCCACTGCATCACGCGCGCATGGCTCACGTTGACGGCTTTGGGCATTCCCGTGCTGCCGGAGGTAAAGATGTAGAGCGCGCGGTCGTCGATCGTGATCTCGCGCAACTCCGCGGCGCCCAGCGGTTCGGCCACGAGGCTTTCGATTTGCTGCTCGATGCCGCGCGATCCGCCGTGAATCCACACCTTAGGCGGCGAGGCAAGGTGCGGCAGGGCCGTGTCGAGCGCGTCGGCGAACTCTGCGTCGACGATGAGGTGTTTGGCCGATGCAGCGTCAATGCAGCGCGCCAGCGACTGCCCGGCCAAATTGGTGTTGAGCAGTGCGACGACTCCGCCGATGCGGGTGATCCCCAGCCAGATCGCCAGATACTCGGGGCGGTTGGGCATCAGCAGTCCGACCACGTCGCCCTTGGCCACGCCCTCCGCGAGCGCCCAACGGGCATATCGCCGCGCGCGCCCGGCGAGTTCGACGTAGCTGAAGCACTCGCGGTCGGAGAGCAGCGCGGGCTTGTCGCCCAGCCGATCGCCCAACTCATCGACGACGGAGGCCAGCAATCGCTCGCGCTGGCGGGCGATGGGCGCCGTCAACTCCAGCGCCCGCAGCCAGGCCCGGGATACGGACACGCCCGACGAAGCAATCGCTTGCACGGTTTCGCTGGGTGCTGCGGTCATGCCGTATTCCCCGCGTCGACCGTGATGACCGTGCCGGTGATGTTCTTGGCGCCATCGCTGAGCAGATACTCGACCGCGGCCGCGACGTCATCCACCTCGACCAGCCGGCGCAAGGCGCTGCGCCGCGCGATCTGGTCGCGCTGCTCCTCGGTCATTGACTGGGTCATCTCGGTGTCGACAAAGCCCGGCGCTACCGCGTTGACGGTGACGCCCGCCCGGCCTACTTCGCGAGCCAGCGAGCGGGTAAAGCCGATCATCGACGCTTTGGTGGCGCCGTAAACGGACAGCCCGCTATATCCAGTAAAGGCAATGATCGAGGCCAGATTGACGATGCGGCCGCCGGCGCCGTCGGCCATCATCGAACGCAAGACGTATTTGCTCAGCAGCATCGGCGAAACTACGTTGAGCCGCACCACTTGCTCGATTTGCGTAGCGCTGGTGAGAGCCAGCGTGCCTTCGACGCTCATGCCCGCGTTGTTCACGAGCGCGTAGATGGGCCCGCGGTCCTTACGAAGTTGCTTGACGATCGCAGCCATGCCGTCGGTCTCAGCCAGATCGTAAGCAGCAAAGCCAATGGAGCCGGTGCCGCGACTGGCGGCCTCGTCCATGGCCTCGCGCAGCTCGGCGCTCTCTTTGCGCGCGACAGCCATCACGCTGTAGCCGGATTTAGCCAAGCGGCGTACGATGCCCAGCCCGATGCCTCGGCTTCCGCCGGTCACGATCACGTTACCCATGACGGCGTACCAGCTTTCCGGTCTCCGAAATGGCCAGCGCGGGTATAAAGCTGATCACCGCCGGCACCTTGTGCGGCGGCAGCGACTCACGGCAGAACTGCCGAATGGCCTGTTGCAGTTCGCGCGCCTGTTCACCGGCGGGAAGCGACGGATCCTTGAGCAGCACGTCGGCGACCACCAGCGCGCCGGTAATCGGATTCTTCTTCGTCTTGACCAGTGACAGCCGCACCGAAGGATGGCGGTTGAGCACCGCTTCTACTTCCTCGGGATGAACTTTGAGCCCGCCAAAGTTAATCACGCCGTCGCGCCGGCCCTGAAAATAGTAGCGGCCATCGCGCAGCTCGAGTACGTCGCCCGTGTCGACAAAGCCCTCCGCGTCTTTTAGTACGGGCGGATTCTCGCCGAGATAGCGCTGGGCGGTGCGGCTGGAGCGGATGCGCAGCGTTGCGTCCAGCACCTGCATCTCGACGTCCGGAGTGTCGGTCAGCGTACTGGCCGGGAACCCCGACAGCTCGTCGCAGACATTGAAGGCCACGCCGGCTTCCGTGGTGGCAAAGGCGTGGCTGATCGCGGCGTCCGGATAGAACGCGCGCAGGTTGTTGAGGATGGCCTGGTCGGCGATTTCGCCCGAGAGCCGGACGTAACGTGGCGCAATGCGGTGGCCTTCGGGGCTCATCAGCGCCCGCCGCCAGTGCGAGGGAGTGCCGGAGATGTGCGTGATGCCGGCAGTTCCGGCACGCTCGAGGAAGTTCGCCACCGGCTCCTGCGGCCTGGAAAGCAACAGCGACGAACCGGTCAGCACGGCACGCAGGTAGATTTGCAGCCCGCCGTAGCGGCGAATGTCGTAAAACGTGCTCCAGATCACTTCGCTTTGCGATTCGCTGGCGCCAATCGCCCCCGCCAGGCTGGCCAGCGTGTGCAGCACCATTTTCGGGCGGCCGGTCGTGCCCGAGGTGAGCAAAATCCACTCGGTCGACAGACGCTCCCAGCCGGCAGCAGCGCGCGGGATCAGCGCCGGAGTGCAGATGGCGTGTTGCGCCGCGCCGATCGAGGCGCCGCTGAGAAAACGGCCGTCGGAGACCACCGCATCCACCTCGGCGTAATGCATCACGTAGGGCAGATGCTCGAGAGCAAGATCAGGCGGATAGAGCGTGATGCGCCGCGCCAGCCCGTCGAGTTCGATCAGCGCCAGCGCCACGAGGAACGGGTCCTCTGTCGCGATCAGCACGGAGCGTCCGCGCAGCTCCTCAACTCCGGTCGCAATCGCCGACCCCTGGAGCAGATCACCCAGGGCGGTGCGATGTTCGGCGCCGATCAAATAGCCGGTCGGCGGCACCCCGCCAACATCGATCGCATCCCGCAGGCTAGCGAAGCTATTGCACGGCCTTCTCATAGAAGTGAATAAACTCTCCCAAACTCACAGGAAAGTGAGCGTCCTCGTTCTCGCTGAATGGGTCCACCCCCAGCACGGTCTCCAAGCGGCTCACAATGATGGCGAAACACAGCGAGTCCAAGCCCAAATCCAGCAGCGGCGATTCATCGGACAGCGGCGCCAGCCGCATGTCCTGCTCCTGCGCGACTTGCTTGAACTGGTCGAGAATCTCCGATCGAACGCTCATGCACGACTTCTCCACTGGCAGCGCTCCTGGCTGGCTTGGCACGCCGACTTCCTCACCCGGTGATTCAGGCCGCAGACGGTTCTGCTTGTGGCCGGATAATGCGTTCGATCAGCGTGCGAAGCAGGATGACTCCCTCGAAGAGATCCGCATCCGGCTCGGGCGGGTTCAGCGCAATCTCGGCCGCCAAGACCTTGAAGAGCCCTTCGGTGTGCTCGATGTCGCAGACACCATGCACATCGGTGTACTCCAGCTCCGTCGAGCCCTGTTGCGTGGCCAGGTAGCCCAGGTAACCCATAAACTTTTGGATGAAGCCCTCGAAGAAGCCCATCGTCAGCACCGACTGGACCGGCGAGAGCTTGCCCATGAACAGGCGGACCTTGGTCAGGTCGTCGTGCACGGCCAGGAAGTCTTGCTCGCCGGGAAAGGCGCCCGCCGCGACCGCAAATTTGCGCAGCATGTGCGGATGGGCATCGTGCACTTCCTCGTACAGATTCCCTAGCAGGATGGGCCGCGACTGCTCCGCCTTGGCGGCAATGACCGCTGCCGTCATCCAGTAGATGAAATTGCCCTCGAGCACCGAAGTGTATCTCGCAATGATCCCGCGACGCTCTTCGCTGGTGAGCTGTTTCGGGTCGGGCAGCGAATCGATGAGCTGGTCGATGATCGTCGTCGTCTTGTCTTCCAGCACGGCAACAGGGTCGGCGTCCAAACATTCCGGCGATACTGACACGGCACGTCCTCCTAATTCCGTTTTTCGTAGTTAATGAACCGTAACTGGTATCTCATTCAGCACCGACGAAGCACGATTGCGTCAGCCGAGGCTTGTCGTGCAGATCGCAGAGTGCCTCGTTGACGGCATCATCCAGATCGAACACGTGCAAGGCCGCGAAATCGGTCAGTGCATGGAACTTGATAAGTTCCCAGGCGACGTCCAGCTTCCAGCTCCGACGGCCTTCCGTTAGTTCTCATGCCGACTTCCATGCATGACAGCACTCTGAGGGGTTTTCACGCGCCAAGCAAAGCAGGCGAAGGGGGATGAATGGCGAACGCTGGCAACATGTATCGATAAAATAATATGTACCTGGAGGATAACGCTTTCAAGCCGTTTTCACTCCGTTTTCGCAAATTCACGCCCCCTTTTCGTACCAGGGCCGTTCCTGGCCTCATTATCGGTGCAGGCCTCATTATCTGATCTGCGCGGCAACCGCGCTGTGTCGGCAGGCCGCCGAGGCTTTGTCGATGGCGGCGTCGAGCTCCGCCAACTTTCGGGCGCGAAGTTCGCCACGGCATTTGCCTTGGTGTGCCCCCCACACGGCGTCGGCCGGGATTGAGTTCCGGCGCGTATGGCCGGGCAGACACTCGATCCGCAGTCAGTTGGCCGTTCCTGCGGAACAGCAGATTCTCGGCCTTGGGATGGACCTTCCAGCTATCCCAAAACCAAGCTAAATGGCCGTGGCAAACGTAGCAACAATTCGTACCAGACGGCCGAATAGCATCGGTGCAGCGCGGCCCGGCATTCGTACGAGAAGATGTCGAGGACCTGCTTGTCGAGTTCATTCCCACGACGACGACCAACCGACTTCATCCAGCCCTGCCACCGTTCGAGTGGCAACGGAAGGCCAGACTCGCCGGATCGCTGGAGCGCATCTCATTCCTCGCCCAGCAGCTCTTTCTCGACTTGCTGATACCGCTCCCATGTCTCGGGCGGATAATCGGGTGGTCCAAGCAGGATGGCGGTTGTATCGCGAAATGCGACCATGTCCATTTCCTGCGACCGACAAACCTGTATCCGTCCGACGACCCTGGTTTGACGTTTGCTTGATCGATGTCGGGCTTCCAGACCGACGCGATTGCTGCAACATATTTTTTTAAATGGAGTTAAGTAGCGTTCCGATTGAAGCTTTTGCGGCCAGCTTGGGCGTCGTGACCGGCCGCTCCTAAGACGGGAAAATTATTGCGGCTCTGCCAGTTTCGTATGTACTGGTTGCCTGTGATCGGCAGGGTTCGGCGCGCCGGTCGCGGACGATCGATTGTGACTTCCTAGGCGACGCCGGGGAGCGCACCACAGTCGATCGATAGACGGGCCAGCCCGCAGCGCACCCAATGGCGGCCGGTTAGGATGCGGTTGTCTCATCCGGTTGCGGGGCCGCTAGCTGGCGACGACGGCGTTGCCGCCAGCCGAGGCCGGTCATGCCTAAGGCGGCCAGGCCGGCGAGCGCCATGCTGCCCGGCTCGGGCACCGCCGACGGACTGTAATCCAGCGCCACATAGCCGGCGCCGCCGGGCAGCGTGTTGCCCACCGCGATCGAGAATGTGCCAGGCTCGGAGGGCAAGCCATTGATCAGGTTGAATTCGTTGGCGGTCACGCCGTTCAAGCCACCAGCC
>DATAXP010000016.1:0-5829 GCA_036272935.1 Pirellulales bacterium | reverse complement strand
CAGGGCAATCGCATCAAACTTTGCCGGCCAGCGCTAGTGCCAGCATTCTCATCGCCTGAAAATTGGTTGGCCGTACACTTGTCAGCCGTCCCGAGGAGGAAAAAATGGCCGCCGAAGATTTACCGCCGCCTCGACTCCATTGAGAAATTTGGGCGGCCATTGTTTGCACGGACGTCTTCAGTGGCAAGGTAGTTTCACTATCGATTCGTTCGACTTCACACGCTAGCGACCGGAGAACCCGCACATTGTGATGCGATTGCCATGGTCGATCCAGCCTTGCGTTTCGGCACCTTCGCTACCGGCGCCTGCCAACTTACTGACAAATGCATTTCGATACTGCCGCTTGCAATAGCCCTCCGCAATGTTGGCACTCACGCTTCGCGATGATCGTCGAATCTGATCGGTAAGCGAGTAGCGCTCCTCGATTGGAAACTTCTTCGACTCGTGAAAGACTCTCGTCACGAGTTGATGTGCCAATTGGTAAACTCTTAGCGGCAGTTACGAATCTGGTTGGTATAGCTAAACGCATCGATTGGTTCGCTCGTATCAGAGGACGCAGGAGGTGTTCTGAAACGAATCGATCGAAGGAGCGTCGGCCTTTATGTCGGAAGCACAAAGCGGTCGGGTGCTCAGGAGTTCTGTCGGATGAACAATGGTCGTTGATCGACGAGCTGCTGCCGGACCCGGCGCCGAAACCCCGCGGTGGCCGTCCGCCAGATCAACTGGCAGCAAGGCTTCGCGGACGGAACGTTTGCGCCCGCGAAAAAGGGGGCGATCTCGTTGGCCCCACCAAGCGCGGCAAGGGCAGCAAGCCCATGCTCTTGGTCGATGGCAGCGGGTTGCCGCTGAGCGTCGCCGTTGACAGCGCGAGCCCTGCCGAAGTCACGCTGATCGAGCCGCTGCTCGATCGCGCGGTCACGCGCTACGCCCCCAACCGGCTGATCTAAGACCGCGCTGCCGACAGCGATCCGTTGCGCGAGCGTCTGCAGGCGCGGGACATCGAGTTGATCTGCCCGTACCGTCGCCGACGCGTTCGACCGGCCACGCAAGACGGCCGCGCGCTGCGACGTTACCGCAAGCGCTGGATCATCGAGCGCACCATCGGTCGGCTCCACGCCTTTCGCCGCCTAGCGTCGGCAAGCCGGAACCGCTCAAGCACCAGCTCGAAGGATGCTGCTCGAAGCGGATCGACGAGGAATATCGGCTGGTCTACCAGGTTTTCGGCGACAAGATTCGGATTCTTGCCTGCCGCTGCCCTGATTGATGCTCGCTCGGCCGTAGCCCGCCACCCGCGACTCACGCCGCCGGGCGGCCGAAGCAGATCAGGCACATGTCGTCGCTTTGCGCGCGCGTGCCGACGAATTGCTTGACATCCGACAGCACGCGATTGCCCAGCGCGACCGCGCCGCTCACCGCACCCTGTAACTGCGATTCGAGCCGGTCGATGCTGTAGAGATCGCCTCGCTCGTTCATCGCTTCGCTGATGCCGTCGGTGAACACGGTGAGTAAATCGCCCGGTTCCAGCTTGCAGCAAAATTGATGGTACGTACAGTCGGCATCGACCCCCAGCGGCACGCCCGCGCAGTCGTCGCCAATCGCCTCGACGCGTCCGTCGGCATGGCGGAGCAGCGGCGCCATGTGTCCCGCGTTGGCGATGGTGATTTCGTTTTGGTTGAGGTCGAGCACCGCCATGATCGTCGTGACGAACCGGTCCTCCCATCCGCCGCGCTGGAACACGGCGTTGAGCCGGTTCATGGCGCTGGCCGGATCGGCCTCACTGACCAGGCAGTAGCGCGCTTCGCTCGACAGCTTGGCCATCAGCAGCGCAGCCGGCACCCCTTTGCCCGATACGTCGGCCAGGATCACTGCCAGCCGGCCGTTGGGCAGCGATACGTAGTCGAAGTAGTCGCCGCCCACCTGCTGTGCCGGATCGTAATAGTCGAAGAACTCGTATCCCGGCACGCGCGGCGGCGCGCTGGGCAAGATGCCCTGCTGGACAATGTGTGCCAGGTGAAGGTCGCGTTCCAAGGCCCGGCGGTCCATGGCTGCCTCGTGGAGTTGCGCATTCTCGACCGCGACGGCTGCCTGGCACGCCACGCTGGCCAGCACGTCGAGATCGTCCTGCTGAAACCGGCTGCGCTGATCGAGCGTGTCGATCTGGATCACGCCCAGGGCGTGGCCTTCGCTGCCCAACAGCGGTGCGCACATCATCGATCGAATGCGGAAGTCGGCAATGCTCTGACTGGTATCGAAGCGCGAATCGGTGGCGGCGTCGGCCGACAGAATCGCCTCACGACTCCCGATCACCTGCTCGACCACCGTGCGGCTGATGCGGATCACGTCCTCGGCGCCCGGACGGCGGTGCTTCACCGCCTTGGGGATCAGCGTCTTGCCGTCGTCGCCTAAGAGCACCACGAATCCGCGATCGGCCTGCACGAAAACTTTGAACAAGCTATCGAGCACCTTGGGCAGCACCTGCTCCATGGCAATCGCGCTGCCCAAGTTGCGCGTGATCTCCAGTAGTGCCTTCAGCTTCATCTCCGGATTCACGCCAACCTGCAGCGCCGTGCGGCTCGTGTCGTAGCTCGACATGATCGTCGTCGCAGCGCCTCCTGCGTCGTCGATCACGATGGCCGAGTCGTGAATGTTCGGCGTCGTGGTGACCGCCCGCGGCGGCAGCAGGCCCGGCTGTTCGTGGTGGAAGGAGAACAGCAGGTCGCAGATCTTCAATTGATCGTTTTCGCGCAGCGGGTGCCGACCGCTTACCATCCGACCATTGACAAACGTGCCATTGCGGCTCTTCAGATCTTCGACGAACCAGTCCTTATTCACGCGCACGATCTGCGCATGTTCGCGGCTGATAGCGCCGACGTCGAGCACGATATCGCATTCAGGATGACGTCCCAGCACCGAGCGGTCGTTGGCCAGCTCGTACTGCGTGCCGACGTTGTGTCCGCGAATGACTTGAAGGACGGCCATGATCGGTACCGCGTGTCGTGGCGCCGCCGACCACCTGCCGGCGCGCAAACCATGGCCCGCTTGCCCGACACGTTCGCCACGCGTGCCATGGGGAGCGCTGGCCAGAAACACCCCGAACAGCCGATTCTAAAAGTGCGGCGCATGCGTCGTCAATTGTCGAGCCGGCCGGTTCCTCTTGACGCTCCCCGGCGCGACTTCTAGGCTTAATCGTCGCTAAGTCATTCTGGGGAATGGTGTAACGGTAGCACGAGTGGCTCTGGACCACTTAGTCTAGGTTCGAATCCTAGTTCCCCAGCTTCTTTTTCCCGCTAAATCGCGTATAATTTTCTTCGGCATCGCGATTTTTCTGCAATTCTTCTGCAACTGCTGCATCGGCATGGATGCGGCATTGGGAGCCGAAGTCATGGCCTCGCTTCAACAAAAGGGCGATGCGTACTACTGCCAATTTATTTATGCCGGTCAACGTCACACAGCGACGATTGGCAAAGTGACGAAGACCGACGCGTACCGATGGAAGGTTCGCGCCGAGGAATTGCTTGCGTCACTCAAGCGGCGCATTCGGCAATTGCCGCCAGGCGTTTCGATCGTGGACTTCTTGTTGTTCGACGGCAATCCGCCCGTCGATGCCGAATTCACGCCCCGCAAGGACACGACGCTTGGCGAACTAAGCGAGCAGTATCTTGCGACCGTCTCGAACGGAGCGATCGAGGTGAACACGTACAAGACGTGCCGCATCCACCTGTCGCATATCGAGGAGACGCTGGGCAAGCGATTCCTGTTGTCAGGCCTGACGCTTCGCCGATTGCAGGAGCACATCGAACGCCGGCACGCCGACGTAGCTCCGGTCACAATCAAGAAAGAGATCGACACGTTTCGCGCCGCCTGGAACTGGGCGGCACGCGCCAAGCTGGTCAGCGGCGTATTTCCGTCGGCAGGACTCGTCTACCCGAAGACCGACGAGAAGCTTCCTATGATGAATTGGACGGAAGTCGAGCGGCGATTGAAAGCTGGCGGCGATCCGGACGAGCTTTGGGAATGCCTCTATCTCGACACCAAGCAGCTCGCCGATTTGCTCAAGCATGTGAAGTCCCGCAAGGCTCCGGGATGGGTGTATCCGATGCTGCTGACCGCGGCCCATACAGGCATGCGCCGCAGCGAGCTTATGCGAGCCAAGCCCGAAGATATTGACCTCAAGGGCGGCGTCATCACCGTCCGTGAAAAGAAACGAACGCGTAACAAGCGGACGACTCGCCGCGTGCCGATCAGCAAGCCGCTCGTTGCCGTCCTCAAGCAATGGCTGGCAACCCGAAAGGGCTCGGCTCACCTGTTCGGCTACGAGGAGCGGCCGCTATCGGTACAGGCCGTTCACAAGGCGCTTGGCCGCGTGCTCGCCAAGTCGAAATGGTCGGTCGTCAAAGGCTGGCACACGTTCCGTCACAGTTTCATTTCGGCATGTGCATCGAAAGGGATCGACCAGCGGCTCGTCGATAGCTGGGTCGGTCATCAGACTGACGAACAGCGAGTCCGCTACCGTCACCTGTATCCGAGCGTCCAGGAGGCGGCTATCCGACTTGTCTTCGGATAGGAAGCAAGCCCTCGCGCTGGTAGCGCTCGAATTCCTTGCGGCTGATCCGCCATTCGCCGTGCGGTCCCGCCCCGCCGTCGAGCTTTTCTGCGTTAATGCGTTCGCGCCAGCACCAGACGCGAACGGTATACGGCGTTCGGTGGACCAGCTTCGCGAACTCGCCCACGCTGTAATACGCGCGTCCCTGCGTTTGCAGACACTCGCTGATCGCTTCACGAACGGCAAGACGCGTGTCTTCCTCGACCGAGCAGCCTTTGCTTACTTGCTGGCGCTCGACGAGGGTCGTGAGCATCGCCTCAATCTTCTCAAGGCGTTCTTCGATGGTCACAGCGGCACCTTTAGATTTCAATGTCCCGGTCCTTGACTCGTTCACGCATCTGCCCCGATTCGCGCGATTCGTTCAGTATTTCCGTGAAGCGGTCGATCAACGGGGTCGGATAGGTCTGACCATCATCAGGCAGCAGTTTTTCCAGTCCGCGCCGTTCATGCGAATCGCTCAGCACGATTCGCAACGCGGCATCCGCGACAGCCGACTGATCGACAGATTCCCGAACGGCTTCAGAGAACTTCTCAAACGGTACGTCGTAGAGAGCTGCCGCGCTGGCGATGTATCCAAGTCGTCCTTCGGCAGAGAGATCTCGCCAAAGACGAAAGTCGCCATCGGGCTCTTCCAGGTAGTATCCATTCGACTTATCAGAATTCAGAAGTGCCTTGAATCCTTCCAGGCGATGTTTTTTGTTCATGGTTCACCAGCAATCACATTTCGATGCCGCGATCCTTGGTCAACTCGTTCGATTCTTTACCCTCAGATTTTGCATTGAGCACATCCTTGAAGGCGCCTTTGTCTGCGGTGCCTGGGCTTTCCCGTCCAAGAATCACATCCCACGAAGTGTGAAATGACACATCCTTATGCGGGTTGCTGACCGAATCCCGCACCAATGCCGTCAGCTTCGGCCCGTTGCCGTGGGCTGCATCCAGCGCATTCGGCCCGATTTCTCCTTCGCGAATCGGTTAATACAGCGCTTCATAGTGCTTCTGGCTGTCGATGCCGAAATCAACAACAGCCGCGTGGCCCGGCCACGAGTCGAGCATAATGCTCGTTATCAGGCTCTGCGTGGTCGGCCGCAGCAGGGCCAGCGCATCAAAACTTGGCGTTTTCCAAGACGGTTAGCAGATAATCTGGATCAAGGGCACAGGCGAGTCGTTTGTTCTTGAGGCCGCGTTGGTTGGTTTTCTCTTGTCGCAGCAGGCTCAGGGCCAGTCGC
>DATAXP010000015.1:0-12604 GCA_036272935.1 Pirellulales bacterium | reverse complement strand
CACTTACGGTGTTGACGCGAGAACCCCCGAAGCCGGAGTCCGGATGCTCCGGTCCGCCGCCACGTCGAACCCCAGAAAGCACTCGACCATGCCCGACCACAATCCGACCTTCACCACCACGCCGAGGGGCGTCGGCCCGCTCGGCATTGCGCTTCATGACGGACGGAGAAAACGCCACTCCACGCGGTCGGCCTTCGCTTGTTTAAGGACTAGACGTGCCGTGCGCGCCAAGCCGTGCGCGAATTCATTGACGGTCAATTCGCAAAAGGTGCGCGGGCGAGAGGTCTCAAGCGCTTCGCTTCTTCGCGAGCAGCGCACGGACTTCGGCGGCCAATTCCGTTGGAACCGCCATCATCGTCACGTTCTCTGCTTCGCCGGCGGCCTCAATTTCGGCGAATTGCTCGTCCTCAGTTTGGTTCTCGTGGCGAGCAATCACATCGCGGACGCGTGCTTCATCCCAACCGGGCGGGAACTTCTGTTCGCTCATTGTGGTTTCCTTCGCCTCCGACGACGAAAGGCGGCTTTTGCTTTGCCACGCAGTTCGTAAGCGGTGATCACGAAAATGCTGTCGGGCTCCACGTCGGGCACGTAGATCACTTGCAAATATCGGCCGGCCATGGTCTGCCCAAGCTTCATTCGGGAGTCGCGTGCCGCGGGGTAATCGTCGCCCGGGGCACGCATTGCCTGGCGAACTTCATCCTCCGAGACGCCGTGCCCATAAATATGCGGCTCACTGGTTTCCGCGTCGACGTAGAAGCGGATTTCCATCGCACACTCGCGGGCCAGATCACACCACTATTCTACCTCAAATAGCTTCATGGACGCGAACACTGCCATGTTCGCTTTCAAACCCGCAGCCGTTCGCGCTCCAGGCGCTCGGCGATGAACGCCATGGCGCGCGGGGCCATGTGGTCGTAGTACTGCCAGCCGTGGCCGCCGGCGCTGGTTTCCAGGTCGTAATCGTGTGGGATGCCTAGCGCCGCGAGCTTCATGCGCAGCCGCTCCGCGCTTTCGTGCCAGCGATGGTCGGCCGGATCACAGCAGAACCAGAGATTGCGCGGCCAATTGAGCGGATGGACGTGCAGCGTTGCCGTGTCCTGGCGAACCGCCTCGGCATCGGGGTACATCAGGTGGAGCGTCTCTTCGTCCGGATCGCCAAAGCGGATCTGGTAATCGATCGCCGGTGCCAAGGCAGCGAGGATCGGAAAGATGTTCGGATGCTTAAACGCGAAGCGCAGCGCGCCCTGGCCGCCCATGCTCGTCCCCAACAGCGCGATGTGCGGGGGCACAGCACCCCAGCGCTCGGCCACGAACGGCAGCACATTTTTCAGGACGTGCGCCTCGGCCGTCACTGCCGGATCAAACTCCGGGCAAATCTTGTCGGTCCACCAGCTCCGCCCGGTGTGTGGGACGACGACCGGCAGCCCGTGGCGGGCGAAAAGCTCGGTATAGATCGCATTGCGCTCCAGCCGCGCCAGGTGGACACCGTGCAAGTAGATCAGGGCGTAGCCATGCGGGTTGCGTTGGGCCGGTTCGAACACGTCGCAAGGATGCCCCGCTAGCTCGACGGTCGACCAGGTGCCGCTCTCGCCGCTCACACTGGCCATCGGCTCACCCTTGGGCTCGCGCGAGCCGCGGCAGCCGGCCGGTACTGTCGCCCAACCGCTCGACGCCCGCCCCCACGCGATCGAGCATCGACAGATACAGGTTGGTGAGCGGTGTCCGCTCGGGATAGCGAACGTGTCGGCCGGGCTTGATCGACCCACCGCCGCGACCGGCCAGCACGATCGGCAGGTTATCGTGATTGTGCCGGTTGCCGTCGCTGATGCCGCTGCCGTACACGATCATGCACTGATCGAGCAGCGTGTGATCGCCTTCGCGAATCCCTTTGAGCCGCTCGAGGAGATAGGCAAATTGTTCCACGTGGAACCGGTTGATGCGGGCGATCTTTTCCTGCTTATCGCGATTGCCGCCGTGGTGCGAAATCTCATGGTGCCCGTCGGAGATGCCGAGGTTCTTGTAGGCCCGCTGGCTGGCTTCGTTGCCGAACATGAACGTGCAGACGCGCGTCACGTCGGCCTGGAATGCCACGGCCATCAGATCGCACATCAGCCGCACGTGGTCCTGAAAATCATCGGGAATGCCGTCGGGCTTCGTGTAGCTCTCGGGCGGCTTGATCTCGGCATATTGGCTAGCGTGCTCGATGCGCTGCTCGATCTCGCGCACTCCGGTCAGATACTCGTCGAGTTTCTGCTGGTCGGTCCCTGCCAGGTCACGGCGCAGCCGGGCTGCGTCGCCGGCGACGAAATCGAGCACGCTTTTGCGATACTGCCGACGCTTCTCCTGGCTCTCGCCGACCGCATTGCCATCGCCGGCTGTGAAGAGCCGTTCGAACACCAGCCGCGGGTTAATTTCCTTGCCGCTGGGGGTCGCTTCACCGCGCCACGACATGTTCGACGAGTAGGCGCAACTGTACCCCGAATCGCAATTGCCGGCGTTGCCGCCGCGTTCGATGCCCAGTTCCAACGACGGAAGGTGGGTGAAGACGCCGAGAGTCTTTGCCGCGCACTGATCGACGCTCACGCCGACGCGAATGTTCGCCCCGTGCGTCTTCCGTGGATGCACGCCAGTCAGGAAGCAGGCGGCCGAACGTGCATGATCGCCGCCGCCATCGCCATGCGCCGCGGCACCGTCCTGGGCGAGCCCCGAAAGGACCAGCACGTCCTGCTTCACCGGCGCTAGCGGTCCGAGAATGGACGGCAAATCGTAATGTTCTCCTTCGCTTTCAGGGGTCCACTCGGCCATGTGCGCGCCGTTGGGGACCATCAGAAACGCCAACCGCACCGGCGAGGACGCCTCGACAGCCGCGGCACGAACCGACCGGCCAAGCGCGGTCAGCGATTCCATCCACGGCAAGGCAATGGCGGTCCCCAGGCCGCGCAGCACGCTGCGTCGCGAGATCGATTTCATCGAATGGTTCCTGCGGTATCACGCTTGGTGAACGGATCGCTGCCGACGACCGCCGACAATAGTGCCGAGAAACGGTAGCCGTCGGCGGCCGTCGCCATGACGATCGCGTTGACGGCGTACTTGTCACGGTACTCCAGCCCCCGACCGATGGCGTAGGTGAGCAGCTTCTCGGCCAGGCATGCGGCAAACTGGTCCTTGTTCTCTTTCAGCAACGCTTTGAGTTCGCTAGGACCGCGGAACGTCCGGCCGTCGGGTAGCGTCCCGGAGGCGTCGATCTCGAAGTGCCCGTCGGCCTCGCGCCAGGCGCCGATTCCGTCGAAGTTTTCCAGACCAAATCCCAGCGGGTCCATGCGGGCATGGCAACTGGCGCAGGCCGGAATGGCGCGATGTGCTTCGAGCCGCACGCGCAGTGGCGCGCTAGCCATAGCCTTTTTGCTCTCGTTGAGTTCTGGCACGTCCGGTGGCGGCGGCGGAGGAGGGGCACCGAAGATGTTTTCGAGGATCCATTTGCCGCGCTTTACCGGGCTGGTGCGCGTCGGGTTCGACGTCACCGTCAGCACGCTGGCCAGCGTGACCACGCCTCCACGTCGGCGATCGTCGAGCGTGACGCGGCGGAACTCGTTCCCCTGGATATCCTTCATCCCGTAGTGTTCGGCTAGCCGCTGGTTGACGAACGTGAAATCGGCGTCGAGAAAGTCGAGAATGCTGCGATCCTCGCGCACGATGGCGGCGAACAACATCTCGGTTTCGGTGCGCATGTCGTCGGCCAGCTTCTGGTCGAAGGTGTCGAACACCTCGCCCGCTGGCGAAACGACGCTCAGGTTCCGCGTTTGCAGCCATTGGCCGGAGAAGTTCTCGACGAATGCTTGGGCCCGTCGGTCGGCGAGCATGCGCTTGGCCTGTTGCGCCAGGGCTTCCGGGAGGCGAAGGTTGCCCTTGCTCGCCGCGGCGAACAACTCGTCATCGGGCATGCTGCTCCACAGGAAATACGACAGCCGCGATGCCAATTCGTAATCGTCGAGCGCATAGGCAGACTGTGCGTCATCGGCCGGGCGTTCCTTTTCGACGCGAAACAAGAAGTACGGCGAAATGAGCGTCGCCTGCACGGCGAGCTGCACGCCGCGCTCGAAACTGTCGCCGGCATCGGTGGCCATCGTCACCAGCCGAGCGAGCCGATCGACTTCGTCTTGCTGCGGCGGACGGCGGAAGGCGCGCCCTGCAAATTGATGCACGATCTGCCGCGCGCAATCGAGCCGCTGGGAAGGTTCATTGGGGCGGCAGGTGACTAACCGTCGATGCGTTGCCGGCAGGTCTTCGGGGGCGAACGATCGAGGGGAGACAATCTCGATCCAATCAATCGTCAGATTGCGGTCGCGCTGGTGAGGATCGGCGGCGCCCGGATCGTAAAAGTCGTTAGCAAATGCCAGCGCGAGCTTTTGCTTGCCGGGCGTCGCAGTGAACTCGAGATGATACTCCCGCGGCGAGTGGCGCTTGGCGGCGATGTCGAACGCCCCGATCGCACTGTCCCCAAGCTTGACGACCAGGTGCGGCAACTCGTTGCCCGCCTGGTCGCCGTGAACCGAGAGTCGAATCTTGTACTGACCCGGCCGAGCAAATTCGAAGTCGGTGAACAGCTCGCCATTGGTGTTCAGATCACCGTTGGCGTTTTGACGGACCGTGGAGTGCAACTTGCCGGCCTCGATGCGCGTCACCAACGGCGACGCGGTTTCGGGGGCCAGGACGGCCGTTGTCGCAATCTTCTCCGCAGCGGCCAAATACTTCTCGAACAGAATGGGGGGCAGCGACAGCACGTCGCCGATATTGTCGAAGCCGTAGCCCACGTCGTCTGAGGGAAAATCGTCGGCCAGACGAACGTCGACTCCCATTAAGTCGCGAATCGTGTTGTTGTACTCCGCACGGTTGAGCCGGCGCATCGTGACGCGGCCGGGAGAGCGGGGGCCTTGGTGACGCTCCAATTCTGCTTCGATTAGCTTGACCAGCCACTGGCGCTCGGACGCCGAGGGTTGCGGCTTCCCCTCCGGGGGCATGACGTGCGTTCGAAGATTTTCGAGCACCCCTTCCCATACGCGGCGGTCGGCGGCCAACGCTGCCGCATCATGGTACGAATCCAACGCGAGGTCAGCCTTGGGCTTCGTGCCTCCGTGGCATGCGGCGCAATACTGCACCACCAGGGGGCGAATTTCGCGAACGAAGGGGTCGTCGGTGGGAGTCACAGCCGGCTCAGCGGCCATCGAGCGGTAAGCCCCGAGCAGCGCAAGTACAAACGGGGCCGTCGTCTTCGCAATCGAGCGCATAGGCACCCAACGGGATGGGCAGAACCCGCAAAACTTTATTATACCCTTGCCAGCAGCGACGTCGATTGTGCCCCCTCGGTGTCGCGATCAGTCAGCTGAAACGCCTTTGGCAATTGACGTTGCCTCGCAGAGGGACGGTCCGTATGATCCGCCCCTTGGCCGACTTATGGCTGCGCGACCAGCCGCACCGAGCTCGGATGGTTGCCGAGCAGGCGGCCACTGCGCCACATCGCAAAGCCCGCATCGCAAAGAGGATCAACGGCATGCAACCCTCAAGTGTCATGGCCATGCGGGTACTGGTTACGCTGGCTTGCATGATCGTCGTGCCCTTGTTGGCCATTTTTGGCACCTCCTGGGTGACACTCGGCAGCACTTCGACGCGCGCTTCGAGCGGTCGCCTCCAGTCGTCCGACTTCGGTCATTCTTCGCCGGGGCGGAACGATTCGATGGCGGGAACCTGGATGACGCCGCCGGCAGCAACCGGCAACGCACCCGAAGAGCAGTCGATGCAGCCAATGGCCGAGGCGCCTGTCGGGGCGGCATCGATGGCCCCCACGGCCATTGCCCCGCCGCCGCTGCCGTTGGCACCCGCGGGTTTTAATCCTTCGGCTGACGCTCCTGGTCCGGAGCTCGCTGCACTGGCCGAGAAATGGAGCGCACCGGTTGCTGCCGATTCTATCGCAGCCACAGCCGGCGGGCTTCAAAGCGATCCGGCGAATAGCGTGACAAAACGGGTGGACGGGGCGCCGGTTCGCATGGGATCGCGAGGCATTCCGTCGCGCCGCCGCGGCGTGCTGCCCAGCACCAACGCAGCCGCCGACCCTGTTTCGCCGGCACCGATTGCCGCCGCTGCCGGCACATCATTGCCCGCGGCCCAAGGCCTCATGACGAACGACTGGTTCGCGGCAATTCAGCAGCGGTTGCGTGAGCTGGGCGCAACGTATTATTTGCTCGAAACCTTGGGCACCGGGGGCATTCAGTATCGGTTTCACTGCAAGATGGCCGTAGCCGGGAATCCGAACAACACTCGCCAATTCGAAGCGACCGATGCCGATCCGGCCCGCGCGATGCAAACCGTGTTGCGCGATGTCGAGACGTGGCGACGCTAAACGCCCCTCGTCGCACTCCTGAGGATGCCGTTGCTCACTCTTGTCAACGGCCGGCGCGATGCCTACCTTGAGGAGCCATAGCCAGCGTTTTCGACGCGCCGGCTCCAGCAGGAACCGAGGTAGCCATCGAGCTTTGCCTGGACGATCTGTCACCGGCCGAACGATGTTCGTCGCGTTGCAGGGTCGTGCGCTGACCTCGTTGAGTGCGGCGCTGCGATACCGCCACCCGCTGGCTCGGTTTTCCGTCGAGTCGAACCACGGGTGCCGCCGCCTCGCCCAGGGGCGTACCGGCCAAATGGACTCGAGCGCTTCCGACACCGTAGTCCGGCACGCCCGTGATGAGCGACTCGCCCGTGTCGAGGCGGTTTTATGGCTTGCCGGGGAAGCGCTCAGCGCCCACAAAATTGGCCAATTTGCCAGCTTGGCGGATGCTACTGAAGCGCGTACATTAATCCGCCGACTGAACCAACTTTACGACGAGGGGGGAACGGCGTTTCGGGCTGAGGAAGTGGCCGGCGGTTACCAGTTGCTTTCTCGACGAAAGTTTGGAGGATGGCTACGCCGGTTGGGCCGTGGACCCTCGGAAGTCCGGCTGTCGAGCCCAGCGTTGGAGATCCTGTCGATCGTGGCCCTTCGCCAGCCGGTTTCCCGAGGTGAGATCGAAATGATCCGTGGTGTGCACAGCGGAGAGATGTTGCGGCAATTGATGGAGCGCGATTTGGTAAAGATGGTCGGCCGCGGCCAGCAGCTCGGCCGACCGTTCCTCTACGGTACGACCAAGCGATTCCTGCAACTGTTCGGGCTTAAAGATCACAGCGAGCTGCCGGCGGCACTTGGAATGCAAGCGGACCATTCGGCGACCGGTCCGACCTACGAACCCGACAATTCATCTGGCTCCGGCCAGCAGAACCTTGGAACTTCTTTTCGAGCTTTTCACGAGGAGCCTTCCGTGAGCATTGCCCCGGCCCAAACCTTAGACACCGAGCACGAATGGGTTGAAGAACTTGCCGTCGCCGCGAGTCGCCACCTGTCGGCCGTCGACGAAGAAGAGGATGAGGACATCGAGGACGCCGACGCCGACGAAGAAGAAGACGACGAAGAAGAAGAGGACGAGGAGGACGAAGATTTCGATGACGACTTCGATGATGAAGACTGGGAAGAAGTCGACGACGAAGATGAGGAATGGGACGAGGACGAAGAGGACGACGAAGAATGGGACGAAGATGAGGACGAGGACGACGACGAAGAGGAAGAGTGGGAAGAAGGTGATGCGGAGTAGCGTCGTCGGATAGACGCGCTTGCGGGCTGCGGCTAGGGGCCGTGCCGCACAGTCATCGGCAGAATGGATGCTCGCTGGTCGCCATTGGTGACCGGGCCGAAACTCATGGCAAGCAGTTTCATTGTCATCCCTGCGCGGCTGGCCAGTACCAGGCTCGCGCGGAAGCTGCTGCTGCGCGAAACAGGGAAGACCGTCATTCAGCACACGTACGAGGCGGCGCTACGCGCCCAACGCCCTCGGGGCGTCTGCGTTGCCACCGACCACGCCGAGATTTTCGACGAGGTGCAGCGCTTCGGCGGCCAGGTCGCAATGACCAATCCTCAAGCCCCGAGCGGCACCGACCGCGTGGCCGAGATCGCGCGCGACATGCCCGAGATCGACATCTTCTGCAACGTGCAGGGCGACGAGCCTGAAATCGCCGTCGAGGCGATCGATCTGGTGATTCGGCTCTTGGAAGAGGATCCCGACGCGCCGATGGCCACTGTGGCAACGCCGATTCGCGAGCGCGATAAATTGCTCGACCCGGCGTGCGTGAAGGCGGTGTTCGACGCCCGCGGCCGAGCGCTGTACTTCAGCCGCGCCGCGATTCCACATGCCAGAGAGTGGAACGACTGGTTGCTGTGGAGTCAGCCAGCGCATTTCCATCAGCATCTTGGGTTGTACGCCTATCGGCGCGATTTCTTGTTGCAACTCGCTGCGCTGCCTCCCGCGCCGATCGAGCAACTCGAGAAGCTCGAGCAGTTGCGCGTGCTGAACGCCGGGCACACGATTTTGGTCGGCGTGGTCGCCGAGGCGCCGCGCGGCATCGACACCGACGCCGATTACCGCGCGTTTGTCAGCCGGCAGCGATCACGCTAGACTGGCCATCGTTGGGCGTGTGGTGATCGTTCTCGAAATCTGTCGCGACGGATGCGCATGGCCAAGCATATCTTTGTCACCGGTGGCGTCGTCAGCTCTTTGGGCAAGGGGCTCACCAGCGCCAGTATCGGCATGCTGCTCGAGCACCGCGGTCTGCGCGTGCGGATGCAGAAGTTCGATCCGTACATCAACGTCGATCCCGGCACCATGAACCCGTACCAGCACGGCGAGGTGTACGTCCTCGACGACGGTAGCGAAACCGACCTCGACCTGGGCCATTACGAGCGATTCACCCACAGTCCGCTCACCCGAGATTCGAATTACACCACCGGCCAGATTTACCTTTCGGTTATCAAAAAGGAGCGGCGCGGCGAGTTCCTTGGTAAGACCGTCCAGGTGATTCCGCACATCACCAACGAGATCAAGACCTGCGTCCACAAACTGGCTCGCGACGGCGTCGACGTCGTGATCACGGAGATCGGTGGCACGGTCGGCGACATCGAAAGCCAGCCGTTTCTCGAAGCGATCCGCCAGTTTTCGCTCGATGTGGGGCGCGAAAACTGCCTGTATATGCACCTGACGCTGGTGCCGTACCTCAAGGCGGCCGGCGAGTTGAAGACGAAGCCAACGCAACACTCGGTCGGCCTGCTGCGGCAAATCGGCATCCAGCCCGACGTGCTCATCTGCCGCACCGAGCGCAGCCTCAGCCGCGACGATCGCGAGAAGATCGCGTTGTTCTGCAACGTGCCAATCGAAGCGGTGATCGAAGAGCGCGACAAGGATTTTTCGATCTACGAAGTGCCGCTCAGCCTGGTCGAAAACAAGCTCGACGAGATCGTGGTGCGGCGGCTTGGGTTGACGGCGCAGCCGTTGGAACTCGACGACTGGCGCGACCTGCTCCATCGGCTACGCAACCCCGAACACGAAATCAACATCGCCGTCGTCGGTAAGTACGCCGAACACCGCGACGCCTACAAGTCGATCTACGAGTCGCTCGACCACGCCGGCATTGCCCACCATGCCCAGGTGCGCGTCCAGGGGATCCAGAGCGAGTTGGTCGAGCACGAAGGACCTGAACGGCTGCTGGCCGGGTTCGATGGGATCATCGTTCCCGGTGGGTTCGGTGAACGCGGCATTGAAGGAAAGATCGAAGCAATTCGCTTTGCGCGCGAGCGCGAGATTCCGTTTCTCGGTATCTGCCTCGGCATGCAGTGCGCGGCGATCGAGTTCGCCCGCAACGTCGTCGACCTGGCCGACGCCCACTCCACCGAATTCAGCAAGGACACCCCGCATCCGGTGATCTGCATGCTCGATGAGCAGCGAACGATCACCGACAAGGGTGGGACAATGCGGCTCGGCGCCCAACCAGCGTATCTTGAGGCCGGCAGTCGAGCGGCTATGTGCTATGGCAGCGAAGCAATCTCCGAGCGGCACCGCCACCGTTACGAGTTCAATAACGTGTACCGGCAACAATTCGCGGCGCACGGGATGCACTTTGCAGGGACTAGCCCCGATGGTTCGTTGGTCGAGATCGTCGAGTTGCCCGCCCACCCGTGGTTTGTCGCCGTGCAATTCCATCCCGAATTCAAATCGAAGCCGACCAAGGCTCAGCCGCTGTTCGCAGGATTCGTGGAGGCAGCGATCGAGCGGCGAGCGATCCGCGGTGATCGGGCGACAGCCCGTTGACGTCGTGTAATTGCTACGCTGCATCCCACCCAAGCCGCCGATCATCCTTTGAAAACTGGCAATTTGGGCGTTTTTGGGCGATCTCGCGACAATCCGGTCTTGAGGCGTTGGCCGCCCCCATTTAAAGTCTGAAGGGGGGCTGCCGTCACAAGCACAAGCGATTCCGCCAGTTACCCCTTACCCCCTGCGCCATTGTCAACGTCTTCAAGGAGCTAGCGGATCACTGGCAGCGCATCCAACCGCCGCTCATTGGGATCATCGCGACGCACGCAGGCAGTAGCCGCCCGCAACCACGCCGCCCTGTCGGTCGTGGGCAGCGACGCGGGCCAACGCGAGCCGGTGGTCATTACCGGCATTGGCTTGATCACTTCGCTTGGCGCCGGCCGCGAGAGCGTATGGTCGGCAATCCGGCAGGGGCGCAGCGGTGTTCGTCGGCTCGACGGCCTGCAAGGAATTCCCGATGGCCTGATCCTGGGCGCTCCGGTCGATGTTCCGCTTGAGTTTCCGGGGCAGCTCAAGGCCGTCGCCATGGCGCAGCATGCCGCCGCCGAGGCCATTGCCGATTCCGGCATCGACCTGTCCGCGGTCGACACGGACCGTTTCGGCTGCGCCATCAGTGGCCACATGGGGGACACCGGCTTCGTCAACAATCAGCTCAACCTGCAGCCGAGCAGCCCCGGCGACGTGCCATGGTGGCAACAATGGCTGCCCAACACGGGTTGTTCGCACGTCGCAAATCGCTTCGGGCTGAATGGTCCGCGCATGTGCCATTCCACCGCCTGCGCCAGCGGGCTAATCGAGGTTCTGTCGGCCATGCGAGCGCTCGAGGACGATCAATGCGACGTCGCCCTGGCCGGTAGTGCCGAAGCCTTTCATCCGCTGTTCGCCTCGGGCTTCCGCGCGATGCGCGTTCTGGCCGAGCATGACGATCCGCAACAGGCCTGCCGACCGTTCGATCGCGGTCGCAGCGGCTTCGTGATGGGCGAAGGCTCGGCGATGTTCGTGCTCGAACGACTAAGCCACGCGCAAGCGCGCGGCGCTCGCATCTACTCGGAACTGCTCAGTGGCAAGATGCTCGCCGAGGCGCATCACGTCACCGGGCTCGATATGCACAGCGACGCGCTGACCCGGCTGATCTCCGACACGCTCCGCCGCGCCGAGCTCGATCCCGGCGAAATCGACTACATCAGCGCTCACGGCACCGGCACGCTGCAAAACGACGTTGCCGAGGTCCGCGGCATTCGTCGTGCCCTGGGCAATGCTGCCGATCAAACCTGGCTTAGCTCGATCAAGTCCATGGTGGGCCACCTGGTCAATGCGGCGGGGAGCGTCGAGCTGGCGATCACCGCACTGGCGCTGCGCGACGGCTTCGCCCCGCCGACGATCAACCTGACCGACCAGGACCCGGAATGCGACATGGACTGCATTCCGCTCACCGGCCGCAATCGTTCGCTGCAGACCGCGCTCAAGCTGTCGGTGGCGTTCGGCGGTCATCTGGCAGCCGTCGCCCTGCGCCGCTGGCCCGAGTCGCAGGCCGATGTCCACGGCCGCCGGCAAGCAATCCGCGCCACCCGCGCTGCCTAACGGCACGCTGGCTAATGGCGCGCTGCCTAATGGCACGGTGTCGGGGACAATCCTCAGGCGTTCCGCACGTCGAGCAGCGGCATGGGTACAAACTCGCGCGTGCAATCCCGCGTCAAGTCCCGCAACGGCCGGGGAATTTGTACCCCACCATGGACCCGGGGGTAACGGGTACAAACTCGGGCAAATCGGCGCGACATTCTGTTTGTACCCAGAATGAATAAACAGGTACAAAGTCGCCTGCGCTCGAAGCCGCCGACTCTCACCGGCGCGCATCAAGGAGCTTATGTCCGAAAGATCGTGCGTCGGCCGAAGCCGAACCGAGCGGCCAACTGCTCCCCGCCGTGTCATGGTTCAGCATGCACGAGCGCCGTCGAACGAATCAGTCGCACCAAACACGGCTAGGCCAATTCGCTGCGCCCGCTGGCTTTTTCTAATGCCCAACATGTGCCCCGACACAAAACACCCCATGCCACTCCCGGCCTTTGACTCCCGTCCCTTTCAATTCATCTTTGTACAGTAGTGTACAATAGCCAATAGCCCCTGCAAGCGAAATCTTCCCGGAACAGAACTGTTTACGCGGCAGGAAGAAAATCAGCTTGACGACGATCGACGCAGCCATGATTATGCGCGTCGCGGTTGCTGTACAATGAAGTTAAACACTCGTTAGGGCACCTCATGGGCGACGCACCTCGCCACTACGTCGCGTATCACAACACCGAACGAATGGGCCGTGCATTGTCGTCAGGTGACCCGTTCCGCGTCCTGACCAACAAGTCCGTTCAACCACTGTTCGAGAACGTCGT
>DATAXP010000014.1:0-29657 GCA_036272935.1 Pirellulales bacterium | reverse complement strand
CGAGCAGCTTCAGGAACTTGATCCACTCCTGGTGCCGATGGCGCTTCATGCACGTGCCGTACAACAGGCCCAGGCTCATCTCCAAGGCGGCGAACAACGTGGTCGTTCAAAAGTGACGCTATTTCGGCGACACTACACTAGCGACCGAAGATGCAGCGATGGAGGCCGCGAGCACCGATCCCGGGGAAACCAGGGATGGCTAAAGCAATCCAACGGCCACGGCAAATTGCCTTGTTCGTTGAGGGCGCCACTGAGCGCGGAGACGACAGCCGTCCAACACTCGCCACGTTCATTCACAAATGGCTCGACCCGCAACTCGCCGCGGGAGAAAAAGTTGGCATCAAGATAGTGCGATTCCAAGGCGTGAGCAATTATCTCGATGACGTCGCCCAGAAAGCAATGCTGTACCTGGATGAACGCCGCGCGAACTTTGTCATAGGTCTGGTCGATCTCTACGGGATTCCCGCGAACCGTGTGGAACTGTCAAAACATCCGACGGTGAAAGAGAAGCTTGCGACCGCTCGGTCGTACATACGAAACCTGATTCCACACCAATATCGCGATCGATTTCGTCAACACTTCGCCGTCCACGAGGTCGAAAGCATGGCTACTCTCTTATCCGGATGAATGGCCCGCCGATATTCGTGATCAGATCAAAAAGCGACCACCAGAGCTTGTGAATTTCAACGAGCCTCCCGCGAAACTTCTTCGCCGTTTACTCGGCGGCAAGTATAAAAAGACGACAGTGGCGCGAAATCTTTTCCCACGAGTCGATCCACAAATCGCTGTCGATAAATGTCCGCATTTGAAGTTGTTTATGGAGGACATTCTTCAAGTCGCGAACATTTTGCGATGATCGGCGGCCTTTTGTAGACCAGGATTGCCATGCGTCCCCTTAGCAAAATCAGTCCCGAGTGGTGGGATTACACGACGCTCGACCGGGCGATCCTGGACGAAGCCGCCCGGCTCAGCGGCGACGATGTGCTCCGGCTCGGCCGCCCGGGCTTCACCATCAAGGTTTACGACACGCGCGAGGATTTTTATCTCGCCGAGGCGCTTGAGTACATCACCGCCTGGCGGCAGGCGACGGCGGAGCGACCGGCCGGCATCTGCGGTCCGATCGGCCCCACCGAGCAGTTGCCGCTCGTGGCGCGGCTGGTGAACGAGTTAGAGCTGAACCTGCGGCACGCGCACTTTTGGGGCATGGACGAATGGGTCGTCGATGGGCGCGAGGCGCCGCTCGACTTTCCGCTTGGGTTCGCCAAGGCCGACATGGACCTCTGCTTCAACCGTATCCGGCCCGAGCTGCGGATGCCGCCGGAGAACTTGCATTTTCCGACTGCGAACCCGGCCGAGTACACGGCCAGCTACGACCGCGCGCGCTGCCTGGTGATGCAAGGGGGCCAAGGCGAGGTGAAGCACTGGGCATTCAACGACCCGCCGAAGCGCGAGGGGAAGTACAAGGATCAGCCGCCGTCGCCGGCCGAGTACCGCAAGCTCGGCACGCGGATCGTCGAGCTGCACCCGATGACGATCATTCAGAATGCCCGTACAAGCGGCGGCGGCGTGGTCACCAACGTTCCGCAGCAGGCGATCTCCGTCGGCCCGTTCGAAACCTGGAAGGCCGAGAAAGTGTCGATCTGGCACTTCGGCCATCACGACAATCCGTTCGGCCTGCGGCTCACGACGCTGATGATCTCGAAGCGCCTCCCCGACTCGGCCGTGCCGATGTCGCTGTTGGCCGATCATCCGAACGTGCAGTTCAATTTTTACCGGCCCGGCATTGGCACCTGCGATGCGGAGATGCACTGATGCAGCGATGGGGCGCACTGGTCGTCGTTGTTTTTTCGTATGCTATCGTGCGCGCCGACGAGGCCCCGCCGGCAACGATCACGCAGTTCATCGAGACGGTGGCACGCGGCGACAGCCGGCTGTACAAGATCGACAGCCGCGCCGATCCAAATGCCCGGGCAGCGTTGCCGATCGGCGTGTTCGATTCCGGCATCGGCGGACTGACGGTGCTCGAAGCGCTGCTGACGGTCGACCTGTTCGATAACGTCACCCATCAACCGCGAGCTGACGGGCGACCCGATTTCGAGCAGGAACGGTTCATTTACTTGGCCGACCAGGCAAACATGCCTTACGGCAACTATTGCTCGGCCGGCAATGAGGCGTTCCTGCGCGAGCTGATCCTGCGCGACGCCCTGTTCCTGCTCGGCTCGCGCTACTGGCACAGCACGATGGTCGATCGGACCAACGGCTGCAAGCCGCCCGTGAAAGCGATCGTGGTCGCCTGCAACACGGCGACGGCGTATGGCCTCGACGACATTCGTCGCGCCGTGGATCGCTGGAACGTCGCGATGCCGGTTGTTGGCGTGGTCGAGGCCGGCGCGGCGGGCGTGGTCGAGCGACTGCCCACGAGCGACGAGCCCGACGGCGTGGCGATTCTGGCCACCGTCGGCACCTGCGCCAGTGGCGCGTATCCGCGCACCGTGTCGCGGATGGCGGGCGAGCGTGGCCGACGCATCGGCACCATCGTGCAGCACGGCAGCCAGCATCTCGCGGCTGTGATCGAAGGAGATCCCAGCGCGACGATGTCGGTCGACGATTGCATCCGCGACGACGTGGCTGCGCTCGTCGAACGTTATCGGCAATCCGGCGCGACGCGGCCGATCGCCACCGTCGTGCTGGGTTGCACGCACTTTCCGCTAGAAAAAGATCGCATCGCCGCGGCATTCGCGCGCCTGCGCGATCTCACCGATGCCGATGGCAAGCAACCGTATCGCGACCTGATCTCGCCCGAGCTGGTGCTGGTCAATCCGGCACAACAGACGGCGCGGCAACTCTACGTCGAGCTAGTGCGCTCACGTCGTCTCAGCACTTCGGCCGCCGCCGGCATCGACGAGCATCGATTCTTCATCACGGTTCCAGCACCACGAACTGCGACACTAATGGCCGACGACGGTGGGTTTACGGCCGAGTACAAGGTGGGCCGGCAAGCAGGACGATTCGACGACGAGGATTTTCATGCCATGCCGATGACGTGCGAACGGCTGTCGAGCACCACGCGCGACATGCTCCGCAGCCGCCTGCCGGCGGTCTGTGCTGCATGGAAGGCGTCCAACCTTCCGGCGCCGAACGTGGGTGATTTACCAATGCGGCGAAATGGCTTCGGATTGTTTGGGAGTCCGAAATGAAGCCGCGCGCCTTCGCCATCTTCGCCCATCCCGACGACATTGAGTTCGTCGCTGCTGGCACACTGCTGCGGCTGCGGAACGTCGGCTACGAAATTCATTACATGAACGTGGCCGACGGCTGCTGCGGTTCGACCGAGTACGGCCGCGAGGAACTCATTGGCATGCGCCGCGACGAGGCGATGGCCGCCTGCCGGCTCGTTGGCGCGAAGTTCCATGAGAGCATCGCGCACGACATGGACGTGTTCTACGATCGGCCGACCTTGGCACGGCTGGCCGCGGTGGTTCGCCAAGTGGCGCCCGAGATCGTGCTCACGCACGCCCCGGCCGACTACATGGAAGACCATATGAACACTTGCCGCTTGGCGGTCACGGCAGCCTTCGCCCGCGGCATGCCCAACTTCCTCACCGATCCACCGACGCCGGCGATCGCGACGCCGATCACCGTCTACCATGCCCAGCCGCACGGCAACTGCGATCCGCTCTATGTGCCGGTGCGGCCGACGCTGTGCGTCGACATCGGCGATGTGCTCGACGAGAAGACCACGATGCTCGCCTGTCACGCCAGCCAGAAGCGCTGGCTCGACGAAAGCCAAGGCTTCGACTCGTACCTGCACACGATGCGCCAAGGCTCGCACACGGTCGGGCAGCTTTCCGGTCGCTTCGAGTACGCCGAAGGCTGGCGCCGCCACCTGCACCTGGGCTTCTGCGCCGAAGACGCCGACCCGCTGGCGAAGGCGCTGGCGAAGTCGTGCGTGAAGCTAAGTTGAGATTTGCCCAAAGGACGAAAGCCTCGCTGCTATAATTCCGATATGGCCACGATCGCGCAACTTATCGACATTCGGCCCAATCGAGCCGGCGAACCGCGAGCTTACATCGCCGGCACTCGAGTTCGCGTCCTTGATGTCTATGCGATGGCCGAACTGCAGGGCTGTACTCCCGACGAGATCATTCAGTCGTTGCCACAGCTCACGTTGGCACAAGTCCATGCAGCGCTCGCACACTGCTTCTCCAATCGTGATGAGACCGTGCGGCAGCTTCGCGACGAAGAGGATTTGGTCCGGCACTTCCGTGGAATGACCGGCCCTGGGCCGCTCGAAGCGAAGCACGCATCAGGGGCGGCTGGCAGTGATTCGCTTTCACCTTGACGAGTCGGTGCAGGTCGCACTCGCGACGGCCCTACGCCAGCGAGGGATCGACGTGACCACCGCCGCTGACGCCGGTCTCGTCTCGGCGAGCGACGAAGAGCAGTTGCGGTTTGCGCTCGCCAACGATCGGGTGGTTGTTAGTTACGACAGCGATTTCCTTCATCTTCATCAAGCTGGCTCGCCGCACGCTGGAATCGTTTACTGCGTGCCGGGCCGCCATGAAGTCGGATACTTGGTGCGAATCCTGTGTCTATTACACGACTGCTTATCATCCGAAGAAATGCGCGGTCGGGTGGAATTCATCTAACGCCTGGATATCTCAACGAATCCTAAAGTGCCTCCGCAGGTCGTTGCAGAAACTTCCCTTTCCCTGCCGGGCCGACGAATTTTCCGTCGCGCACCATCACTTGGCCGCGCAGCGTTACTATGCTCGGTCGGCCGTGAATCTCGAATCCTTCAAAGGCGTTGTAATCGACGGCCGATTGTTGCCTGCGATGCGTGATCGTGCCGTGATACTCGGGATCGTAAATCACCAGGTCGGCGTCGCTGCCGGGCTGGATCGTCCCCTTGCGCGGGAACAAGCCGAACAGTCGCGCGGCCCGCGTGCTCGCCAGATCGACGAACCGGTGCAGGTCGATCCGTCCGCCATGCACGCCGTGCGTGTACAACAAGTTCACGCGCTCCTCGAGGGCCGGAATGCCGTTGGGTATCTTGCTGAAATCGTCGCGGCCCATCGGCTTCTGCGTGGCGAAGTCGAACGGTGCATGGTCGGTTGCCACGGTCTGAATCTCGCCGGTGCGCAGCGCGTTCCACAGCACTGCCTGGTTCGCCCGGTCGCGCAGCGGCGGGCTCATCACGTACTTCGCCCCCTCGAAGTTCGGCCGCTCGGCCCACGTCTTGTCGAGTACCAGGTACTGGATCAGCGTTTCGATCGCCACGTCGACGCCGCGGTGGCGGGCTTCGAGCGCCACGCGCAATGCCTCGTCGCAGCTCAGGTGGACGATGTACACACGCGCTCCGGTCAGCTCGGCGAACGTGCAGAGGTGATGCACCCCTTCGGCCTCGACGCGCGGCCGACGGCTTGGTTCGTGATACTCTGGTCCCGTTTTCCCCTCCGCAATCAGCCGGGCCTGTGCGCGGGCAATCGCCTCGGCATTCTCGCAATGGACCGTCACCACCACGCCCAACTCGCGGGCCAACTGCAGTGTCTGGAACAACGCCGCGTCGTCAACGTCGAGCGCGCCCTTATATGCCAGAAACACCTTAAAGCTCGGCACGCCCTCGGCGACGATCTCTCGCAGTTGGCGCTCGACCGTCGCGTCCCAGCGAGTGACGGCCATGTGATACGACCAATCGCACGACGCCTTGCCGCGCGCCTGCGAGTTCCACAGCTCGAAGGCGTCGCGCGGGTCCTGCTCCTTGACGGGAATGCACATGTCGAACAGCGTGGTCGTGCCGCCGACCAACGCGGCCCGGCTCGCCGAGTCGTAATCGTCCTTCGAGAACGTCCCCATGAACGGCAGGTAGATGTGCGTGTGCGGATCGATGAACCCGGGGAATACCTGTTTGCCGTGGGCGTCGATCACCTCGGCTCCCGCCGGTGCCGGCAGATTGGGACCGATCTGCGTGATCGTCTCGTCGGCACACCAGATGTCGGCCGTGTAGCGCTCACTGACGGTCACAATGTCGGCGTTCTTCACGAGCAGCGGCATGGCATTGATCCTCTCAAACAAACAGCGGCGCCGGGCGAAACGCCTCGACGTCGAACAATCCCTGCGGTCCCAACTTGAGCGCCGGAATCACCAACAGCGCCATGAACGACAATGTCATAAACGGCGCCGTCAGCGGCGAGCCCAATTCCTTGGCCAGCCGGTCAAGCCGCGCATACTCGCGGGCCACGTGCCCTGCCTCGCCGTCGCTCATCAGGCCGGCAATCGGCAGTGGCAGCACCGCTTCGACGTTCGGCCCGGCCACGCTGATTCCACCCCGTACCTCAATCACCAGGTTCACCGCCCGCGCCAGTTCCTCGTCGCTTGCGCCCACGGCGACAATGTTGTGCGAATCGTGCGACACGCTCGATGCGATCGCGCCGCGGCGCAGGCCGAAATTCTTCACCAGCGCCACGGCAGGCGCGGCGTCATGGTACCGGTCGACGACCGCCATCTTCAGCACGTCGGCGCTCGTGTCCGATACGACGAATCCGTCGCGAACCGTCGCTGGCAGCACCAGCGAGCGCGTCACCAATTGGCCGTCAAGCGCCTCGATGACCCGTACGTGCTCGCCTTGGGCCGGAATGGCAAAGTCAGCCGGCCGCTTCGGCTTCGTAGCGAACCGGTTGATCGCCGCCGTTGGCACTCTCGGCACCAGCGACTCGCCAGCGCGAGCCACCAACCGGCCGCCGATCCAAGTGCGTAGCACACGCACGGTTTCCAGATCGTCGACTTCGATCATGTCGGCCGGATCGCCCGGGCGCAGCAGTCCGATGTCCAAGCGATAGTGCTCGACCGGGTTGACCGAGGCCGCTCGCCAGGCGTCGAACACGTCGACACCGAGCGCCACCGCGCGGCGGACCAGGGCGTCGATGTGCCCTTCGACCAGGTCGTTGGGGTGCTTATCGTCGCTGCACAACATGCACTGCTCGGGAGATTCACGCAGCAGCGGCCACAGGGCCTCGAAATTCTTGGCCGCCGAGCCCTCACGGATCAGGATTTTCATCCCCAGTGCCGCCTTCTCGCGGGCCTCGTCCAGGGCGACGCACTCGTGATCGGTTGTGATGCCGGCCGCCACGTAGTGGCGCAGTGCTTCGCCTCGGACGCCCGGAGCGTGGCCGTCGATCGGCTTGCCCGCCCGCCGCGCCGCGGCGAGCTTGGCCATCACTTCCGCATCGCCGGCAATCACGCCCGGATAGTTCATCATCTCGCTCAGATAGCCGATCTCGGGCCGGGCCAGCAGCGCCGCGACTTCCTCGGGGCCGAGATGCGCGCCTGCCCGGTCGAAGCTGGTCGCCGGCACGCAGCTTGGCGCGCCGAAGCAAATCTTCAGCGGCGCTTGCCGGGCGCTGGCGAGCATGTAATCGACCCCGTCGATTCCCGCCACGTTGGCAATCTCATGTGGGTCGCTCACCGTCGCCACCGTGCCATGCACCACCGCCAGGCGCGCGAACTCGGCCGGCGGCAGCATCGAACTTTCCACATGCACGTGGGCGTCGACAAAACCCGGCGCGAGATACGTGCTGTAGGGCCCGGCCTCTTCGACCACCTCGACGATCCGCCCCGAGCGCAACACCACCGTTCCAGGGAACACCCGCCGACGATGCACGTCGACGATGTTCCCCGAGACGCGCTCGGTCGCAGGGGTGGCGGAGGAATCGTTCATGACCGCTTTGAAAAGTTACCTGTGAAAACTTACCGCCGATCGCCTCGACGCCGCAAGCGTGTCGACGTGGCTTCGTTCGCGCCTACCGATCGGCCACCCGCACTGGTATGCTGACCGAAATGCCTCACTTGGCGGGACAAATCGACGAGACGGCGGCCGCGGTTCGTCGGCGCTACGCAGGCTCGCCGAGCGTGGGGATCATCCTCGGCAGCGGCCTGGGGGGGCTCGCCGAAGAAATCACCGGCGGCACCTCGTTCGACTATGCCGAGCTGCCGCACTTCTTGCGTTCCACCGCCGTCGGTCATCGCGGGAGGCTGGTCTGCGGCCGGCTCGGCGGCGTCGAGGTGGTCGCCATGCAGGGCCGCTTTCATGGTTACGAAGGCTACTCGCAGCAGCAGATCACATTCCCCGTGCGGCTGATGAAAGCCCTGGGGGCGGAGACCCTCGTCGTCAGCAACGCCGCCGGGGGCGTCAATCCGTACTATCGCGCCGGCGACGTGATGATCATCGACGATCACATCAATCTGACGTTCGACAATCCGCTGGTCGGCGTGAACGACGATCGGCTCGGACCGCGCTTCCCCGACATGTCGCAGCCGTATTGCCCCAAGCTGACCGAGCGGGCCTTGGAGGTCGCCCGGCAGAACGACATTGTTGCCCATCGTGGCGTGTACCTGGCCGTCAAGGGGCCGAACTACGAGCCCCGGGCCGAGTACCGTTTCTTCCGGCAGATCGGCGCTGACGCCGTGGGCATGTCGACCGTGCCCGAGGTGATCGTGGCGGTACACGCATCAATGCCCGTACTCGGCTTGAGCGTGATCAGCAATGCCTGCGCCCCGGAGGCCTTGTCCTTCACCAGCGGCGAACAAGTCGTCGAGGTGGCCGCCGCCGCGGGAACGAAGCTGCGCACGATCGTGCTCGGCGTGCTGGAAACACTCCACTGAAACCCAAAACACCACGATGCATTCGCCACAACAACTAGCCGCGATGATCGACCATACGCTGCTCAAGCCCGAGGCAACCGCCGGCGACATTCGCCGGGTGTGTGCCGAAGCGCGCGAGCATGGCTTTGCCAGCGTGTGCGTCAACGGCAGCCACGTCGCGCTGGCGGCCGAGTTGTTGCGTGGGTCGAAGGTGAAGCCAATCGCCGTCGTCGGCTTTCCGCTAGGAGCCGGCGCGAGCCGTGCGAAGGCGTTCGAGGCATCCGATGCCGTGGCCCATGGTGCGCAAGAGATCGACATGGTGCTGAACATCGGCGCCTTGAAAGCGGGCGACACGGCACTGGTCGATTCCGACATTCGTTCGGTCGTAGTGGCCGTTGAGCCGGTGCCCGTGAAAGTGATTCTCGAAACCGGGCTGCTGGCCGACGACGAGAAGGTGACCGCCTGCGAGCTTGCGAAGGCGGCGGGGGCGGCGTTCGTGAAGACCTCGACTGGCTTCGGACCCGGCGGAGCGACCGAGCACGATATTCGGCTGATGCGCAAGACCGTCGGCGATGCGATGGGCGTGAAGGCCAGTGGCGGCGTGCGATCGCGTGACGACGCCGAGCGGATGATCGCCGCCGGTGCTTCGCGCCTGGGAACCAGTGGCGGCGTGGCGATCGTCACCGGCGGCGCGAAGCCGGCCGGCGGCTATTGATGGTGGCGATATGTCTCGAACCAGAGCCGATCGTGTGCTGCTGATCGTCCTCGATGGCGTCGGCTGCGGCGCATTGCCTGATGCCGCCGAGTACGGCGACGTCGGCTCCAACACGCTCGGCCATGTTGCCGAGGCGCATCCCGCGCTGCGGCTCCCGAACCTGGCCCGCTGGGGCCTTGGGCACACCACGCCGATGGCCAATGTCCCCGCTCTGCCGCCGAGCGAGTGTGTTGCCAGCTTCGGTCGCTGCCGCGAGCGTTCGGCCGGCAAAGACACCACGAGCGGCCACTGGGAAATGGCCGGGGTAATTGTCGAGCGGCCGTTCGCGACGTTCCCCGATGGCTTCCCTGAGGAGTTCGTCGATCGCTGGGTGCGTGAAGCTCGGCTTCCCGGAGTGCTGGGGAACTGCGCCGCCTCGGGAACCGAGATTATCAAGCAACTTGGCGTCGAACATCTGCGCTCCGGCAAGCCGATCCTTTACACCTCGGCCGACAGCGTGTGGCAGGTGGCGGCGCACGAAGAGACGTTCGGCCTCGAACGGCTGTACGAGATTTGTCAGATCGCGCGCCGCATTGCCGACGAGGCGCAGATCGGCCGCGTCATCGCTCGACCGTTCCTCGGCAGCACGCCCGACGACTTTCGCCGCACGCACCATCGCCGCGACTTTTCGCAGACTCCGCCGCGCAAGACCGCGATGGAATACGTGCTCGACGCCGGCTGCCCCACGGTCGGCATCGGCAAGATTTGGAACATCTTCAACGGTCGCGGCATCGAGCACAGCATCGAAACGCACGACAACACCCAGGGACTGCGCACCATCCTGTCGACGCTGGCCGAGCATCCGCGCGGCCTGATCTTCGTGAACCTGGTCGATTTCGACATGATCTACGGCCATCGCCGCGACGTGCCGGGATTTGCCCGTGCGCTGGAAGAGTTCGACGCGTTCCTGCCGACGCTCGAAGATCGCGTGACCGATCGCGACCTGGTGATCGTCGGCGCCGATCATGGCATCGATCCCACCTATCGCGGCACCGACCACACTCGCGAACACATTCCGCTGTTGGCCTATCGGCGCGGCACGCCGGCTCACGACCTCGGCACCCGCAGCACTTACGCCGACATCGGGCAGACGGCGGTCCACGCGCTCACCGGCCAGGCGCAGGCCATGCCGGTCGGCACGAGCCTTCTGGCCGAAATGATCGCACGATGAAGCACAATCCGGTCGAGATCGTTCGCCGCAAGCGCGATGGCCATCGGCTCTCGCCCGACGAGCTGGCCGATTTTCTTGCGGGCGTCGTGCGCGGCGAGGTGCCCGACTACCAAACGGCGGCCTTCCTGATGGCGGTCTACTTTCGCGGCATGGAGGCTGAGGAGACGGCCGAGCTGACGAGGCAGATGTTGCTCTCGGGCGTGCAACTGAAGTGGCCCGACGACGGTCGCCCGGTGGTCGACAAGCACTCCAGCGGCGGCGTAGGCGACAAGGTGTCGCTGCTGCTCGCGCCGATGCTGGCCTGCTGCGGCCTGCGCGTGCCGATGATCTCGGGGCGCGGCCTGGGCGCCACCGGCGGCACGCTCGACAAGCTGGAAGCGATTCCGGGGCTGCGCGTGAATCTGAGCCAGCGCGAGTTTCAGGACATCTGCGACCGGGTGGGTTGCGTCATCGCCGGTGCCACGGCCGAGCTGGTGCCAGCCGATCGCAAGCTGTACGCGCTGCGCGACGTGACCGCCACCGTCCCGAGCATCGCGCTGATCACGGCCAGCATCATGAGCAAGAAGCTGGCCGAGGGGCTCGACGCCCTGGTGCTCGATGTGAAGTGGGGCAGCGGCGCGTTCATGAAGCAGTTGCAGGAGGCGCGGCAACTGGCCCGCTCGCTCGTCGACGTCGGCACGGCACTGGGCTTGAAAACGATCGCGCTCGTGACCGATATGAATCAACCGCTGGGGCGCATGGTCGGCCACGCTGTCGAAATCGACGAGACGGTTGCGGCGCTCGAAGGACGTGGGCCCGACGATCTGATTGAATTGACTCTGGCACTGGGGAGCGAACTGCTGGTGGCCGCGGGAATCGAGACGACCGTGGCCGCGGCGCGGCATCGGCTCGAGCAGACGATCGCTTCGGGAACGGCGCTGGCAAAGCTGCGCGAGATGGTGCAGGCCCAAGGGGGCGATCTCGATGGGCCGCGGCACCGAGCGCCGGCCAGCGTGGTTACCGCATCTCGCTCGGGCTACGTTGCCGCGATCGATGGCGAGCTGCTGGGCCGCGCGGTGGCGGAGCTGGGAGGCGGCCGCCGCCGGGTCGAGGACGTGCTCGATCTGAGTGTCGGTTTCGAGATGCTGGCCGGTCTTGGTCAGCAGGTCGCCGCCGGGCAGGGGCTGCTGCGCCTCTTTGCGAACGGAACGGGCGTTGAATCCGCACGCCAATTGATTCAGCAAGCAATTACAATTGCCGATCGACCGGCGGGTGTACACGATCTGATCACCGCCCGAATCAGCTAATTGATCACAAAGACACAGAGGCACGGAGAACATGGGCAGAAACCACGGATAAACACGGATGAGAAAAACCAGCTTTTCATCTGTGTGTATCCGTGTTCATCTGTGGTTGCATGGTCCCTTTGTGTCTCTGTGGTTCCTCCTGAAACTCGTTAAAGCATGTCCATGATGTGGGAAGCGTTGATCGAACAAGCCTTGGAAGTGCGCAAGCGGGCGTATGCGCCATATTCGAACTATCAGGTCGGCGCCGCGCTGCGTGGCGCTTCGGGCGCAGTCTACACCGGCTGCAATGTCGAGAACGCGTCGTACGGCCTCACACAGTGCGCCGAGCGCGCGGCCATCACGGCCGCGGTGGCAGCGGGAGAGCGCGAGTTCGCAGCCTTGGCGCTCGCCACTGCCGGTGGAGGGATGCCGTGCGGCGCCTGCCGGCAGGTGATCGCAGAGTTTTGTCGATCGCTGCCGATCATGATTGTCGATGCCGACGATCCGGCGTGCCGCGTGGTAACGGATATCGAGGCACTGCTACCGGGCCGGTTCAGCTTGGATCCGTGAGGCATTGAACCGCAGAGGGCGCAGAGAGAAAACAGAGAGGAACGAGGGGAGCAGTCAAGAAAACAACCAATGCTTATTTTTCCCCTCGGCGTCCCTCTGCGCCCTCTGCGGTTCAATTCGCAACGCTGCGTCGGTTGGTGCGTCGCGCTCCTATGCTGGGTCGTCAGTGGTGCGCGTGCCGAGGCGGGCGGCGGGCCGGAGAATGTCTTCCTGGTGTTCAACGCCCGAAGCTGGGCCTCGCGGACGGTGGCGAATCATTACATCGCCTGGCGAAAGATTCCCGACACGAACGTGCTCGAACTCGATTGGGGCGGTCCGCTCGACGAAATCAGCATCGCGGCGTTCCGCCAGCAGATTCTCGCGCCGGCAATCGCTACCATCCAGCAGCGCCAGTTGAGCGATCACATCGATTACCTCGTCTATTCGTCCGACCTGCCGTGGAGCGTCGATGCGCGGGCCGAATTCACCGGCAAGCAGCTTCCCGACGTGCTCAACCCGATCGGCTCGCTGACCGGACTGACATATTTCGCGCCGCAGGTCATGCAGCATAGTCCCGCATGGCTGGGGCTCGACTCGAATCACTATGCCCGGCCGACCGATGCTCGGCCCAGGGTGCCGGCGACGCAAGGCTTTCGCAATTGGTATGGCTGGGGCAGTGACGGCGCGCTGCTCGAAGCCGGCGGCAATCAGTACTTGCTGTCGACCATGTTGGCCGTCACCAGTGGGCGCGGCAACTCGGTGGGCGAAGCGCTTGCGTATCTCAAGCGAAGCGTCGAGGCGGATGCGACGCACCCGACGGGTACGATCTATTACATGGCCAACGACGATGTCCGCGCGCGCACCCGGCTGCCGTTGATCGACACGGCCATGAAGGCGCTTGAACGCCTCGACGTGCGCAGTCGGCGCGTCGAGCTAAAGATGCCGTCCGGCCAGCACGACGTGCAGGGGTTGATGATGGGCATTGCCGAGTTCGATTGGGCCCAGTCGCACAGCACGATTCGCCCCGGCGCGATCTGCGAGAACCTGACCAGCCTTGGCGGCGACTTGCGCGTCGGCGCGGGGCAAACACCGCTCACCGAATTCCTGCGATTCGGCGCCGCAGGCTCGAGCGGTGCGGTCGTCGAGCCCTACGCCATCCAGGCGAAGTTCCCCCTGCCGCAGATTCAGGTCCACTATGCCCGCGGCTGTTCGCTGGCCGAGGCGTTTTATCAGTCACTTGCTTCGCCGTATCAGTTGCTGATCGTCGGCGACCCGCTCTGCCAGCCGTGGGCGACGATTCCCGAGATCACCGTCGCCGGTTTGGCAGGCGACGAGCCGGTGCGTGGTGCGGTGACGCTGTTGGCCACCTCGTCTGGCACGCGGCTGGCCGAGGTCGACCGCTACGATTGGTTTGTCGACGGCGTACACCTTGCCCAGACGCCGCGCGGCGAGCGCGTGACGATCGACACGACCCGCATGGCCGACGGATACCACGAGTTGCGTGTGGTCGGGGCCGACTCGGGAGCGATCGAATCGCAAGGTCGCGCGGTGCTCGATTTCGTGGTCGACAATCACAACCAGCGCGCTTCGTTGAGCACGGCCCAGAACGTTGTGCCGCATTGGGGCGAACCGCTGGAACTGGTTGCCGACGCCCCTGGTGCCGCCGTGTGCATGGTGGTCGCGGGAGCGCACGCGGTGGCAAGAATCGAAGGGGCGCAAGGTCGCACGACGCTCGAGCCGCGCACACTCGGCTACGGGCCGGTGCGGTTGCAGCTCGTCGCGTTTGGCGCGGCAGGCGAGGCGCTCGTACGATCATCGCCGCTACGGCTCTCGATCGAACCGAACATGCCTTTGCCGCCGGTCACGGTGCCTGGCCGCGGCGCGCTCACGCCGGGCTTCGTGGTCACGCCGCAAGGCAAGCCACCGAAGACGGTGGTCGTTGTACCGAATTCGTTTTGGCTCGCAGATGCCAATGTGCGCCCCGGCGAGGCGTACGACGTGCAAGGGTACCTGGACTTGCTGGCGACCGATGTCTATCAATTCCACGTGCGGCACTACGGGTCGCTCACGCTCTCGATCGATGGTCACGAGCAGTACCGCGGCGAGGCGGGCGACTACCAGCTTCATGTGCTGCCGTTGTCCCTCGAGCGCGGCCAGCACCGTCTCGAGCTGCATGGGAAGGCGGGTGATCGGGTGGAGATGGAGATCGGTTTCGGCGGTCCGGGGATTCGGCCGATCAACGGGACGATATTGCAGCATCCGGTGGAGTGACGTAGCGGGTGGCAGCGATGCACGACGATTTCATGCGGCTGGCCTATCTCGAAGCGCTGCGTGCCGCTGAGGAAAACGAAGTCCCGGTGGGAGCGGTGCTGGTCCGCCAGGGGCGTGTCGTGGCGGCGGCCCACAACCGCCGCGAGCAGCTTCACGATCCCACGGCCCACGCCGAGCTGATCGCGATCGCCGAGGCGGCCCGGGCGGCTGGCTCCTGGCGGCTCGACGACTGCACGCTGTACGTGACGCTCGAACCGTGCCCGATGTGTGCCGGCGCGATCGTGCAGGCGCGCATCCCGTTGGTCGTGTATGGTGCCACAGACCCGAAGGCCGGCGCGGTCGCGAGCCTCTACACGCTGTTGAACGATCCACGGTTGAACCACCGCGCCGAGGTGATCGCAGGCCTGATGGCCGAGGAATGCGGCCGGCTGCTCAGCGATTTCTTCCGGCGGCAGCGGGCGCTGGGAAAGAAGTGAGGAAGCGCGACGATGCGATTCGTGAGTGTTTTGGCGGCACTGGTGACCCTGGCGACGATGTGCGCGATGTGGCATACGCCCTTCTCCCAACGGGAGAAGGTGGCCGAAGTCCGGATGAGGGAGAAGCAGCATGGTCGCGGAGTTTCCGCTTCTCCCTCACCCGGTCGCCGCGGCGGCGACCACCCTCTCCCGAAGGGAGAGGAGGCCGTGGCGCCCGCCCAGGCCCAGCAAGCGCGGGACGCTGTGCTGGAGTCGGACGAAGCACTCACGCTCGAAGCGATCGATCGTGTCAATCGCTTGATTACTGAACACAATGCTGACGTCCGCCAGCGACGTGGTCCACCGATCGAGCCGTTGATTCCCGAGGCGACGCGCAAGTTCGCCGTGTTCGTCTATCGGCAGCAAGACCAGCAGTGGGTGCGCGACGAGGGCCGATCATTCGTGACGAACGAGAAGGCGGCCGCGCTCGATTACGTGGCCCAGGTGAAGCGCGTCGCCGGCTGGACGGCAACAACCAACGCGCGCGAAAGATTCGTGCTCGACGCACAGGTGCTGCCGCCTACGCTTGGGCGGCTGATGCCGTTACACCGGCCGCTCGGCGACCCGTTGCCGGAGGAGTGGCTCGCCCGGCACGACGAGCCGCCGCAAGACTATGCGCAATACGTTGCCAGCCGTCCCGTGCGGGCGACGCGTGAGCGGCAGACGCTCGACGTGCAACCTCTGGGCGAGTTCACGGCGACCGAGCGGCGGATCATCGACACCACGGTCGAGTATCTCGGCATCTATTTTCAGTTGCCGGTGCGTTTGCGGCAGGACTTCGCAGAATCGGTGATCCCTGCCGAAGCGACACGACGCCGCGACGACGTTTCCGCAACACAGATCTCAACCATCTACGTGCGCAACCAGGTTCTCAAGCCGCGCCTGCCCGACGACGCCGTCGGCTACGTCGCGCTGACCGGCGACGACCTGTTCACCGGAAGCCACGAGGGGACGGTGCTGGGCGAGGCCTCGCTCGCAGAGCGTGTCGGCGTGTGGTCGATCCACCGCTTCGGCAATCCCGAAGCGAGCAGCGAGGCGTACCATCGTGCGTTGCGCTGGGCTTTGCACGTCGCGGCACATGAAACGGGACACCTGTTCTCGCTGCCGCATTGCACGTACTTCGACTGCTCGATGCGCGGCAGCCGGCGATTCGACGAGTTCAACCGCATACCAATGTGGTTGTGTCCAAATTGCCTGGCGAAGCTGTGCTATGCGACCGGTGCCAAGCCCGAGAAGCGGTTTCGTGAGCTGATCGTCTTCGGCGAGCGGTACCGCCTCGAGCGCGAAGCGAAGTTCTGGCGCGAGTCGCTCGAAGCGATGGGCACAGGACCGTGAAACAATCGCGATCAGCCGCGCAGAATCTCTTTCACCACGCGACTGGCCTGGCCGTCGATCAGGCTTTTCTCGATGCCGTTGTGCTTGTAGGTCAGCCGCGTGGGATCGAGGCCGAACATGTGCAGCAGCGTGGCGTGGTAGTCGCAATGCGTGACGACATCCTTGACCGCCTTGTGGCCGAACTCGTCGGTCTCGCCGTAGGTCATGCCGCCGCGCACGCCGCCGCCGGCCATCCACATACTGAAGCCGTAGGTGTTGTGGTCGCGGCCGGCCTTCTCTTTCTTGTCGTTCTCGACGACCGGCAGGCGGCCCATTTCGCCACCCCATTGCACCAGCGTGGTATCGAGCAGGCCGCGCTCGTTCAGGTCGCGGACCAGGGCGGCCGAGGGCTTGTCGACGCGCAGGCATTGCTCGGGCAGCCGAGTGCGAATCGTGTGGTGATGATCCCAATGCTGGTTGCCGGTGCAGATCTGCACGAAGCGCACGCCGCGCTCGACGAGCCGGCGGGCCATCAGGCAGCGCGAGCCGAGGTCGGCGGTCTTGGGATCGTCGATGCCGTAGAGCTTGTGCGTCTCTTTGCTTTCGCGCGAGATGTCGACCGCTTCCTTGGCTGCGGTCTGCATGTGGGCGGCCAGCTCGTAGCTGGCGATCCGCGCCTCGAGGTCCAGCTCGCCGGGATGCCGCTCGAGATGCTCGCGGTTGATCCGCTCGAGGAACGACAGGTACCGCCGCTGGCTGTCGGGCGTCATGTGCACCGGCGGATCGAGGTTCAGGATGCGCGGCTCCTTCGGCCGCACGACCGTCCCCTGGTACAGCGACGGCAGCCAGCCGTTCGACCAGTTGTCGACCCCTTCGACCGGCAAGCCGCCGGGATCGGTCAGCACGATGTACGCCGGCAGCTCCTGGCTTTCGGTCCCCAGGCCGTAGGTGAGCCAACTGCCGACCACCGGTCGACCGGCGGCGATCCGGCCGTTGTTCAGCGCGAAGATCGACTGCCCGTGATTGTTCACGCCGGTGTGCATCGAGCGGACGAGCGTGATCTCATCGGCGACGCCGCCGATGTGCGGCAGCAGCTCCGACATTTCCATGCCGCAGTCGCCGTAGCGGCGGAACTTCCACGGACTGGCCAGCACCTTCGAGCTGGCCTCGGCCGCGTTGTCGTACTTCACCTCGCCGGGGAACTTCTGGCCGTTGAGCCGATCGAGCTCGGGCTTGGGATCGAACAGGTCGATATGGCTGGGGCCGCCTTGCATGAACAGCGAGATCATCGCCCTGGCGGTCGGCTTGAAGTGCGGCGCCTTGGGAAGCAGGTCGTAGTGTGGCGCCTCAAGCTCGGGCTTCTCCGGGCTCGCGAGCAGTCCATCGTCGTTGAGCAGGCAGCTCAGTGCTACCGAGCCCAGGCCCATGGCGCTGGTGGAAAGGAAGTGCCGCCGCGAACCGCACATGCCGCGCGGCGAAGAGTTGGAACCATTCATGCGTTAGTCCACGTACAAGAACTCGTTGCTGCTCAACAGCGCCTGGCACAGGTTCGCCAAGGCGAGCGTCGCGGGCTTACGCTTGTCGGGCGCCGGCTTCGATCCCTTGGCCTCGGCAGTGAAACCCGCGATTTGCTCCTTGAGGAACGCCAGGGCGGCGTCGATCTCGGCGGCTTCGGGCTCGCGGGCAAACGCCAGGCGCCAGGCAAGGCTGATCTGCGATTTGAGATTGCTCGGGGCTTGCTGCTCCAGCCGCTCGGCCAGGAAGCTGGCCTGCTCGAGCAGGAAATCACTGTTCATCAGGATCAACGACTGCGGCGCGACGGTCGACACGCTGCGCGCTTCGCAGTTGCAGGCGCTGCTCATCGCCGGTGCGTCGAAGGCTTCGAGCATCCCCAGCGGCAGGCTGCGGCGCACCTGCACATAAATACTGCGGCGGAACACGTCGTCGCCCAGAGTCACCGCCTTGCCGCTCGGCCGGCCTGCCGCGTCGCGCGTGTCGACGCCGATTACCACCTGCCCCACCTCGTCGGGCGTCACCGGCACCGGCGCTCCGAACCGCTTCGCGTTCAGCTTGCCGCTGACGGCCAGGATCGAGTCGCGGATCACCTCGGCCTCGGCGCGGCGGACGTTGGCCCGTGCCAGCCAGCGATTCTCGGGATCGGCCTCGTCGAGCGCATCGGTGCGGGCCGAAGATTGCCGGTATACCGCCGAGGTCATAATCAGCTTGTGCAGCCGCTTGAGACGCCAGCCGTGCTCGACCAGGTCGGCCGCGAGCCAATCGAGCAATTCTGGATGCGTGGGGCGCTCGCCGAGGATGCCGAAGTCAGACGGAGTCGCCACCAGTCCGCGGCCGAAGTGGTGCAGCCAGATGCGATTGGCCAACACGCGACCCACCAACGGGTGCATGCCGTCGGTCAGCCGCTGAGCCAACGCCAGCCGACGGCCGGTGCTGGGAATCTTCGCCGGCTTCGCGGGCTGCGGGCCGGTGCCGTGAATCTCGAAGATCGCCGGCTCGCCAGGCTCAACCGCCTGCCGGGGCTGCAAACAATCACCGCGATGAAACACGTAGGTGGTCGGCACCTTGCCGGGCGTCTCGTACAGCGCGTGGACAAAATCTTCCGTCGGCCGCTTGGCCCGGATCGCGGCGGCTTCCTCGGTCAGCTTCTTGATCTGCGCGGTCGCCACCTCGCTCTGCAGGTGCTCGATCTCGGCGTCGAGCTTGGCCAACTCCTCCTTGGCCGCCGCCTGGTCCTCAGCCTTCGGCAACTGCTTGGCCAGGGCGGCGCGCTTGGCCTGGGCATCGCGCACCAGCTTCTCCCGCGGCCGATCGTAAAGGTACAGCGACCCGGCGCTGACGTTGACGCTTGGGTTCTCGTTGATGAGCTTCTTCTGCGCCGGTGTGCGCTTGGCGACCGCGATATGAAAGGCCTCGTCGATCGGTGCCCGCAGCTCCTCGGGCAGCTTCGCCAATTCCTCCTGAAATGTCTTCTCGATCAGCTCGTTGGTGAGCGTCGTGCGGCGCTTGTCGACCTCGGCCGCTTGGGCGTTCAACTCGGCGGTCAACTTCCGGTCGGCATCGCTGGCCAGCGACACTTGCCGACCGGCCGGCGGTTTCCAATTCTTCCAATCGAGCGCCGGCTCGAACACGGCGCGCAGCCGGTAATAATCGGCCTGCGAGATCGGATCGTACTTGTGATCGTGGCACTCAGCGCAGCCGACCGTCATTCCCAGCAACGATGCGGACACAATCTTGATCGTGTCGGAGATCACCGCGTTGCGCGCCACGTTCTGATCGACGTCCGCCGCTGCGGTGCCGTCGGGGGCCATCCGCAGGAAACCGGTGGCAATGAGCTTCTGCAACTCAGCGGGCGTCATGGCTTTCTTCGGGTAGCCGATCAGCTCGTCGCCGGCGAGTTGCTCGCGGATGAACTCGTTGAGCGGCATGTCGTCGTTGAACGCCTGCACCACGTAGTCGCGATACTTGTAGGCGTAGGCGCGCACCGTATCAACCGCGGTGTAGCCGTTGCTGTCGGCATAGCCCGCGACGTCCAGCCAGTGGCGCCCCCAACGCTCGCCGTACTCCGGCCGGGCGAGCAAGCGGTCGATCAGCCGCTCGTAGCTGTCCGCGGTGCTGTCCTCGACAAATTCGTCGACCTCCTCGGGCGTCGGCGGCAGGCCGAGTAGATCGAAATAGGCCCGGCGAACGAGCGTGTGCCGGTCGGCCTCAGCCGAGAGGGCCAAGTGCTGATCGGCCAAGCTTGCGACAACGAACGCATCGATCGGCGTATGAGCCCCGGAACCTTTCGGGGCTTTGGGCACCTTCGGCTTGCGCCCCGGCTGGAAGGCCCAGAACGATCGCTCCTCCTCCGACAGTAGCGGTCCGGTGTCGAGCGAATCCGGCTCGGGCCGCGCGGTCTTGGCCCCCTTGGCGATCCAGCGCTCGATCACGACAATCTCGCCTGGCGGCAGCTTCTTGTCGCCCGGCGGCATCTCGCCCGCCTTGATCCGTTCGACGAGCAGGCTTTTCGCAGCGTGGCCCGGATCGATGGCCGGTCCGCTGTCGCCTCCTTTGAGCATCAACCGCACCAACCGTAGGTCGAGTTCCCCTTCGCGCTCGCCCGATTCGCCGTGGCAATGGAGGCAGCGGACCTTGAGGATCGGCCGCACGTGCTTCTCGAAGGTCACCGGCTCTGCCGCGACGGCGCCGTGCACCACGAGCAGGATGACACCAAAACAAATCATGCAGTGGCGAAGCATGACGGTGGCAACGTGGGCGGTGGGCTGGGAAAGCAGGCAGGCACGACATATCAACGGCGAGAGATGCATTATCGCGCGGCTGTAAATACCCGTCAAGCAAATCATCACTGCGACGAGCCGGCCGACGCGGGGAACAACGACTCTCGGCGGGCTGGCCAGCCGGAGTCTTGCTCCGCGGACCACACGCTCACGTCGTCGAAGTGCACTTCTCGCCCCTGTACCGTGAACCCCCAATCGGTCTTCGGGGTATGGGCGAGGCCCGCGGACTTGAGATGCAGCAGCGGCTTGCCGTCGAGGCTCGCGATCATCTCGTCGCCGACGATTTCGAGCGTCATGCGATACCAGTGTTCCGGCTCGAGCTGCATCGCCAACTTCGCCGATTGGTCGCGAACCAAGGGCTCGATCTGCGGCCGAGTCTGCGGGTCCTGCCACTTCTCGAAAATGCCCAGCTTCATGACCCCTTCGCAGTCGTCGCCCAATGTGAGCAGCCGAGGCGACAGCCCGGCACGACAAATGTGTCCGGCGTGCGACTGGCTCCAGTTGCGATCGTTGAACACCACGTTGAACCGGCTTGTGCCATGAAACTGGAACCGGAAGTCGATCACGGCATTGCGGAACTCAAGAGGTGTGCGGCAGACCGGCGGATGCTTGGCCGGGTCGCGCTGAGCGCCGACGAACACGCCGTCGTCGATCCAGAACGAACCTTTGCTGTACGACCAGGTGCTGCCGATCTCGTCGCGCGAGAAGTCATCGGCCAGCAGCAACTTGCCGACGTGCGCCATCACCACCGGCGGCTCGTCGGCAGGCGCAGCTCGCGTGATGGCGACAAGCGCCAGCGCTGTCGTCGCAACCAGAATGGCAGGTCGAACTGGGAACATCGCAGTCGTCAGCAGGTCTTCGGCACCAGCCAGCCGACTCTATCCCGCGTGTTGCGCTCCGGCAAGCTAGCGTCGCCGTTCTGGCATGTCGTCGCGGTGCGCATCCTGCCCAATCTCTCTGGGCATGTGACACGCAGCTTTCTAGAATCTGCCCCGCGTTCGACGACGATCCGTCGGCGCAGCGTTCTGAATCTCTCGCAAGAAAGACCATCTGCCATGACCAACGGCGCACGGAAGCAAACCCGCGAGCACGAGACCGAGACGCTGCACCCAAAGGCTGCCCCGCGTCATGCTGCGCCGCGTCATGCTGCGCCGCGTCGCCGCCGACGTCCGCTGCTCACCGGGTTTGTGTTGCTGCTGGTGCTGGGCATCGGCCTGCTCGCCGCGGGGCCGACGATCGTGCTTCAGCCGCAGGTGCGCGACCGGGTGTTGCACGCTGCCCTGGCCGACCTGCATGGCCGGGTATCGCTCGATGATCTGTCGTTCGGTTGGACGACCCCCTTGGCGGTGAAGAATCTGCAACTGCACGACGCAAGCGACAAGGTCGTGATCAACCTGCCGAACGTGGCGGGCGACCGCGGGTTGCTGTGGTGCCTCTGCTCGGCCGGCACGGATTTCGGCACGCTGCGAATGAATCAGCCGCACGTCGAGGTCGAGCTGCACGACGGCGCCACGAATTTGCAGGACATCTTTGCCGAGTATCTGAAGGGCCCTTCGAGCGGTTCGCAGTCCATGCCGACCGTTGCAGTCGAGCTGGCCGATGCCTCGGTCGTGGTGCGCGACGTCCGCTCGGGTCAGCAATGGCAGTGCCAGAAGATGAGCCTGAAGATGAAGCTCGCGGCCGATTCGCTCGAGATTCAGCAGCTTGAGGCCCAATCCGATTTCGGCCAACTGCAACTTGCCGGCAAGATCGACGAGCTGAGCGGACAGCGAGTCGTGAAGATAGACGGCAAAGCCGATTACGATCTCGACCAACTCACGACAATCGTCCAGCGCTATGTCGGCAACCAGATTCAACTGAGCGGCCGCGAAACGGGGACGTTCTCGCTCAACGGCCCGTTGACTGCCGCAGCCGCCGGGCCATCGCCGCTCGAGGGACATGCCGACCTGCGCTGGCAAGCGATCAACGCTTATGGTGTTGTCGTGGGACCGGGACGGATTCAGGGGACGATGCACAGCGGCATCGCCACGTTCGCTCCGATCGAAGCGGCTGTCGGCGCCGGTCGCATGCACCTGCTGCCGCAGTTCCAGATGGCGCCCGGCACGCCGGAGCTGATGCTCGGCGCCGGAACGACTCTCGACAACATCGAACTTACGCCCGTCATGTGCAGCCAGGCGATGGCGTACATCGCGCCGGTGTTGGCTGGTTCGGTGCAAGTGCAGGGCAAGTTCTCGATGGCGCTGGCCGGTTGCCGCGTGCCGGTCGAGACTCCCACGGCCGCCGAAGTCAGCGGGCAGATGACCATCCACAATGCCGACGCCGCGCCGGGGCCGATCGTGCAAGCGATCGCCGGCCTATTCCAGCAAAGCGGCACGGTGAGCCTGACGCCTGAATCGACGATCAACTTCCGCATGTCGCAAGGACGCATCTACCATCAAGGCATCGAGCTGCAACTGTCGGGCGTCAAGCTGCGTACGCAGGGCTCGGTGGGGCTGGATCAAACGATCGCGATACTGGTCGAGATGCCGATCCCGGCGCAATGGCTGGGCAACACGCCACTCTCAGGGTCCCTGGCCAGCCAGACGATCAGCGTGCCGGTGGCCGGAACGCTCGCGCATCCGGAGATCGATCAAAACGAGCTGAAGCGTCTGGCTGCCGACGCGCTGCGCAACGCTGCGACAGGCGCTGCCGAGTCGGCGATGCGCAACGGTGTGAACCAGGCAACCGGCGCGTTGCAGAACGGGCTGAATCAGGCCACCGGGGCGGCCGAGTCGGCGTTGCAGAACGGTCTGAATCAGGGCATCAACCAGTTGCGGCTACCGGGGGGGCGAAAGTAGCGCCTGCGGCCCTCCGCCTACCAGCTTCTACCTTTTTAATGCGAGCCGCTTTCCTGCTCGCGGAGCCGCGCTTCCCAGTAGCTATACTGGGGATCGCCTTGGCGGAAGGCGAAGATCGCATCGGGAGCGCGATGGCCGGCCGTGTCGCGCGAGCGCACGCGCACCAACACCGCACCATCGCTGCGGCGCTCGACCTGCGAATCTAACAGCTCTGGGCTCATCACCACGACCGCGAAGTTACGTTGCCAGCACCGCTCGGCACCGGATAGCTTTTATTCTCGCCGATCCCGCTATGAAATTCTAGCCCGAGTTATCGGACCGCGGACCCCGCGAATTCGGTTTCCTTCGCGCCCGGCGCAAACGGCGACTTGCCAACGCTCTCGAGCGCCAGCAGCCGACGCTTGATCGGCAAGCCTGTCCCCATCGAATAGCCCCCGAGACGGCCTCCGCTGGCGAGCACGCGATGGCATGGGACGATAATTGCCAACGGATTGCGGGCCATTACCCCGCCCACGGCGCGTGCTGCCCGCGGCATGCCGACCGCCGCGGCAAGCTGACCGTAGCTCGACGTCTTGCCCCATCCGATGCGCCGGCAGCGATCGGTCACGCGCTGGACGAACGTTGTGACGCGCGGCCCGAGATCAATTGCCACATCGTTGAATTTGTCTTCGGCGCCAGTGGCATAAGCCGCCAGGCGCCGGGCGAGCCAATGCTCCTCGGCTTCGATGACCTCGACGGGCGACTCGTCGGAGCCGGTCGCGTTCAAAGCAGCCGTCGCTGCCTTGGCCGAACGATGCGCGAACGACAACCGTAGGGCTGTCTCACCCCGCATCACGAGCGCCATCCAACCAAGATCGGTTGGGAAGACGAATCGGACAAGATTGCCATTATTGGGCCCTGCATGCATGGTTCGCCTCCGTCGCGAAAATTCCTGTTTCAGATTCCCAGTTGTTTACGAATCAGCCGGCACAAACTTTCCTTGATTTCCACATGCCGCGGGACGGGCGCCTTTCGATCGTTTGCCGGATTCAGGTAAATGTCGTGTCGTCCGCCGTGTCTATGCAATCGACAACCGGCCGCTCGTGCTCCTGTATCAGCTCTCGACGCTTCATGCGTCGATGGTCAACGACTTCGTCAACGCTCCGTCCGCGGGCTGCGGCTCGTCTTCCATCATCAAGCGAAACGCGTCGCGAATGTTCTCTTCCAACTCGGCCAAGGTCTTACCCTGGCTGAAGACCTCCGGCACACCTTGAAGCCTGCCGACGAACCAACCGTCATCTTGCCAGTACTGAAGATTGAGATTGGTCGACATAGCGGAAGTGAGTTTGCTTCGTGCCTTAGCAGCTCTGTCATTATAAGGTGGGCATGACTCAAGCGGCCATGATTCGTCATTCCCAAACCACCAGCAGATCGCCCGATTCCACGCGGCTGCCCGGGCTGACCAGCACCTCGGCGATCTTGCCGTCGCGCTCGGCGTAGAGCGTCGTCTCCATTTTCATCGCCTCCATGGTCACCAGCCGCTGACCCTTGGCCACCGGATCGCCAGGGTGTACGGCCACGGTGACCACCATGCCGGGCATCGGCGCGCCGACATGGGCCACATTACCGCTCTCCGCCTTCCGCTTGCCCTCGACGTCGGCCTCGACCGATTCGTCGCGCACCGTCACGTCGCGCGGCTGGCCGTTGAGTTCGAACGACACATTGCGGTTGCCGTCGGGCTGCGCTTCGCCAATGTTGAGGAACTTGACGATCAGCGTCTTGCCCGGCTCGATGTCAAAGGCGAATTCCTCGCCCGTTTCGGGACCGTACAGGAAGATCGGCGTGGGCAGGATGCTCGTGTCGCCGTAGTGCTCCTGGTGGGTGTGCAGCTCGTTGAACACGCGCGGGAACATGATGGACGAAATCACGTCGCGCATCGAAGGCTTCGTGCCGAGCGTCGCTTCGAGCTTCTGCGACACCGCATCGAAATCGGCCGGCGCGAGACTGTCGCCGGGACGGCCTTCGACCTGCTTCTGACCGCGCAGCACGCGCTCGACCACCTTGGGCGGAAAGCCGCCAGGGGGCTGCCCCATGCGGCCGGAGATCAAGTCGACGACCGACTCGGGGAACGCCAGGTCGCGCTTGCTGTCGAGCACATCGGCTGTCTTTAGATTGTTGGCGACCAGGAAGATCGCCATGTCGCCGACCGCCTTCGAGCTGGGCGTCACCTTCACGATGTCGCCGAACAGATCGTTCACCTCGGCGTACACGCGACAGATCTCGTGCCACCGCGACGCCAGCCCCACGGCCTGCGCCTGCTCGTACAGGTTCGTGTATTGGCCGCCGGGCATTTCGTTGCGGTACACGTCGGCCGTGCTGGCCTTCATCGTCGATTCGAACGGCGCGTAGTACTCGCGCACCACTTCCCAGTACTCATCGATCGCCTGCACATGATCGGGATTCAGGCCGGTGTCGCGCGGCGCGAACCGCAGCGCATGCACGATCGAGCCGAGGTTCGGCTGGCTGGTGAGCCCCGAAAGGGGGCCCATCGCTCCGTCGGCAATGTCGACGCCGGCCTCGGCGGCCTTGAGGATCGCGGTCGCCTGCACGCCGCTGGTGTCGTGCGTGTGGAAGTGGATCGGAATGCCGATCTCCTGCCGGAGCGTCTTCACCAGCAGCTCGGCGGCGTACGGCTTGCACAGCCCGGCCATGTCCTTGATTGCCAGGATGTGCGCTCCCATCTTCTCCAGTTCCTTCGCCATCTCGACGTAATAGCGCAGGCTGTACTTGGTGCGCTTGGTGTCGAGCACGTCGCCGGTGTAGCAGATCGCCGCCTCGCACAACGTGTTGGTCTCGAGCACCGCTTCCATGGCGACGCGCATGTTCGGCAGCCAGTTGAGCGAATCGAAGATGCGGAACAGGTCCATGCCGGCGTCGGCCGCTTCCTTGACGAACGCACGGATCACGTTGTCGGGATAGTTCGAGTAACCGAGCGCGTTGCTCGCACGAAACAACATCTGGAACAGGATGTTTGGGATGCGCTCGCGCAGCGTGACTAGCCGCTGCCAGGGACACTCCTTCAGGAAGCGCATCGTGGTGTCGAACGTCGCGCCGCCCCACATCTCGATCGAGAACAGTTCGGGCAGCAGCTTAGCGTAAGCCTCGGCAATCTCGAGCATGTCGTAGGTGCGCATCCGCGTGGCCAGTAGCGACTGGTGCGCGTCGCGAAATGTGGTGTCGGTCAGCAGCAGCCGCTTCTGGTCGCGAATCCACCCGGCGAATTTTTTCGGCCCCAGCTCTTGCAGCTTCTGCCGGCTGCCGGGGGGGGTCGGCTTTCCTTCGAGCGCAGGGAGAGGAGCCGGCGTGCGGCGAATGTGTTTAGGCTTCAGCTTCACCAACGGATGACCGTTGACGCTTGTCTCGCCGATGTACCGCAGCACCTTCGTGGCCCGATCGCGGCGGGCCGTGAAGTGAAACAGCTCGGGCGTTTCGTCCATGAAGCGGGTGGTGAAGCCCCCTTCGAGAAACTTGGGGTGCGTGATCAGGTTGATCAGGAACGGAATGTTCGTCTTCACACCGCGCACTCGGAACTCTTGCAGCACGCGTTCCATGCGCCGCGCGGCATCGATAAACCGTGAACCCGAGGCGATCACCTTCACCAGCAGCGAGTCGTAAAACGGCGTGACCACGGCGCCCGAAAACGCGGTGCCGGCATCGAGCCGCACACCCATGCCCGCGGCCGAACGATAGTGGGCGATCTTGCCGTAGTCGGGCAGGAACTTGTTCTCCGGGTCTTCGGTGGTCACGCGGCATTGCACGGCGAACCCGCGCGTGCTGACGTCTTCCTGCTTGGCCAAGCCGATCTCCGGATCGCTGAGCGGGTAACCCTGCGCGACGAGCAACTGGCTGCGCACGATGTCGATCCCCGTGACCACTTCGGTCACCGTGTGCTCGACCTGGATGCGCGGATTGACCTCGATGAAGTAGAACTTGCCGGTATCGTCGTCGACCAGAAATTCCACCGTGCCGGCGCTGACGTAGTTCACCGCTCGGCCGATGGCGATGGCGGCATTGCAGATGTCGTCGCGCAGCTTGGGGTCGAGGTTCCATGCCGGGGCGATCTCGACCACCTTTTGGTGCCGGCGCTGCAACGAGCAGTCGCGCTCGTACAGGTGCACCAGGTTGCCGTGCTTGTCGCCGAACAATTGCACCTCGATGTGCCGCGGGCGCATGATGAACTTCTCGAGGAACACATCGCCGGAGCCGAACGCGGCGAGCGCCTCGCGCTGCGCCTGATCGAGCGAGCGGGCCAGTTCGTCGGGCTTGGGCACCACGCGCATGCCGCGGCCGCCACCTCCCTTGGCCGCCTTGAGCAGCACCGGGTAGCCGAGCCGCTCGGCCAGGGCATGCGCCTGGTCAGGGCCTGAAAGCGGAGCATCGCTGCCGGAAAGCACCGGCACTCCGGCGCTCACGGCCAGCTTGCGCGCCGTGATCTTGTCCCCCAGCTTTTCGAGAATCTCGGGGCCCGGCCCGCAGAACGTGATGCCGGCCGCTTCGCAGGCCCGGGCCAGGTCGGGGTTCTCCGACAAGAAACCGTAACCGGGATGAATGGCATCGACCTCGTAGCGCTTGGCCACCTCAATAATGTTGTCGATGTCGAGGTAGGTCTTGATCGGCTCGCCGGGCTTGCCGATTTCGTACGCCTCGTCGGCCTTGAAGCGGTGCAGCGCGTAGCGGTCCTCGTGCGAGTAGATGGCCACGGTGCGGATGCCCGCTTCGTGGGCCGAACGGAACACGCGGATGGCGATCTCGCTGCGGTTGGCAGCCAGCAGTTTGCGAATCGGTTTGATCATGCGGGAGTTGGGGATCGGGATTCAGGAGTCGGTTGAGGTTCTGCGCAGCACGAATCGTGCGTTCGCCGCTCGTCGAGCGTGCATTCAGCGACCTGCGATGCGTTCAGTGCGAGGCGACACGCTCCGGCGTCGCTTCACGCGGCGGATGGAAGAACAAGAACAACACGGCGGCGGCGATGAGCGCGAGACCCGAAGGCCAGAGGAATAGCTTATGAAAATCGTATACCACTTCGCCAGAGGCTGTCTGGGAACGGTAATATTCTCCGAGCCGTGGCCATACTGAGTTGGCCACCAGCGGTCCCAATCCCAGGATCAGCACATTGAATAGTCCCTGGGCGCTGGTGCGAGCGTCCTTGGGGAAGAACTCGTCGACGAAAATGTAAACCGTTGCGAAGAAAAACGCGTAACAGATGCCGTGCAGCACGTTGATCAATACCGCCGGCGCCGGCTCGGGGAAGAACGCGAATACGGCGAATCGCAGGGCGTGGCCGAGGATCCCGATCACCATCGTGTACCGCCAGCCGAGCCGCTTGAGCACGCTGCCTAGCACCGCCATCGTGCCGATCTCGGCCACCTGGCCGATGCTCATCACCGGCATCACCCAGTTCGCCGGGATGCCGACGCTCTTCAGGTAATCGTTGGTGAAGATGAAATAACATTGATGCACGGCAGCATCGACGAACGTTACGAAAAATAGAATCGCCACAAATGGCAGCTTGAGCAGTTCAAGCGCTTCGAGCCAGGCGAATCGTTCGCGACCCACCGTGGCGGGTTTCGGTGGCGTGTGCGGCAGCAACAGACTGAACGCGGCGAGCACCAACGATGCGATCCCTGAAACGATGAACGTCCAATAGACCTTCGCCTCAGCAGTTTTCGTCGGGTCGATCGCTGAGCCGAGCCAGCCGGTGAACCCCAACTCCGCCATCGGCGGCACCTTGTCCCAATCGACCAGGATGAACACGAACGGCCAGCTCGCCGCGATCCAGCCGATGGTGCCCCACAGCCGTACGCGGGCAAAATCCTTCTGCGCGTCCTGTAGGTTGGCAAAGGCGATGCTGTTGGTGATCGAGATCGTTGGCACGTAGCACAAGCAGTGCACGAGCATCAGCAGGAAGAACGGCCAGAAGCCGGTCACCCAACCAAGCGCCAGGATCGCCAACCCGCCGATCAGGTGGCTGGCTGCGAGAAATTTCTCGGCGGCAAAGTTGCGATCG
>DATAXP010000013.1:0-35333 GCA_036272935.1 Pirellulales bacterium | reverse complement strand
GTTGAAGATCGACGATCTCTTCTTCGCCCTCATCCGGTCCGCCTGTGGCGGACCACCTTCTCCCCGAGGGAGAAGGGTTGCTACAACGTCGTAGGCCAGCGGAGATCACGAAAACACGAAAGCGCGAAAGAAGCAAACTGCGCAGCGATCGCTTAACCGCTGTACGCTTTGCGAAGCTGCTGTTCTTGATCCGCTGGAAGCTTATGGAGAAACTTGTCCGAAGGAGTGAGTAGGCGAAGCTTCTTCGCTCGCAGGTCAAACTCTCCGACAAATTGGCGCATCCCGATGTAAAGCTTCTGCTCATCCGATGTGAGAACGGACGAACCCGGGTAAAGACCGCTCCAAGGCGCGTCGGGCAGCAGCGTTTGGACCTTGCGGTCTTCACCCACCGATACGATTGCATCCGAGAGTGTGACGAGCATCGTGCCATCCTTGCGAAGCGAAACGGCGTACGGCGCATAGGGCAGTTTCGTCACTTCGGTAGCCTGCCATCGCTCACCGCCCTTTGGCCGCGCGATGCGGATCGCAGAACCTTCCGACGTGGTGCCGTGCGCCAGCCCTTCGATGGCATACCAGCCATCGGACAGCCGAAAGAAATCGACGACCTGATGATCAGACACCTTGTAGTTGCGTTCACCATCACCGTCAAACCAATACAATGCCGCTCCGAACTCGCCGTGATTGAAGCCGACCAACCACCCGTCATCGGCTGCTGCAAATGCCGATGCGCTCTCGAACTCTTCCGCTTTGGGATCAAACTTCGGATGATCGTCGTGCTTCGTGGGTTGTTCCGTCACCAGTTGAGCACCGACGTGGTCATGATCCGCAAACACACGCCATTCGTGTTTTGAGTAGCCCGCGGCGTAGAGCCACACCGTTCTCGCGCCTTGGTCGGTATCAGGAGGAATCGGCACCTCCTGCCAGCGCGCGAGGTCGCGGTCATATTCAGGCTCCGCCGCAGGCGTCGTCACCGCAAATAAGAGAATGATCGCAACCAAAAAGACGCGGCGCATGGGGGGCTGATGGGAAATCCTGGTTACCTGCTTCTCTGAGTGACCTTAAACGCAGCGTAGTGATTAAGTGCCGAAGAAGCGATGAGGCGCCGAGAACCTGCTGTGTGCTCAGCGCACTTGCCCGTGGGCACGAATCTCTTCCAGCACCGCGGTTAGTTCGTTCACCTTGGCGGGCTGCTCGCCGTACAGGTTATGTTTTTGGGCCAGGTCGTCATGCAAATTGTACAGCTCGCCAGGGTACGCGCTGGTCGTATAGCCGCTCGCCTTGTCGAACCACTCGGGAACCTTGCTCACGGCACCCGTCTTGGCGGCGATCAACACCCAGTCGCCGTGGCGCAAGGCGTAGCCGTTCGGCATGGTGTTATGAACCAGCGTATCGCGGGCGGTAGGAGCTTCGCCGCGGAGCAGTGGAAGTTGGTTATAACTGTCTTCGGCCGAACCGGTGGGTATCGGTGCCCCGACGATCTCGGCAATCGTCGCATACAGGTCGATCTGGCTGATCAGGCCGCCGCTCGTGCGTCCCGCCGGCACCACGCCCGGCCAGCGCACGACAAACGGCACGCGATGCCCCCCTTCCCAGAGGTCGCGCTTCACGCCGCGAAGCGGGCCCATGCTGCGATGCTCGTATTTCCGCACGCGGTCGTAGGCGTAGCGTTCCGGTCCATTGTCGGCGCTGAACACGACCAACGTATTGTCGGTGAGTCCCCGCGCCGCGAGCGCCGCAAGCACGCGGCCAACCGTATCGTCGGTCTGAACCACGTAATCGCCATAGCCATTGGCCTGCGACCTGCCGACGAATGGCGGCGTGGGCACGATCGGCGCATGCGGCGAAGTGAACGGGAAGTACAGGAAAAACGGTTGGTCGCTCGACTGTTGGCCAATCCAGGCAACTGCCTTGTCGGTCAGTGTCGGCATCACGGCCCAAAAGTCCCAATCCTTGGCACTCGGCCCCGGTCTCGCTTCCCACGATCCCTCGGCGGTTGGCTTCGGCGTGCTCAACGGCACGGTCGGTGGCGTGATCACGCGGTCGTTCTCGAACCACGCGTACGGAGGAAAGTTCGGCACGTCGTCGCCGAAGTAATAGTCGAACCCATGGTCGAGCGGCCCGCCGGGAATGGCCTTGGTCCAATCGAAGGCGTCGGGCGCGTAACCCGACTTCGCATCCGGCATGGCGTCGGCGCGCTTGATCGCGTTCCAGTCCCAGCCGAGGTGCCACTTACCGATGCAGGCGGTCCGGTATCCCTTCGATTTCAGCAACTCGGCAAGCGTCGTCTTTTCAGGATCGAGCACCGGTTGATCGAACGAGTTGACGATGCTGTGGAACTTGCGCCAGTGATACCGCCCTTCTAAGAGCGCGTAGCGGCTAGGCGTGCAGATGCCCGACGAGCTATGGGCATCGGTGAATCGCATTCCTTGCGTCGCAAGCCGATCGAGATGGGGCGTTGGAATCTTCGACTCGAGATTCTGCACGCCGAGATCGCCATACCCCATGTCGTCGGCGTACAGAACGACGACGTTTGGCAACCGACCGTTTTCGGCCGCGATCGCCGGGCACGCACACGACGCCAGCAGGCTGCAAACGGCGAGCAGTGTGATTCTCACGAGCTTCGGTTCTCCCAGGGTCAGGCGAGCGAAACGCGTCACGGATCGCCAGACAACTACAACGTGCGCGATGCGGATGGAAACGAGTAACGATCGAAAATCGCTTCCCATCAGATCATACTTGCCCCAACGAGCCGAGGAAACCGCGACGCCGAAATCACCATGCTGCAGCGCACCGTCAGGGCGCGAGTAGCCTGCAGCGTGCCTCGGTGCTAGTTCTCGTCGTCAAAGCCTTTGCCTTGCCGTTCAATTTGGCATTGGGGCAAGGCAGCTTGCAGTTTTGCGATGCCGGCGGCGGTGACCCGAGTGCCGCTCAGGTCCAAATACGCCAGTTTTGTCATGTTCGCCAGGTGCTCGAGCCCGGCGGCGGTGATCAGCGAGGATTGATACAAGTTCAGTCGTTGCAATTGCGAAAGCTGGGCGACGTTGGCCAGTTGGTCGTCGCGAAGTCGCAAGTCGCCACCGAGGTCGAGTTGCCGCAGGCTGCGTAGCCCGGTGAGTCGCTTCGCGGCCGATTCGGTTAACAAGTTGCTCGGCAGATTCAGCGTCAACAGCTCGGGCCATTGTTGCACGATCGTTTCCATCGAGTGCTCGGTGATGCCGGTTCCGCGCAGACGAATTCGCCTGATGGGTAGCGAAGCGAGCTTTTTCAATCCTTCGTCGGTCACTCGCCGGCAAAATCCGATGTTCAAATACCGCAGGTTCGAGAGCGGCGCGAGTGCCGCGAGCCCCTGGTCGGTGATCGCGGCACCCTCAACCGTGAGTTCCCGCAGCGATTTCATTGTGGCGACGTTCGATAGCCCCGCGTCGGTGATTCTCGAGCCGCGGCCATGGACCAGCGAAAACTTGGTGATCGCGCGCAGGCCATCGAGCCGTGCCAGATCGGCATCGGTCACAGGTTCGACTTTCGACATTGCCGCTTTGTCGTCAATGGCAATCAGGATGTCATCGACCACAAAATCTTCGGCGGGCAAGTCGTCGAGCGAGCGGACAGCTCTCACGTCCGCGCTGCCTGGAAGCCGAATCTTCACCTCCACCAGTCCGCCGAGTCTCAGAGCCCACTGGGCCGCGGCGCGGTCGGGACGGCCAGCGATCGCCGAACTCGGAGAAGTCGCCGCACCCCGCGGCGTGCCAAGCGATGGCTCGCTGCTCTGCGGCACTCGCTGCGACATCCAAACGACGTAGTCGTTCACGCGGCGGCGGTTCGAGTTGAAAAACAGCAGCTTGCCGTCGGCCGTGGCGCTCGGGCAACTTTCGCCCTCAGACGATGCAATTAGCGGCGCAAACGACTGGCGTTGACCGAATGGCGCTTCGATATTCGGGCGCACCGCCAGCCACAGCTCGCCCGAGCCGGCGAGGTTCTTTATCTTTCCAGACTCATCGCGCCTTTCCTCGAAGCTGCTGAACAGCAGCACGCGCCCGTCGCTGCTCAGCCACGGATGCTGTTCGCTGAGTGAACTGTTCACCGCGGGGCCGAGATTCGTGGGGGCGGCGAACGGCGACGCAACGTCCTTGCGCCGGCTCTGCCACAAATCCTGTCCGCCCAAGCCTTCGCCGCGCGGCGAGCTGAAGTAGATCAGCTCCAGCCCGTCGGTCGACACCGTGCCGCCAAACTCCGCGGATACCGTGTTGACCGGGCCAATAAGCGGTTCGGCGCCATGGAACGGCTCACGCTGCGATTGCCGCTTGGCAAGCCAAAGGTCCAGTCCTCCGGCGCCGCCAGGGCGATCGGTGGCAAACAGCAGCGTCAGACCATCGGCCGACAGCGAGGGGTTGGTTTCGTTTGCCGCGGTGTTGACCGCATCGCCGAGATTCACCGGCTTGCCAAACGGCATGTCCCGCGCGCTGCTCTCGACGAGCCATAAATCGTTTTCGCCGAAGCCCACGTAGCGGTCTCCCTTGGCGTGGGCGACAAAGACCATCGTCAATCCGTCGCCCGAGATGCTGGGGACGCTGGGGCCAACGAGAACTTCAACCGGCTCGCTCCAAACCAAATCAGGCGACGTGAGTGTCTCCGCCTGACTGGATGCCGAAGAAGCTTCGGACGTCGCGACATGCGTCGCCACTGGCACGTTCGATACCGGCAAACACACCCGAAAGCCATTGTAGTAGCTGCGGTAGGATGGCTTGGCGCTATTGCGAGCGGCGCTGCGAGCGTTCACACCGTAGTTGAACCAGGTGCCCCCGCGTAGCACGCGAAATGCACCATAAGACGGGCCTTTCGGATCGCTTGCCGGGCTGACGGAATACCACTTGTCGAGGTCGGGTCGAGCAGCTTGTTCACGATCAGCGGCTCGTTCAACAACACCGGTGCCACGACAGTTTCCGGCGCAATGAGCGTGCATAGCTCGGCCGAAGCTTACGGCGGCTCCTCGCTCACCGTCGCCACCGGCGGCACGTTCACCGCCGCCAACCTACTCGCCCCCGGCGAGATCACGAACAACGGCGCGATCCACGGCAGCATGACTATCCAGAGCGGCGGCATACTGGCTGGCACCGGCACGGTCTTTGGCGACCTCACGCAGAGCGCCGGCAGCGCCTACTCGCCCGGCAACAGCCCAGGCATGCAGAGCGTCAACGGCGATGTGACCTGGAACTCGATGAACTACAGCGAGCAGATCGCCAACGCCACCGGCCAGGCTGGCATCGGCTACGACTCGCTGCTGATTCAAGCGATGGGGAGCGAGACAGGAAGTCTAACGATCGTTCCCGGCAGCACGATCGATGTCGACGTGGCGTATCCCACCAGTACCTCGTCGGTCCAGAACTTCACCAGTTCCAGCTCTTACGACTTCCTCTTGGTCACCGCGGCCGGCGGAATCACGGGCACCAACAGCGCGGCGTTCGTGATCGACACCAGCGCATTCAGCCCTGGCAATCCGCTGAACGGCGGCACGTTCTCGATCGTCGAATCAGCCGATCTCAGTCAGTTGATTCTGCATTTCTCACCCGCCAATGTCCCCGAGCCGGCAAGTTTGGCGCTGGCCGGCCTGGCGGCCTCGGCCTTGGCCGGCTATCGCTGGCGGCGGAAGCAGGAATCCTCCTAGCCGATGCTCTCGCACACTCTGGCGTCGAAATCGGCAGCGGAGGCAGGCGGGGCGGTGAAACCTGACGCAGCGACAACTCGTTCGAGCGCGTCCAGCACGCTGGGATGGCAGACGATGCCGTCGTCGGAGCGTAGCTCCTCGACAAGTTCCTCGGGAGTGGCCGGCGTCAGCGTCAAGCGCCTGTCAGCCAGCACTTCGTAGGCCCGAACCGCGCGAATGATCTGTGCCGCCAAGGCTGCGTCGACGGAAACTCGCGAAGACTTCGTGGGCGTCGCGATGTCCAACGACTCCTCGCTGCAACAGATCAGCGGCAGCGCCCCACTCAGCACGGCGGCCAACGACTGCACCATATCGCTGCCGTGGAACGTGTGCTGTCGCGAAGCATGGCCCGAGCTGAGTTCCAGATTACCTACCGCCTTGCGAATCACTTTGGCAGTGATCTCCACGTTTTCCAGGTCTTGGAGCAACGCCGCAACGCGGATGTCGTCGATTTGTTTTTCCGGCAATCGCATATGCCGGGCTACTCGCTCGCTGAGTTCGGCAACACGGCTCGATCGGTCGTTTCGATTCGGATCGGCGCTGTTGAGGTAGCGCGACAGCACTTCGACGATTCCCAAGTACGCTTCGTGCAGCTCTTGCCATTGCTTGGCCCGCTCGTCGCTGAGCGTGCCCACCAACATTGCCGTCAGGCCGAGCACCGCTCCCCACACCATCACCGCCAGGCCGATCACCAGCGGAGGAGTAACCTCCGCAAATTCGTCGATTCCCATCACCGCGGCCAGCGAAGCCATCACCACGCAGAATAACGCCAACACCCCGGCCCGATAGCGGCCCATGAAGAAGGCGGCCAGGGTGACCGGCAAGTAGAACAGGTTGAGGACCACCAGTTTGTAGCCGTTCGTCCGGTACAACAGGCAAGTCAGGCCAACACTGACCAGAATCAAGGCGACTTCCAACTTCCGATCGTGTTCGTTTTGTTTCGTGGCCATCGGAATTCCAGGCGACCTCATGAGAAAGGAAAAACGATTCGTTGGTAGTCCACCGTCCAAGGCAGGCTAACGGCTGGTGATGGACTGAGCGGGCTCAGGCCAGGCGGAAGGAGTGGCGGCAGCGGCGCCCACGAGGCAGCAACTGTCGGGGGCTTTTTTGCCTTCCGACGATTCGACGTCGGGTTCGGCAGGCTGGTCCATGGGGTTGGCAAATTGTCGAGCGATATCACGAAACTCGCCCTCAATCGACAAGAACACCTGGACCAAATCCGGATCGAATTGCTTTCCCGCCTCGGAGCGGATGATCTCGACGCAGCGCTCGTGAGGCAGCGGCTGTTTGTAGACCCGGCGCACCGACAGCGCGTCGTAGACGTCGGCAATGGCGACGATCCGTGCCGCCAGCGGGACCGCCTCGCCGGCCAGACCTGCCGGGTAGCCTCGGCCATTCCAGTGCTCGTGGTGGCAAAAGGCGATTTCTCTCGCCATCTCCAAGAAGTTCGAACTGCCCAACTGCAATTCGATTTCTCGGATGCACTCGCCTCCCAGGGCAGCGTGCAACTGCATGTCGAGGCGCTCGCGGGCGTTCAGACTCCCCGGCTTCAGCAACACATGGTCTTCCACGCCCACCTTGCCGATGTCGTGCAAGGCGGAACTGATGCCGATCAAGCGCACGAATGCCGGTGTCACTTCCTCGCGATACTTTGGCAATCGTCGCAAGGCCGTGGCAAATCGAGTCGAAAAATGGGCGATGCGCTCCAAGTGCCGGCCCGTTGCCGGATCTCGCGACTCGGCCAGCTTGGCCAAGCCAAAGATCACCGCATTCTGGGTTCGTGCCAAATCCTTTTCGCGCAGCATTGAGTTGGTGGCTGCCTGCGCCTGTCGTTGCGAATGCTCGGAATGAGTGCGCGATAGAACTAGGTAGGCTGCGCCCGATTGCATACCGGCGATCCAGAAGAACGCTACGAGTTGCGCGCCAGGCAGCGCGTCCAAAAACGCGTGATCGGCAGGCGCCGCTGCGCCAGGACGAGAAGCAGGCTCGACCCGGATCGGTTCCAGCGACGAACCGGGCGGCGCCCCAGTAGCGCGAGCCGCTTCCTGCTGACGAACAGAAAACTCGACCAAACGGTCTTGAATCCAAAGGCCCAGCGCCAAGCAGATCGCTTGCGCAGTCAGCAGGCAAAACAGCGGCTTCTTGGAGAACGTCGCCACGGATTGTACGAGCAGAGTCGTAAGAAACTTGTCGTGTCGGTCGGATGGATCAGGGCACTCAAGTGTAGGTTACGTCTTTGAAGGGGCATGCTTGGCGCTGGGGCGAACGGCTCGCGTCGGGGTGGGGTGGCGCAATCTAGCACGGTAAAAAGGAGTCGCACCACGCCGTCTCGCACGACCGCAATCTGGGGGCGATTCGCGCTGCGTTAGAATACCCACCACATTAACGTAGTGACTCCGGCCACCAAGGGTCACCGCTTGGCTATGGGCGCGGTGTAGAGGCAGCGTGCCAGGGTGCGATTGAGCGCGGTGTGCGCTGCGCCGGCCAAAGCGCGTCGTAAACGGTACCGCTTTACGCTTGCCAGCGAGCCGCGATGCCGACCGTCGGCAGGTAAATCGCAAGTCTAGGAATCGGCGGAAATTACAACCAGTGGGCGATATAGGACTCGAACCTATGACCCCCAGCTTGTCGAGCTGGTGCTCTAACCAACTGAGCTAATCGCCCGCACCGAACTAGTAAAACTTGACGCACGCCGCGCGGGTCGTCAAGGGGCTTGTCGGCGGGCCGTTGGCGGTTGCCGGCGCCCGTACAATGAATACTGCGTGGCTTGGCTCAGGCTCCGGTGGCAAGCGATGGCCAACTTCACCAAACGTGTTCCCGAGAATGTCGCCGGCGATTTCTTCGTCGATGCGACCTGCATCGACTGCGACACGTGCCGGCAGATCGCCCCAAGAATCTTTGGCGAAGCAACCGAATCGGCTTTTGTCCATACGCAGCCGCAGACCGAGCGCGACCGTCGCGACTCGCTGCGGGCGCTGGTGTCGTGCCCCACCGGCTCGATCGGCACTACGGGGCCTGACGATCCCAAGCAGGTGATGGACGACTTTCCGCTGCCGATCGACGGCTCCGTGTACTACTGCGGATTCAACTCGCCGAAATCGTACGGCGGCAACGCCTACTTCGTCAGACATCCGCAGGGCAATTGGCTGATCGACGCGCCGAAATATTTGCCGCGGCTTGTGCGGCGGCTCGAAGCGCTCGGCGGCATCGCCAATATCTTTTTGACGCATCGCGACGACGTGGCCGATGCCGCACGCTACGCCCGGCACTTCGGCAGCCATCGGTTCATTCATCGCGCCGAGCTGGCATCGCAACCCGATGCCGAAGCGGTGTTCGACGGGCCCGAGCCAATCGAGCTGGCCCCAGGCTTCGCCGCGATCCCCACGCCCGGCCACACGGCAGGGCACACGTGCCTGCTGGTCGAGAACCGCTGGCTGTTCACTGGCGACCATCTCGATTTCGATCGCGATCGCCAGCGGCTGTACGCCTCGTACGATTATTGCTGGCACTCGTGGCCCCAACAGATCGAGTCGATTGAGAAGCTGGCCGAATTCGATTTCGAGTGGGTGCTTCCCGGCCACGGTCAGCGCGTGCAGTTGCCGGCCGACGAAATGAAACGGCAACTGCACGAATTGGCCGGACGAATGCGTCAACGCGGCTGAGCCATCCGTGTTCATCCGTGTTCATCCGTGTTCATCCGTGTTCATCCGTGTTCATCCGTGTTCATCCGTGTTCATCCGTGTTCATCCGTGTTCATCCGTGTTCATCCGTGTTCATCCGTGTTCATTCGTGTTCATTCGTGTTCATTCGTGTTCATTCGTGTTCATTCGTGTTCATTCGTGGTTTCGTTCTCCGCGATCAGCGCGTCGAACTCCGCTTCGCTGAGCACGCGCACGCCAAGCTTCTGCGCCTTGTCGAGCTTGCTGCCAGCCTCGTTGCCCGCCACCAGGTAATCGGTCTTCTTTGAGACGCTCGACGCAGCGCGGCCCCCCAGCTTGGCGATCAACGCTTCGATTTCGTCGCGGCTGTATTTTTCGAGCGTGCCGGTGACGACCAGCGTCTTTCCGGCTAGCGGCTTCGGCCCCGCCCGGACGGTGCGAGGCGATGTCATGTCGACGCCGCACGAACGTAGATCGTCGATCACCGTCCGGCCGAAGTCGCCGTGCAAAAAATCGTGCACACTCTCGGCAATCACTGGTCCGATTTCAGGCACTTCGCTAAGTGCTTCCTCATCGGCGGCGGCCAGCTCGTCGATCGAGCCGAAATGTTCGGCCAGAATCGTCGCTCCACGCGCGCCGACGTGGCGAATCGCCAGCGCATTGAGCAGGCGGGCCAGGCCGCGCCCCTTGCAGGCCGAGATCTCGGCCTGCAGATTCTCCGACGATTTGCGGCCCATCCGCTCGAGGTTCATTAGTTGGTCGAGCGTGAGCCGATACAAGTCGCCATAACTCTTCACCAATCCGTCGGCCACAAGTTGCTCGACGAGCTTTTCGCCCAGCCCCTCGATATCCATCGCGTTGCGGCTGGCGAAGTACTGGAGCCGTTCGCGCCATTGGGCCGGGCAATGCGGATTGGGACAGCGGATGTAAACGCCCCCTTCGTCTTTGACCAGCGGCGTTTTGCACTCCGGGCATTTCTTGGGGAAGTGAAACTTGCGAGCATCGGCAGGGCGCAGATGTTTTTCGACGCGCACGATGTGCGGGATGATCTTCCCCGCCTTCTCGACCACCACCGTGTCGCCGATGTGTACGTCCTTGCGCTCCAGCTCGTCGGCGTTGTGCAGGCTGGCGCGGCTGACGATCGTGCCGGCCAGCTCGACCGGTTCCAGGTCGGCCACCGGGGTGATCGCGCCGGTCTTGCCGATCTGCACGCGAATGTCGTTCAGTCGTGTCGTCGCTTCGTATTTCTCGAATTTGTAGGCGACCAGCCAGCGCGGGGCCTTCGACGTGGCGCCCAAGCGCTCGCGCTGAGCGAAGTCGTTCACCTTGAGCACGAAGCCGTCGATCTCGAAATCCAATTCGTGCAGATGGTCGATGCGCTCCTGGCAGTGATCGATCGCACGATCGAGCGAGTCGAACACTTCGACCATCGGTGTCGGTGTCAGCCCGAAGCGCTTGACCGCCGCCAGGAACTCCATGTGCGTTTTCGCTTCGAGTCCCTCGACGTAGCCGACGCCGTGGCAGAACATCCGCAGCCGCCGCTCGGCGCAGAGCCGCGGATCGAGCAGCCGGATGCTGCCGGCGGCACAATTGCGCGGATTGGCGTACAGCGGCTCACCACGCTCGGCCTGCTGCTCGTTGAGCCGGGCCAGGTCGTTGTTGGTCATGTACACTTCGCCACGGACTTCCAAGGTGGGCGGCACATCGCGGCCGCGAAGCTGACGGGGAACCTCGGCGATCGTGCGCACGTTGTGGGTAATATCGTCGCCGATGCGGCCGTTGCCGCGCGTGACGCCGCGCACCAGCTTGCCATGCTCATAAACCAAGGCCACCGCGACGCCGTCGATCTTCAGCTCGACCACCCACTCCACCTTCTCGTCCGGCAACTGCTTGGCCACGCGGGCGCCGAAGGCGCGCAATTCGTCGACGTTATAAGTGTTTTCGATCGATAGCATCGGCACGCGATGCTCGACCTGCGTGAGATGCGGCACCGGCTCGTCGCCGATCTGCTCAGTGGGGCTGACGGCGGCAGCCAGTTCCGGGTGCTGTTGTTCGAGCTTCTTGAGGCGCTCGAGCAGCCGGTCGTACTCGCGGTCGGAAATCACCGGGGCCGCGTCGACGTAGTACTTGCGGTTGTGATGCTCGATTTGCCGGCGAAGCTCGGCGATCTCGGCGGCCGCGTCGGCCATGATATTGCCCCGTTCAGCCCAAGGGATCGGTCGGGGGATCGAGCGGCGTATCGCTGCGACGCGCCGTGAGTTGTGCGGCGCGGCGCTGCCAATAGCGGTCGGTTCCCATGGCTGCCAGCGACGCGAGTCCCAGCACCGCGATCTCGGTGGCCAGCAGCCGATCGCCGTGGCGGCGCATCACCTGCATCAAACACGATTCCGGCTCGGCCGGCACCTTGGCCGCGGCGCGCAGATCGCGCAGGCACATCACGCCGTAGGCGCAGGCGGTGACCGAGAACGCGACCCCCGCAATGACGACGATCACGTAGAACGGATTGAACGGCTGGGTGCGGTGCGGCATGCCTACGATTATACGTGGCCGCACGTCGCTGCTGAACCGCGTCCGGCGAGCAGCGGCGCGAATGCGATGCGCAAACAAAAAGACCCCGAGCAAACGACTCCCAGCGCCGCCAGAGGTTCCGCCAAGGAAACTCTACAGCCGTCGTTCTCGAGGTCTTGCTCGCAAAGAAGCTCGCGCCCCGTTGCCAGCAAGGTTCACTCTATCTCACGCGCCGGAATCTGACAAGAGCTTTGCGCCGCGCGCCGCGGATGCGAGCAGCTCATCGACGAGCGCGATGAAGTGTTCGCCGCGCGCTGCATAGTCGCGATACGCATCGAAGCTCGCGCATGCCGGTGAGAGCACGATTGCATCTCCGGCGCGCGAGTGTTGCCAACACCAATCGAGCGCCGCAGGAAGATCGTCAAACGCCGCGCAGGAAAAGTTCGGCGCACCGCGCGAGGCAAGCGCGAGCAGCTCGCGGGCGATCGCACCGAAGAACGCCGCTCCGGCAGCGCGCGCGGCAAGCTGCGTGACGAACGGCGCAAGATCGTCCGACCGAGGCGCTCCGCCGGCCAACAGCCACGTGCGCAGCCCGCAGGCTTCCAGCGCCGCGAGCGTTGCCGCCGGGCTGGTGGCTTTCGAATCGTTGTACAATCGGCGACCTTCGATCTCGCCGACACACTGAAGCCGGTGCGGCAGGCCGCGGAACGATTCGAGGCCTCGGCGAATGGCGTCCGGCCGGCAGCCAAGGGCGGCGGCCACAGCACCGGCCAGCGCCGCGTTGGCCCGCTGATGATCGCCGGGCACGGCAAGCTCCGGCATCCGGCCGTCGTCGAGCGGGGCAATCACGCGGCTCGCAGCGCCGGAAAACCAGCGGTTATCCTCGGTTTTACCGAGGTTTACGACCGCGTCGGCATGGATGAACAAGCGTCGTTTCGCGGCGGCGTATGCGTCGAGCGTGCCGTGCCAATCGAGGTGATTGGCCGAGAAATTGGTCAGCACCGCTAGGCTGGGCAAGCGAGCTTGATCGGAAAGCCAATGCAACTGGAAGCTGCTCAGCTCGAGCACCAGCAGATCGTCGGCCGTCATGCCAGACAAGTCGTCGAGCAGGCTGCCGCCGAGATTGCCCCCCAGCCACGCGCGCCGGCCGTCGGCCTCGAGCACCCGGGCGAGCATGGTGGCCGTCGAGCTTTTACCCGTGGTGCCGGTGACGCCGATCACCCGTGCCGGGCAGGCGGCGAGGAACAACTCGATTTCGGACGTGACAACCGCGCCGGCCGTGCGGGCCGACGCCACCCAAGGGCTGTCGGGCTTGACGGCCGGATTGACGACGACGGCGTCGGCCGCGAGAAGGTCGTCGCGATGATGGCTGCCGAGCCGCCAACGCTCGATCGGCACACCGTCAAGGGCGCGGACCGACGCGGCCAACGCTTGCTCGTCGGCCTGGTCGGTCACGGTCACTCGCGCACCGGCTCGAGCCAGCCAACGCGCCGCTCCGACGCCGCCGCCGTGCGAGCCGAGGCCGAAAATCGTTACGCGCTTACCGCGCCATTCGTCCATGAGCGTCCTGGTCCTAGCCACCCGCTCCTAATTCCGCGAGCACCTCTTGTTCGCGGCAGCGCATGACGGCTTGCCGAGCGGGGTCGAGGTCGTCGTATCCCACCAGGTGCAGGGCGCCGTGGATCACGTACAGCAGCAGTTCCTCGGCGGCCGAGACGTCGAGTTCCGCGGCGACGCGCTCGGCGGTGTCGGCGCTGACGACGATCTCGCCATCGAGGCCGTCGGCCGAATGGTCGAGCACAAAGCTCAGCACGTCGGTCTCGTCATCGTGGGCCAGGTACCGTGCATTCAGGTCGCGAATCGTGGCATCGTCAACCACGGCGATGCTGATCGTGGCGGCCGGGATCGCAGCGTCGCGCAGCACGATTTCGACGGCCGCTCGCAAGGAGCGGGCATCGATCGCCGCGGAGCAATCGTTGGCAACGGCGATCTGATAGGAACTCGCTGACAAGCTGGTGAGCCTTGCTCGGGAACGCTGATTCAGTCTGTAAGGCCTAAGACGATTGTCGCGGTTGATCCCAATGGTCTGCATTTATCGACGATGCACAAGATACCTCGCGAGCACGATTTTATCGCAATTTCACCTATGCCGACCGATCTCAATTTCACGCCGGTGATGCGGATGGCTGGTGACGGCTATCGCGGTGGTATGGAGTGCAAGGAAGGCTTCGTGCTGCCAGCGTCCCCAAGGAGAACCGATGCGATGCGACGGGTTCATTCGATCTTAACGGCTGTAGCGATTGTAGCGGCGTGCGGCGTCGCCGGGTACGCCGAAACGCCTGATGAGGAACTGGCGTTTGGAGACGTAACCGCCTTGCCTAGCGCGTTGCCGCCGGTGGTCGACGAGGCGTTGGAAGCCGAGGTGGAGCCGATCGTCGAATCGATTCCGGAAGCGAAGCCGCAAGCGACGGGAACCGGCGCTTCGCAGGGGATCGTATCGTTAGCGCACGGCAAGATCGACCCCGACGAGGTGCTGAACCTTGCCGAGCGCGAAGCGCAGCCGCCGGTTCAAGACACTCCGCCAGTACAGCGTATGCCGGCGCCCGGCTCGTCGAAGTGCGATGAATGCCCGCCGGCCGTTGAGCCGTGCTGCTTCGAAGGCCGCCCGTGCGGCTGCTGGTCGTTCCGTGTCGGCAGCGTGTTCCTCGAGCACAGCCGGCCTTCCAACTCGCCGATCGTCACAACGAACGGCGCGGTCGGAGCACCAACGCTCCAGGGCGCCAACCAACTGAACCCGAGCGCGGGATGGGGTTGGGACATTAGCGCCATTCGGTCGAACTTCATGGGCGGGCCACGGGCGCTGGAAGTACGCTACTTCGGCGTTTACGGTTTCAACGCGAACCTGGGCCCGACGCCAGTCGGTGCTACCGCCGGCATGCCGTTCCTCAGCCCGATTTTCGTCGGTGGCGCGGGGGCGAGCCTCAGCACCTCGTATGGATCGCAACTGCAAAGCTTCGAGATCAACTCGCGCCGCTGGCGGCGTGACTGGCTGCAACTGCTGGTTGGCGTGCGATACATCGACCTGACCGAGACGATGAACAACACGTTCAACTTCGGCGGCGCCGTCGTCGGCACGAGCAACGTGCGATCGTTCAACGACCTGTGGGGCGTGCAAGTCGGCGGCGATGCGTATCTATGGCAGCGCGGTCGACTGTCGATCGACAGCATCACCAAGCTCGGCATCTACGACAATAACGCCGGCAACAGCGTCGTGGTCACTCAGACCACCGGCGGACAGTTCAAGTCGGCCGCCGGCCTCGGCCAAGGGGCGTTCGTCGCCGAAGCGGGGCTAAGCGCCAATTACTGGCTGACGCGGAACTGGGCCCTGCGCACGACCTATCAGATGCTGTGGCTCGACGGCGTGGCCCTGGCGCCCGAGCAAGTCCGCACCGCTGCCCCAACGATGGCCCCTGGCGGCGGCGGCACCGTGGCGACCAACAACGTGTTCTTCAACGGCTTCTTCCTGGGCGTGGAATGCCGCAAGTAATCCAATTGAAACCCTCCTCGCCGAAGCCTGGGGACCCACGGGTCCCTGGGCTTCATTTTTTGAGCGAGCTGCAAGCCCAGGGAAGGCCGGCACGACATTCTGCCGATCGGCAAGCCCCTTGCCGGCCTTCCCTGGGCTTTTGATGACGATCGCGCTCGGCTTACGCCGACTGGGCCGGGTGCGGCGCGTGCGATGCCGGCGCCGCGTGCGTCGTCCCTTGGGCGTGCGACGACGAGTGCTGCGACGGATACTTGACTCGTCCGTGATACACAGCAATCAGCGATTTGATCAGGCTGTCTTCGATGGTGCGCAGTTGCTCGAGCGTCAGGTGGCACTCGTCGAACTGCCCGTCGAGCAGCTTCTTCATGCCAATCTCTTCCACCAGGTTCTCGATCCTCGACGGAGTCGGCTCGACCAACGCTCGGCTGGCGCTTTCGACCGTGTCGGCCAGCATCAGCACCGCGGCCTCGATCGTCTGCGGCTTGGGGCCGGGGTAGCGGTACGAGCTTTCCTCGACGCCGCTGCCGTCGTCGTGCGTTTCGCTGCGCTCGGCGGCGCGATGGTAGAAATATTCGACCAGCGTCGTGCCGTGGTGCTGCTCGATGAAGTCGACGATCGGCTGCGGCAGGTCGTGCTGGTGGGCCAGGTCGGCGCCGTCCTTCACGTGGGCGATGATGATCAGCGTGCTCATGGCCGGCATCAGCGTGTCGTGCCGGTTGTCGCCGGCGTTCTGGTTCTCGGCGAAGTAGTGCGGCTTGAGCATCTTGCCGATGTCGTGGAAGTACGCTCCGACGCGCACCAGCAGACCGCAGGCGCCGACGCTCTCGGCGGCGGCCTCGGCGATGCTGGCGACGTTGATCGAATGGTTGTAGGTGCCCGGCGCGCGGCGAACCAGTTCTTGCAGCAGGGGATGCGAGATATCGCTCCACTCGAGCAGGCTGATCTCGGTGAGCACGCCGAACAGCTTCTCGATCATCGGCAACAAGCCCGTGAGCAAGAACCCGGCGGCCAGGGTACACAAGGCGTTGCGCACGGCGTAGGTCAGCAACGGAGCTTCGAGCGGTTGCTCGTCGAGCAAGCCAACGCCGACCGAGCACGCCAGCGCCACCACGGCCGAATAGGCGCCGACCTTGATCAGCTTGCCGCGGCTGCGAATATGGTCGAGCTGCACCACGGCCGAGGCGACGACGCTCATCAGAATCATGTACTCGCTCAGCCCGTGTCCCGTGGCGGTGACGACCAATAGCGCCAGGCCGACCGACAGGATCAAGGCGACGTCGCGATGGTAGGCGATGGCCATCGTGGTGCCGAACAGCAGCACCGGAATCAGTTCGGCACGCCACGGATCGGCGCTGACCCACTCGGCCAACGCCACGGCGGCCAGCGACGCGACCAGCAGCGTCGTCAGGCGGAATATGTCGTTGATGATCCGCCGCTCGTGGTGATGAAAGTAGTAGCCGCACAGCCCGAAGATCGTCGCCAGCAGGCCAAACACCGCCACCGAGCGCTCGAACATCTGCGTCCAAGTGAGGTGGTTCACATATTCGCCGTACTCCAGCCGCAGGATGCGCAGCGTCTCGGCATCGAGCGGCTTGCCCGCCATAGCCAGCGCCTGCCGCGGCTCGAAGTACTTGAACTCCTCGGGGACCTTGGCAACGATCTCTTCGCGGGCGCGCTGCGTTTCCTTTTCGTCGTACTCCAGCGTGCTCTTCAGCCGCGGCCGCAGCCAGGCAAACACTTCGGGCTCGACGTTCGGCGGCAGGTTTTCTTTCAGGCGGCGCTCGAGTGTCGCCCCGTCGCCGATCAGCACCTCGCTGACCGGTACCCGGAACTTCTCCAACGGCTGGCCGAGCGGATAGATCGCAATTTCCTGGCGATTGCCTTCGCCATGTTCGTCGGGCAGGCGTTCGAGCAAGCCGTACTGCTCGTAGCGAGCCAGCGACTTGGCCACGCCCTGCTCGATGGCGGCCAGCCCCGCCAATCCACCGAGCGCGGCGCGAAACTGCTGGAACCGCTCTTCTTCGCGTTCGGGATCAGGGTCGGCGGGCTTGACGGTCGCCGCCGGCTCGCCGGCAGCCGGAGGGACCGTAGCGTCGAACTGCTTCCAAACATCCATGCCCAGTTCGTCGAGCGTGTTGGCCGCGGCGACCTGGGCCAAGGCGTGCTGAAGGCTGGCCCGCAGCAGTTGCAGGCCCTTGGCGTCCTGGCGATAGACGACCGGCTCGCGGCTTGCCGCGCGGCGCTGGGCTTCCTGGGTCGCCAGCGGGTCGGCCTGCTTGAACGCCAGCCGGGCGGTGATGTCGCGATTGGGCACGTCTCCTTCGCGGAAGTTGAACGGCGGAGCCCAACTGGCCGTCACCGCCCACAGCGCGATGGCGGTTAATACGCACAACGCCAGGCGCAGCAGCACGTCGCCGCGCTTGAGCGTTTCGAGGGTTTGCTCGAAGCGTCCGGGAGGCAGCTCCAAGGCGGCCACGCGGCTCGATCGTTTGCGTTGACCGGTTGACATGATGGGATGGATGGCCTGCTTCGTTTAGCCGGCTCGCTTGCGAGCCGCGTTTTGCATACGCGCGGCGACCAAGGTCGCCGGCTAAACGTTAGTGCCGCCTGGCTCCTCGCTCGTAGGCTGCCACGATGTCCTGCACCAACCGATGGCGCACGATGTCGCTGTTGTTCAGGGTGACTTGGGCCAGGCCGGCAATCCCATGCAGACGGTGCATGGCGTCGACCATGCCGCTCGAGGCGTGCGGCGGCAGATCGATCTGCGTCACGTCGCCCGAGACGACGATCTTCGAGCCGCGCCCCATGCGCGTCAGGAACATCTTCATCTGGCTGACGGTCGTGTTCTGGGCTTCGTCGAGGATGATGAACGCGTCGTTGAGCGTGCGGCCGCGCATGTACGCCAGCGGGATCATCTCGATCACGTCCTGCTCGGTGAACCGCTTCATCTGGTCGTAATCGATCATCTCGCGCAGCGCGTCTTGCAGCGGCCGCAGATACGGATTGATCTTGGCCTGCATGTCGCCGGGCAGGAAGCCAAGGCTCTCGCCCGCCTCGACCGCCGGCCGCACCAGCACGATCTTGCGAATCCGCTCTTGCTTCAGGGCCATCACCGCCATGGCCACTGCCAGGTAAGTCTTACCCGTGCCTGCTGGACCGGCGCAGAACACGATGTCGTGCTCGGCGATGGCCTTCACATACGCGGCCTGACCGGCGGTGCGCGGCTGCACCTTGCGGCCGGCGTTCAGTAGCTCGATGGTCGGCGCGTCGAAGCTGGGAGGCTTGCCGGTGGCGACGTCGAGTGCCCGAACCACCTCGTGCGGCTCGACCACGCCATTGCGCTCGGCGACTTGCTTGAGCTGCTCGAGCACCGCGGTCGCCTTGGCCACCGCCTCGCCCGGGCCTTCAACATGGACCTGGTCGTCGCGAGCCGAGATTTTGACCCCCAGCGCGTCGCGAATCTGACGCAGATGCTGGTCGCGGGTGCCAAAGAGCGTGAGCAACGCCCTAGAATCGACGACCGAAATGTTCGCTTCCGACATCGAGTTGACCGCCGGGCATTTTCGCCCAACCGGACCAACGACCCGCTAAGTAAATGCCGTATTCCCTCAGCAGAGTATTGTACGTCGTGCGTAGGCGAACTGAAAATGGGACAATTTGACGTAGCGCAAAATCTGCATTGTCATGCACTTGTGTCATGTCGCCTGCATGCCCAGCCAATGATCCCACCAAACCACCGCTACCGGTGCGGCAAAGAGGATCGAATCGACCATATCGAGCACGCCGCCAAAGCCCGGCAACCAGGGACTCGAATCCTTGCAGCCGCACTCGCGCTTGATGAGCGATTCGGCCAGGTCGCCAATGATGCCAGCAATGCTGATGATCGCCCCGTAGACCAGACTCGCCCGCGTGCTGACGAGTTCGCCGAAGAAGGTCAACGTCAGCCAGGCGCCCAGGCAACCAAACGCGACACCTCCGGCGGCTCCTTCCCACGTTTTGCCGGGACTGAGCAGCGGCGTCATCTTGTTGCGACCTACCAGGCGTCCAACCGTATAAGCACCGGTATCGCAGCACTTCACCACGACAATCATCGAGAGCAGCGGCAAGATGCTTTGATCGAGCACCCACCGTAGCTGGACGACCACGGCCAACAGGATGCCGATGTACACCATGGCGAACGTCGTCGCTCCCAGCCGCTCGATCGACTGACCGGGGCCGCGATAGCGCTGGACTTCATAAGCAAGCGCCGCGACGGTCGCCAAGGCCAGCGCCGCTAGGACACTGTTCGCGATCGCGGTCGTCCGATGCAATTCGCTGGCAACGACCATGGCGAAGTTCGCCATGTAGATCACGCCGGCCCATGGCTCGATGCCGCGCTGGCGCAACATCCAGATCATCTCGCCCGAGCCGAGCACTGCGATCAACAAGGCCAGCGGCAGCAGCCACACGCCCGGCACGCTCGAGCGTGCATCGAGCCAGCACAGCCCCACCAGCCCGGCGATCAGCAGCGTCCCCAGGAGTAATCGCCAGCGCAGCATCGTTGATTCTTCAAGGCGTGGGGATTGAACCGCAGAGGGCGCAGGGGACGCAGAGGCGGAAGAGAGAGAAAAGAAAAGGGGGGAAGTATGTTACAGGTTGTTCGCTATTCGCATGATGCCGTGTTTGAACAGTTCGCAGTGGAAGTTGATTAGTAAGCCAAGCCGCTTGTTGCTGAGCTTCAAGTGCGACATCAGTTGCGCCTTGTGGATCGGCAGGACAGGCTCCACCGCCTTAAGTTCGACAACGACTTCATTCTCGACAATCAAATCGAGGCGATAGCCGACATCGAGATGAACGTCCTCATAAACCACTGGTTGCGGGATTTGCGACTGCACCTGCAAGCCGCGCCGCCGCAGTTCGTAAAGCAAGCACGCTTCATACGCCGATTCGAGCAACCCCGGTCCGAGTGCCCGGTGGACCTTGATCGCCGCATCAACGATTTGACCACTGATCCTATTCAGGCTCTCGACATCCTGCCCGCTCATTTCTTGTCCCTCGCGGCCACTGCTCCGCGTCCTCTGCGCCCTCTGCGGTTCAATTCCCCAGCCTACAAGTTGAGGCCGCCGAATTTGCGGTCGCGGGCGGCGAAGTCGCGGATTGCCTCGTGCAGCACCGGCTCGTCAAACTCCGGCCAGCAGCGCTCGGTGATCCACAGCTCCGCGTAGCTGATCTGCCACAGCAGGAAGTTGCTCACCCGCAGTTGCCCGGCGGTGCGGATCAGCAAGTCGGGATCGGGCATGCCCGCCGTGTAGAGGTGATCGTTGATCGTCTCCTCGGTGATCGTGGCCGGGTCGAGCTGGCCGTCACGCGCCTCGGCGGCAATGCGTGCCACCGCATCGGCCAGTTCGCCGCGGGCGCCATAGTTGATCGCCAGGCAGAGCGTCATGCGAGTGAAGTCGCGCGTCATGGCGATTGTCTTGTCGGTTTCGCGGAGCACCTCGTCGGGAATTCCTTCGCGACGGCCGATCACCTCGAGCCGGATATTTTCGTCGAGCAGCGTTTTGCGCTCCTCGATCATGTACTGCTCGAGCAGGTGCATGAGGAAGTCGAGCTCGTGCTGCGGCCGCTTCCAGTTTTCGCTGCTCAGGCAATACAGCGTGAGCTGGCCGATCCCCAGCCGCGCGCATTGCTCGGTGGTGCGGCGCACGCTGGCCACGCCGTGGCGATGCCCTTCGATGCGCGGCAAGCCACGGGCCTGCGCCCAGCGTCCGTTGCCATCCATGATGATGGCGATATGGCGCGGACGGCGTTCAAGAATGGGGAGTTCGGAATGGGGAATGGGGAATGTCGATTCGATTGAGCCCATCGATCATTCCCCATTCCCCATTCGACATTCCCCATTTCGCCACATCGTCTGCTCGCGATCGGGGCCGACCGACACGATCTCCACCGGCCGGCCGACGATCGCGCTGAGCCGATCGAGATACTTTCGGGCGGCGGCCGGCAGGTCGGCGTAGTTGCGGACCGACGAAATCTCTTCGTCCCAGCCGGGCACCGTCTCGTACACCGGCTGCACCTGCCGCAGGTCGTCGACGTGGCTGGGGAAGGTGTTCACCCGGCGGCCGTCGATCTCGTAGGCCGTGCAGATGCGCAGATCCTTGAACCCGCTGAGCACATCCAACAACATCACCGCCAACGTATCGACCCCGCTGAGCCGGGCGGTGTAGCGCGCCGCGACGGCATCGAACCAGCCGCAGCGCCGAGGCCGGCGCGTGACGGTGCCGTACTCGTTGCCGCGCTCGCGCAGCCGCTGGCCGGAGTCGTTGTCTTGCTCGGTGGGAAAGGGACCGCCGCCGACGCGCGTGCTGTAGGCCTTGATGACGCCGATGATCTTGGTCAGGTATCGCCCCGGCACACCCGCCCCGGCCGCAATGCCCAGCCCCGAACTGTTGCTGCTGGTGACGAACGGATAGGTGCCGTGATCGACATCGAGCAGCGCCCCCTGCGCTCCCTCGAACAGCACCGGCCGATTCGCTTCGAGCGTGTCGAGCAGGTAGCTGGTGGTGTCGGCCAGATGCGGTCGGAGGCGCTCGGCGTAGCCTTCGTACTCGGTGATGATTTGCTTGGCGTGCAACGGCTGCACCGCCCCGCCACCGAAGGCCGCGAACCAGGCATTTTTCTCGGTGGTGATACGCTCGACCTGCTCGCGGAACCCGCGGCGATACAGGTCGCCCAAGCGGATGGCGAAGCTGCGGCCGACCTTGTCGCGGTAACAGGGGCCGATGCCGCGCTGCGTGGTGCCGATGGCGCCTGCGGTGCCGGCACGGTGTTCTTGCAGCCGGTCCTCTTCCAAGTGCCAGGGAAAGATCAGGTGCGCCCGCTCGCTGAGCATCAGGTTCGAGCCGACCCGCACGCCGCGGCTTACCAACTCGTCGATCTCGCGGAATAGGCTGGCCGGGTTGAGCACCACGCCGCCGGTGACGACGCACTGCACGCTGGGCGAGAGGATACCGCTGGGAATGAGCGACAGCTTATAGGTCTGGCCGCCGGTGACGATGGTGTGTCCGGCGTTGGCCCCCCCCTGATACCGCACCACCGCGTCGTGCCGACTGGTGAGCAGGTCGACGATCTTTCCCTTGGCCTCGTCGCCCCATTGCAAACCGATGACACAGGTACCGGGCACGTTGGGCCTCAAGTAGTGGATCGTTTCGAGCCTTTCAGTCTAAAAGCGGCCGGGGCGGTGAACAAGTGGCGATGCGTGCGACGAAACGCCGGTCGCAAGCGAGCCGGCTAAACGGCGGCGCTGATTGCCGACGCCCACCCGCGCCGGTATCGTAACGGTTCGAAGGGGGGTTCGGACGCACCGGAACCCATCACGTGAAACGCATTGGAATTCTGACCGCGGGGGGCGACACTCCAGCCCTTAACGCAACGATCGCCGGCGCCGTCAGTCGGGCCTGCCAGTTGCGCATCGAAGTTCTGGGACTCATCAAGGGCTTCAACTGCCTGCACAATCCGCAGGTGCCCCACGTCCACCTGAACCCGCTGTTCAGTCCCATTCCCGAGCTCGATCCCACGATCGGCGGCACGATCATCGGCGGCTCGCGCGACTACGTCGATCCCGAGAACGCTGCCGCCCTCGAGGCGATGCACACGCGCATCCGCCGGCTGAACATCGAGGGGCTGATCTGCATCGGCGGCGACGGCACGCTCAATGGCTTGCAACCGTTGTGCGAATGTCTGCCCACGGTGCTCGCTCCCAAGACGATCGACAACGACCTGGGCCTGAACTACCTGAACGAGCCGGATGAGTGGATGCGCGCGCCGCATCACGATCGTCCCGGCCACCACTACACGCGCACCGTGAGCCGCAACGAGTTCGACCTGGAACAGATGATCAACTACGCCACGCCCGGCTACGCGACCGCCGTGTTCGTGTCGGCCTCGGGCGTGCAGCGCATCCGCACCACCGCCGAGAGCCATCGGCGGGTGGCGATCGTCGAGGTGATGGGGCGGCACTCGGGCTACATTGCCCTGGGCTCGATGTACGGCCAGCCCGATTTGATCATCGTCCCCGAGCACGCGCTCGACGTCGCCCTGCTGGTCGAGCGGGTGAAGCAAATCTACGATCTGCAGCGCAACGTGGTGATCGTCTGCGGCGAAGGGATCGTCGATGCCCAAGGCGTCGAGCTGGGCGACAAGCTGCAGACGCGCGATCCGGCCGGCAACATTCAGCTTGCCGGGGCCAGCGAGTCGCTGCGCAGCATTTTGATCGAACGGATCGGCGACGACTTTTTCAAGCGCTACGGCGAAAACGCTCACTCGGCCATCTTCACTCGTAAGATTGGCCACACGCAGCGCGGCGGCCGCCCTGTGCTGTTCGACCGCTTCTACGCGGCGCAACTCGGTGGCAAGGCGGTCGACACGCTGCTCGAAGGACAGAACAACGCGGTGACCACGCTGCAATGGAACCGGCGGCAAGGATTCCACGTCGCCTCGTACCACGGCAACACGTTTCGCGACCGTTGGGGGCTGATCCATGCGCGGCGCATGCACCCGTCGTTCTACGACCCGGTGCTGATGAAGGCTTCGCGCATCGGCATCGAATACCTGCTGCCGATCTTCACCAACGCCATCGGCCACGACGACGTCGAGCACCTGCGGCAAAGCGTATTCGACGCCGGCAACCTGGCCCGCCCGTACCATTCGGTGAACACCGACATCTTCAAGCGAACGCGGCTGCTGGAAGGCTGACGGTATAATGACGAAGGACGAAATCCGAATGACGAAAGAATGACGAAGCACGAATGACGAGTGCCGGACCTTGGACATTCGGATTTGATTCGTCATTCGGACTTCGAAATTCATCATTTTCCCGCGAGGCACCATGGCCGCTGAACTGACGCTGCAGGAACGCCAGTTTTTGATCGAAGCGGCCCACTACCTCGAACGTCCGAGCCTGCTCACCAAGCTGGCTGGCGTGGTAGGGCGGCCAATGGAACTGCTCGCGCACTTCGCCCCCGACACGGTCCACCAGGCGGTGCAATCGGCGCTCGAGCGGGCCATGACGCTGGCGGTGGCCACGCTGCCGGCCGACGCTGCCGATCCGCCGGGAGTGATCGAGGCCGACATTGTCGGCGACGATTTTTCGCAATGGGGTCGCCGCACCGGGTTCTGGCACAGCCTGTTCGTCATCACCTCCGGCGCCGGCGGCGGAGCGCTGGGGCTGCCGGGATTAGCCATCGAATTGCCGGTCACCACCGCGTTGATGTTCCGATCGATTGCGTCGATCGCGCGCGAATTCGGCCACCGGCTCGACGATCCGGCCGTGCGGCTCGAGTGCCTGACGGTATTCAGCTACGGCGGACCGTCGCCGTCGGACGACGCGATGGAGAGTAGCTATCTGACGACGCGCATCGGCCTGCAAGAGGCAGTGTCGCACGCCGCGGGCGTGGTTTCGAAGCTGACGGCCGATCAGCTCTCGGCCTTGATCCGCAGCGGCACCGCGCCGCGGCTAGTGCAACTGCTGGCCAAAATTGCGTCGCGGTTCAACATTGCCGTGTCCGAAAAGTTCGTCGCGCAGAGCATCCCGCTCGTCGGTGCCGTGACCGGAGCCGCCATCAACGCCGCGTTTCTCGATCACTTCAATCGGGTGGCCCGCTACCACTTCGGCATCCGGCGCCTGGAGCGCATCTACGGCGTCGACGTGGTGCAAGGCGCTTACAGCGCGCAAGTACAGTGCCAGATCGCCGCGCACGGGTCGTAGCAGCCGCGAGCGCCAGCGAGCGGTTTTGTGCGGCACCCCCACTCCTGCTAGCACCGCCGATGCCGCGCTCCGGGTCGAGAAACCGTACCGGTTGTGCCGAAGAAACCGGTATGGAAAACATTGCACTCGGTATCGCTGACAGTGCCGCATCGAAATCTGTCGAGCACGGACGGCTGGAACACTTCATTCCGCTGCGCAAGGCCGAGCTGATCGACCGCTTGTGTGCGCAACCCGGATTGTCGCTGGTACACCAGGAAGGCTTTCGCCGGCTATGCCAGTTGCTCGACGCGACGCTGCACTTTGAATATCACACGCACCTTGAGGACTTGAAGGGCGCCTACGCGTCGTTCGATCCCGATGCCGACACGCAATCGCTGGCGAAGCTCAGCGAACACGAACAACACGCGCGCATCGAGCAGCTCTTTGAACGGTTCGCGTGGTTGCTGGAGCGGGCCAATTTCCGCAAGCTGTCGCGGGCCGATATCGATCATGCCTTGGCCGCCGTGAGCCATCGCGGCATCAACCTGGAGATCGATTTCGATTTCTTCGATCGGCTCGACATCTACAGCCGCGGCGAAGTGATGGGCCAACAGCAGCGTCGCCACTGGCGGCGGTTGTACCGCCTGGAAAACATCGAGGTGCCAATCTACCAGCGGCTGGTGATTATCTTTCGCCTGCGTCCCGGCGGGCGCGTGAAGCGCAAGCTCGATACGCAGGACGTGTTCATCAAGCTGTTCAAAGACATTCCCAAGATGGACCTGGAGATGCTCTTGCCGGGCACGCGGGTCAAGATGTCGCTCGTCGACCGCATCAAGATCATGCTGCCGACGATCTCGGGCTTGGCCGTCTCGGTGTACAAGGCAATCAAGGGGGCGCTGATCGCCGCAGCCGCCGGCATCTACGGCGTTCTCGCGGTGCTCGGCGTGACGCTGGGCTACGGCGTGAAGTCGTTCTTCGGCTACTTGCAGACCAAACAGAAGTACCAGCTCAACCTGACCGAGAGCCTGTACTACCAGAATCTCGACAACAACGCCGGCGTACTATGCCGACTGCTCGACGAGGCCGAGGAGCAGGAGAATCGCGAGGCGGTGCTGGCCTACTACTTCCTGTGGCGGCAACCGGAAGGGCGCGGCCGCACGGCTGACGAACTCGACCGGCAGATCGAGCATTTCTTGCACCAGGCATTGGGGCGGCCGATCGATTTCGAAGTGTCGGACGCGCTGGACAAGCTGCTGCGCATGGGCCTGGCACGGCAAGCGAGCGGCGGAACTTTCCATGCCGTGCCGCTGGCCGACGCGCTCACAGCGCTCGACACTGCCTGGGACAACTACTTCTCATACCACCACGCCGCCGCGGCCTGAACGCCGTGGTGCGAGAGTCGATTACCGCGCGACGACCCGGCCGACTAGGTAATAGTCGAGCAAGGCGCGGAGTTCCGTCATGTGTGTCGGGCATGGCACGTACAGCCCGTTGCCCAGGCCGATGGCTGGATCGACGAAGAACAGCCGGGCGCCCCGACGAAGCACTTCCGCACGCTCGATCGATTGCCAGGGCACGCGCCAGCGGCGAGCAAACATCTGCTGCGTGACTCCCAGGGCGCTGGCTTCATAAACTACCGGGACGAACAATCGCCAACCAGCCAAGGCTACCAGGCCGCACGCCGCCAGCGCCCAATCCCAGCGCCCCGTCGTGAAGACGACGGCGCTCACTACGGCTGCGACGACCGCCGCGACGCCGAGGGCGCCTGCGAGGGTCGGCTCGACGAGAGGCCAACTGCGCCATACCAGCGGCGGCGGTGCCGAGCCGCGCCCGGCAAGCACCAGCGACGACGAGCTACCGCGCGCGCTCATCGTGGCTCCTTCTGCGCGACACCTTGACCGTTGCCGCGCCAGGCACCGCGAAGAGCCAAGGCCAGGAACCCGAACAACACGGTGCCGATGGCCACGCACGTGACCGTGATCGCGGCAAAGTGATCGCGCGCCAGGATCAACAACGGCGGCTCGTCGCTGGTGACCGCGCGCCGCGCGACCGGCGCCGACGGATCGGGATGCTCGGTCTGCCGTTTCCACTGTTGCCACTGGGCGATCGCTTCAGGACCGTACTGGGCCATCACACTGCGGCGCGCGGCGACCAGGGCGACCACGATCGCGGCCAGGACCGCCACATAGGAAAGAGCGACCACGGCGATCGTCCGCGGCGAGCGGGTCATGGCCGGTCCCCGTGCGTTACTTGCCCGGGGGCGTCGTGGACTCGGGCTTGGCGGGCGCGGAAGGCTTCGATGGTGGCAGCAGGTCGAGCACCGCACTGGCCATCGCGGTGACGCCGACCGGAATCGCCTGCTCGGCATCGGGGTAGTACAGCGGCGAGTGCAGCGACGGCGGCGATTCACCCACCCGCTTGTAGCCGGCCAGCCGTTGCGGATCGACGGTCCCCACCTGCAACTGGAACACCGGCATGCCGCCATCGAGGCCGAACTGGCTGAAATCCTCGCCTCCCATCGACGGCTCGGTGAGCACGACGTTCTCCTTGCCGAGGGCGCGCTGGAAGACCGGCACCAGGCGCTCGACCAGTTTTTCGTCGTTCTTCAAAGCCAACGCTCCTTCGACGAACTCGACTTTCGGCTCCGGGGCTCCGGCACTGGCGGCGACCGCTTTCGCCTTGCGCTCGATCGCCCGGCGAAGCTGATCGCGCACCTCGTCACTGTAGCTGCGCACGGTGAGCTGCAAATGGCAAGCATCGGCAATGATGTTGTGCTTCGTGCCGCCGTGGATCGAGCCGACGGTGATCACGGCCGGCTCGGTCGGCTTCACCTCGCGGCTGACGATCGTCTGCAAATCGAGAATCAAATGGGCGGCTTGCACGACGGGGTCGATCGTCGTGTGTGGATACGCGCCGTGGCCTCCCTTGCCGTAAACGGTGATGTCGACACTGTCGACGTTCGCCAGCGCGTAGCCGGGGCGATAGCCGATCGCGCCGGTCGGCAACAGTGCCGAGCAGTGCAGGGCCAGGGCGTAATCGGGCTTGGCGTATTTCTCGAACAGGCCGTCGTCGAGCATCCGCCGGGCACCGGAGCCGGCCTCCTCGGCGGGCTGGCCGACGAACATCACCGTCCCCTGCCAGCGATCTTTGTTCGCCGCCAGGTAACGGGCCACGCCGACGAAGCAAGTCATGTGTACGTCGTGCCCGCAGGCGTGCATCACACCGGTTTCGCGGCCATGCTTGTCGCGGACGCGCACCTTCGAGGCATAGGCGAGGCCCGTTTGCTCGGTCACCGGCAGGGCGTCGAGATCGGTGCGGATCATCACCCGCGGCCCCTCGCCGTTGGTGAGCAAGCCGACCACGCCGTAGCCGCCGACGCGCGGTCCCACTTCGACGCCAGCGGCTTTCAACTCGGCGGCGACACGCTCGCTGGTGGCCTTCTCTTCCAGCGACAGCTCGGGGTTCTGGTGCAATTGCTTATAGAGGCTGAACAACTGCTCGACGTGCTCATGCGCCCAGGCGGCAGGAGTTTCCGCGGCGGCAAGGTTCAACGACGCGACCAGCGGGGCGCAGGCCACCAACCAACAACAGAGGAGACGCAACATAGATTCTTCGGCTACGGGCTACAGGTGACGGGCTACGGGTACGGACAAAGACGGAATAAAGGCGCCTGGAGTCCGTAGCCCGATATCCTGTTCAGTATGATCTTGACCGACCGGGCCGCAAGGTTACGGCTGGTTTATCAGCCGCTCGATTTCCCATCGCAGCCGACGCATCGCCCGCGCCCGATGGCTGAGGCACGCCTTGACCACGGGGCTGAGCTGGCCGAACGTGTGGTGCAACTCGATGATTTCGAACAGCGGGTCGTACCCGAAACCTTCGGTGCCGTGCTCGAGCTCGAGGATCCGGCCGTGGCAATAATCCTCGGCCTCGGCGCGGACCGCGCCGGACGGGTCGGCCAAGGTGGCATGGCAAACGTAGTGCGCGGTGCGGCGCTGGGGTGGCACACCGTGCAGTTCGGCAAGCAGCTTGCGATTGTTGTCGTCGTCGGTGGCGCCGACTCCCGCATAGCGCGCCGACCAAACGCCCGGCGCGCCGCCGAGCGCGTCGACCGCCAGGCCACTGTCGTCGGCCAACACCCATTGGCCGAGTTGCTGGGCGTAGCCCGTGGCCTTGAGCGCCGCGTTGGCGGCAAAGGTGTCGCCGTGCTCGTCGACCTCGGTGATCTTTGGAAAGTCGGCAAGCGTGCGGATTTCGAGCCCCAGCGGAGTCAGCAACCCGACCAGCTCTGCCCCTTTTTTCTTGTTGAAGCTGCCGACAACGAGCTTACGCAGGGGAATCGTCACGATCAGTTTTCCAAATACAGGCAAGTTCGTCCGCGTCGCGGTGATTGTCAACGCCAGCCGCGCAACTTAGATTGTTCTCGTTCGACGAGGATGCCATCGCGCCCTCCCCATTCCTTATGAGCAACGGCGAAACCAGCGAATCCAATCCGACCAGTCGCGTTGCCGCTGGCGCCGAAGATTCGTCGGGACATCATCCTCCCCATCCGCATCCTCCCCATTCGCCGGCAGGCGAGCTCGAGGAACCCGCTTCGCCCGGGGTCACCGCCCGGCCGCTCGACGACCTGGTGACCGAGCTGGAGGTCGATCCCGATGCGAAGGTCGAAGGCTCGACCCTGCCGAAGCGCATCAAGACGCTGCTGATCGGCAAGCCACGCGATCTGCAAGACACGGCGCTGTTCCAGCACGTCACCTTGGCGGCGTTTCTGGCATGGGTGGGGCTGGGGGCCGACGGACTCAGCTCGAGCTGTTACGGTCCCGAGGAGGCGTTTCACAACCTCACGTGGACCGACGCGGCCGGCGTGTTTCACGATCACAGCTACCTGGCCATCTTCTTGTCGCTGGCAACGATTGCCACCGTGTTCGTCATTAGTGCATGTTACAGCCACATCATCGAACAGTTCCCTTACGGCGGCGGTGGGTACCTGGTCGCGTCGAAGCTGTTGGGGCGGCGCGTCGGCGTGGTATCGGGCTGCGCACTGCTGGTCGATTACGTGCTCACGATCACCGTGAGCGTGGCAGCGGCGGGCGAGGCACTGTTCGGTTTGCTGGGCCCGCACTTCACGGCCCTCAAGGAACCGGCCGAGGCGGCAGCCTTGGTGCTGCTAATCGTGCTGAACCTGCGCGGCGTGAAAGAATCGGTCAAGGTGCTGCTGCCGATCTTCATCACGTTTCTCGTCGCCCATGCTCTGCTGATTGCCGGATCGGTGGGCTTGCACCTTAGCCAGGCCGATGAAGTGATTGAAGGCGTCGCGTCGAAGGTCGAGGTGAATCTGGCCGATCCGAACTTCGGCCTGTGGGCGATGCTGGCCTTGCTGCTGCACGCCTACTCGATGGGAGCCGGCACCTACACCGGCATTGAGGCGGTGAGCAACAGCATGGCGGTGATGCGCGAACCGCGCGTCGCCACCGCCAAGCGCACGATGCTGTACATGGCCCTGTCGTTGGCGATCGCCGCCGGCGGGCTGATGCTCTCGTACCTGCTGCTCGACATCCAGCGCGTCGAAGGCAAGACGATGAACCAGGTGCTGGCCGAGCGGTTCACGGCCGACGTGGGGCTCAGCGGCTCGCTGCTCGGCAACGGCTTCCTGCTGGTCACGATGCTCACCGAAGGCGCGCTGCTGATCGTGGCGGCCCAGGCGGGGTTCATCGGCGGCTCGGCCACGATGGCCAACATGGCCCACGACTCGTGGATGCCCCACTGGTTTGCAAATCTTTCCGAGCGGCTGGCTACGCACTACGGCGTGATGGTGATGGGGGTTGCTGCTTTGGTGGCCCTCTGGTACACGCACGGCAACGTGACGACGCTCGTGATCATGTACTCGATCAACGTGTTCCTTACGTTCTCGCTGTCGATGATCGGCATGTGCCGGTTCTGGTGGCACGCGCGGCACGAAAACCCGATCTGGCGGCGCAGACTGGCGCTGTTTGCGCTGGGGGCGGTCATGTGCCTGGCGATCCTCGCCATCACCCTTCAGGTGAAGTTCCGCGAAGGGGGCTGGGTCACGCTCGGCGTCACCGGCGCGCTGATCTGCGTTTGCTTCGCGATCAACTGGCACTACAAGAACATCGTCGCGCGGCTGCGCCGGCTCGACGCCACGCTCTCGGGCATCCCCAGCTACGGCAAGCCGAACCTCACTGCTCCGAACCCCAACGACGCGACCGCCGCGATTCTCGTCGGTGGCTACGGCGGCCTGGGGGTACACACCCTGCTGAACGCCGTTCGTTTCGCGCCCGGGCATTTCAAGAACCTGATCTTCGTTTCGGCCGGCGTTGTCGACTCGGGCAACTTCAAAGGGGCCGGCGCCGTGGAAGACCTGCGCCGGCATTGCGAAAGCTCGCTCGACCGCTACGTCGATCTGGCCAACGGTCTGGGGATGCCGGCCGAAGCGTTTCTATCGATCGGCACCGACGCGGTCGACGAGCTGGAGCGCCTGTGCCTCGAAGTCCACAAGCAATTCCCCAAGGCAATCTTCTTCGCCGGCAAGCTCGTGTTCCAGCAAGACACGTTCTTCGATCGGCTGCTGCACAATCAGACCGCCCAGTCGTTGCAGCGCCGGTTGCAATGGTCGGGGCTGCCGATGGTGATCCTGCCGACGCGCGTCAAATAATCACGGCGGAGATCACGAAAACACGAAAGGGTTGAAAGCACGAAAGGGACAAAAGTGTCTCTCCCGCCCGCTTCGTGCTTTCATCGTTTCGTGCTTTCGTGATCCGCTGCTAATTCGGCCGGCGAGCTACCGAGAGTTTGTCGGTGCGGCGGCCGACGACGACGTACATCTCGTGTCGGAACGAGTTGCGATCGCAACAGATCGTCGCCACCGGTTCCCAAGCGAAGCCCAGCTCGAGCGGCTCGTTGCGCGTGCGGTCGATGCAGAAGTACTCGAAGTCGCACCCGGCGGCGGCCCGCCGATCGATCCGCGGAATCTGCTGCTCGTAGTAGTACTGAAACAAGTGGTGTACGCGATCGAGGCTGACCAACTGTGCTTGTTCAGGCAGGCGAGCTTTGAGCTGCTCCACCGCTTCGGCGGTGGGGCACGACCAGCGGCCGAGCAAATCGACGATCGGCACGGCATAGCTCAGTCCCAGGATTGCGGCGCTGGCCAGCACGCCGCGGAGCGCGGCCTCGGCCGAGGTGCTGCGCGCCGCGCGCCACAGCATCCAGGCCAAGGCCAGTGCCAAACCGCCGTACACCGCCAGGTGCAGCTTTGCCACTGGAATCCACGCCGCGATCTTCGGCGCCAGAGCTTCAGCGGGGAGACCAACGAGCGCCCATGCCGCGAGTCCGAGGGTTATGGTCAACGACGCCGCGCCGAACAGGATCAACTTCCACACGCGGCGCTGCCATGTTTGCGCCTGCGACGCCACCACGCGATCGACAACGATGCCGATCATTGTTGCCGCGCATGGGAACAACGGCATCAGGTAGCGCGCGCGTCCCTGACAGGCGAACCAGACGGTCGGAACGCCGACCGCGGCGACGCAGCCAAGGAAGCGCATCGTTTGGCGTTGCTGGCCGGTGATCGCCGCTCGCACGCGGCGGTCGACGAGCGGCAACAACCAGATCGACCACGGCGCGGTAGACACCAGCACTTCAAACGGAAACGCTAGAGCATGCTTCACGAACGGGCCGATGCCGATCACGCTGGTCTTCTTGAAAACCTCGTGAGTCCAGGTGAACACGGCGGTTTCCACGCCGACCAAGCAGGCATATGGCACTTGCCAGATACCTAGAACCAACAGGAACACCGCGATGCCGGCCACGTGGGCGCGAGAGAAGAAGAATCGGCGGTCGCGCTCGACGAGCAACATCAACCACGTGCTGCCGATGAAGTACGCAGGCCCTTGAATCCCCTTGGTCAGCGTGGCTAGCGCCGCCAGCGCGTAGCCCAGGCACCACGTCCGCGTCGCCGGCCAACGACAACGATAGCCCCATTCCCACAGCAGCAACGCGCCGCTCATGAAGAGCGTCATCACCGCTTCGTTTTCGGCCAGGCTGCCCAGTTGCAGCACCTGTCCCATCGTCAGAAACGCGACCGCCGCCGTCAGTGCCCCCAACCGCGAAGTGACGCGCCGCGCGTGGGCGTACAGCAGCCCGGCGGTGAGCATCGTCGCCGCGGCTGAAATCAACCGGCAGACAACGATCGACTGCGGTCCGGCAGCCATGATCGCCAGCATCAGCAGCCAGTTGCACAGCGGCGGCCGTTCGGTGAACGTCTGACCTTGTTCGGTCTGCACGAACCAGTCGCCGCGCTCGAGCATCTCGCAACTGATGCGGATGCGCCGCGATTCTTCGCCACGGACACTCAGGGCGTCGATCCGCGCCACGTAGATCGCCACGCCGAGCGCGACGAGGATCAGCCAGTCGATGACGTGCGACGCACGCTGCGCGTCCATCCGCCCGGGACGCATGTCACGTCGTCTCCAATTTCAGTTGCCCGCGTGGAAGGCTCGTCCAGGCCAGCACTCCGCCGGTCAACAGGCCGAGCCAGAACAAGTCGCCGGCAGCACGAGCCGTCGGCCAGAGCAGCAGCAAGATGCCGATCAACCACGCAGCACCGAGCATCCAGGCGACACGCGACGGCAACGGGCAGCGGCAAAAAATGATGGCCAGGGCAGGCATCGCCGCCGTCGGATGGTAGCTCCACACCACGGGCGAAAACCACAACGTGGCCAGGACCACGAGTGCCGTCTCATTGCTCGCCTGGCGCGGCGAGGTGGCGGCGTCCGATCGCCGGCAAAACAGAAAGATCGCCATCAGCAGTGCGCCGGAGATGAATTTGTAGGCGTTCTGAAGCTGCTCGCTCGACAGGTCGATGACGCGCACCTGCTCGCGCGCTTCGCCGGGTGAGCTGCCCAGCGACGAGCACAGCCGCCGCAGCGTGACGGCAAGCGATTGGTTCGTCAGCCGATCTTCATCCACGCGATGGTTCGCCGTCAGTTCGCGATCGATGCTGCCAGCCGCCCAATGATTCCACCACCGCGCGTGCTCGATCCACGTGCCGCCGACGCCGAACGCCGCCAGCGACAGTATGATGTTGATTGCGCACGCGATGACCACGGCGGCAATGGCCGGCAGCCAGCGCCGCTTCAGCAGCAAGTACCCTGCCCCCAGCAGTGGCAGCAGTTTTAGCCAGATGGCCACGCCCAGCAGCGAGGCGCCCAGCCAAGGTCGGCCCCGGCGTACGTGCAACAGCCCGGCGAGCATCAGCCAGACCATTAGAATGTGAAAGCTGGCCAACAACAGGCCGTCGAGCACCAGCGGCAACAGCACAATGCCCGAGGCGAGCACCGCACGGCGTCGCGTGGTGTCGTCACGTTCGACGAGCAACTGCGACTCCATCGTCTTCAGCAGCCGCAAGAAGCTCCAGGTGTTGAATGCGTACCAGATCGACGCTCCGACCAGCAGCGGCAAGCAGGCCGCCAGCACCCACGGCACGTCGGCCGACGGCCAGTACCGGTTCAACGGCGCAAACGGATGCCGCGTGCCGTGCTCGAGGATGTGCAAGCCGCCGTTGTAGAAATAGACGAAATCGGTCCCGCCGCGATAAATCACGCGCGCCATCGCCAGCGGATAGCCGGCCAGCAGGCCGACAACAATGACGGCCCGCGCGGCGCGCTCCCACAGCGTCGCGCCCAAGGGCTGACCCTGCACGGTTGGCACGCCAAACACGCCGAGCCCCAAGGCGCTCGCCAGGCGATAGCCCCACGGCATCGACGCCATCGCGTAATCGCTCATGGGTGCAACCAAGGGTGCGACAGGATCGAGACGCGAAATGTAACGCCCCGGCAATCGTCGCAGCTACGGCTGGCGACGCTGCCCGTGGAAGGGGCGGTGTTGTACAAAATGCTGCCCAGCCCGACAAGCCCGAGTTTGCTGTCAATGCAGGCGCCTGGTTAGCGTACCCAGCACTTCAGCGGGCGAGAGGGCGAGCTTCCCGACCTGCTTCCCAGGCGAACGTGCGCCCCCCCAGCCGCTCAAGGGTCCGGGTTGCCCGCTGGCTGAACTGCCATTGCCGATGGCCGAATAAGTGCCTGCTCACCCACACCGCCTCGCGCACGTACCAATGATTGAAATGCGCCGGCAGCCGCGGCGTATCGATGGCGTGTCCCTGGATCGTGTCGGCCGCCG
>DATAXP010000012.1:0-9109 GCA_036272935.1 Pirellulales bacterium | reverse complement strand
AGAAAGCACTCGACCATGCCCGACCACAATCCGATCTCCACCACCACGCCGATTGGCGTCGGTCCACTCGGCATTGCGCTTCATGCCGACCGGAAAAAACGCCACTCCACGCGGTCGGCCTTCGCTTGTTTAAGGGCTAGTGCTGAGCGTGGTGTCGGCACGGGCGGCGGCGGCGCACGTGTAGAGTGCCGCGAGAATGACGAGTCGGAGAGATGCCGGCCAGCAGGCTCGGTCGCGCAGCGACAAGCCGAGAAAGGAAGTTGCGCGCGCTTGCTGCGCGCGGAGGTCGACCTGCATCTGCGCCGTCTCCTTGCCGCCCCCAGAGTCTCAGGAGCCTGCCTGGCGCATCGGGTCGTCACGCGATTGCCGCGACGCGACATTTTGTCGCGTCGCCGTCACTATAAAGGGGGGTGGCGAAATGCCAGCAAATTCTTGAAGGAATTCTCGCGGGCGAAATAGGGACCGAACATGCCGGCCACGTTTCCGCACCTGGCAAAGCCAGGCTTCTACCGCATCGGCGAATCGCTGCCGTTCAGGTATTCTTCCAGGTTTGTGTAGCCATCAGCGTCGGCATCGGCGCGGCGGTCGTCGGGGTTCGATGGATCGAGGCCGTGCCGCAGTTCCCAGGCGTCGGGCATGCCATCGGCGTCGCGGTCCTCGGGCGCTTTGGTGGAGCGATATTCCGGCCAGCCACCCGCGTCGGCCGGCGAATCGATCACTCGGCCCGTGCCGTGCTCGATCTCGTTGACGATGCGCCGGTCGACCGCATCGCGCACCGGCAACGTCGCCCCGGCGCCGGCCAGCAGCTTGGCCAGCAGCGTTTCGGCCGGATCGGTGTGCACCGCGGCCAATTCCAGCGGTTCGGCCAGACGATTCTCAGGCGTCGCACGGTCGATCAGCTTCCACGGATCGGCGGCTGCATCGACGCCTTCCAGTAGGTTGTCGGCGACGAACATCTTGGTGGCCGGCCCACCGATCTTGAACACGAACTTGCGGCCGCTCTTGATTGTCGAGGGCCCCGGCTTCAGATAGTTGCCCACGTAGTTGAGCGTCGCGCGGTCTTCGCTCGTGTAGCCGGCAGGGCTGACCCAGTCGTAGATCACGTTGTTGCGGAAGTCGAACCAGATGCCGCGCTCGCTGCCATACGTGCCCGGGCGCGGACAGCGCGTTTTGTGATGCGCATAGATATTGTGATGGAACGTGATGTCGCCATCCGTGCGCACCAGCGACCCGTAGCCGTGCTCCCCCTTGCGGTGAACGCTGTTGTTCAAGCTCTCGGCGATCAGGCACCATTGGACCGTGACGTTCGTGCAGCCGGCGCCAGTCACCGAAAGCGTTTCGTCAACGCTCCAGCTTGCCGAGCAATGGTCGATCACGACGTTGTTTCCGCCGGTCACGTCGAGCGCATCGAGCTCCTTGCCCGCGCTGTCGCCGGGTCGAAAGCGCAGGTGACGGATCACCACGTCGTGGCTCGTCACCACGCACGGGAAGTTCTTCAGGCAGATGCCGTCGCCGGGTGCCGTCTGGCCGGCGATGGTCAAATACGGCTGCGAGATCACGAGCCCCGCTTTCAATGCGATGATCCCCGACACACGGAACACCACGGTGCGCGGCCCCTCGGCATCGACCGCCGCGCGGAGGCTGCCGGGGATCGGCCGGCCGAGCTTGCTCTTGGGGTTGTAATCGTCGAGGTTGGTAACGAAGAGCACGCGGCCGCCGCGGCCGCCGGGGGTTGTCGAGCCGCACCCCTCGGCGCCGGGGAAGGCGGGCAGCGTGGCGGCGGCGACTGCCGATGTGGACATACCGACGGAACACAGCAGCCACGCATAAAGTTTCTGCATCGTCGGTTCACTTCGTATCGGCTTGCCAGACGGGCGGTGGCAGCGGCGCGACGTCGGGCGGCAGGGTCACCGTGCGCACGACGCGAAAACCGACATTGTACTTGCCGTGGCTGTACCCTTCACGATGGGCGCTGCGAATGTGGTAGAACGCTGCGTTGGCGCCTCGTCGCACGTGCGACTTTGAACTCGTCGGTGCGGTGCTCGTGGGGTCGACGGCCCCCGCGGCATGGACGGCGTAGTTCGCGGCATAGTAGTCATGGCACCACTCGCCTGCATTGCTGAGCATGTCGTTGAGCCCGAACGCGTTGCTCATTTTCTGGCCGACTGGATGAGTTTGATATGAACCGTGGTGCCAGACATAAATATCGCGATCCTCTTTGCGGTCGCCCCAGAATCGCGACGTTTCCGTTCCAGCACGGCAAGCGTATTCCCATTCTGCCTCGGTCAGCAGCCGGTAGCCGTCGTTCGCCAGCAGCTGCCAGCCAAGTTGCAAGTCCTTGCGGTATGCCGCAGGCCGTTTTTCGCGAGCGCTGAGCCAATTGCAGAATTCGACGGCATCTTCCCATTCGACGCACGTTGCAGGATGATCGTCGGAAAGCGGGAAGCCGACGTTGCGCCAATTGAAGCCGGCGCTGCCGGCCGCATCTTCCGCATCGGTATCTTTCTCATTCCAGCCGATCGCCTTGCCATTTTTCTCGGCGAGCGTGACGAAATTCGTTTCTCGAATGAATTGCGCGAATTGGCCGACAGTCGTCTCATTTTCTCCGACCAGGAAGGGACGCGAAATCCGGACCCAATGCTTCGGCAGCTCGTCGCGGAGCACCTGCATGGCCACAGGTGGATCGTCCGATTCTTCCGCCGCCCGCTTGATGTCGTCTCCGCTAGAACCCATCTGAAATTCGCCGGGGGGAATGACGATCATTTTCGCCCCAAGCGAGTTACGAGTTTCGACGGGCGTGCCGAGGAATGCAGCCCAGGCGCGCTGGTACTCGCGTGCTGCCCGCGCATTGAACGGTGCTCGGGCCAGCGGCGGCGGCTGCCGGAGTGTGGCGGAGGCCGGAATCACTTTCTTCACGATCTTCGCAGGCGCCGCGCTTTGGGATCGCAACGCCCATGCTCCCAAAGCAATCGCCACGATGGCCCCAGAGGCGCCCACAACGATTGCCTTCCTTGGCCGCGTTCGATTCGATGCTCCGCGGCTCGTCACGCGCCGGCGCGATGCGCTGCCGGGCATTGCGTCGACGATCAGCGATTGCGCGGTCTGGCGCTGACGATCGGTATCGGCAGCCACCGTCGGCACCGCGGCGACCGCTGCTGTACGATCGAGCCCCGCCAAGAACGCCTTCAACGTGGGCGACTGGCTGCCGCTCCGACTATCGAGCGTGAACTGCGACGTTTCCCCGAGGCTTGCTTCCGCCTGCGGTGCCACGGCACGCAGCGCCGCAAGCAACTCATCGGCCGATTGATATCGATCGTCAGGCCGCTTGGTGACCATCTTGCGAAACACTTCGTCGAGCGCCGCCGGCACTTCGTCGCGCGCGGCAACCAGCGGCGGAATCGGTTGCTGCTGGTGGGCCATCAGCTTTTTCATCGCCGTCTCGGCTTCGTACATTTTCTTGCCAGTCAGCAAGTAATACAGCGTGCAGCCGAGACTGTAGATGTCGGCCCGGGCGTCGGCACGCCGCGTGTCGAGCGCCTGCTCGGGGGCCATGTAGTCGACGGTCCCCATGATGTTGCCGGTGCCCGTGAGGCCATCATCCGAACCGTCGTCGCTCGTCTGGTCGAGCCGAGCCAGGCCCATGTCGAGCACCTTCACTGTCCCTTCGCTGTCTAACAGCAGATTGGCCGGCTTGATGTCGCGGTGCACGATCCCCTTGGCATGGGCATGTGCCAACGCGCACGCGGCTTGCATCGTGCAGCTCACCGCCTGCTTCACTGGCAATGGCCCGTGTTGCTTGACCAGGGTCGACAGATCGCAGCCGTCGACTAATTCCATCACCAAAAATTTGACGCCGGCGCTTTCTCCGGCATCGAACGCGGTGACGATGTTCGGGTGCAGCAGCTTGGCGGCTGCCTTTACTTCGCGGCGGAAGCGACGCACGGCCGCTTGGTCTTTTAACGCTATGGGAGCGATGAGCTTCAACGCCACCAAACGCTCCATGCGTCGGTGCTGCGCCTTGAACACTTGCCCCATGCCGCCGGCGCCGAGTCGATCGAGAATGAGGTATTCGCCCATGACCAGCGACGCTGCGCGCCCGTCGAGCGCCTGCGCCGCCTGATATTCGGTCAGCAAGCCATCGCGGACCAGGACGTCCGAAAAAGTGCGTGGATCGCCCGAGCGTTGTGCTTGAGGAAGTTCGTCCCAAAGCCGCTTGACCTGCGTCGCGCTCATCACACCGGCAGCGACGAGCGCTTGGGCAAACTGCTTGGAATTCAACACAGGTGACGCCCCAGGAAAGCCGGCTGATTTTGCGCACCCCCAATCTGGCCCATGTCGCGGCGATTGGCAACAGCTGTTACCGCATCCTGCGGAACTCGGCGCGATACACTGGCAAGCCGGCCAGGCGCGTGCGGCGCTCGAAGTGCGTGCGGTAATCCAGGTCGTCGAGCGCCGGAGTTTCGGCAACCGGCAGCGGTCCTGTGAGCCGCGTCGAGGCAGCGATCGTTTCCAGCGACGCCTGGAAATACTCTTCGACATCGGTCCAGAAGTGCAGCGTCCCGCCGGGGGCGAGGGTCCGCTCGACATCGGCCAGGAACGCGGCATTCATCACGCGGCGCTTCTTGTGCCGCGCCTTCCACCAAGGATCGGGAAAGTACACGTGCACCGCGGCAAGCTTGGCCGGGCCGATCAACTCGCGGAACACCCACAAGCCGTCGCCGTGGGCGACGCAGGCGTTCGTTAGCGCTCGCTGGGCACAGCGCGCCGCGGCATGCCTGGCATACTTCAGCGACACCTCGATGCCGAGAAAGTTCGTCTCGGGCTGTTCGGCTGCGGCCGCGCTGAGAAACAATCCCTTGCCGCTTCCCAGCTCGACCTCGAGCGGTGCCTCGCGGCCGAACAGTGCCGCGCTGGTCAACGGGCGCGGCAGTTCATCGAGCTCCCTGAAGCAGGCCGACAGGTCCAAGCCCTTGCCGATGTCTCGCAGTGCGCGGCGACTCATCACGTCAGTTTAGCCGGCGACTTTAGTCGCCGCGCTCTCACGTTGCCCCGGCGGTCTTCTTCGGCAAGCGCTCGATCGGCAACGGAATGCCCTTGATCTGCCCCTCGCAAACCAGCGCCTGGTTCACGAAAGCCTGGAACCGCCACACCAACATCGCGCCGCGGCGCTGCTTGGCCAGTTGGGCCACAATCACCAGCCGGCTGCCCGGCAGCACCGGATCGCGAAAGCGGATTTCGTCCATCCCGCCGAAGCCCAACACCGCGGCGCCGAGAAGGTCGTGCTTCACCGAAAAGTAGCTGCACAGCTGCGCCGCCGCCTCGCACATCAACACGCCCGGCAGCACCGGGATGCCCGGCATGTGCCCGCGCACCCAGAACTCGTCGGTGCGATGATCTTTGTAGCCGACGCAGATATTGCGATCGGTGTCCTCGAGGCAGATCGCCGTGAGCTGCTCCATCTCGAAGCGCTGCAAGTTGTAGCGGCGAACCTCGTCGAGACCGGCAACCACGTGGTCGGTGCTGTACTCCGAGAAATCGAGGATCAAGTCTTTGACAGGCATCGTATCAACCCCGTCCGAATCACTCCGTCAGAATCTTCAGGTTCGCACCAGCTTTCGCTTCAGACGCCGCGCCTTGCTGTTGGCAGGACGCCGGCCGTGGTTGGCTTTCTTCAAAGTACGATGCGGCTTGGCCATTCGTTGCTCCTCGATCGGAAAATGTCTTTCAGAACAATTCCTCGAACATATCAAGAAACTTTTCGCCGGAAAAGGCGAACAGGCACCGGACCACGCGCGAGCACGAACGCGCTGCGGCAATTAGGCATCCAGCGCCGCGAGAATTGCTGCCAACAGCGGTTGATCCTGGCGGGGCAACACCCCTCGCAGGTCGAAGATCAGCGTCTCGTCGCACGTCCGGCAAACGACGCGCGGCGTGGCTTTGAACAAGCGCGTTGCCAGCGTTGCCGCCGTGCCGCGTCCAGGACGGATCGACACGCCCCACGAGGCCAAGCGATGCCCCGGAGCCTGGGCCGCGGTGAGATACGCCGTCGTTGCCACCGGCTGCACCGACTCGACGCCCGAGTGGCCGCGGAGCTGATCGACCAAGCGCTCGGCACGCAGCCGCAGGTTTTCGATCGGCGTGTTCAGCAGGCGCAGTGCAGGGATCGCCTGCGCGGTGGTCATCGGTTCGCGGAACAGGCGCAGCGTGGCCGACCATGCCGCGCACGTCGGCGCATCCGCGGGAAACACGCCTGCCAGCGCGTCGGCAGCGATCATGGCCATTGGCTCACCGCGACCAACAATCCAGCCCGATCGCGGCCCTCCCAGTAACCCGTCGCCCGAAACCACCACCACATCGGCCCCGGCAGCGAGCGTCGCGCCGACACTGGGCACGTCGATCCCCGAGACCGCCGCCAGATCGAGCGCCGCCAAATCGAGCAAGGCCACGAGCGGGACGCTGGTCGCCTGCGCCGCCTCAACCAGCGCGGCCAACGGCGCGCCCCGGCCAGCAGCGGACATTGCGTAACTCGATGGCGGCGCCCAAAGCACGGCAGCCGTGCGGTCGGTGATCGCGCGAGCGTAATCCTTCTCGCTCACTGAATTGACGGCGCCAGCTTCGACGAGTCGTGCACCCGCCTGCACTATTAGATCGCTCAGCCGCTCGCCTCGCCGGGTCTCGAACGCCTGGTTGCGTGCCAGCACTACCTCGCGCCCCTGCGCCAGCGCGCGCAGCGCCCACACGGCCGCGCCGCCGAAGCTCTGTGCCAGGCGCGCGCGGCTCGCGCTCGTGAAACGAGCCAGTTCCGACTCGACAGTGTCTGCGCCGCCAGCGTGCCACGTGAACTCACTGACCGCCGCGGCCATCGCCACCACGGCATCATCGGCGAGCGGCAACGACAGCGACCTATCGCCCAGCACGGTGCCGCCGGCATTGATCGCTGATGAAGGACTGTCGTTGGCTGCCGACGTAAGCCGCCGGGACACGCGTTCAGCGAGGCCGACGAAATCGGGCAACCTGCGTTCGACCGTCACGGTCCGGGCTTCGTCACGCAGATCACCCAGCGCCGCCCGAACGCGCGAAACGACCGTGCTCGGACGCAACCGCCGCGTCCAGCCCCTCAGCGAAGGAAGCTGCGAAAGATCATCGAGCCGCGGCAAATGGCGTCTGGTGAATTGCACGGACATTCACCCTACCGCGACGCGGCCGTTGCGGCAACCGCGTGGGCTTTACTCCAGCACCGCTTCGACGTAGGGCGGCGACTTCGGCGGGGCTTCGACCGTTACGTCGATCGTGTAGCTGCGAATCTTGTTGCGCGCGATCCCTTCGGCCGATACGTCGTACTCGCCGACCGGTAGATTCGGGAACGTGAACTTCCCTTCCCGGTCGGTCTTGACGCTGCGAATCACGGGCCCGGTCAGCTTCACCAACGCGTTTTTCACGGGAGCGCCGTTGAACAGCACCACGCCGGCAATCTCGCTTTTGGCCGCCGGCGCATTCGTGCGCGCCGCGGGCTTGGCGACGACGCCCGGCTTGGCATCTGTCTGAACGACCGTTTCGGTCTCGACCTGCGGATTGCCGATCGCTTGCACGTCGTCGGCAAACGCGTTGATCATCCCCTTGGCGGTGTCGACCTGGCGGAAGCTGCCGCCGGTGCGACGGGCAATCTCACGGTACTCTTTGATTGCCTGGGCATGATCCTCGGTGTTCAGGTCGATGCCGATGATGCGCACCGGAATGTGCTTGCGGTAGTGGATGCGGAGCACGTCGTCGAGTGTGCGCGGCTGACGCGGCATGTACGTTTCGTTGCCGCCGTCGGTGAGCACGATGATCCCCTTGGCGTCGAGCCGCGACTGGATACCGAACTCGTCGATCGCGCGCGACACGGCCAGGTACACCGGCGATTCACCCCACGCCGTGACGGCTTGCAGTTGCGGCGCCAGCAGCGGCATGTGATCGTCGCGCAGCGAGCGCACGTGGCGCACCAGCTCGACGTCGTCGCCGGGCACCAGGTTCTTTAGCACCGCAAAGCCGTTGGTCTGGGCCAGGTAATCGGTCTGCTCCATCAGTCCCGGCCGCTCGGCGTCTTCCCACGCCAGGCGATGACCCAGCAACCACAGGCCGATGTGATGATCGCCTTGCTGGGCGAACGATTCGAGCGCGGTTTCGACAATCTGCTTGGCGACCTGCATGCGGCTCACTTCGCCGGCGCCTGCGAGGTCTGACTTAATCGGCTGGTCCATGCTGGCCGAGCAATCGAGGACGATCGAAATGGCGACTTCCGAAGAGTCATCGGCCCGCACAGTTGCAGTGCCGGCTAACAAGACGATTCCCGTGGTAACGATCCGCATGCCGTGGCGCATAGCCCGCTTCTCCCAATGTGGCGGCTGCTATCGCGCAGCCGCAAACCGACAGAACCACACCTGCTATGGGTTGCGTCGGCAGTCGAGGGTAGCGGACTTGACGGATTTTCGGGTTGCGCCGACGGACGCAGGGAGTTTCCGCGGCGAAAACTAGCCCGACGCGCGAGCGAGGGATTGCGTATGTACCCGCCTCATCCCTCGCTCGCGCGTCGGGCTAGTCCTTAAACAAGCGAAGGCCGACCGCGTGGAGTGGCGTTTTTTCCGGTCGGCATGAAGCGCAATGCCGAGGGCCGACGCCAATCGGCGTGGTGGTGGAGATCGGATTGTGGTCGGGCATGGTCGAGTGCTTTCTGGGGTTCGGCGTGGCGGCGGACCGGAGCATCCGGACTCCGGCTTCGGGGTTCTCGCGTCAGCACCGTAAGTGATCGAGCCAGCGGAAGAACACCGCTTGCCACGGGTTCCAGCTCAACAAGCGGTAGATCAACCGTCGTCCGCCTTGCACGATCTGACATGGCAAGCGCACGATGGCGTTGCGGAAGGTCTTGAACTCCATCCGCAGCACGCGCTGCTTCTGCGCGCGCCACGCCTCAGCATGTCGCGAGCGTCCCTCGGGCAGCAGCAAGGCCCACCAGGCTTTCAAGTTCCAGGCCAGCGACACCATCACCATGTAGGCCCCGTTGCTCAGCAAGGTATCGACCGGCGCGTGCAATGCCCGTACACTCCCCTTGAGCTGGGCCAGCAGGTTCTCC
>DATAXP010000011.1:0-64173 GCA_036272935.1 Pirellulales bacterium | reverse complement strand
AAACACATCGAGCACCATTTCGTAGCCGGTGTACTTGTCGGTGTCGTACTTCTGCCGCGTGCGCACATTCGGCGGCAGCAGCGGCTGTTCGATGCGCCCGATGACCTCGTCGTAGAAATACTTCCGCAAGTCTTTCGTTGTCTCAGCCCACTTCGCAGGATCGCGCGACGCCCGATCGGCCTTGGCGAACAACTCGGTGCGTCGCTTGGGGCTGTCGTGGACGAGTTTTTGTGTGTAGTCGACAAGTTGCTGAATGGGTCGCTTCTCGTAGAACAATTCGCCTCGCAATTCGTACTCGCGGGTTCGGTGAGCGTGCATGGTCCTAACGCCTGGAACCGGCGTGGCAAATGAGTTGAATCCGTAGTGCTCCCAAACTTCTCGGTCGAGGATTTTCATTTCCGTCGACGTCGCCAAGGGGCCGGTAAGCGTTCGTGCCCGATCGAGCTCTGCATTCACGGCCGCCCGATCCACCTGGCCTAATGAGCCGGGAGTTTGTGCCGGGCGCTGATCGTTGGTTTCAGGAACATCAACGTTCGGATAGTCGCTTGGGTCGATCACCAATGTGCGAGGAGCAACAAGCGACGCCAGCTCGGCATCGCCGAATTCATCCAGGAGCCCGAAGACATTGCGATAGATCGGCTCCTTCCATAGTTGTTCGCGCGGACCGAAATAGCCGGCAACAATCGTGGTGTCAATTCGCGTGTCTAACGCCGCAGCGTATAGGGCGATCAACCCGCCCTCGCCGCTTCCGATAACGGTGATTTTCGGTAGCGCATCCTTTCGCCGACCAGTGATTGCGTAGTCGATCAGGCTCGAAACCTTTTGCACTTCGTAACCAATGATGTGCCGGCCGACCTCGAATGCTTGCCGGTAAATGAATTCGCGATGCGGCTGATCCGTCTTAATCTGCCCGTCAAGTAATGTCGAAAATGTGCTGCTCCGATTGATGATCGGCATCAAATACAGGCGAGCCGATCGATGCACCGCGCTGGCAATCATTCCATCCTGACGTGTCGGGATGCCGTTGGGCACGAACGCACCGTTCACCGAGTTGTCCGCATCGGGAATCCAGACCCATATCTCATTTGCTTCCTTTAACGGATCGACAACCAACGCGTCTCCTTCAACGTCGCCGAAGGCTCCCCAGCGCACATGGCGAATTTTGGCTGCTTCGCTCCCCGCATACTCGATCGATCCAAGTTCTCGCTGCATCGGGGGGCCGAAATCGTAGCGACGCCAGTCATGATGAATGCCGATCGCCTGCCCCAGCCGCATTCGGTTCCCTTCGACACTTTTGGTGTACGCCTCGGGCAATGAGTAATCGCGTTTCCAGTGGCGTGCGCGGCGGTCAACGCTCTCGGCCGTAGCGCGGTCGAGGAACGTGTGGATGCCGTCGACCATGCGTGCCGCCAGGTCGCCGTCCCAGGTGAGTTCTTGCGTTCCGTTGAGCGGGGCGCCCCGCGCGGCATCGGCGAGTAGCGCCACCACCAAAAGTCCCAGCCACGAGCGCCAGCGAGTGGTCTTGCGGTATCCAGATGGCGACACACGGAACCGCTCGCTAGCGCTCGCGGCTGAGATGAATGAATTCCAAGCGGCGTGGAGGCGCATGATCGTTGCTCGTGCTGCGGGGTGGGCGTATGCTGGCGGGATTACGGTCACGATACCTGCCGCGCGAACCAGGAGCAACCAACCATGCCGTCGCAGTTCCCCACCCGCCGCGAGTTCCTGGGCGCGGCTGGCACGACGCTTGCCGCCGCGGCACTGGCCTCGGCAGCCCCCAGTGCCAGCACCGAGAAGAAGAACACGGAGAAGAAGTTCAAAAAGTCACTCAAATTCTCGATGGTCAAGCACAACGGCACGATGCTCGAGAAGTTCAAGATGCTATCGGACGTGGGATTCGACGGCGTTGAGCTCGACGCACCCAACATCGATTACGACAAGAAGGAAATCCTCGCCGCCTTCGACAAGACCGGCCTTGCGATTCCGGGCGTGATCGAAGCGACACACTGGAAGGTCACGTTCTCCGACCCCCGCAAAGAGGTGCGGACCCAGGCGGTCGCCACGCTCGAAGCCGCCTTGCGCGACGCGAAACTTTACGGCGCGACGACGGTTCTATTAGTGCCGGCCGTGGTGAACAAGGAAGTGTCGTACGCCGAGGCCTACGACCGCTCGCAGGCCGAGATTCGCAAGGCGTTGCCGGTGGCCGAGGAGACCGGCGTCAAGATCGCCTTCGAGAATGTTTGGAACAACTTTTTGCTCAGCCCGCTGGAGACGGCCCGTTACATCGACGAGTTCAACAGCCCGTGGGTCGGGGCGTACTTCGACGTCGGCAACATCGTGGCCTACGGCTGGCCCGAGCAGTGGATTCGCATCCTCGGTAAGCGGATCCTCAAGCTCGACATCAAGGAATACAGCCGCAAGCTCGCCAACGACGAAGGGACGCGCAAGGGATTCGGCGTCGAACTGCTCGAAGGCGATTGCGATTGGCCGGCCGTGATGACCGCCCTGCGCGAGATCGGCTACGAGGGCTGGGGCAGTGCCGAGGTGCGCGGCGGCGGCGAAGAACGGCTACGCGAGATTTCAGTTCGGATGGACAGGTGTTTTGCATCGTGAAAGAATGAGTAGGTGAGTCGGTGAGTGGTAAAGGAGTAGCTTGATGCGTCAGTTCGCTTGCCTCTTCGCGGCCGTTTGCGCTCTGCTGTTCAGTTCTGTTTTGCGCGGCGCCGAGGTGGCCGATTTTTCTCTCCCCGACGTACACGGCAATGCGCACCGGCTGAACGATTACGCCGATAAGAAGGTCGTCGTGATCGCCGTGCTGGGGACCGAGTGCCCGCTGGCAAAGTTGTACTCGCAGCGGCTCGTTGACCTGGCCGCGGCGTACGAGCCGCGCGGCGTGCAGTTCCTTGGGCTCGACGCGAATCGGCAAGACACGCTGGCCGAGATCGCCGCGCATGCCCGACTGCACGAGATTAAGTTCCCACTGCTCAAAGACCAGCCGCAAAAGAGCGATGGCCGGTTAGTGGCCGACCGGCTCGGGGCCGAGCGCACTCCCGAGGTGTTCGTGCTCGATGCCGAGCGCAGTGTGCGCTATCACGGCCGGATCGACGATCAGTACGCGCCGGGCGTGATGCGCCCCAAGCCGACGCGCCGTGATCTGGCCATCGCGCTCGATGAACTGCTAAACGGCAAGCCGGTGAGCGAGGCGGCCACGCCGGTCGTCGGCTGCCACATTGGGCGCGATCGTGATCCGCCGCCAGCCGTCAAGACTTCGATCACCTACACGAACGAAGTCGCGCGCGTCTTCCAGGCTCGCTGCGTGAGCTGCCATCGTCCCGGCGAGATCGCGCCGTTCTCGCTCACCAGCTACGACGACGCCGTGAGCTGGGCCGACACCATTGCCGAGGTGGTCGAAGAGCAGCGGATGCCGCCGTGGTTCGCCAGTCCCGAACACGGCAAGTTCACCAACGCCGCCCGGCTCACCAACGACGAAAAGCAAACGATCTACGATTGGGTCGACGCCGGCTGCCCCGAAGGCGATCCCAAGCAGCTCCCCGAGCCGCGGCAGTTCACCACCGGCTGGCAGATTCCCGAGCCCGACGCCGTGTTCCACATCGCCGATAAGCCGGTCGACGTGCCGGCCGAAGGAGAGGTGGCGTACAAGTATTACGTCGTCGATCCCGGCTTCACCGAGGATAAATGGGTGCAATTCGCCGAAGCCCGCCCCGACAACCGCGCGGTGGTGCACCACATCGTGGTGATGTTCCACGATCCGTCGAAAAAAGGTGGTGGCCGACCCAATAGCTCTGACGGAGGACTGGTCGGCTACGCTCCGGGCATGCCTCCGTGCAGCTATCCGGAAGGGACCGCGTTTCGTATCCCCAAGGGCACCAAGCTAGTGTTCCAGATGCACTACACGCCCAACGGTCGCCCGGCCCAGGACCGCAGCTACGTCGGCTTCAAGTTCATCGACCCGAAGGATGTGAAGACGCGCATCATCGGCGGCGTCGTCGGCAACCGGAAGTTCGAGATTCCCCCGGAGGCGCCGAATTACGAGGTCACTGCCGAGCGCACCGCACCGGTCGACATGAAGCTGCTCACGCTTACGCCGCACATGCACCTGCGCGGCAAAAGCTTCCGGTACGAGGCGGTGTTCCCCGACGGCCGCCGGCAAGTGCTGCTCGACGTGCCGCATTGGGATTTCAACTGGCAACTGCGTTACGACTTCGCCGAGCCGGTCGAGCTGCCCAAGGGCTCGAAGCTGATCTGCACCGCGCACTTCGACAACTCGGAGCACAACCTCTCGAATCCCGACCCCAAGGCCACGGTGCGCTGGGGCGACCAGACCTGGGAAGAGATGATGCTCGGCTACTTCAGCGCGGTGCCGGTGGGCGAAGGCTCGCCGGTGACCACGGCATCGGCCGACGAGGCGCCCCGCAAATCCACGCCAAGCTGGTGGACCCGGTTGCTGAAGGCGCTATGAAGATGATGTACAGCCTTCCCAGCCCCGAGCGCCAGCGAGGGGTTCCGTGCGCTCCTCACGGCATGTCGCCGAACACCGCTCGCTGGCGCTCGCGGCTGCGATTGATTTCCGTCATCGCGGTGTTCTGCGCATGGAGTGCCGGCGCTCTTTCCGCAGCCGCCGAGCGGCCCAACGTGCTGCTGATCATCGTCGATGATCTGCGCCCCGAACTGGGCTGCTACGGTGTATCGCGCGCCCACTCGCCCAACGTCGATCGGCTGGCCGAGCGCGGGATGCGGTTCGATCGGGCGTATTGCCAGTATCCGGTCTGCAATGCCAGCCGGACGAGCTTCCTCACGGGGCTGCGTCCCGAAACGACGCGCGTCTTCAGCAACGACCTGTACTTTCGTGAGAAGCTGCCCGACGCGGTAACGCTGCCTGAACTGTTCAAGAAGAACGGCTATCGCACGGTCAGCCTGGGGAAAATCTTTCACGCCGGCGGCAAGCTGGCCAAGCTCAGCGCCAGTGGCGGGGCCGATGCCGAGCGCTCGTGGGACGAGGTGAAAGTCTTCGCACCCACCAAGACCGGCATGCAGGGTGAAGGCCGCGAAATGACCAATCCCGGCGGCAACCGCGGCTGGTGTCGCTGGTTGGCGGCCGATGGCGGCGACGAAGACCAGCCCGACGGCCAATACGCGGCCGAGGGGGTGCGCATCTTGAACGAACCGCGCGAGCAGCCGTTGTTTCTCGCCGTCGGGTTCAACAAGCCGCACGATCCGTTCATCTCGCCGAAGAAGTATTTCGACCTGTACCCGCCGGAGAGCATCGAGCCGCCGCAGGTTCCCGAGAAGCGCGGCCCAGCGGCGCCGTTGGCGATTTCCAGGGCCACCGACTTTTCAAAGTTCACCGACCAGGACCGCCGCGAGTTCCTGCGGGCCTACCTGGCCGGCGTGTCGTTCATGGACGCCCAGGTCGGCAAGCTGTTGGCCGCGCTCGACGCCACCGACCGTTGGAAGAACACCGTGGTCGTTTTCTTCGGCGACCACGGCTACCACCTCGGCGAGCATGGCTGGTGGAACAAGAGCACGGTGTTCGAAGAATCGGCCCGCGTGCCGCTGATTGTGTGGTCGCCGGGGACGCGCGGCGCGGGCAAGGCGACGAACGCGATCGTCGAATTGGTCGATGTGTATCCGACGCTCTGCGACTTGTGCGGCCTCACGGCGCCGAGCGATCTGCAAGGGAAAAGTTTTCGCCCCGTGCTCGACGATCCATCGCTTCCCGGCAAGCCTGCCGCGTTCACCGTCGTCGAGCGCGGCGGCGTGCTGGGGCGCAGCGTGCGCACCGACCGCTGGCGATACACCGAGTGGGACGAAGGCCGCAAAGGGGCCGAATTGTACGACCAGGCCACCGACCCGGACGACTACGTGAACCTGGCCGACGACCCGCAGCACGCGCCAACAGTTGCAGAACTAAAGAAGTTATTGGTGAGTGGTGAGTAATGGTTCGAGGCGGAGGGATGAGAAACCCCTGGACGTCGATTCTCGTTCTGGCCCTGCTGGTCGCTCCCGCATTTGCCGGCGACGGTGATGAAACGGCTGACGTTGGCTACTTCAATGTCGGCGTCGGTAGCGTCGATATCACGCCGACCGAAGCAGTCGTGCTAGGCGGCGCGCCGACGCCGAAGAAGACGGCAACGGTCGGCAGTCGTCTGTATGCCAAGGCCTTGGTGATTTCGGCCGGCACGCGCAAGGTGGCGATCGTTACCTTGGATACGCTCAAATATCCGCATGACCTGGCAACCGCGGCGCGCAAGCACGTCGAACAGGCCACCGGCATTCCAGCCGGCAATGTGATTATCTGCTCTTCGCATACGCACTCGGGTCCGTTGTGGTCCTATTACGAGGACAAACTGGTCACCCCGATCGGTGAGGCGGTGGCGCTGGCCGTTCGTGATCTTGCGCCCTGCAAGATCGGAACAGCAACAGGAAACGTCGCAGGCATTAGCGAGAATCGCCGCGTTATCCAGGACGGAAACGCCTGGAACCGCTGGCAGCTAGAGCCCGCCGAGGCGAATCGCTTTCCGGCGGAAGGCCCCGCGGATGACCAGGTCAACGTGCTGGCCGTTGTCGGCAACGATGGACGATACAAGGCCGTCGTGTTCGACTTTGCCTGCCACGCCGCCACGAACCGGGCAGCCGTCATCTCGGCCGATTACCCCGGCGACGTGCAGCAGTACGTCGTGCGGCAGCTCGGGTACGCGGTGCCCACGTTGTTTCTGGCGGGCGCGTGCGGCGATGTGAATCCGGCCTACAGCAGCGTGAGCAAGGAGCCGTTCGCCGAAAAACTGTCCGCCGAGATTGTGCGCTGCCTGGGACAACTCGAGTTCATCGACAAGCCTGCGCTGTGGGTTGAAACTCATGAAATCGAGATGCCGGGACGAGAGAGCCCGACGTTCAAGGAAGCCGAGGTGCTGCGCAATTGGCCGTCACAGCTCGAACACTATCGCCAGACATTCGACGAAATGAAACAGAGGGAGAAACCGACGTATCCTTTCTCGCTCACTGGCATACGCATCGGAAACGATTTCGCAATCGTGACCAATCCGAATGAACTGTTCTGCCAGATCGGGCTGGATATCAAACGACAATCACCCTTCAAGCGGACGATGGTTGTCGAGCAGACCAACGGCGCCCACGGCTACGTGCCTACCGCCAAGGCATTCGCCGGAGGCAGCTATGAAACCTGGTTCGGCGAGCACTCGTATCTCACCACGCAGGCCGGCGAGATCATCGAGCAGCAATCGCTCGAAATTCTGAAGCACTTGCACGACGAGCCATAATAGGTAGGAGAGTGCGGATGCAGGGCGCTGCGCCATTGCAACTCACCTCTTACCCCTCATCTTTCTTTCCCTTCTTAGCATGTGTCGCCACGTGATTGTCACCGCTCGCCAGCCGGTTGCCGCGGCCGAGTATCTGCTCGACGCGAGCAACAGCCTGCGCGCCCAAGCATGTTGCGATGCCAAGCAATACAACCACGGCGACGGTTGGGGCGTCGGCTGGTACGAGCCGGGACGAGCCGAGCCGCGGGTGATTCGCTCGCCGGGCGATGCGCGGACCGATCCGGCGTTTGTTGATGCAGCTCGGCAGGTGACTTCGCGGCTGTTCTTGGGCCACGTGCGCAATGCCTCAGTAGGCTCGCGCGTCGCCGAGAATTGCCATCCATTCGCCTACGGTCCCTGGCTGTTCGCGCACAACGGCACGGTGACCAACTTCGATCAGGTAGCGCCGCAGTTGGAGCGCGAGATCGATCCGGCGATTCTTGCCACGCGCCGCGGCACGACCGACAGCGAGCTGGTGTTCTGCGCGCTGCTCGATCGACTGCTGCGCAAAAACCTCGGCGCGGTCGAGGCGATGAGCGACGTGTTGCACCAGCTCGACGAGCTGACGCTTGGCTCGGTGGACGACGAAGGGAAGCCGGCGAAGTTCAACCTGCTGCTGACCGATGGTCATGCGGTGATCGCGTCGCGGTGGGGGCAAACATTGTCGTGGTTGCAGACGCCGGACCACGTGGTGATTGCGAGTGAGCCGATCGCAGCACGAACGGAGTCTGGTTCCTGGTCAGAAGTGCCGGAACAGAGTATCCTGTCGGTTTCGGGCGATTTTCGCGCCCAACTGCACTCGCTCTAGGCCGAGATCGCTCGCGATGCGACACCCGTTGTTGGCGCCCGACCTGCGCGAGTTGATCGTCGATCGGGCCGACGAGGCACTGCGCGAGTTCTTCGCGCCGCATCATCCGGCCGAGAGCGCCGAGATGCTCGACGACCTCGAGCCCCCGGAGGCGCTGCACGTGCTGCGGCTGTTCGACGGCCGCGATCGCGCCGCGGTGTTCAGCTATCTCGACCCGACGCTGCAAGACGGCATCGCGGCGATCATGGAGCGCGGCGGGCTGGCCGAGACGCTCACCTACATGTCGCACGACGAACGTGCCGACCTGGTGACCCGGCTGCCGCACGAGCGCGTCGAGCAGATCATGCCGCTGTTGGCCCGGGCCGAGCGCGAAGACATCCGCCTGCTCACCGCCCAGCAGGAAGGGACCGCCGGGGCGGTGATGACCAGCGACTATGCGACGCTGCCGGCCGAGGCGACCGCCGCCGCCGCGATCGACAAGCTGCGTCACGAGGCACCCGACCGCGAGACGATCTACTACTGCTACGTGCTCGACGAGCAGCGGAAGCTGGTGGGTTTCGTGTCGCTGAAAGACCTGATCCTGGCGCCGGCGTCGAAGCGCGTCGGCGACATCATGCAAGTGGACGTGGTGCACGGCGCGGTCGACGAGGACCGCGAGCAGATCGCCAGCAAGCTGCTCGAGTACGACCTGATCGCGCTGCCGATCGTCGATCACGAGGATCGGCTGGTGGGGATCGTCACGCACGACGACGTGGCCGACGTGCTGGTGGACGAAGCGACCGAGGACGTGCAGCGCTTGGGCGGCCTCACGCCGTTAGAAGAAGGTTATCTCGATACGCCGTTCGGTGAGCTGTGGCGGAAGCGTGTCTTTTGGCTGGCGGTGCTGTTTCTGGGCGGGTTTCTGACGACCACCGCGCTGACGAGCTTCGAGCGCGTGTTCAAGGAGATTCCCGCCTTGGTGCTGTTTCTGACACTGATCACTGCCGCCGGCGGAAACTGCGGATCGCAGTCGACGACGCTCATCACCCGGGCGCTAGCGCTCGGCGAGCTGACGCCGCGCGATTGGTTCCGGGTGCTGTGGCGCGAGATTCTGATGGGTGCGTCGCTGGGGGTGGCGCTGGCCGGTGCGGGATTCTTGCGCGCGTGGCTCACGCCGCGGTCCGCCACCGGCGACGTTGATATTCTTCAGCTTGGCAAAGTGGTGGCTGTGAGCGTGGCGGTCGTCGTGCTCGCCGGCAACCTGGTCGGCGCGCTGTTGCCGCTGGCGCTCAAGCGGATCGGGCTCGATCCGGCCTTGATGAGCAACCCGGTCGTGTCGTGCCTGGTCGATGTGTCTGGGACCGTGGCGTACTTCGCGATCGCGGAAGCGTTCTTGCTTTAGAGCCTAATCCGAGAACCGTATGCCACCTTGTTAGTCGCGTGGGGCAGGCATTCCTGCCTGCCTTCGGCCGCGATCTTATTGGCAGGCAGGAATGCCTGCCCCACGCGGTTTTTCGAATGGACGCAAATGCCGGACGACCGCGAATCACGCCGCGAGCGCTTCGTTTTCTTCGGATGCCGGCGTGAACGGGAATGTCACCGGGTGCTCCGGCTCGGCCGGTGCCTTCGGCACGCGCCACAGCAGCACGAGCACCGCGGCCCGCGCGACCGACGAGCAGACGAACACTCCCATATACACCGCCGGCGACTTGCCCAGCCCGGTGAGCGCCATGCCGCCGACGAGCGAACCAATCACGGTGCACGTGGCGTGCGCGAAATTGTATTTCGTCAGCAGGCTGTGCCGTTCGCGCTCGTCGATCGCCTCGAAGAACAACAACGCCACCGCCAGTTCGTACGCCCCCCAGGTGAAGCCGACCACCAATTGCAGGCCGAGCAGATACCAGTAACCGTCCGACAAGCACCACGCGGCCGACATCGGCACAATGCCCACGCCTCCGATCCACAGCAGCGTGCGTGCTCCGTAGCGACCGGCGACGCGCCCCAAGAGCGGCATCGCCACCACGCGACCGGCCAATGCCGCGCCGATCAGCGTTACGTAGTCGAGGTACGAGAACTTCAGATGTTGCAGCAGATAGGGGTTGAAATACGGTCCCGAGATTTGCGCGGCGCACTGCACCGCCAGGAAGTACAGCAATAGCGAACCGTCGGTGCCGTGTCGCATCCGCCCGAACAGCTCGCCGAGCGATACGGTGCGGTGCTCGTGCACGTCGGCCGTCGCCTCGTTCTGGCACGAAAGGAATACGCTCGAAACGAACCGGCAGATGGAGGCAGCCAGAAACAACATCGCGAAGATGCCCAAGGTGCTCTCGACTGTGCTGCCCCACTGGAGCGCGAACCCCGAGCCGACGAACGCCGCAAGCACGCACGCCTGACTGATGCGTGTCCGCCGGGCGAAGTAGTGTGCCCGAATGCGTGGCGGCACCAGCGTACCCATCCAGGTGTTCCAAGCCGGACTCGAAGCCAGGCCCGCTCCCCAGTACACCGCGGCCGTTAGAAACACTAGCGGCGGACGCACCGTGCCCCGAGCCGCAGCAATCACCAAAGGCAAAAAGCTGGTTGCCTGTACGACAACGCACATCACCACCCAGCGCCGGTACGAGCCGACCCGCCGCATCGCCATGGGGCCGGCCAGTTGCAGCACCGCCCCCATCAACAGTGGCACCGTGCTCACCAATCCCGAGGCGACCTCGCCCAGCCCCGCCGCCAGGGCGAATGCCGGCAAGTACGTCTCGCCGGTGCCGACCATCATGCTGGCCATCGCGCCGTCGCCAACGCTAGCGGCCAGGTCGGAGCGGCAACTGCGCCGGCCGTGCGCGGTGGCAGCGGCGAGCGTCGGTTGTGGCGGCGTGCGCGTATTGCGATCGAGCGAAGCTGGCAAGGGAAAACACCTCGAAGTGCCGGTCGAGCCGACGAGCGATGAGAGGGCGGGATCATAGCAGCCGGCCGCCGGTACGAAAATATGTCATCCCTGGGGGTCGCTAGCCGTGGCAGCAACACCCTTGAACGCCGCGTGGCCGCGGCATAGATTGCCAGGACTCTTCGGCGCATTCGCCGCTCCCGCATCGATTTAGGGATTCACGCATGAAAGCCGTCGCCGTTCGTCCAGGAAACCCCAACAGCGTGCACCTTGTGCATCTTCCGAAGCCGAACGTCGACGACGTTCCCGATGGCCGCGGCGTGCTGGTGAAAGTATTGAAAGTCGGCGTCGACGCCACCGATCGCGAGATCAACGAGGCGAAATACGGCAATGCCCCGCCGGGGTTCGACTTTCTGGTGCTAGGACACGAGTCGTTCGGCGTCGTCGAGGCGGTCGGCTCGGCGGTACGCCACGTGAAGCCCGGCGACTATGTGACCGCCACGGTTCGCCGACCCGGCCGCAGCATCTACGACCAGATCGGCACCAGCGACATGACCAGCGAAGAGACGTACTACGAACGCGGCATCAATCTGCTGCACGGCTTCATGACCGAGTACTACGTTGACGACGCCGAATTCATCGTCCGCATGCCGGTGGGGCTGAAGCACCTGCACGTGCTGATCGAGCCGATGAGTTGTGCCGCCAAGGCGGTGCAGCAGGCGTTCGAAGTGCAACGCCGGCTGCGCGTGTGGCGGCCGCGAACCGCCTACGTGATGGGGGCTGGGCAGATCGGGTTACTGACCACGCTGGTCCTGCGGCTGCGGGGATTGGAAGTGTTCACGCTCGCGCGCACTCCGGCGCCGACGCTGTCGTCGCAAATCGTCACTGCGCTGGGAGCAACGTACGTCAGCACGCGTGAGACTTCGCTTGAGCAGCTTAGCAAGCAAGCTGGCAAGGCCGACCTGATCGTCGATGCCACCGGCTCGAGCGCCCAGGCGTTCGGAGCGATGCAGGTGCTGGGGCACAACGGCGTGCTGGTATGGACCAGCGTCACCGGCGGTCACCAGCATGTGGAAGTCCCCAGCGACAAGATCAATCTTGATTGGGTGCTTGGCAACAAGCTGCTATTGGGAAGCGTGAACGCCAACCGCGAGCACTTCGAGATGGGGATCAAGGACCTGGCCCTGGGCGAAGTGACCTGGCCGGGCGTGATCGAGCGCATCCTCACGCACCCGGTGCAGGGCCTGGAGAATTACGAGCAGATGATGGCCCTGCTGGTCGACAACCGCAATCAGGGTGCGCTGAAGGTGTACATGGAAGTGGCCGCGGGCTGATCGGCGCCGTTCATTTCGTTGGCGCTGCGAAGAAGCGCTCGTCGATCGTGCGCTGCCCCGCGCGCTTGTAATAATCGACCAGGCTGGTGCGCAGGCGGCGCGGCGTGAGCTGGCCGCGCTCGAATTCCTGGAACAAGTCGGCATGCCGGCGGCGGTATTCGCGGATGCTGGCGATGTCCGCTTCGCTGTAGCCTTGCCGAGCCAGGGTGTCGAGCGAGCCCATGCGGATCGCCTCGCGCGCTGCCGCGAATTCCGCGCTGGAATCGAACGCCACCTCGTCGAGCGTTTCGACCACGGCCGCCGCCCGCGCGGCAGCCACCAGGTCGGTCTCGGGATTCACGCCGACGGCGTTGCTGATCGCCGCTTCCAACAAAGCGTTGTGCTTCGTCGCCTCGGCCACCTTCAGCCGCAGGCTGTCATATAGGTCGGGCGTGAGAATGAGTTCCTTGGTCATCAATTCGGCGGCGAAACGGTCGAACACCGCCTCCTCGATCTCGCGGGCCGGGTCGTACATCGGTTCGCGGCGCCCGATCAATGCAAGCCGCTGTGAGAACAGGGCCCCCGTAGGCGACACGAACTTGTCGCCGAACGACATCCCCAGCTTGGCCAAGTTCTCGACCGTGCGTCCCGGCGCGGCGTATTCGTCGAGCGGAAAGAACTCGCGCCGCGGCTCATCGGTCTGCTGGGCACACACCAGCAGTAGTCCCGCGCAGTACGTGCATATGTTTTTCCCGGCGAGCGATTTACCGCGCAACTCGGCGATGCGGTCGGTGCGAAAGTTCAGATCGAACTGCGTCTCGTTGCCGATCATCTCGCGCGCGGCATCGGCCATCGCCGTGGCCACCTTCGTATCGGGATGGCGCAGGAACACGTAGTGCAGCGTGCGCTCCAGGAAGATTTCGACGTTCGTGGCGGGCATCTTCGCGCCAGCTTCGGGCAGGTCGACCACCACCATCCGTTCGATACCATCGGGCCCGCGCTCGGTGGTCACCACGCCGACGTGCGTGAACAGTCCCGGTGACAGATCGGTGAACAAGTTGTAAGGCGACGGATTGCGCATCAGCAGCCAGTCGCCCGGTTGCACCTCATACGCGCCGAGCCGGTACGATGGGCGGTCGAGCCCCCGATCGGCGACGTCACGCGCCCATGCCAACAGCGTGTCGCAGCGGCGTCGCTCGTCGCCGTTCAAACGTTGCTTGGCCAGCACGCCGAGCCGATCGGCCAAAGCTCGCGGCGTGATCGCCGGCGTCGGCAACTCGCCGGCTGCGGGATCGTGCGAGGGCTGGGGCCGCGGCGCCTGCGGCAGGCCGACTGCCCGGATTGTTTCGCCGGCTTGCAGCACCAGCGCGGCCGGCAGATCGCTGCGGTTGAACAGCTCGACCACGGCCGGTAACACCGAGGCCTCGCCCGAAGCGGCGATCAGCCGCAGCACGCGACTGCACAGCAGCATGGTTTCGTCCGGCTGCGCTGCCGGAAGTCGCCGCCGCGCCGCCGGGGCCGGCATCGCTCCGGCCAGATACTGCGACGCGACCACCGCGCCGATCGAGCTACGATACGCGAGCAGCATGTCGACTAGCCGCAGGCGCTGCTGTGTGGTCGGGCACAGATAGCGCGACACCGCTTGCAGGGCGTCGTGGTGCAAATAACGCAGGCGGCCCGAAAGGTCGATCAACTGCGATTGGCAGCGCAAGTAGCTGCGAATCTGGTCGCGACGGGGGTCGTCGATCGCAGCGGCAGTGAACTGGCTACGCAGTGCGAACAGGGCGTCGATCTGCCGGTCGACGCGCTGCTTGGCTTCGAGCAGCCGCCGCGCGATGCGCAGCGCTGCATCGAGATCGCCGATCGAGCGGAAGTCGGTCATCTGCACCGACCATTGATCGATCGCCTGCTTGGCTTTGGCCAGGTCGGTGGGATGGCCGAGCGTGAATTTCTCGGGCGATCGAGGGATGGTGCGCTCGAGATAATCGAGCCAACCGCGCAGGGCCTCGTCGCTCGAAGTCTGCGCACGAGCGCCGCTTGCGGCAGCGAGTAGCGTACCGAGTATCACGAGCGCGGTCGGGAGCTGGGAGCGGCGTGCTGCGAGCATCGGCCACATCTTATTCGCTGGCTTAATTGCAAGCGAGGGGGGCGATGGTGTCCGCTTGTTCCGCTGCTGCGCAGCAGCGGAACAAGCAAGCTCCAGCGAACGCTGTCTCTTTCCTTTTGGCAACATACAAGGCACAGAGGATGCCTCGCACGACGATTCGAAGCGGGGTGCGCTTCTCGCAAAGGCATGTTTCACGAACACAACCTATCGCTACTCCGTGCTGTTTTTCGTGCCTCTGTGGTGAATAATTCAGGCTACGAGGTGAACGAGTGGCCGAGCCCCAGTTTCGCCAGCGCGCGGCGGTACGCCACCGAGGTCTTATCGGCTCGAATGTGAACCTCGTCGATCAGGTCGAGCGGGAGATCCTCGGGGTACTGCGATTCGACGATCGCCTGGTCTTCGTTGAAAATCTTGACGTTGTAGTCGATGAACGGCTGCAACGGCGTGTCGAGATCGTAGTTGCGCAGCAGCGGGGCGAACAGGCGAGTGTGCCGCGCCGAGATCGGCGAGGCCGAGTCGAGAATCACCAGCCGTCCCCCATCGGGCAGATGGACCGTCAACCTCGCGGTGAACGGCAGATAGCAATCGAACACGCGCAGCACGCCTTGCTCGGGCTCGGTTTCGGAACCGTCTTGGCGCATGTAGTTGCCCACGGTGCTGCGATACTCAATGTGCAGCCCGTAGTCGGTGCGGTCGACGGAGTAGGTGGGCACGTAGGGGTTGTTGCGATCGCCGAACGTTTCGTGATGCACCCAAGCGAAGTGCGCCACGTCCATGAACCCTTCGAGCTGCCGCCCGGCCGAGGCGTTCAGGTCGATCGGTGCGGGCAGGGCCGTCTGATACGTCGGGTCGTCCCACTCGGGAATCTCGGGGAGCACATTGGCGGGTTTGCCCGAAAGACAAACCCAGATCAGGCCGTAGCGCTCGACGGCCGGATACATCGCGAGCCGCAGGCGCGGCGAGATGGCCCCCTCGGGATCGGCCGGGATGCACACGCATTGCCCTTCGGCGTCATAGCGCAGGCCGTGGTACGCGCAGACAATCTCCTCGCCGTCCATGTGCCCCATGCTCAGCGGCACGCCGCGGTGGATGCACAGATCGTTTGCCGCGACCACTCCCTTGCTCGCGGTGCGGAACAGCACCAGCCGCTGATCGAGCAGCGTCGCGGCGACAGGTTTGTCAGTCACCTCACTGGCCAAGGCGACGGGGTACCAATAATCGGCCAGGATACGCCAGTCCGACTCGGCGAAGGTGCAGCCGCGCGGTATGGCGTTCTGAGATTGGGGCATGCCGGCTCTCCCTGAGCAATCGGCCGCCGCCTGAACGACCAAGCTTCGTCACCCGCTTCCAGCAAGCGGACGCCAGAGTATTGTATCGTGGAGCCGGTCGGAGAACTGCCTGCTCAGCTTTTCGCGGGCGGCACAACCACCTGGGCGTAGACCGACAGCTCGGCCGAAACCTCGGACCCCAGATCGGTTTCGATCTGCACTTTGCGCGTGATCTTGCCGGCACTGTGGCCGGCGGTGAAGGTGACCGGCACGACGTGCACGGCACGCGGCTCGTCGCTGACGGAAAAGTTCAACGAGCTGTCGGCGCACTTCATGGCCACGATCTTGAAGGGCCGCTTGCTCTGCACCACCACCTGCTTCGTCACCTTCTGCCCCGGCTCCAAGGCGCCGAGGAACAGCGAACCGGGGCTGACGGTAAGCGGCGCGGTGATCCGTGCCTGGACGTCGAGCGGGATTTCCTTGGCCCGCTGATCGTTCGTCGCCAGCACGAGTTGCTCTTTCATGTAGCCGGCCGGAGCGTCGGGTTTTAGCCGTACGGTCACTTCGTACGTGACCTGGCCGCTGCTGCGAGCGGTCTCGACGAAGCTGGCGGAAAGATAATCGTTGTGCGGCTCGACGCCGACAAGCTTCCAATCGTCGCGGCCGGCGTATTGCAGCGTGACTTTCTTCTCGGTTGCCGAGCCCAGGTCGATCGCGCCGAAATCGACTCCCGGCGGTGTGAGCACCACGTCGGTCCGGATGTAGCCCGTCACCTGCAACTGCACCTCGGCATAGTACGGCTGGTCGAACGTCACCGTGACTGTGGCGCTCTTCTGGCCGGTGAACGAGCGGGTGTTGAACGAGGCGACAATCGAGCCTTCCTCATAGGTCTTGAGGGTGTCTTTCTCGACCTTGGGGGTGGTGCAGCCGCAGCTCGAGCGCACGGCGACAACGTGCACCGTCTCCTGGTAGATGTTCTTGAGCTTGAAGGCGAACTCGACGGTCGAGCCGCGGGCCACGGCGCCAAAGTCGTGGTACGTGGTGTCGAACATCTTTTGCGCCCATTCCTGGGCGCCGGCGTCGACACCGCCGGCAACCAACACGGCCAAGGCCACAACCACGCTGCGAATCACGGTGAGCAACCTCGTCATGCATCAGGCGAACAACGGGCGGGCGAACTGTAGTCGGGTCGTCGCCCGAATGTCAACGCGGGCCCGCCGTCGAACCGCCTCCCGACTGTCCATGCTTTCGTCCGGCCGACCGACGAAACCTGTGAATTCCCAATCGTTTTCGTGCGATAGCAGAAACGCGGCTTGAACGGAAGCTGCCGCTTGTGCGCTAGCCGTCGGTCGGCCACGGCTCTCGCGGCAGCAAAGATGCTGCAATCCGCAAGGTCGAGTATACATTAGGGGAATGATCTTCTCGCCTCGCATCGGACAACAAGAACTGGCGAACCTGTCGCGCCGTCTGGCGATCAGCCTCGAAAGCGGCATCGAGGCCCGCCGCGTGTTCGATCGCGAGGCCCACGGCCGTTCGTCGCCCGGCGTGCGCAGGCAGCTCAACGAGATCAGCACCGCCGTGGCCCGCGGATCGAGCATCTACGATGCCATCCAGGCGACCGGCAATTTTTTCCCGCCGCTATTCCGCGAAATGGTCCAGGTCGGCGAGCAGACCGGCCACGCCGACCAGGTGTTCCTCCACCTGGCCGACCATTACGAGAACCAAGTCCGCCTGCGGCGCATGTTCCTGTCGAACATCACCTGGCCGATGGTGCAACTGGCCGCGGCACTGTCGGTCGTGGGGTTGCTGATCTGGGTGATGGGATTCCTGCCGCCGCAGCCCGACCCGCATCATCGCGGCCCACCGCAGCCACTCGACCTGTTAGGCTTCGGCTTGATCGGCACCGAAGGCTTGATCCGCTACGTGACGATCCTCGGCATCGTGGCGGTGGTGCTCGTCGTGCTGTTCCAGGCGCTAAGACGAGGCGTGTTCTGGGTACGGCCGTTGCAGCGGCTGGTGCTCCGCACGCCGGTCGTCGGCCGCGCGCTGCAAACGCTCAGCCTGGCGCGGCTCGCGTGGTCGCTGGAACTGACGTACGGCTCGGGCATGGACTTGCTCAAGGCCATTCCGCTGGCGCTGCGCACCATGCAGAACGCCTACTACAGCGACCACATCGACGAAATCACCTCCGTGATCCGCCGCGGGCAGGAGATTCACGAAGCGCTGTCGGTCACCGGTGTGTTTCCGGCCGACTTTCTCGACGCGATCGAAGTCGGCGAGCGCAGCGGCCGCCTGCCCGAAACGATGAACACGCTTTCGCGGCAGTACCAGGACCAGTCGCAGCGCGCCTTGATGGCGCTGACCACGATCGCGGGGTTTCTCGTCTGGGCCCTGGTCGCCACGCTGATCGTGTTCGTCATCTTCCGCCTGTTCAGCTTCTACATCGGCCAGATCAACGAAGCGGGGAAGATGTAAAAATGTTTATAATAGCCGAGTGACTGTCGCGCGGCCCGTCCGCACCGTGAAGAACGAAGATGGTGGAATCGAATACGTTCCCGCGAACTGTTCCGAACAAAATGCGCGTTTGATCCTTGATGCTGCCGTCTGAACTAACCCCTCGTCGGCGCCCGTCAAACCTGGGCAAGGTCAACTTCATCCTTCTGCCTTCATCCTTCTGCCTTTTCGCTACCCTGTTCCCAGACCACGATCGAAGGCGTCTTGATCGCGCTGGTACAGCGCCAGCACCGACTCGAACGTTGGGCTTGATAGTTCCCACGCCGGCTTGTCGTCGGTGTGGTTATTGCAATGGGCGACGAACGCGCGGTACAGGAACTTGAACAGATGCCGCGGCACACGCAGCGTCCGCAGTGCCTCGATCAGCCGTTGATCGCTGATCGCCGGCTCGAACAACTCGCGGAACGACGGCTGCTTGCCGGGGGCGGCGCAGGCTTTTAGCCTGGCGTTCGCGACATCGTAAAGTGACTCGCCGGTCCATTCGAGCGACGGGATCAGGTTCTGTTTATCGAGCCGAGCGCGTTGATAGAAGTCGCGGTCCTCGCGATCGATGAAATACGCCAACTCGATCGGCAACAGCAGCTTGAAGCCAATCCCCGGATGCTTCAGGAACTTATTGTCGAACATCGACCAGAGCAGCGTCCGCATCTGTTCCGGCGAACCGCACACCAGGTGGGGCTCGTCGACGCGATCGACCAATACCAGGATGCCCGAAAACCCAAGCGAAGCCAGCACCCCCTGGAACTTCGCCAGTAGCTCGAACCGATCGTCGGTCCGTTCGTGGTTCGGCAAGGGCTGGCCGGCAATCTCGTCGGACGTAAAGTGCATAAGCACCTGGCGCAGCGGGTTCGCCGGGCGATTGAGCACCTTCAGTTGTCGTGAGATGCCGCGGGCCCGCCAGCCGGCGCGCAGCGCCTTCCACGCCCACGGAAGCCAGGCGGCGGCCATGAGCACCCACGGCCAGGGACTAGCCAGCCACGACCATTGATCCAGCCAGCCAATAATCCCCAGCACGGCCACCGGAACCGCAAACCCCAACAGCCATGGCCAACGTGTCTTTAGCGTGCCGAATCGCAGCAGCCGGCGGAGCCGGTGCCAGCGGCGGCGAAATGTCTCGGCCGTCGATTGGTCGTAACAAGCGGCCAGCAGCAGCAGGTCGCGAGCCTGATGGCGTTTGAGCAGTGCCGGCTCGAGCCGTCCGACGGTCGCGGCAGCGTCGATCACACGCCTTGTGTCACCGTTCGTGGAAGCCGGTGCCGTGGGTCGGTCGACCAGGGCATCGACCAACTGCGTCACGCCCAACGCCAGGATCGCATCCATGTGATCCCAGAGCTTCCATTCGCTCAGCACTCGGTCGAGCCGGCGTTTGCGCTTCGAAAGTGTGTCACGAAACCGATCGAGGAACGGGTTAAAGTCGTCATACTCGATGACGAACACCCGCTGATTGGGGTTCTTGGCGTTGTAATCGGCGATGTGCCGGGCGATCTGCAGCCGCAGTGCCGTCTTGCCGGCCCCCTTCTCGCCGAAAACCACCGAGGTGCTCGGCTCGCGCGGATCGCCATAGACCTTATCCCAGGTGGGATGGTAGGTGCTGGCGATGCAGTGCTCTTTGAACACCGGATCGGTCTGCGCATCCTCCTCGACAAACGGATTGGCCGCTACACCATGATGATCAAGGAACTGCTGAATCTTCATGCGATTGATCGGCGGAGACAGGTCGCCAAACCGCTGGTGGTGTGTCTCTCTCGGGTTACTTCGCTTCCAAGCCGTCGATCATCTTCTTGAACGCGGCCTCGTTCTGGCCGACGGTTTTGCCGGGGCCGTAGAACTTAATGAAGTAATTGCCGGTCGGCTGGCCTGCGCGCTTCGTCTCGATGATCGCGGCAAGCATGCGGTAGTCGGGGCGTTGCGTTCCCTTGGCGGCGGCAAATGGCGGGCGATCGTCGTAGGTGCCCGAGATATCGACCACCGTCACATCCTGGCCGGCGATGGCGTGCTTCTTGATCACCGCCTTGTCGCGAGTGTTCGAACCGTCGGGCTGCTCGAACTGGCCACACCAGCGGTTGATATTGTCGTCGATCGACCCGCCGGCCCCCATCACGGTGACGCGCCCGGGTCGCTCATCTCCCTCGGCTGCCGGCACCTCGAACTCATGCTCGACAATCCGCGTGGCAGGCTGCTTGCTTTTCCAGCCCTCGGGCACCGGTAGCTTGAACGCTCCTTCGGCAATGTCGAAGGTTTTCGAATCGTCGGCTGCCACCGCAGCGGCGGTCGCGACGAGCCATCCGCACGACACGAATAGGATCAACGCGGACAGGAAACACTTCTTCATGGCGAACTCGCTGGATTGGAAAAGGGCGGAGGAGTGGCGAACATCGACAAGCGGCAGCACGCGCAACGTCGGCCATTCTAATCATCACGCTGCTGGAATTGAACTGAGGCGCCCATGCAGCGGACCTAATATTGATTGAGTTGCACGTCATATTGATTGAGTTGCACGTCGAGAGACCTGCGCCGCGTTGCGCCGGCCAGCGAAGGATTTCTCGCGTTCTGCGATCGGCAGGCATCGGAGCAGTGTGTAGGGGCAAGTCGAACTTGCTCCCCCCAAGAATGCTGGTATCCTAGTTCTGCCCAAACAGACCGTTCACACGGAATCGATACGGGGCAGCGCTTTTGGTAATCCTGACGAACATTCTCTTCGGTGTGGTGCTGTTGGCGATCGTGGGGGCGGTCGTCCGTTTCGCTTTGAGGCAACTTGCCCAAGAGCAAAACGGTTCTGGCCAACCTTCCTCTTCCATTTGGTCATCCGTTCCGCGCGGGCCGTCGCTGAGCGATGATGGCAGCCTGAAATGGCTCGAGAATCTACGAGTCAGCTACACGGAAGACGAGATGCGGCAAATGCTTGAAGAGATGCGGACCGCGGGACCGAAGATCAGCTTTATCGCCCGTAAGAAAGGTTCGCGTCTCATCTACAAGGTGATCCGCACTCGAAAAGGATACCGTGTCGTGCCGCTGCTGCGTGGCCACGTCGCGCACGAAATCTCTGAGCTGGAGTTTAAGGACCAGTACGAATACCTGACCAGCGATTGGTCGTGAGCGCTGCGCCGCACCGTTCGTGGCACCATCCGCGATCGACGGCTACGACGTCCGACGAATCACCAAGTAAACCAGCGGCAACAAGGCAACAATCAGCACAACTAGTGCGATCACGATCGTGCGCGTTCGCTCCTCGCGCTTCTTCTTGAAAAACTGATGGCCGACGCTGCCTGACGCCGGCCGGGGCGCCTGCGGCCGTGCTTCGGCCGAAACACCCGCGGCGGGGAGCGAATCTGCGGCCGCGGCAGGCACGCCCATCGGCACGGCCAGCGGGGTGGTGACAAGCTGCGGCAGCACGTCACCGGCACGCCGCCACTCGGGCCAATCTTGCCGCCACACCAGGGCATCACCGCTGACCCGCCCCTCGGCAATCCACATCCGAAACAAATCGCCGGCGGCAGGGCCATATTGTGCACCGCCTCCCGGCGGTAGCACGTACCACTGGAGCGCCGGCGCCTCGGCGATGGGATCGATCATCGCTGCCGCCGAGGGCACCGCCGCTGGCGCAGCCGATGCGACCGCGACAGATGCTCCCTGAGCGCCGCTCCCGCCCCCGCCGGTGCCTGTGGAAAGTGGGCGCCCTTGGCGGTCGATCGTCGATCCCAGCGGGATTTCGACTTTCCCCTGGCAGTGTTTGCAGATGCCGCGCCGGCCCGCCAAATGCTCCTTGACGTTCATCGACCCGCCACAGTTTGGACAGGCAAAGCGGATTCCCATGGCAGCGATCTTCAGGCGGTGATGACGATGTGATTCTCTCCTAATTATAGTACGACCGGCGAGTGTCGGACCGGGGGCGAAATAGTTGTTGGCCGCTGGGGCATCTGGTACGCTGCTGCTTGCCATCCTTCGCGGACCATTTCGCGGAAACTCTGCCCGCCTTACCGTTCCTTTTGGGGAGCCTTGTCATGCACGATCTGTCGCGTCGCCGTTTCTTGGAAGAGTCGATGTTGGCCGCTACGGCGGCGCTTGCCGCAGGTGGCGTGGGCAAGAACCTGCTGGCCGCCGAGAAGAAAGACGACAAGGTTGACGTCTCGCCCAACGAGAAGCTTGCAATAGCCATCATCGGCGTGAACGGTCGCGGCCAGTCGCACATGTCGGGCTTCGCGCGCCCCGATTGTGAAGTCGTCTACATCTGCGATGCCGATGAAGAAGTCGGCCAGAAGCGCTGTGCCGACATGGCCAAGAAGCAAGGGGGCCGTAAGCCGAAGTTCGTGCGCGACATGCGCGAGGTGTTCGACGACAAGAGCGTCGACATCGTTTCGACCGCGACGCCCAACCACTGGCACGCCTTGTGCGCGATCTGGGCCATCCAGGCAGGCAAGGACGTGTACGTCGAGAAGCCGGTGAGCCACAACGTCAGCGAAGGTCGCCGGATCGTCGAGACCGCGCGCAAGTACAACAAGATTTGCCAAACCGGCACGCAGAGCCGTTCAATGCCGGGCACGATTGCCGCCATCGAGTACGTGCACGGCGGCAAGATCGGCGACGTGAAGATCGGTCGCGGCCTGTGCTACAAGCGCCGTAAGAGCATTGGTCCGCGCGGCACCTACGAGGTTCCGGCTAGCGTCGATTACAACCTCTGGGCCGGTCCCGCGCCGATGAGCCCGCTTACCCGGCCGAAGTTCCATTACGACTGGCACTGGCAATGGGAGTGTGGCAACGGCGACCTTGGCAACCAGGGCATCCATCAAATGGACGTGGCCCGCTGGGGTCTGAATGGCGATGCCTTGTGCAACGCCGTTTACAGCTACGGTGGCCGTTTTGGCTACGAAGACGCCGGCGAAACCGCCAACACGCAGGTCGTCGCCTGCGACTACGGCGACAAGTCGCTGATCTTCGAGGTGCGCGGCCTAGAGACGCAGCCGCTTAAGGGAGCGAGCGTCGGCGTGATCTTCGAAGGCTCGGACGGCTACGTCGTGATGACAACCTACAACAACGGCGCCGCGTTCGACCCGAAGGGGAACATGGTCACCCAGTTCGGCAGCAAGAACGGCAAGGATAACTCGCATTTCGGCAACTTCATCGACGCCGTGCGCAGCCGGAAGCACACCGACCTCAACGCCGACATTCTCGAAGGGCACTTGTCGAGCGCCCTGTGCCACTTGGGCAACATCTCCTATCGGCTCGGCACGCTGATGTCGATGAGCGACGCGAAAGCGAAGCTCCAAGACGCCACCGCGACCGAGACGTTCGACCGCTTCGCCCAGCACCTGCGCGACAACGACGTTTCCGAGAGCACGCAGGTGCGCTTCGGTCAGGCGTTGCAACTCGATCCGACGAAGGAAGTGTTCGTCGGCAACAGCCAGGCCGACGCGATGCTCACCCGCGACTACCGCGCTCCGTTCGTGGTGCCCAAGGCGGGACAAGTGTGAACAGGGCGACAGACTACGGGCTACAGGCTACGGGTCGGCAGCATATGCCGCGCCCGTAGTCCGGTGCCTGGAGCCCGGAGCCCATGTCTTCACCGCACATCCTCTATCACGACGGCCCGTGCATCGTCGCGTTCAAGCCAGGCGGCCTGCTTACGCAAGCGCCGCCGGGCATCGACAGCATGGAAGCGCGGATGAAGGATTGGCTGCGCGCCACCGAGGGGAAGACGGGCAACGTCTATCTCGGCATTCCGCAGCGGCTCGATCGGCCCGTGTCCGGCGCGATCGTCTTCGCGCGCCATGTGCGTGCCGCCCGCCGCCTCTCGGAACAGTTCGAGCGACGCACAGTGCGCAAGGTCTACTGGGCCTGCGTCAGCGGCACGGTCGAGCCGAGTGAAGGAACGTGGACCGACTGGCTGCTGAAAATCGTCGGCCAGCCGCGCGCGATGGTGGTCAACGCCGACACGCCCGATGCGCGCCAGGCGGTGCTCAGGTACCGCCGGCTGGGCACGTTCGCTTGGGGCTCGTGGCTGGAGATCGAATTGCTTACCGGCCGCAATCATCAAATCCGCGTGCAAACCTCATCGCGCGGCCATCTGGTGCTGGGCGACACGCTCTACGGCTCGATCGAGCCGTTCGGCCCGCCGTACGACGACCAGCGCGAACAGCATATCGCCCTGCACGCCCGCCGGCTGGAGTTTCTACACCCGATGACACGCGCACCGGTCGAAGTTACAGCTCCGCTACCCGCGGCATGGCGACGACTGGGCCTACCGCTGGCCGACGCCGACTATGGTGACGAGTGACGCTTTCGCAGCTCGGTCGACGAAACGTCCTCGCGGAATTCGGCGGCCGGCACTTCGTCGCAGATCGCGGCCAGGTTGCCAGGCAAGGTAAGGTCGCTGAGCGAGAGAAATCGCTGGCCCTGCGCGCGTCCAAAAACCAAGAAGCGGCAGCCACGGCCGGCGATCTCGTCGAGCGCGGCGCGGCAGCGATCGACGTTGTCGCCGTAAAACCGCGGCTCAGCGATGCGCTCGATCGTATCGACCCCGACTAGGAACGCTGCCCCGGGAAAGATTGCCGACTTTTCGACGAACGTCGAAGCGTGCGTGAGCCACAGTGTTTCGTTGTCAGCGAATTGCCGCGCTCGCTGATCCAGTTCGATAAAATCGATGGGCGGCTTGTCGGCGTTGACGATCGAAAGTTCGTAGGCGACTTCGGCGCTGAGCCGCCGAGCGGCGAGCTTGGCCATCGCGCGGTGCCCGGGGTGCAGCGGATTGAATGCGCCGGGAAAGACGATCTTGGGCAATATCACAGTCCCTCGCAAGCGTGTTGCCGCGAGTGTGCCAGCCAGCAGGCGCTGCCAGGCTTCGGGCGCGTCGCAGCGGTTCTCGACGATCGATTCCTGTTGCAAGCTCAGCGGCAGCCGCGACTCGAGCCCGGCACCCTGCGCGATCGAATTCAACACCAGGCGCGCGGCGATTGCTTCTTCTTGTGCGCGATTGCGAGTGCCTTTATGCAACACGAGCGACCATGTTTGCGTCGCCACAGCACTCTGCAAGGCGATGTGGATACGGTGCGCGCCGTGTTTGTGCCGATCGCTGACGAGGCTTGCCGTGCAGGCCACGCCGGCCACCAACTGGTCCGCGGAGTTGGGCGAGTATTTTAGCGCCCGCTGATACCCGGCCATCGCCATCGCCCGTGCCGTGCACTCGGAGCAGAAATGCTCGGGCTTCGCCTTAATCCAATCTACCAGAGCCGCGGCGCAATAGGGGACCGTGGCCTCGAGCACCGTGCGCGAAGCTCCCGGCATTTCGAGCAACGCGCTGATCGCCCGGCTCCCGCCGCCCGTTATCGCCAACACGATTCGTAGCGGCGCGTCGTGAATCTGCTGTACGAGCGTTGCGACATCGACGTTACTCATCCGTTACCTCTTACCTCTGGCGGCTCCTTTTCTATAAGATACTCCTCGTGAAGACGGTGTCGCAGGATGAAACCGCTGCCGCGGAGATGCGCAGCAAACTCGTCGGCGGGCTGGATCGCACGGCCATCGGCTCGATCCTCGGCACCGCCTCGGCTGCAATCTACACCTGCTCGAACATCTGCCTGCGTTCGGTCGCCCATTGCGACGCCTTCTGGGTCGCCTGCATGAAGGCCGCCCCGACACTGGTGGTGGCGGCCGTGTTGGTCGGCATTCGCGTGGCGCGCGGCGGACGGTTATGGCTCACGCCGCGGATCGTGGCAGCGCTCATCGGCACCGGGCTGCTGGGCCAGTTGGCCGGCAACGTGGCGTTTCAGTACGCGTTGCAAGGCGTTGGCCTGGCCCTGGCAGTGCCTCTGACGTTGGGAACGATCATCATCGGCGGTGCGCTGTTGGGCCGGTTCTGGCTCGGTGAGTCGGTCACCGGGCGAATGCTGCTGGCGATGGTGCTGCTGCTCGTCGCCATTCCCATTCTCTCGCAGGGAGCCGAAAAGGAACGCGAAGAAGTCGACGCCGGCGTTACCGAGTTGAACGCTGCCGAAATCGACGCGGTACCGGTGCTCATGGGCATCGGCGTCGCGTGCCTGGCGGGGTTCGCCTACGCGTGGCAAGGCGCCGTGCTGCGGCGAATGGCGATCAGCCAGACTCCCCATTCGGCAACGCTGCTAGTGCTCAGCGCGACGGGCGTGGTGGCGCTCGGCTCATTGAGCCTGCTGCGAATTGGTTGGTCCGGCATGCTCGCCACGGCGCCGGCCGACTTCGAGCGGATGGTGTGGGCCGGCTTGTTCAACGCCTTGGGTTTTTTCCTGCTCACCAAGGCGCTCGAGCGGATCACGGTGGTCCACGTGAATGCGGTGAATGCCTCGCAGGCGGCGATGGCGGCCTTGGCGGGGGTCATCTTCTTCCACGAGCAGGCGACGCTTTGGATGGCGCTGGGCGTAGGGCTGACCGTTGCCGCACTGCTATTGATCGATCGCGGCAAGAAGCCTGTTAACGTTGACGAGCCATAGCATCGACGAGCCGTGAAAGGATTGTTCGTCATGAAAAGATTGATTCGCGTCTTGGCGGTATTATTAGGCTTGCTGCTCGTAGCGATGGCGGTGCTGTGGTTCATCGGAGGGCGCACGTATGGCAACCTGGCGCAGGTCACGATCTCCGCACCGCGAGCCACGGTGTTCACGTATCTCACCGATCCCGCCAAGCTCAAGCATTGGGTCGACGGGGTGGTCGCGATCGAACCGTTGACCAGCGAGCGTCAGACCGTCGGTGCAAGGTCAAAGATCGTGGTCGAGGAGCATGGCAGCCGTTTCGAGATGAACGACGAGGTGATTCGCTACGAGCCGAGCGAGTATCTCGAAGTGCGGATCACCAGTCCGATGTTCGGTGCGTCGAACATGTATTGGCTGACCGATGAGCAGGGCAAAACGCACGTCAAGAACGTGATGCGGACCGATTACCAGGGCGTCGCCCGCGTGTTCGCTCCGCTGATGAAGGGAGCGGTCCAGCAGAAGCTCGATGCCGACTTGCAACGCCTGAAAAAACTGGTCGAAAGCCAATGAGCACCGTCGCGAAATGCGATCGAATCGCCGACGCGACCTGGCGGGCGGCATTTCGGCGAAAGTTACTTGCGTGGTACGGTCGAGCCGCGCGCGACTTGCCCTGGCGGCGCACGAGCGATCCGTATGCCATCTGGGTCAGCGAGATTATGCTCCAGCAGACTCAGATGGCCACGGTCATCGGCTACTACGAGCGGTTTCTTGCCGCACTGCCCAGTGTGTTCGCGTTGGCGGCGGCGCCGGAGGAGCAAGTGCTGCGGCTTTGGGAGGGGCTGGGGTACTATCGCCGTGCGCGGCAACTGCACCGGGCGGCGCAGGTGATCGTGGCCCAGCACGGCGGCGAGTTGCCGCGCGACGTCGACACTCTCCGCACGCTGCCTGGCATCGGCCGCTACACGGCCGGGGCGATCGCGTCGATCGCCTTTGACGCGCGGGCCCCGATTCTCGAAGCGAACACGCTACGGCTGCTCGCTAGGTTGCTGGCGTACCGCGGCGATGTGACCGAAACCGCCGGCCAACGCACCCTGTGGGAGTTTGCCGAGGCGCTGCTGCCGCGCCGCGGCGCGGGACGATTCAACCAAGCGCTCATGGAGTTGGGCAGCCTGGTGTGTACACCGCAAACGCCGCGCTGCGTTGATTGCCCGGTGCGAGAATTGTGTCCAACGTTCGTCCAAAGATTACAGGCCGAGATCCCCGCCCCTCGGCGAAAGCCGCTGATCGAAGACGTTCGCGAGGTGGCCGTCGTCGTGCGCCGCGGTTGCAAGGTCCTCGTCGGGCGAAAGTCCGGTGGCCGCTGGGATGGCCTGTGGGACTTCCCACGCTTCTCGATAAGTGAAGCCGAGACGGCTGACCAGCTGCGAACGCTCACCGGCCTCACGGTTCATTTGATCGGCCAGCTCGCGACGCTCAAGCACGGCGTGACGCGGTTTCGGATCACGCTGTCTTGCCTGGAGGCGGAGTATCGTTCCGGGCGCTGCATCGCGGGCTGGCGCTGGATTGACCCCACGGAGCTGCACGCCCTGCCGATGCCGGTAACGGGGCGGAAACTCGCCGGATTGGTCCCGCGCGGTCGGCAAGCGCGCCTACGATCGCGATAGCGGGGACCTTCTACGACGGCGGGATACGAGATTTCCACCGCATAATCCGATTCCATTGCATATCGCCTACAATCCGTCGCCGTCTGTGGCTGTGGCCGCTGGATGAGGGTGTCATTTGGGCAAGGCTGTCACCTGCGGCGGTGATCTGGGTTTACACTGAAGTGGGGGTTTTTGCACGAGACGCTGCGCGCGTCCGTCGATAATGTGACGCCGCGGGAACCTGCTCGTGAACCTACTAGAGACGGAAAGCCAGCGATCGGCGCAGGAGCAGATCAACGGCAGCTTGTATCGGCGCGACGACCTGGTTCGTCAGTACGACGTGCAGAATTTGTCTCCTGCCGAGTCGACGGCGCTGGTCCGCTGGCACGATGCCATTCTTGGGCGGCGGGTGCTCGACCTGGGCTGCGGCGCCGGCCGGCTCGCGACCTACTTACGGCCGCTGGTCGCGCGATACGTCGGGCTCGACATCTCTGCGCAGATGGTCGCCTTTTGCCGCGCGCGGTTCGCCGGACTCGAATTCCATCAGGGCGACATGCGGCGGCTCGAAGCGTTTGCTGACGGCTCGTTCGATGCCGTGCTAGGCGTGTTCAACCTGTTCGATGCGGTTTCGCACGCTGATCGTTTGCGGATCCTGGCCGAGGTGCGGCGCGTGCTCGTCCCCGCGGGCTTGCTGATTTTTTCCGCGCACAATCGCAACTGGGCGGCGTTCGGCGACGGGCCGCGCTTCGAGCGCTCGCTCAACCCATGGATGCAAGCGCGCTACGCGGTGCGCTATGCGCGCTGCCGCCTCAACTACCGCCGCGTGCGACCGCACCAGGCGCTGCACGACGACTGCGCGTTGGTCAGTGATCCCGGCCACAACTTTGCGGTGTTGCACTACTACATCACCCGGCAGGCGCAGGCCCGGCAGTTGGACTCGGCCGGCTTCGAGCTCTTGGAATGCCTCGATGAATTGGGACGCATACTGGGGCCGGACGACGGCGATCGCGCGTGCAGTTCGCTGCATTATGTGGCCCGGCGCCGCGATTGAATCATGCACACCTCCGACGCTGCGATGACGAGCTTCGATCAGCCAATCGGCATGCCGCTGGGCGACTGGCGGCCTCCGCCGCGTCCGCCGCGGACGTCAATCCTCGGCCGCTACTGCCAGCTCGAGCCGCTCGATGCCGCGCGCCACGCGCTGCGGTTGTTCGACGCCAACCAGCGCGATCTCAGCGGCGCGGCATGGACGTACCTGGCCTACGGCCCGTTCGACACGCCGGAGGCGTACCGCGCATGGATTGCAAGCGATTGCGCGGGCGATGACCCGCTATTCTACGCAATCCTCGACCGTGATACCGATCTGGCCGTCGGCGTAGCCAGCTATCTGCGGATCATGCCGGCCAGCGGGTCGATCGAGGTGGGCCACATCAACTACTCGCCGCTGCTGCAGCGCACCCGGTCGGCGACCGAGGCCATATATCTGCTGATGCGGCGAGCATTCGACATTGGCTATCGGCGCTACGAATGGAAATGCGACGCGCTGAACGCACCGTCGCGCGCCGCCGCGCTGCGGCTGGGATTCACTTTCGAAGGGGTACATCGCCAGGCGACGGTGTACAAGGGGCGCAACCGCGACACCGCCTGGTACGCGATCATCGACCGCGATTGGCCCGCGCTGCGCGTGGCGCTGGAGCGCTGGTTGGACCCGGCAAACTTCGATCCACAGGGACGCCAGCGCGTGCGGTTGTCGGACCTGACCGCGGCGTCTGCACAGGTACTAGCAGTCCGTTGATCTAACGGTTCTTTGGAAGCGAGTCAGGACGTTGCATCGAGCGGGTTCAGCGTTGCGTAGCGTTGGATCGAAGCGAAGCATTGATCGAGCGCTTGGTGGAATCTTCTGCTGAGCATCGCGGCGAGAAGGTGCGTAAAGACGGCGAGCGCGCGAAGACCCTGGAGGGCCTTCGGTTTGCCGACCCCGAACAGTCGGCGCAGAATCCGGCCGAGATTGTGCGCCGCGGCCGCCAGCAGGTACCGCTTCGTCACGTCGACCAGCCCGCGCAACCAACTGCGGCGCATCCCGCCCGAGTCGCAGACGTGGGCGAAGATCCGTTCGACCCGTTCGCTTCGTAGGCGACCAAGTCGTTTGCCCTTCGCGCGCCGCATCCTCCGCCGATTCCCGTACACGGCCCGCTGCAGTTCGGGCGGCTTGTCCGTCCACGTGCGTTCATGCTTCAACTTCGGTTCGGGGATGTACGTTCGCAGTCCGAGGGAATCGCACAACTCGATCGTCCCGGCCGAGTGATAGCCCTTGTCGGCCGCCGCCTCTTCGATCTGGGTCTCGATCTCGGCCTGCTGCAAGTTCTCTTGAGCTTTCATGACGCTGTCGCAGAGCGTCTGCGAATCACCGTGGTCGGCCGCACGAATCTCGGCCGCCAAGATCAGATCGCTCGCCAGATCGACCACATGCTCGGCCTTGTACGCCAGATGCGTCCGACCGTCTTTCAGCTGCGTGATCCGAGCGTCCGGATCGACGGGCGAAACCCACTCGTCGTTCGAGACCTTTTTGTGCTTCCGCTCCTTGTCGAAGCGGCGAATCTCCTCGTCGCTCGGCTCGTGCTGCTCCTCAATGACTCCTGCTTCCTTCATCAACCGACCGACGTACTGCTTCCAATCTTCCCCCGTGTCGCGGCGGAGGATGCTCTTCATCGCCGCGTTGGCCTCCAGCGTTGTCCGCAGCGCGCATTGCGGCCCACGAGTGCATTTCGCGCAAGAGAACCTCCGGTGAAACCTCGGCGATCTCGCCGTCACGCTTTACGATTAACGGCGTGCCTGCTTTTCGCGCGCGTTCGATCGCTTTATAGGTGGAAAGTTCCATTGCCTTTTCGGCTCGAATCGTAAGCTCCGATCTTCGGTGCTGATTCCTGGCGACACTCATGGAAATCCCTGGGTGATCTGCCGATAGGTGGTTTTCTGGACATTCGTCAGCGATTGATCCGTAATCACGGAAAAAGTTACAAAGCCCAGATCGGAAACGTCTCCGGATATCCGCCTCCGGAATGTCATGTCCACCTTCGCGGACACGATTCGCGACGCGAGCTTTCGCAATATCGGCGCTAGGCAACCAAAGAAAGAAGACAACCACCCGATAGCCCACACCCCTTCATCTTCGAGAGAATCCGCACGTAGCTTCGCCCGGCAAGGGTCGTCTCGAACCCGAAGTCGGCGCGCTTGTCGATCAGCTCGCGCATTCGAGTCAGCAGCAAGCGACCTGCTCGGACGTTCGCCGTCTCCGGTGCAAGCGGCGCGATGCCGGCTGCGATCAGGTCGGCATTCAAAAACTCGCGGCAGTTGGCGAAGTCGGGAAGGAACACGGTCGCGAAAGTCGTTTTGCCCGCGCCGTTGGGGCCGGCGATCACGTAGACCGTCGGCGAACGTGCCTCGCTCATCGTGTCGCTCCGCGGTCACCGTTTCGCGAACAGCCGCAGGTATTCTTGCCGGGCGTAGCGGTCGGTCATGCCGGCTAGGTAATCGCCCACGGTGAGCGACAGCCCCGAATGCTCGATCCGCGAACGGAAGCCGGTGGGCATCAGCTCGGGATGGGCACGGTAGCCCGCGAACATTTCCGATAGTTCGTTCTGCACCTGCCGCCGCAGGCGCAGCACCTGCGGATGACGGTAGACGCGCTCGTGCAGGAACCGCTCTAGCTCGGCTTTCTGGGCCGCTAGTGCGGCGTTCGGGCCGATGATCATCGGTGCTCGGCGCACGGCCGCGACACTGTCGATCCGCCATTGGTCGATCCGCTGGGCGGCCTGCAACAACAGATCGCTCACCTGCCAATCGATCAGCTCGTGCAGCACAGCGCGCTTCAACTGCCCTTCGCTCAGCCCGGCATAGCGAGGACGGACACGATCGGCGGCTTCGCGCCACAGCGGTATCTCCAGCAGCTCGTCGAGGTTGAGAAGTCCCAATTGCATGGCGTCGTCGGCATCGTGCGTGTCGTAGGCGATGCTGTCGGCGGCGTCGACGACCTGCACCTCCAAGAGCGGCCGGGCGGCCGTCGCATCGTGCGTGACGCGCGTCGCCTGTCCTTCGAGTACTTCCAGGCTAAGGTTGAGGCCCGGAAACGTCGGATAGCGCTGCTCGAGTTCTTCGACGATCCGCAGCCCTTGGCGGTTGTGCGAAAAGCCGCCGACGTCGGCCAGGCAAGCGTGCAATACTTCTTCGCCAGCGTGACCGAACGGCGGATGCCCCAGATCGTGCGCCAGGGCCAGCGACTCGACCAGGTCTTCGTTCAAGCGCATTGCACGGGCTAGCGTCCTGGCGATCGAGGCCACTTCCAGCGTGTGCGTGAGCCGGGTGCGATGGTAGTCGCCGTTCTCGCCCGTGAAGACCTGCGTCTTCGAGCTGAGGCGGCGAAAGGCAGCGCTGTGCACGATGCGATCGCGGTCGCGCTGATACGGTCCGCGATACGGATGCGGCGGCTCGGTGTGCTTGCGACCCGCCGAGTCGGCGCTGCGCATCGCGTAGCCGGCCAGCAGTGTTGCCTCGCGCGCTTCGATCGGCAATGGATCAATCATGGGCGCCCTCGGTCGGGGCGTTACCGCTTGACGAACTTTCGTCGGCCAGTGCCTCGCTCAGCATCTCCCACAGCACGTCGAGCGATTGCGAAATCACATCGACCGAGCCGATCACCGGCATGAAGTTCGTATCGCCCGGCCAACGCGGCACCACGTGCCAGTGCAAATGTCCCGGCCAGCCGGCGCCGGCGGCGCGGCCCAGGTTCAGCCCAATGTTAAACCCGTCGGCGTTCATCAGTTTTTGCAAGGCGACGGTGAGCCGCGAGATTTGCTGCATCGCTTCGAGCTGCACAGCGGCGGGAATCTCGGCGAGCCAACCCAAATGATCGCGCGGGGCGACGAGCACATGGCCGGCGTTGTACGGATAGCGGTTCAGAATGGCGACGGTCGTCGGCCCGCGGTGGACGACCAGGTTCTCGCGATCTCGCTGCTGGTGCGCGGCCCGGCACATGAAGCAGTTGGCGTCGGCCCCCGGCGGCGGCGTCCATGCGGGGGCCGCTTGTTCCGGACGGTGCAAGTCGGCGATATACGCCAACCGCCAAGGCGCCCACAGCTTTTCGTTCGACACGCCAGATGCCTCCAAAATCTCCCGACACGGCTGCGCCAGCCCGAAGTCTAAAAGCCCGCGGGGTGCAGGGGCAAGGCACGAAAGGTAGAAGCGGGGAGCGGTTTCAAAACATGCGTCGCGGGTGCCACTGGCAGCGAGCTGCCAGTGCCGCGACGCATGTTTTGCACTGTCTGAAAAGCAGACAGCGGCACGAAAATCGGTTTTTAGACAGCGGCGTTCCCCGCGCTGGGCAAACTTGGACCAGGCCAAAAAACTCGCCGAGTTTATTGTTTGGTGTCAGGGGGTCCCAGGGGGGGTAAGACCAAAAAACTCGCCCGATATTTTGGCCTCGCCGCCGCCGGTTTGAGCCGCTGATCCGCGCGTCGAAGTTCGGCATCGGACACTCCATGCCGACACAATACTCGCCCGCCCGGCACAGTTTCAAATGCCGGCGCAACCAACGACGGAGTGGCGCGATCAGACCGCCGACCTACGGCCGAACGGTGAATCGACAACAATCGCTCAAGGCCCTATTCGTCGCCATCTGGTCTGGCGTCGATTCCATAAGTCTGGTCGAGCGTGCGAAAGGCGACGATAGGCGGCGCGACGGCAGGGGCGTTGTCGACAGTCCGTTGACAAGTTATCCCCAGACGTTACGATGTTGAGTAAATGAAGTAAACGGTATGCTGATGAGCGTTTTGAGCGAAAGGATAAGAGAGTTACGGGAACAGAAGAATCTGACTGTCCGGCGATTTGCGGACGCCCTTGAGAAAACGCCCGGCTACATCTCGCGCGTCGAAGGCCGAGGAGAAATCCCAAGCCCCGAGCTGCTCTGCAAGATGGCTAAAGTGCTCGGAGCGAAGCCGGAAGAATTGCTTGAGTTGGCCAAGGAGAGCCAACTGCGTCGAGTCGAAGAGGACATCCGTGCTCGGCATAGCGCCGCGCTAAACCTTTTCAGAAAGGGCAAGAGGTGAGCGCGATGGATCGTGAGTTCCGCCTTCGTCCGCCGTCGATTTCGAACCGCGAGATCATCAAGCAGGCGGAGAAGCTCTCCACTGATTTTCTGCTTGGGTCAGGCCTCCCCGCGACGCTCGCGGTGGTTTCGTTTGATACGATCTATCAGGACATCATTTATCCGACATATGGGATTCAGCTCGAAGAGGATGACGACCTAGGAATCGACGCCGACGGCAAGAAGATATTCGGCAAGTATGATCCGGTCGACAACGTCGCTTTCGTCGACGTTTGCTTGCGCAAAGATCCGCGCCGGGTATTCACCTGCTGGCATGAAGTGGCGGGACACGGCATCCTCCAAGGCGAGTGTCTGCGGGCCCAAATGCGGGGACAACGAGGGTGCATCATAACAACTGCAAGTTCTCTGGATTTCGAGGTACGCGACATCCTCGAACGGCAAGCGAATCTGTACGCACGCCATGTGGCGGCGCCGACGGCATTCCTCTGCTACACCGTTGAAAATGCGCTGAACCTCACGCGCCCGATACAGTACGTGGGGCCGGGAACGTACATGCTGAACATACGTGGCGCGCAACTCCGATACACCATCGAATCATTGAACGATCTGTGTCGTATCATCGCACGGTCGATTCAGTGGCGCTTCGGCTTGTCGCTCGAAGCCCTAAGCTACCGAATCCAGCAACTTCGCATTTTTAACGACGTCACCAAGGCCAAAGTCTTTTTGCATCGTGTTGCGCCTGCGACGACCGCCGGAGCGTCATACTCGTACGCTTTGACGCACTAGAGGCTCCCCGCCTCACTTTGGGTGTACGCTCACAGCGCCGCCCTTGCCTTCCCTTGGCGCATCGCCGCCGCTCCATTTTCCCAGGCGACGAGACACGATGCCTGGGTTGCGAGGAAACGCTCAAAATTGTCCCACCGCGTTGAACCTTCGATCGATCAAGAAAGCAGTTCGGTCAGGAGTCGTCCTGCCTGCCAGTCTCGCCCGCAAGCGTTGCTGGCGAGGCATCGACTTTGACGCCTTTGACGAAGTAAATGGATATTCCGGTGGCCAGCGCCGATTCGATCGTTACCAGCGGATTTCTCGTTAAACGACGATTCGAGGCGCGGGAGCCAAGGGGGAGCCAGCATGAAGCGTTATCGGAGGGCGATTCTCTGCGCAGCTGCGCTATGCATGATGGCGTCGGGCTTGGCGCGGGGGGCCGATGGCGATGGGCTAACTCTTAACCAGCCACTTGAAGCCAGTCCAAGCCAGCCCGTTGCTCTTCCTCCGTTGGAGGTTGCAGGGCCTTCGCAGCAAGTTGCAGGGCTTCCGCAGCAAGTCGCAGGTCCGCCGCTGCCATCGCCGGTTTTTGACGCTGCACCACCGCCGGCCGGCGTCCCTGTGTCGGTATTTGTTCCCAATCAGACTCCTGGCTGGGAGTTCAACGCGGGCGTGCTGCTGCTTCGACCCGGCGCCGATAACCTGGGCTTTGCGACGATCACGACGTTTCTGCCACTTCAAAACCCCCAGTGGGCCGTGCAGACGCTGAATCCGAGTTATCAGCCCGGCTTCAACGTGGGCGCGCGATATGCCTTAGCCTCGCCTGGGAAAGACATTCGGGTCAACTGGGACCATCTGCGCACCGTTGACTCGTCCTCCGTGGCGGTCAGTGACCCAAACACGCAATGGATTTCTCCGTTCAGCCAGACGGGGCCGTCCATGTCGGAGAGTGCCAACCAGGTTGGCATCTTCCACTTCAAGTCGGCGTACGGACAGTCGGCTTTCGATTATGACATGGTCAATATTGACTTCAGCCAGACGGTGAACATTGGCCAGAAGACACAGGTGCGCCTGTTCACGGGATTGGCCTACGTCCGGCTGAGGGAGCAGCTCATCTCGACATTCTACAACGACCCAAACATCAACCCTGTACTTCCGGTCGTGGCCATTACCGACCCAACCCTCAAATACATCACCTTGAACAACACCTCGACCTTTAATGGCCTGGGACCGCGGCTGGGCGCGAATACCACGTGCAACGTATTTCGTCGATTCACGTTGGTGGGCCAGTTGAGTGGCGCGGTCCTGGCCGGCTGGATGCAGCCCGCCCAATATCAGTTCTCGGGAGTTTTCAACAATGCGACCGACAGCGAACAGATCGCCAGCAAAACCGTTTCGCAGGTTGTCTGGGCCGGCGATGCGAAATTAGGTGCCGGTTACTCTCGCCCGTTGTTCAACGGTTCTGTCTTGACCATTGAATCCGGATTCCGGGCTGCGGTATTCATCAACGCGTTCTCGACGTATGAGACAAGCACCAACGTTTTGCCGCTTGATCTTGGCTCTCTGTCGACCAGCAGCATGCGGCATACCCCGAGCAACTTCACGCTGAACGGGTTTTACGGGACGTGCAGCTTGCGGTGGTGACCAGCGCCGCACGGTTACCTCCATGCCTGCTGCCTCGATCGCCAACGACGACGAACTTCCAATCCGCGTGGCGGTCAACCTCCCTCGCCTCTCGGAATGAACCCGGGAACGCCGGTCTCCAGCACGCGATTAAACCTGACCCGCGTTTTGATTCCTTCGCTAATCTCTCGCACGCCCTCTTCAGGAAGAGCGGAGACTTTGGACTTTCCCACGAATGGTGGGCGCTCGGCGTAGGTGCACTTGCCCTCGTCCACCAGGCGCTCGAGCGCCCGCCATGTATCCAGCAGCGTCACCCCTGTGTCATAAATCACATTGCCGCTCGCGTCCCGCGGGTCTTGGTCGTCTCCGGGTTGGAAGGCAAAGGGGGCGCGGATGTGGTAGAGATCGACATAGGAGTTGGAGTCTCTTAGCCAGCCGCTGCCGTTGACCCGCAGGTTCGTGGCGCTTCGTCGCTTCCTCTGCGCGTATCCGTTACACTTGTTCTTGCGTTCATCAGGAAATCGGGCAACTGAGAATGCGTCGTTCGTTCGTGCGTCGTGGTTCGAATGCAGCAACCCAAGGAGATCGCTCATGAACTCGACCGAATCACTGGAGAAGCTGGCCGGGGTGAAACTGGATTTGGCGGCCAAGTACGATTCGCTGGCTCGCCAGTCCGGCAGCCGAACGAAGCAGCGCCGCATGCTGAACCAGGCCGAAAAGTTTCGGCAGCAGGCACGGGAACTGGCGCGCAAGAAGCCTCGCTGAATCGGTCCGCACGGCAACCGTGCGTCGCGATACAATGGCCGCATGAACTATTTCGCCCACGGTCGAGCGTGGCTGGACGATCCGTATTATCTCGCCGGCACGGCGGTGCCCGACTGGCTGAACGTGTCGGACCGCGGCGTGCGCGTGCGGGCGCGGCAAGCGGCGGCGTGGATCGACGATGCCGATCCGCCACTGGCGGCGCTGGCCCGAGGCATCGTGCAGCACCATCACGACGACGCCTGGTTCCATGACACCGCGGCGTTCAACGAGCTGCAATGGCGGCTGGCGGCGATGATCCGTGCGACGCTCGGCCCCGACGACTCGCTGCGCCCCAGCTTCCTCGGGCACGTACTGGTCGAAGTGTTGCTCGACGCGGCGCTGGTGGTCGAGGAGCCGTCGTTGCTCGACGACTATTATGCCGCGATGGCGGCGGTCGACGCGGCAACCGTCGAGCGCGGCGTCAATCGCATGGCGGCTCGCCCCTGTGCTCGGCTGGCGTGGTTTATCGAGGCCTTTTCCGCCGAGCGATTCTTGTACGATTACGCCGACGATGGCAAACTGTGGTTTCGCATGAATCAGGTCATGCGGCGCGTCGGGTTGCCTGCACTTCCAGAGAACTTCACGTCGCTGTTGCCCGAGGCCCGGCGGCTGGTCACCGAGCAGCGGCACCGGTTGACGACGGCGCCGCTGGCCGACGCCATGCCACTGCATTCGACGCCACTGCATTCGACGCCATCGCCTTCCACGACATCGCACCCGGGGTAAGCGGCTATGAAGTTCGGCATGAACATGCTGCTGTGGACCGATAACGTCACCGAGGTCCATCGGCCAGTGCTCCAGCGCTTGAAGGACCTGGGTTACGACGGCGTCGAGTTGCCAGTGTTCGACCTGAATCCCGATAAGTTCGCGGTCGTGGGACTTTGGCTCGACGACGCGGGGCTCGAGCGGACAGCGGTCACCTGCCGTGGCGTTGACGACAATCCGATCAGCCCCGACCGTGCCGTGCGCGAGCGCGCCCTGGCCAACAACAAGCTGGCCCTGGAATGCTGCCAGGCGGCAGGGGCGACGATCCTCGCCGGGCCATTTCATTCGGCGCTCGGCAGCTTCAGCGGAGCGGCGGCCACGGCCGACGAATTGCGGCGCGGCGTCGAGAGCATCCGCGCCATGGCCGAGCATGCCGCCACCTGTGGCGTGACCTTGTCGGTCGAGTATCTGAACCGCTTCGAGTGCTACCTGCTGAACACCGCGGCCGACACGGCGCGCTTCTGCAAGGAAGTCAACCATCCGCTCTGCCGGATGATGTACGACACGTTCCATGCCAACATCGAGGAGAAGAGCATCGCCGACGCGATCCGCGCCTGCGCCGACATGACCGTACACGTACACATCTCCGAGAACGATCGCAGCACGCCGGGGCGCGGCCACGTCGCCTGGGCCGAGACGTTCGACACGCTCAAGCAAACTGGCTACGACGGTTGGATGACGGTCGAGGCATTTGGCCTGGCCCTGCCGGCACTGGCGGCCGCCACGCGCATCTGGCGGCGGATGTTCGACAGCGAAGAGCAACTAGCCCGCGACGGCCTGGCTTTCATGAAACAAGAATGGCGCAAGCGGTCGTGATCGTGTGGGTAAGCCGCGGCAGCCTTGTGGTACACGGATGACGCAGCAGCCACCTAATCCGCCGCGACGACCCGTCGACCACGGACTGCCGCTCGACAGCGTGAGCGAGCTGCTGGCGGCGCGGCTGGCAGGCGGCGGCGATCCGTATTGCAGCGATTCGTTCGCCAGTGAGCCAGGCGACTCGGACGGCGACGTGCTGCCGCAGGTGGTCGATCGGCTGCGGATCGCCCAAGCCGACGATGGCCAGGACCACGAAACCTCGCCCCGCGCGATCATCGAGGCGATGCTGTTCGTCGGCGCGCCGGGGAACGAGCCGATTTCGGCGGCGCAGATCGCCGCTCTGATGCGCGGAGTGCGCACGGCGGAGATCGACGAATGGGTGCGGGAGTTGAACGCCGAGTACCAGGCGAACCGCTGCCCGTACACGATCGCCAGCGTCGGCGAAGGGTACCGCATGGAGCTGCGCCCGGCGTTCGAGGCGCTGCGCGAGAAGACGCGGCAGCGGGTGCGCCAGGCGAAGCTGTCGCGGGCGGCCCTGGAGGCGCTGGCGCTGGTGGCCTACCGCGGCCCGCTGGCGACCGATGAGATCTCGCGGCTACGCGGTGCGCCCAGCTACCGGGTGTTGTCGCAATTGGTCCGGCGGCGGCTGTTGGCGGTCGAGCGCGTCGCCGGCAGCAGGAAGTCGCAATACCGCGTGACCGAGCGGTTCTTGCAGTTATTCGGCCTGGCCAGCCTCGACGAACTGCCGCGCGAGACGAACGCCGAACCGGGGTAACCGCAAGCGAATGGTCATCCCTGCGGTACGCGCGGGGGCGAGAACTTGATCTTGTCGACGTACTTGATGATTTTCTCACCTTGCCGTCGACCGCTGACCGCAGTGATCGCGTTCATCACGTTGTTGTAGTGCAGGTTGTAGTCGCAATCGAATTCGACCTCGAGATCGGCACCGGCCATCGCGGCGATCTCGCTCTGCAGTGCTTGGAAGCTGGTTCCCAGGCCGCGATCGCCGATGCGAATCTCCGCGAGGCTGCCTCCCTTGGCGGCGATCATTCGCACCTTGATCGGCTGCACCTCGGAATTGTTCTGGCTGGCCGAAAGGCCGATCGGCATCTTGATGTTGAAGTCCCCTTCCTGCGTGGCGATCTTAAAGCTCATCACGAAGAACGTGAGCAGTTGAAACACGATGTCGATCATCGGCGTCATCTGCTGCTCGACCTTGTCGGACATCGGCTTGCGGCGGCTTTTCATGACGACGGATGCAAGGGGGCTGGGGGCTAGGGACTGGGGGCTAGGGACTGGGGGCTTCCATGTTCAGCCGCGAATGCCGGCGTTTGGTTTCTTTGGCTCTTTCAGGAAATCGCTGTCGGCCTTCGGTTTGCCTTGTTCGGCGCGGAGCGAGAACTTTTCGAACTTAGTGTCCTGGCAGACCTTGATCAGCTCTTGCACCTTGCCGGTTGGCACCAGACCGTGGCCGCGGATGATGATGTTGGCCACCGAAGGATCGAGGTTCTTGGCCCGCAGAATCTGCGCTTCGTTCAGCAGGGCCTTCTTGAGCTGCGGGCCGCCGATCGGCAGCTCGTCGCCGTTGAAGACGACTTTCCCTTCCTTCGATACCTGCAGCACAATCGGCGAAGCGATCTGCTCCTCGGGAATCTTGGCCAGTTCGCTGCTCGGCAGCTTCACCAGCGCGTTCTGGTTATCTTCGGCAAAGTTGATCAGCACCATGAAGAAGGCGATCAACTGGAACGTCATGTCGATCATCGGCGTCATGTCGGCTTCGGCCGAGACGTCGTGTTGCTTGCGCTTGGGCATCGCGGGGAATCCTACTTCTTACCCACGGTCGAGAAGCGGCCCATCAGTCCTTCGCTCATCACGCCCACTTCGAGCACGAACCGCGACATTCGGTTGCGGAAGATGCCAAAGAACATGATGGCCGGAATGGCGATCCACAATCCAACGAGCGTCGTGATGAGCGCCATCGAAATACCTTGGGCAAGTTCCGAGGGCTTCGGCTGCGTGGTGCTGCGCGCGATGACCTGGAAGCTCTGCACCATTCCGTCGACCGTGCCCAGCAGGCCGACCATCGGTGCGATCGTGCCGATGAGCGCGATGTAGCTGAGCCGCTGCTCGAGCCGCAGAGTTTCCTCTTCGCCGACTTCCTGCATCGCTTCGATCGCCTGGGCGTAGCCCGATTGCAGCTTGCCCAGCCCTGCGGCCAGCACGTGCCCCAGGAATGAATCGTCGCTCTTGGCCAGTTCGTAAGCGTCCTGATAACGCTTCTCGTTCAAGTGAGCTTCGAAGCCCTCGACCAGGGCCGTCGGCACAATGGAATTGCGCCGCAGCGTCAGAAAGTTCATCACCACCAAGGCGACAAATGCGAAGGAAATGATCGAGAAGGCAATGACGTACTTCAATCCGAGCGCGTTGTAAAAGAACGTGAGCTGGCTTTCCGCGACCGGCGGCGCTGTGGTCTCGTCGGTCGAAGCGCCGGGGGCGCCGGCCGGTGCGCCTGCGGGAGCCGGGTTTTCGCCGGCGGCAGCCGCCGCGGCCGCGTCCTTGGCGTCGTCCTGCGCTCGGGCTTGCGGCGAAAGAAACATCCATCCGCCGCAGGCGAACCACGCGACGGCCAATAACGAAAACGTTAGACGACGGCGCGCATACCGGGCCGTCCGAGAATCCTTCGGAACCATCGCAAGTGAGTCTCCGCGAGAACAGGCAGGAAGGGACGTTCAAAAGCTCAGTCTAATCGTGGCTTCTGGCAGCGTAAAGCAAATGCCGCCGGTTTTGATCCCGCCGGTACAAGTGATACCGTTCGTACCGTGGGTTGGCCGTTACTGGGCGCCGCCGCCGTAGCGATCCTTCAGCGTTTGCTGCACCTGGCTGGCCCGCTCCGGCTTGTTCAACTCGTTCCACAGGATCGCCAGGTGCTTGAGCGCCTCGGCGTGCGCCTGCGGCTGCGAGAAATACAGCACGTCAACGTGCAGGTAAGCCAACAGCGCTTGCTTCTGCGAATCGGGTTTCTTCAGGTAGCAGTTGCCCAAGGTGACATATGCCTGGGCCATCAGCGGCGCGTCTTCGGCATCGGCGCCGGCAATCACGTCCTGCACCAGCTTGATGCCGTCGTCGGGCTTGCCGCTTTGCGCCAGGCATGCCGCTTTGCCCAGCGTGGCGGCCAGGCGCTGAGCATCGGCGCCGCTCCCCTTGCCGGCCGGCAGCGCGAGCACCGCTTCGAATTGCTTGAGCGCCTCGGGATACTTTCCTTCGGCCACCATCGACTTGCCCAGCGCCACGCCGGCCCGGGCCTTGTAGTCGGGGAAGGGCGACTTCTCTAGTTGGCCGTAGAACTGCCGGGCGGCGTCGAACTTGCCGGTGGCGACCAGCAGATCGCCCACGATTTCGTTGGCCGCGAGCCAATGGTAGTTGCTCGGGTGCTTGACGATGAAATCGTTCATGGCCTTGCCGGCCGCGTTCACGTCGCCGCCGCCGGCCAGCGCCAGCTTCGCCTGGCACAGCGCTTTGAGGAACTGCAACTCGGCCTGAATCTCAGCGCGCGAGATGCCGGCCACGTCGATCTTATCGAGCGTCGCCAGCGCGTTCTCGAACGATCCGTTTTCGATGTCGCGATGCGCACCCTTGAGCTGCGCCGGCTCGTTGTCGAACATCACCTCGACGATGTCGGTCACGGGCACCGTTTCGGCCCCGCCGACTTTCTTTTCGACCGTCACTTCCGTGGCGGTCATCTTGGTGATCGAACCGCTGACGGTTGGCCCCGACAACCGGCGCACGGCGTCGAGTGCCAGGGCGTGGGTCACGCTGAAAATCGCCAAGACTCCGGCCACCAAGGCGGCACGCAAACGCATAACAAGTGCTCCGCAAGACGATGGGTTGTTCTGTGGATTGTACGAATGGACCGAATGGGTTTGCGGCGACAGGCGCCAGCTCATTGCTTCGTCATCGCTTCAAAGCTTGCAGCAGACGCGGGGCGCCGCACTGGCGGGCTCTTGCGCATGGCAAATACGACCACCACGACGACCACGACCGCCAAGCCGAGCACAAGGGCAATCACCAGCACCATGCTGCCGCCCGATTGCTCCGGCTTGCTGGCAGTCGTCAACGCGGTGGCGGGTTCCACCGATCCCGGCGTTGCCGGCGTTAGCGCCGACGGGCCGGCGTTTGCCGCTTCAACCGGCGTTTCCTGGGCCGTTAGCACGCTGAGCCCGTCGGGTTTTTGGTTCAGCAGCTTTTGCACGGTCTTGGCTTGTGCGTCGAACTTTTCCTGCCACTCCAGCCACTCCGGCGTCATCAGCACCGGCGTCAGACGTGCCGTGATGCGGATGTCGTTCAGCGCGTCGTTCAAGAACTTCGTCTTCTTATCAGGCGTCGCCTCGGTCATGGCAATGCTCGTATGCGCGACGGACAAAAAGTATCGCGCCTCGAAGAACCAGGACTGCATCGTATGGACGGTTTGCGCGTCGATCCCCTGCGCGCCGGCCAACGAGCTTTGTAGCCGCCGGCCCAAATCGAGCCAGCCAAAGATCGTGTTCTTTCCATCTGCGCCCTTGCGCCCGCCGGTAATCGCGAGATTGTAATAGGCAGGGTTCTCTTGGGCCCAATCCATGAACGCACGCGCACCATCGATCTGCGCCTCGACGAGCATCGGCTTTTGCTTGAGAATGGCCTCGATCAGATCGACCGCGTCCTTGTACTTGCCCAGCCGGCGATAGACCCGGGCAATCCGCAACCGCACGGCGTACACCGAATCGGGCGTCGGCGCGAACGCCTTGTCGGCATCGATCAAGCCCAATATCTTCTCGTCGGTGGCCAGCGATTTCTTGTAGTACGTCTCGGCGTCGCCGGTGGCCGGCTTGCCATCTTGTGTGTCAAAACCCGCCCCGAGGCTGAAGAACGTCTCAGCCACCCAGTTGAGCGACTGGAAATTTGCCCCTTCGCCTTCCTTGATCTTGTCGAGGAACACTTCAAAGCTGCTGGTGACCTTCTTGGCGTCGTCGTCCTTGCCCCCTTGCTTGAGCGCTTTGATCTGGTCTTCCAGGGCGCGGCCCATCGACACGTAAATGCGGGTCAGCTCGGCCTCGCCTGCTGCGCCGTTGGCGGCGACCAGCTCTTCGAGCTCCTTGATTGCCGCCTGTGCCTTGTCGAGTTCCTTGCCCTCGACATAGGCCCGCAGGGCCGACTTGTACGCCTCGACCGGAATCGGGCTATTGGCTTGTAGCACCACGGCGTGCTTGGCCCGGGTGAGCGTCAGCGGGCCGATCTCCGGGTCTTCCAGCGTCTTGATCGCCAGGTCCGGCTTGCCATCGTTCAGATAAATCTGCGCCAGCGACAAGGCACCGTAGACCAGGTCCGGCGTGATCGGCGAGCCCGACTTCACCCCTTCCTTCACGCGGCCGATGCCTTTTTCGAGCAGCTCGCGGGCTTGTTTCACCAAGGCGTCGAGCTTTGCGGGGGGCATCCGCTCTTCGCCTTCCTTGCGCTGCTCGGTCAGATAAGCGCCCCAGTAAGCCTGGCCCACCTTGATTTCCGATTCGCCGCGGCGGGGACTGTCTTCAGCCAGCTTCGACAAGTATTCGCTGGCCCCCTTCAGATCGCGTTCGACGACCGCCATCGAAAGCAAAGTGGCCCAGGCTTCTTCGGCCTCGGGTTCGCCGGTCCAGCGCTGGGCGATGTACGTGGCAAGCTGTTGCATCCGGCCCAGGTCGAAGCTCTTCAGCGCCGGCGGCATCTGCTTGTCTCTGTAGCACTGCTGATACGCCGCCAGCGCAATCTTTGCCGCCGGCCGACCACCAGCGCTCCCGGGATACCGTCGCGCCAAAAACTCTCCCAGCACCGCGGCGTCGTAGAACCGGCCGGCCTGATAATCGAGGAAGCACAGGTAGTAGCGGACCGTGTTTACCTCTTCGATCTTTGTTTCTGGATCGCGCAGCTTGAGCGCCATCTGGAAATACTTCACCGCTGTCTCGCGTGCGGCGACCGCCTCTTGCTCGAGCTTGGGCTTGTCCTCGGGGTTGCCCATCACGCTCCCCATGCTCGCCGCGGTCTGCTTCGCCTGCATCTCGTCGAGATACTCTTGACCGCGCTCGAGCGCCTCGGCAAAGTTGGTCGGCTCCTTCTGCACTTCTTCTTTGCCGGTGACTTGCGTCAGCAGCACGCGGCCATCCTCGCGATACGTGCCGCGCACGCCGGCGACGAACTTGGCGTTGTCCTTCGCTTCGGCCAGCAGCGTTTTCTTGCGTCCCGATTCCTTGTCGGTGAGCGAATCGGCCAACTGCTTGGCCGCCAGTGCCGTGTAATACCGCACCGCAAGCCAATCGGGCTGCTTGGCTTCGTCGGGGCGCGATTTATCGAGAAACTCCTTGCCCAGCTTGTGCGCCAGCTCGGGGTTCTTCTGCGACTCGCTGAGCCAGCACTGCTGCGTGCGGTAGAGCGCGCTGGCCTTGAGCTTGCGGAACTCGGGCAGCTCGTCGGGCTGGTTCAGAATGTCGTTGTACAGGCCGATCGCCGTCTTCGCGTCGCCCAGGTCTTGGATGCACTGCGCTTGCTTGATCCGGGCCAACTGGCCGGCCATCAACGTCCGCCAACGCTCGTAGATGTGCTTGTACTTGTCGCCCGCGGCGACCAGCGCCTCTTTGTGTTCCTTGCTGCCGGGCTTGTACGTCTTGGCGATCTCTTGCAACACCGCCGCCGAGTACAGGTTCGCCTGCAAGAATGCCTGCCGCACCGTGTCGCGCTTCTCCACCCAAGCGTTGTCGTTGGCCGGCGGCACACCCTTGTATTGATTGACCAGTTTTTCGTAGTCGTCTTCCGCTTTCTTGAAGACGTCCTTGGCCTCGCTGAACAGATCGCGCGATTGCTTGAGCAGCGTATCTTTCTGGGCCAGGTTCGACGGACGGGCCGAGCTTTCCAGCAACATGCCGCCGCGCAGGATGAGCACATTGCCTAATTGCATCGAGGCGCTGCCGGCCAGCTCGCTCGACGAATTGGCCTTGATGAACCCTTGCAGCTTTTCGCGCGCCAGGTCGAGATTCTTGGTCTTGTTCTTCACATCGGCGTCTTCGCGCGCCCAGTCGATCAGCGTCTTGCCTTCCTCGTACGGAATCGTCGCTTTCTGCTGGGCGGAGATGAGCGCGCTGGCGTTCATCTCGGCCAGATAGTCCATCGCGGCGTCGTACAACTCTTTCTCGCGCAGGCCGTCGAGAAACTTCTGAAACGGCTCGCCGGCGAGGGCACCGGCCGTGGCGGTCAGCAGGGCCGCCAGTGCGAAGCCTGCGATACGCAGTACGGCCACCCGGCCGCGAAAACGACGGTTCATCCTGATGCTTCCTCGATTCTTACGAAGCGCGAAGACGAAAGATTTTGAACGAGCGGACTGGCCGTTTCAAACGAGCGACGGCCAATGGCTTTGCGCGGACCCGCGGACCCGCCCTGCCGTGGTTGCGGGGAGACCTTACGACCGGCCCAGCCACGCAGTTTCAGCTTATAGACCTGCCGGAGCATCGGCAAGCAATTTCACCGGCCCGGCCCGGTCGCCGGCTTGCCGCATCTCGCGGCGCCGGTCGTAGCGGTCGAAACGGGTCGAGCGTGCCCGCCGCGGCACGGATCAGGCGATGGCGTCTCGGCCGACCGAGCCCAGGTCGGCAACCAGGTGCTGATCGAGAATCTGGTCGATCGTATCCTGCGTCTGCCGAGTGCCGAGAAAGAAGCCGCCGCTGTTGTGCCACTTCTTCGAAATCTGTTTCGACCAGCGGATGTCGACCTCGAGCGACAACGGTCCACCGTCGATCGAGAACGTCACGACCGCCAGCCCCAGCGGCACCGGCTCTTCGTGGACGAAGCCGAGCCCGTAGCCCGAAATATCTTTCAGGCACGCGCTGGTCGACCATCGCGGTTCCGTCGCGGCGCACGACGAAATCGTCAGCAGCCCGCGCTTGGTCATCGTTCTGGTGCGCGAGCGCCGGTCGACGGGCAAACTTTGCTTTTCGCAAAACCGATCCATCAGTCGCTCGACGGCCACCGGCGTCTCGTCGCGTCGTGGCACGTCGCGCACAGGCAGCGGCGCCCGAGGTTGTCGCTTCGCGGCACTCGAGCGCACCGGCCGAACAAACTTGGCTGACCGATGCAAATCGTTGTAGATGCGAATGCCGGTGAACGTCAGCCCGATGGCGGCAGTCGCCAGGCAGCCGATGCACCATGCGGCACCGCCGAGCACGCCCAGCACCAGCCCGACAAAGACCAGCACAATCCACAAGTTCAATTCCCGCAACCCGGGAGTTTGCGACCCCATCTGCTCCTCGCGAAACGCTGCCACTTTCCCATCGATCCCTGATGCAACCTAGCTTTTTCGCGAATTGGTATTGCAAATAGGGTGATATTTCCGTACCCGTTTGGGGGCACGCGGTCGTGGCTTTGCGCAAAATCTATACAACCCGACCAGGTCATCCGCTGCCAGGATTGCCCAGCAGCGTCCCGCCACGCTACGCGTCAACCGTGGCGGTCACCCTTTACGAAAAAGAGAAGGGAGAACGGATCAGATCGTCCATGGCGCGCGGTGCGGCCGATCAACCATCGCCGCGGCTTCGCTGTCGCCGGTGATTTGCTCGGCCTGCGGATCCCATTGGATTTTGCGCCCCAGCCGCAGTGCGTTGTTCGCCAAATGGCAGACCGTTGCCGAGCGATGGCCGATTTCCACGTCGCATGTCGGCCGCTCGCCCGAGCGGATGCACGCCAGAAAGTTATCGCGGTGCGTGGCCCGGCCATCGTCCTTCTTGTTCAGAACATACTTCTTCACCTCGTCGGGCGTGCCGCTCAACTTGCCGCGCTCGACGTGAATCTCGCCATCCGTGCCGATGAACCGCGTGCCCCCCTTGATGTCCTCCTGGTCCTGGCCGACGGTCATCACCACGCCATTGGCGTAGCGCAGCGTGGTGCGCGAACGCATCGGCACTTCGTACCAATGCTCGGGATGGTACTCGGCCGTCCCTTCGATCTCGATCGGGCCGGTATCGTCGGCCGCGAGGCCCCACTGCCCGATGTCGATATGGTGGGCACCGAAGTTGGTCATCTGCCCGCCGGAATAATCCCAGAAGAACCTGAAGTTGTAGTGAACGCGGTTCACGTTGTAGGGACGATCGGGCGCGGGACCAAGCCAGAATTCGTAATCGAGCTCCGGCGGCGGCGAGGAGTCGGCGACCGCCGGTCCTTTGAAGTTCACCTTCGGGATGCCGACATGCACCTCGCGCACCTTGCCGATGGCACCGGAGCGCACCTGCTGGCAGGCGAAGCGGAAGTTGTCGTAGGAGCGCTGCTGCGAACCAGTCTGCACGACACGATTGTATTTGCGCGCTGCGTCGACCATCTTGCGCCCCTCGGCAATCGTCAGGCCCAGCGGCTTTTCGCAGTACACGTGCTTGCCGGCCGCGCAGGCGTCGATCATCTGCCGCGCGTGCCAATGGTCGGGCGTCGTGATCACAATCACATCGAGATCCTTGTTCTCGAGCAGCTTGCGGTAGTCGTGATACGTAGTGACGTTCGCGCCCAGCTTGCCGGCCAGCGTCACCGCTTCGCCCAACACTTTTTCATCCACGTCGCACAGCGCTGCGGCATAGTCGGCGAACAATTTGAGGTTCGCCGTTCCTTGATTGCGCACACCGATGAAGCCGGCCAGCGGGCGGTCGTTCGCGCCGAACGCGCGCTGCGGAACGAAGTAGGGGATCGCGATCGCACCGACCGCAGCGCTCGAAGCCTTCAGAAAACGACGCCGAGAAACAGCGTGCGGCACGCGGCTGGACATGGCCGAAACCTCCAGAGACAGCACTAGCGGAACCACGCTCTGTCATAGCCCAGCGCAATGGCGGCGTCGAGAGTTCGAGGGCCGCAAAGTAGCAGGCACGCTCCGCGTGCCGTTGCCGCCGGGGCTCTACCAGCCCGACGCGCAAGCGAGGGAGCGCATGTCCCCGCTTCACCCTCGCTTGCGCGTCGGGCTGGTGGTTTATCGCAGGATGATTTTCCGGTGAGCCGCCAGGCGCTAGCCTGCGGTTGCGCACGCAAACCGCACGTTAGCGCGTGCCGGCTGACTCAGTCTCCCCGAACTCTAGGCGGTAACAAAGCACTGGTGGCCCGGTCGTATCCATGTTGAAAAACTGAGCAGCCCTGAGAGTGCAGACCTCGCTGTTGTACTCGCCCAGGCCCAATCCGATAATCGTACGCATCGCGGTGGGCTCCGTGAAAACCGTGTTGATCCGTCCAGTCAACGGTCAACCCACCGCGGCAGGCCCACAGGTTGCATGGATTCTTTAGGCCGCGAGCTTCAGGCCATGGCTCTTATACCCAAGGTCGTTCGAGCCGTCATACGGAAGTTTCAATTTTCAGAGCAGGAGTTGGAACGCGTTTTATCTGAAGCTGAAGGATGGGCACAGTGGGCCAAGGAAGTCATGACGCAGCGTATCATCTGACACCGCCCTAATCAGTCGCTGCAGCGGCTGCGTTGATTTTCAAGCAGCTTGAGCGGCGGCGGTGGTGTTTTCGGCGCGTCGGCGCCATGTGACTCACTTGTGGCCACCGGCCAGCTGGAGCCTGTTGCGTGAAGAACCTTTTGGCGTGCATCTCAATCCTCGCCGTGGCGGCAACCTGCTGGGCCGCGCCGGTGCCGAGCTTCGATGGGGCCGAGGGCTTCGGGGCCACTGCACGAGGTGGGGCTGGCGGCAGAATTATTGAGGTGACCACGCTGGCCGACGACCTGCACCAGCCGCCGCCTGGCTCGCTGCGCTGGGCAATTGCTCAGTCCGGGCCGCGCATGGTGCAGTTCAAAGTCGCCGGCAATCTCAGGATGGCCGGCCCGCTCACGATCACCGAGCCGTGGTTGACGCTGGACGGCTCGACCGCGCCAGGCCTGGGCGTGTGCCTGTGCGATCACAGCCTGGAGATCGAGGACACGCATGACATCGTGGTGCGTTATCTGCGCGTCCGCCTGGGCGACGTAAGCACGCTGGCCAAAAACCAAGCCGCGGGGCTCAAGCGGCCGAAAGGTTCTGGCGACCTGGATTGCATCAATGCCGTCCGCTCAAGCGAGCTGCTGTTCGACCACGTTTCGGCCTCGTGGAGCAACGACGAAGTCTTCGGCATCGTCGGCTGCCAAAACGTGACGATTCAGTGGTGCATCATTTCCGAGCCACTCAGCAACCCGGAGCTGCACCCCTACGGCGACAACCACGCCTTCGGATTGAATCTGAGCGCGTCGACCCTGAGCCTGCATCATTCGCTCATCGCCCATTACGTGATGCGCGGCCCGCAATTCGAAGCCAACGACATGCGCCGCGGGAGGGGCTACGATCCGAAATTCGAGTCGGTCAACAACGTGTTGTTCGACTATCAGCGCTCCGGCTCGCGCTACACGACCGGCATCGAGGATCACCCGGACGAAGCCGCCGACGTGAAGTTCGCCTTTCAATTTCTCGACAACTATTACCTGGCCAGTGGCCGGCAGCCCGAGATCGAAGCGGTGCTGCGGCATGGCGTGATCGAGCCGTTGCGGGTGTACGTGGCGGGGAACCTGGGCCCGAACCGGACCGATCCGCACGCCGACCAGTGGGACGTGCTGTTCGCCGACAAGACGCCGATGCGCCGCGCTCGCCAGGAGGTGCAGGCGCAAGTGTCGGACTCGCCGCTGTTCAACGCGCCGATTCCGGTGACGCGGCAAAACGCGCTCGAGGCGTACGAGGCCGTGCTCTCGCAGGCAGGTTGTTCGCACCGGCGCGACACAGTCGATCAGCGGATCATCGACGACGTGCGGCAGCGCCGCACCGGCCGCATTCTCCGCTCGCAAGCCGATGTCGGCGGCTGGCCCGAGTTGAAATAGGAAAGGCTTGTCACGATTCCGTGCTTTCGTGATCCTCCGCTCTGGCCTACTTTCGCCGTGGAGCGTGCGGCTGCTGAGCAGTAAGCTCTCGCGTCATGCATAGATTGCAAACAGCGAGAGTGGTGCGACCTGCTCAGGCCAAGAAACGTAGCGAGTATTTTGGTCTTACCCCCCCTGGGACCCTCGGGAACCAAAAAATAAACCCGCCGAGTTTTTTGGTCCGGAGCAAGGAACGCGGCGGCGGCACACGGAGTGTGCCTGCTACTTCGCTGTCCGTTTTCGTCGCCGAACGATTACGACGCGGAAGCAGCAAGCTCGGACACGGCGTGGGCCGCGCGACGGTTTTCGGCCTCACGCCCAAACTCGACGCCGATCGCCTTGGCCCGCGGCGGATAGCGGACCCAGCGGGGACGGCCTTGGCCAAGGGTCATCAGCAGCCCGAGCGGGACGGGACGGAAACGACGGTAGCTGGTCAGCGACGGCCAGTTGGCGTATTCGATGATGCCGACGATTTGCTCCATCCCCTGGTCGCGCAGTGCGTGCAGGGCACGCAGCACCGTGGCGTAGTTCAAGCCGCGGCCACGGTAGTCGGGATGCGTGAAACCCTTGTACAGGTACGCGAACCCGGCCGGCAGCGTCATCGGCACTCGCATGGCGTGCTCCGCCTCGATGCCGCCGAACGCATACCAGTTGTAGTTGGCCAACCGCGAGCCGTGGATGGCCGCGAAGCACACGTCGTCGCCGGCCACCAGTCGGTCGGCCATCGCGGCATCGAGGTCGTTTGCCGGATCGGCCGCGAACGCCCACACATCATCGGGCGAAAGGAAACGGAACTCATAACCCGGCGAATCGTTGTCGATCGGTCCCGCGCGGCTTAGATCGAACAGCATCGCATGGCTGACTTCGAGTCCCAGCCCTCGCCGCAGCGCGCGATAGCCGAAGTAGCGGACAGCCTGTGAAAGGCATCTGAAGCGGCGTCGCGGCATCTGGGATTCCTGAAGAGCGAAGACTTGGGAAAGAATAGCCCGTGGGCAAACCACGCGCCTGGCAGTGGTCGTCAAGCGACAGTTGCGAACGAAGTCCGTGGTGTCGCATGACTTCAGGCGGCGAGTTGGAACGTGGTCGACGACGAAACCGGCCACGGCGTGTTGCGAAATCGCAACATCGGTTGCCAGCCTACGACACGGCGACAGCTCGCAGCACGAAAGTAGCGTGTCCCGGCAGGCACCAATCCTTAGTGTCGAGCGGCGCGATTCCGGAGCCGCCGTACTGCGGATTCTCGCTGCTCCACAGCAGCTGCCACGATTTTCCCTTTGGCGCGGCCAGCAGCGGCTCGGCCGGGGGCCGAAAATCCAGGTCGCGCCCCATGTTGACCAGCAGCAGTCGGTCGTCGCCGTCACCGCCGAAGTACCGCAGCAGAAACGCTTCGCCGGCCAACACGGCGCCAGCCATGCGATCGGCACGCTGCGATGAAAATGCAGGATCATCGCGGCGCAGCGCGAGCAAATCCCTGTGCAGCGCAAGCGTCCGCTGGTTCGTGTCGCGCTGGTGCCAGTCGAGCTTGCAGCGCTCGAACGTTGCCACGTCGCACGGGTCGGCAAGAATGTCCTTCGCGTCGCCTCCCGAGAGGCTGCGAAAGTGCCGCAGACCTTCTTCGCGGCCCGTGCGAACCAATTCGGCCATCTCGACCTCGAAATCGGCAAAGTACAAGAACGGCGCCGAGCAGCCGAACTCTTGCCCTTGGAATAGCATCGGCGTCGAAGGGGCCAACAGCAGCACGGCGGTCATGGCACGCACTCGGCCAGGCGAGGTCAGCGCGTGCGCCGGCAGGCCGTGCGCCGAGTTCGCCACCTGGTCGTGGTTTTGCAGGAAGTTCACAAAACACTGCCCCGGCAGCGCCAGCGACGGACTGCCACGGAACTTCTGCTGCCGCAGGTTCCATTGTCCCTGGTACAGAAATCCGCGGGTGACCGCCGAGATCAGCTCCTGCGGCGTGCCATGATAGTCGTTGTAGTAATACTCGTTGTGGCCGGTCATCGCCACGCGGGCAGCGTGATGGAAATCATCGTTCCACATGCCGTCGAGCCCGTAGCCGCCGGACTCGGTGGATTCGGCAAGCCACGCTTCCTGGTGCTCGTTCTCGGCGACGACGATCGTCGCTCGGCCGGCGGCGGCACGGCGCACGCTGCGCGTGACGGCGGCGATAATGTGATCGGCCGAGTCGTCGATGATCGCCTGCACCGCGTCGAGCCGCAGGCCGTCGAGGTGGAACTCGTCGATCCAATAGCCGGCGTTGGCAACGAAAAACTCGCGCACCGGCGCCGAGTTGGGGCCGTCGAAGTTGAGCGCCTCGCCCCAGGGAGTATGGTGCTGCTTGGAGAAATAATAGTCGGAGAACTGGCTGACGTAGTTGCCGATCGGACCGAAGTGGTTGTAGACCACGTCGAGAATCACGCCGAGCCCAAGCGCATGCGCTTCATCGACGAACGCGCGGAAGTCATCGGGCGTGCCGTATAACCGCGTTGGCGCGAACAGGTCGACGCCGTCGTATCCCCAGCCGAAGCGACCGTGGAACTCGGCGACCGGCATCACCTCGACCACCGTGACGCCAATCTCAACCAGGTGCGGCAGTTGTTTGGCCGCCGCGAGCCACGTTCCTTCGTGAGTGAACGTGCCAATGTGCAACTCGTAAATCACCTGGCCGGCGATCGACACACCCTGCCAAGCCGTATCGTGCCAGGCATACGCGCTCGGATCGATCACCTCCGACGGCCCGTGCACGCCTTCGGGTTGGAATCGCGACGTTGGATCGGGATACAGCGACGGCTCGTCGTCGAGCCGGAAGCGATAACGACTCCCCGCCGCGGCTTCGGCGACGAGACCGGAGAAATACCCGTCGCGTTCGGTCTTCATCGCGATAGCCAGTCCCGCACCGGTCTCTTTGCCGGTCGGCGAATCGACGACCACTTGCACGTTGCGCCGCCGCGGTGCCCATAATCGAAAGTGCACTCCGCCGCCTGGCTGCACTTCGGCACCCACAGGAAGACGGCGCCGAGGTTCCTGCTCCGATGTCGGCATGACGAGACAAAAGTCTGCGCTGGAACGAACGACGACAATGAGTACGTACTTTACCGAGCGGCGAGCGTTCAACAATAGACGCGACCGGCCACCTTGTGGTGGCCGGTCGCAGAACTCAATTGCACGGTCGACGCCCTTTACGGCACGTTCACTTCGACGCCGCGCCCTGGTTGCACGTTGACCATCGGCTTGTCGGGATTGGCGTTCTGACCGATGTGTACGTTCACGCCAGGCTGAGCCGGCGGCGTGGCAGGCGGCGGCGTATCGAGTGGCGGCCGCAGTGTCGTGTGGACATCGCCACCCGTTGTCGGCGTGCTCGTCGTCGCTCGGTCGGGTGCTTGAGTGCACCCACCCGCGAGGACGATAAGCACGGCCGCTTCAGTGAGTCCAGTTAAACGCATAGTACGAATCCTTTCTGCGTCCAGAGAGTCCGTTCGTTACGGCAGCGGCTCGCGGGTCGTCCGGCCAGCCAACAGGCTGACGATGAACAACACCAGGAACACGAAAAACAGAATCTTGGCGATGCCAGCCGCGGCGACATACACGCCGGTAAAGCCGAGCACGCCGGCGATCAACGCGATCACAAGAAATGTAAGAGCCCAGGACAACATGGCGTATCTCCTTCGCAGCAACGTCTTGAATCAACTCTCAGCAGCCCGAAAGAAGCTACTGCAGGTAGCATGCCAAACGTCGCGGCTATTTGCGGACGCCATCTGGCTTTTGACGCTCTGCGGTAGGATTGACGCAGTCGCGGCAGATCGCCTTCACGAACTCGGCTCCGAGAAAGATGACGGCGCTGCTGTAGTACATCCACACCATGATGGCCACAAACGAACCGACTACGCCGTAGGCGCCGTAGTGTGAGGCAATGACGATCCGCGCTAGCAGCAACTGGCCCGCCTGCCACACGAGCGCCACCAGCACGCCGCCGGCGAGCGCTTCGCGCCAGCGCACCCGCGCCTTGGGGAACACCTTGTAGATGGTCGCGAACAGCAGACAGTTCGACACCAGCGCGATTCCCGGCTGCACAAGTTGCCAGGCATAGGCGCCGGCCGGAAGCCGATCGATATACGGCCTCAACCCGGCGGCGGCAAAGTTGGCGATCGACACCAGGATCAGCAATCCGCCGACGGCCAGCAGCATGCAGAACGCCAGCAGTCGGTCGACCAGGATGCGATGCACGACCGCCAGGAAGCTTTGATCGCGCGGCGCGGTGGGGGTCCAGATGCGATCGAAGATGGCGTCGAGCTGCAAGAAGATGCCGATCGCCGCGATCAGCAAGGTGATCGCGCCCAACGGTCCGCCGATGCTGGCCTGTGTGTCGATGTTTTGCAGCACGTTATGCACTTGCTGGCCCACCCAGGGGCCGGTGTTCTGCTCGATGACGTTGACCAACTCGAGCCGCTGAGCATGCAGTTCGGGCGAGAGCCGGCTGAGCCAACTCAGCACCGCAATCAGGATCAGGCATAACGGAAACAGCGCAAAGGCGGCGTAGTAGGCCATCGCGGCACTGAGCAATCCGCCGTCGTCCTGGTACCAGCGCACGAGCGTCGTGGAAAGCGTCGGCCAGATGTGCCGACGAACCCATTGCATCGCCGCGGCAATCGGTCTCGGCCAACGCATGACGAGCAAGTCCTTAAGGACGCATCAGTCCCGATGCTGACGGAGCCATCGCGTCGGCCGGCTCGCTGGTCGTCGCCTCGGCCTCGGTGAGCACCGGCTCGGCGTCTCGGACGATAGCCTTAAGTCGCTCGACCATGCTGGCCAACTCGGGCGAAGCCTGGTCGTTCTCGGCCAATTCGTTGCGAAGCCAGGCGATCTTCGCTGTGACGTCTCCCTCGGTGTGTACCGCCTCGCCAACCAAGCGCTGGCGGAGCAGCCGCGCGGTGAGAATCTGGATCGTTGCGGCCAGCGGCGGCCCCAGCACCAAGCCGACGATCCCGAGCACGTCGCCCATGCCGATCATCACCACGGCGATCCACAGCGAGTTGTAACGGCGACGACCGAACACGCGCGGTTCGACGAACAGTTCCAGGGCCATCAACAGCACGACCGTGTAAGCCACCGATCCGACGAGCCACGGCATCGAATGCGCGATTCCCGAGGTGGCCATCGTCGGCAATCCCAAGACCACTACGATCGCGGCGGCCAGCAGCATGCCCAGCCACGGCACCAGCCAAGCGACCGCTCCCAAAAACGCCGCTTCGGTGGGAAACGGATGGCCCAACACGCTCAGGCCGCCCCACAGCAGAAAGCCGGCGATTAGGCATTGCACGATCTCACTGCGCAAGTAATCACCGGCTTCGATCTCGACCGATCGCCAGACATCGCGCGCCGCAATGCGTTGCCGAGCCGGCAGGATCGACAACCATAGCCGCTCGAAATGATCGCGATCAATCGTCCAATAGATGCTCATCACAACCGCCACCAGCGCGTCGATCAGGTTGCTGAACAGACTGAACGTCATTCCCAGGGCCGATTGCATCCAGGAGATGCCCTCATCGCCCACGAGAGTCTGGTAAATCTCTTCGGGATGCGGCAACTGACGGGCGAGCATTTCGCGCCAACCGCCGCGCAGCGGCCATGTCTGCATCACGTGATCGTACGCACTGACCGCCAGCGCGCCGAACCGCTGTGTCTCGCCCACGAGCGGTTGCGCCGACAGGCCGATCACCAGCGCGACCGCGGCCAGCAACTGGACGTAGACGGCTCCGACGGCCAGCGTCTTCGGCCAGCCGCGCGACCGCAGGTACTCGACCAGCGGCCGCAGGGCCGCAGCCGTGGCCAGCGAAAGCAGGAATAACACGGCCGGGTAACGCAGCTTCCAGATGAGCAGCGCTGCGAGCAGGACCGCCAGCACCGTGGCCGTATGGAGCGCTAAACGCGTCATGGAGGCGCCTCGCTCGCTGGCGGTGCGTGGACGGTCATCGTCGCCTCGTTCGATTCAGGAGTTGCCGTGACGACTGGCAACTCCGGCGCAGCCTCGGCGGCCGTGGCGGTGAGTTGGTCGTCGAGATCCTGGGCGATGGTTTCGATCGCCTCTTCGATGCGGTCGTTCTCGACGGCCATCATTTCGGGCTTATTGCGAACCAGGCGGCGGGAATCTCGCAGCAGTTCGCGCAGCCGATACTGTAACCGGCCGATGGCCCCGCGCTCGGTGCTGGACGGCACGATGTCGGCGTCCGATTCGAGCACCCAGCGCTCGAGCGCGAGCTGGATCAGGGCCGCGATCGGAATGGCCAGGATCGCGCCGCTCAAGCCCATCAGCGCCGTAAAGGCCGCCATCGCCAATAACGTGACTAATTCGTTGACGCCGACGGCACGGCTCATCACGCGCGGCACGAGCACGTAGTTTTCGGTCTGCTGGATCGCCACGGCAGCCACGATCACCCACAGCACGGGCGACGGCTCCATCGATGCCGCGACCAGGATCGCCGGCACCGCGCCGAGCACCGGCCCGAACACCGGCACCGATTCGAGCACGCCTGCCAACACGGCCAAGGCCAGCGCGTTCGGCAGGCCGATGAGCATGAACGCCAGCCAGCTCATCGTGCCGACGGTCGCGCACAAGATGCCCTGTCCGCGCACGAACGCTCCGACTTTGGCCTGGGCCGCTTCGAAGAAATCGCGTGCTTCGCCGCGGCGCGGCGGCGGAAACCAGAGCAACATCGCGCGGATCGAGCGATCTTCCTGAATCGACCAGAAAAACGCTAACAGTGCGACCGCCCACGACGCGAACAACGCGCGCACGATCGGTACCCCCCAGTTCACCGCTTCGGTCACGGTCAGAAAATCGAACTGCGGCTGCTGCTCGTCGCCGGAGGCGCCGGCTCCCAAATGTTTCGGCAGACTTTCGCCGAGGTGCGACAAGACCTCGCTCGAGGAGTTCACCAGCCGCTCGTGCAATTGGTCGTAGAGACCGGGGAGCGTTTCGACCAGCGAAGCGGCCTGCGATACGATTTTAGGCAGCACGTAGATCGCCAGACCAAACGCGATCACGCCGACGGCGGTGAACACCAGCAACACCGCTTGCGACCGCGACAGCCGCCAGCGCTCGAGTCGAGCGACCGCCGGATGCAGCGCCGTGGCCAGCACGATGCCGGCGAACAGATACACGAGCACGTTGCGGAAGAAGTACAGGGCCAGAAAAGCGGCGACTACCGCCAGCACGGTCAACGTCGCCAGCGCCGTACGACGGTACGTCCACGGCTCTTGGCCACCGGTGCCGACCGACATAAGCCGTCCTTTTTCGCCGCCGCAGGCCGCTCGTCAGCGGCGCCCCTTCAAGCGACGCCTATGGTTGTTGCCCGTCGGCAGCCGGCTCATACGCCGTTGCCGTGTCGACCGGTGCGGTATCGGCCGGTGCGGTATCGGCCGGTGCGGTGTCGGCCGGTGCGGGATTGGTGTACCGCCGAACCATGCTCACCAGCAACTCGGTCAGGGCAACCTTTGCCATCTCGAACAATGGTTCGAGCACCATGCCCAGGGCGCCGATGCGCGCGGCGCGTGTCCGGCGATCGTGCGGCGGTGTTTCCTCAGCTTCGTCGCGCCGCGGCCCAGCGGGCTCGTCGGCCGGTTCGGTCGCCGCGCATCGCAGCGCGGGAATCGCAACCGCTCCGAGCGTGAAGCCTGCGGCCAGGCCGATGCCGATCGCTCCCCAAGGATGCCGACGCGCCAAGGCTACGGGGTCGACTGCATCGGCTACCGTGGCCTTGAGCTGATCAATGCTCTCGGCGATCGCCTCGCGGCTACTTTCTGCCTCATGATCGAGAAACGCGCGTTCGTCGGCTTCGCGGCTCGCCGGATGCCCATGCGTTGGCCCATGCGTTGGCCCGTGCCCAGGCCCGTGCCCAGGCCCGTGCCCAGGCCGATGAGCGGCCGATGCGTCAGCCCCCGATACTTCAGGCATTCGTGCTGTGGTCGCGGCGGAGGTGCTCATGTTTTGCTCGCGTTCGTGCCAAGGAGATTCGATTCAGATAACGCGGCCCAAGCCAGCCGGCCAAGCCGAGCAAGCCCAGGCACGCCGTGCCGACGATCAGCCCCCCGGCCCACGGTCCCGTGCCGAGCAGACGAGCCACCAATCCCGACAAGCCGGCCAGCAGCAACACCACCGCCGTCATCAAGCCAGTCACCGCGACTGCACCTGCACAAACGACGAGCACCGCCCATAGCACGGCGCGGCGAACTTTCAGCCGCAGACGATCGGCCTCGACGGCCAGGTATCGAGAGATCTGGAATCGCAACTCATCGAGCTGCGCGGTGAAGGTGGCTGGATCGATCGGCGGCACATCGTAGTTGCTGTGTCGCGCATGGCTTTCGTCCGTGAACGGTTCGTCGTTGTGCTCGGCACCAATCACGATCGCAACCTTATCGCGCGAAGCGTTCGCAGCCTAGAAACCTATCCGAAAACCGCAGCCAACCCGTTCGTCGCGTAGGGCAGACATTCGTGTCTGCCGTGAAAGTCGTGACCAAAGGCAGGCAGGAATGCCTGCCCCCGCGGTTTTCGGATCGGCTCCAAGAAAAACATCGCCGGACGGCAGGCACGCTCCCGTCCCCGCCGTCCGACGAGATTTTACGTCATCCGAGGCCGTTTGGCAGGCTCCGACTAGCGTCGCCGGGTCCAAAACATGCCCACCACCAGCCCGACGGCGGCCGCAATCAGCACAGCCCGCAACGGTTGCTGACGGATCTGATCCTCGACCGTTTCACCGAATTCCATGGCCCGGCTGCGGCCCTCTTGCAAGTAATCGGAGGCGGCGTCGCGCAGGTGCTCAGCCTGATCATGCACGTACTCGCGCGCTTTGTGAGCGGCATCGCGTGCCTGACCCGCGGCTTCACTGGCCTTGTCCTGGAATGCCTGGGCGGCGTCTTGGACGCGGCCTTGCACGTCGTGACGGACCTCTTCGGCCTTTTGGCGACCTTGCTCGTACACGCGGCCGGCAGCCGCAGCGCCTTCTCGGGCAGCTTGATTGGCACTTCCCATGATCTCATTCTCCTTCGCTGAAAAAAGACTACCATCCTGATTAGAACCGCGTGCGGCGAAAACCTGCTCGTTAGCCCGCCGCCTTCGCCTCAACATTGATCTCCGACATCGCCAGCTCGTTGAGCTTTTCGTCGGCCGCTTTCTCTTCGTCGAGCGTTTCTTGCAGCAGCCGCGCGGCGTCGTCCAAGCCCAGCAGCTCGGCATAGGCGCGGGCGGTGCCGTAGCCGGCCATCTCGTAATGTTCAACGCGCTGGGCCGCGGCAATGATCGCAGCGTCGCGCAGTACGTCCTCGGTGTCAAGTTCGAGCGTTTCCGAACCCTCTTCGACCAGCCCTTGCATGGCCTTGCAAGTAACGCCGCGCCCGGTCTTGTCGAGGCTCTCGAAGATCTTCTCGAGCCGTTCGACTTGGCCTTTCGTTTCTTCCAGGTGCTCCTGAATCGCTTCTTTCAGCTTCTCCGAAGTCGCACCTTTGGCCATCTTCGGTAGAGCCTTGATCAGTTGCTTCTCGGCGCTGTAGAGATCCTTCAGCTCATGCACGAACAGGTCTTCCAACGAGTTGACTTTCATGATCCACCCTTCCGTCCAAGTTTTTCATCCGGAAAATGACGCGAACGACGCTCGGGCTGCACTCGCAAAGCCTGTGCCTGGATTTCGCATCGAGCAAATTCGACCCTCGCGGCGCGACGAGAGAAGCACCCAACGCGAACGCACTTCCATCGCCATCCAAACGGGTGGGATGATCCCGTCGCGAACATATCGGCGTTCGAACGCAGTCGCCATGCGGCTGATAGCAATCGGCCAGCCTTCGCATGGGCCGACAACCCACCAAAACCGGAACAGATTATTTGTGAATATCTGCTTTCGCGGACGATCCATTTTGTTCGGCGGACGTAAGACAAATGCCCGGCTTCCGACCACGGTGGATCGAGTAGCTCCACTGCCTTCATGGAGGGAACACTACCCATGCGGCGGCCGGAATAAATTCACCAGTCGAGACCTTCCCTATAAACGGGGAAAAACGTGGCTTTCGAAGACGGATTTCGCCACGTGCACCTTGCGTGGACGGCTCGGCGCTATCAAGATGACAGGTGGATCATTCGGTGTCGGCGCGGGCCGAAAAATAGGTCGTCCGGATGGCCCCATCTGGGCGGCAACGGGAAGCAAGTGTGGCCGCCAGCCAGTGCCTAGTGGCACGGCGCGACGCAACGTTGGGGTTCGATCGACTGGGCGACTCACCGAGGAGTTGAGGCATGGCGGCGGTCCTGCTGATCGACGATGATCGGACGATCAGGCATCTGGTGTCGGAAGCCTTCGCGGGGTCCGACATCGAGGTTCACGCAGCGAAGACGGCCGATGAAGGGATGGCGCTGCTCGACCGCCATCGGCCCGACGCAGTGCTGCTGGACATCATGCTGTCGGACACTTCGGGACTCGACGTCTTCGAGCGCATCCACGGCCGCGATCCCAAGCTGCCGGTGATCTTCATCACCGCCTCCGATTCCAGCGAAACCGCGATCCAGGCGATGAAGCTGAGCGCGTTCGACTACCTGCTCAAGCCGTTGGACTTGGCGCGGGTGCGGCAACTGGTCGACCAGGCGTTGCAAATCCGCCGGCTGATGAACGTGCCGGTCGAGGTGCCCGGTGGCGCTCGCAGCGGGGTGTCGGGCGATCAGCTCGTCGGCCGCAGCACGGCGATGCAGGAAGTGTACAAGGGGATCGGCCGCGTCGCCGAGCAAGACGTCACCGTGCTGGTTCACGGCGAAAGCGGCACCGGCAAAGAGCTGGTCGCGCGGGCGATCTACCATCACAGCGCCCGTTCGCGCGGACCGTTCCTGGCGGTCAACTGCGCCGCCATCCCCGACACGCTGTTGGAGAGCGAACTGTTCGGCCACGAGAAAGGCTCGTTCACCGGCGCCGACTCGCGGCGGATCGGCAAGTTCGAGCAATGCTCAGGCGGCACGCTGTTCCTCGACGAAATCGGCGACATGTCGCCGATGGTGCAGAGCAAGATGCTGCGCATCCTGCAAGAAAAAGAGTTCGAGCGCCTGGGGAGCAACCAGGTGCTCAAGGCCGACGTGCGCGTGATTGCCGCCACGCACTGCGACCTGGAAAAAATGGTCGACGAAGGAAAGTTCCGGGCCGACCTGTACTACCGGCTCAGCGCGTTCACCATTCGCCTGCCGGCACTGCGAGAACGAGCGGAGGATTTGCTGCTGCTGCTGGAACACTTCCTCGAAATCTACACGCGCGAATTGAAAAAGGACGTGCAGGGTATTTCGCCCGAAGCGCTCGACGTGTTGCTGCAATACCGCTGGCCGGGGAACGTCCGCGAGTTGCAGAACGTGTTGAAGCACGCCCTGTTGCAAGCTGCCGGCCCAGTGCTGCTGGCCGATTTTTTCCCACCGAAGCTCCGCCAGCGCGACGAGGCGGTTGACGCCGCGGCGCTGGGAGATACCGTCGACGCCGACGTACACGCCTTCATCGAGCAGCGGCTGCGTGCCGACTCGAACAATCTGTACGCCGAAACGGTCGAGCTGATCGAGCGGATGCTGGTGGCCCGCGTGCTGCGGGAGGCCGACGGCAACCAATCGAAGGCGGCGAAGATTCTCGGCATCACGCGCGGCAGTCTGCGAAACAAAATCCGCAGCCTAGGCGTGTCGATCGACCGGATGGTCAAGGTCGACGGCGACGCGCTCGAAGCCGAACCTGCCTCGGCCGAGTAAGCTGCGCTAGCGGTCGATCTCGCCCATCAGTAAATTGAGTTGCTAAAAAACGCCGTGTTTTGTAGGCTTTTTGAAAACGATGCACCTTTGATGCACCGTATTTCAGAAAGCGACTTTACATGCGGCAACCCTATCCTTGGTACTCCGAAACTCGCTCGGGCGGCGGCTGGTTCGTCAAGCTGAGCAATGAACAGCACTTCTTGGGCAAACAGCCGGGTGGGATTGCGAAGCCCGTCAAGCGCCGGGGCCGCTGGAATCCGCCGTCTGAGATTTTGGCCGAGTATCACATGCTCTTGGCGATGCGGGATACGGCCTCGAAGGCGGATTATACCTTCGACAATATTTGCGCTTTGTACATCGAGGAGCTTGAGCAAGAGAACCCGAAGCTGGCGAAGCGGTACAAGCAGATTCTCGAAAAGTTCTCGGCCTTCGTGTTCAAAGGGCGGCGTATTGGGAAGCTGCTGGTCAACGCTGATCTGGAGTCGGTCCACCTGGAGGCGTGGGCCAACGGCTACAAATCCGACCAGACGAAACGCACCTATATCACATTTTGCAAAGCCGTGATGGAATGGGCCGTTAAAAAGAAAAGCCTGAACGTGCTGAAGAACCCGGTTGCCGACGCCAAGGTTCCGAAGGCGCATAGCCGAGCAGTCGTCATTTCGGAAGACGAGCATGACGCCCTCCTGAAATTCTTCAAGAACGATTGCTTCGCCGACTTCTTGCAAGCAATGTGGTTTACGGGCGCTCGCCCCGGAGAACTGGCAAAAGTTGAAGCCCGTCATTTGGAGGATGGGCTGTGGCGGCTCGATTCAACCGAACACAAGACGGGTCGAGTCACCGGCAAAGATCGACTCATTGGCGTACCCAACCAACTTGCAAAAATTGTGAAGCGGCTGTCTAAACTCTACCCCGAAGGACCGATCTTCCGAAATTCTCAAGGCAGGCCGTGGAAGATTTCCACCATGTTTGTGCGGTTCGAGAAGGCAAGAGATAAGAAGGTTATTCGCATCGAGGTTGTGCCGTACTCTTACCGTCACGCTTGGGCCACGCACGCTTTGGAAAATGGCAGACTCGATCTTTATGAGGTCGCCAAGGCGCTCGGCCATCGAACGACTCAGATGGTGATGCTGCACTACGACCACTCCCGGAAGAATGCCGAACATTTGAAGGACATCTTCAACCGGGCGAGGCGATCAGTCAGGGCGTGATCTCAAGAAATCGTAGTGTTAACGGCGGTTGAAAATGGCGGCGCGGGGCGGTCGAAAGTGGTGGCGCTAGGTTAGTAAGGGGTCTCCGGTCGGTGTTGCGTGTCGCGGTAGCGATCCGATCCTTTAGCCGCCGGAACGTCGGCGACGTTTGGCGTC
>DATAXP010000010.1:0-33024 GCA_036272935.1 Pirellulales bacterium | reverse complement strand
GCATCCGCGCCGGCCAGGACGATTCGAGCCGCGCGTCAAAAAACGGCGTCCCAAAGAATACGACCTGATGAAACGCCCCCGCGCCGCACTGAAGCAAGCCCTGCTGCGACAAAACAATGCGGCTTAACTTCGTGGCATTCGCAAATGCCTGCCTTATGAATCTCGTCCCTTACCGCGTTTCATCCCCACAGCTCCTTTTCCGGTTGTGCGGCAAGCGGTAGGATCGTGGTGATTTCAAACCACGATCAGGAGCGCCCTCATGGTTCGTACGCCAAGCACGATGTTGCCGCTAGGTACTAAGGCTCCGCCGTTCGAGTTGCCGAACGTCGATGGCAAGCAGGTGTCGCTCGGCGACTTTACCGACGCGCCCGCCTTGCTGGTGATGTTCATCTGCAATCACTGCCCGTTCGTGAAGCACATCGCACCGGAGTTGGCCAAGTTGGGGAAGGATTACCGATCGCGCGGCGTGGCGATCGTGGCGATTCAATCGAACGACGTCGCCGGCTATCCCGATGACTCGCCCGAGAAGATGGCCGAGGAGGCGAAGCACCGCGGCTACACGTTCCCCTACCTGTACGACGCCACGCAGGAAGTGGCCAAGGCGTATCACGCGGCCTGCACACCCGATTTTTTCCTGTTCGATAAGAATCATACGCTTGTGTACCGCGGCCAGCTCGACGCGAGCCGCCCCGACAACGGCATCCCGGTGACCGGCAGCGATTTGCGCGCGGCGCTCGATGCCGTGGTCACCGGTAAGCCGTTGCCTGCCGAGCAGCGGGCGAGTATCGGCTGCAACATCAAGTGGAAGCCGGGCAACGAGCCTGCGTATTTCAAGTAAGTTGGATGCAGCCGCATCGTCATCAGCTTTTGACGAACTCCCGACCTTGGGATACAACGGATCGTAGCGACCGCGGAACGAAAGCGTCGGTCGCCGATGAGGGGCCCCCGCAATGGGGACCTGTGAACCTGGTCAGAGGAGAAATCCAGCAGCCATAAGCAGTCAGCCCTTTGTGCGGTGGGTCTCTCATCGGCGGCCGACGCGAGCCGTTGCGGATCGGTCGCGTTTGTGAACCGTCGAGCGGTGATGGATGAGCCCGTTGAGTGCGACATCTGGCGGAGGCGCTGATCCCGGGACACGTGGCGATTCGTACGTTGTTGTCGCCCGGCGCTATCGCCCGCAAACCTTCGCCGATCTGGTGGGGCAGGAGCACGTGGCTCAGGCCTTGGCCGGGGCGATCACGTCGAACCGCGTCGGCCATGCCTATCTATTCACCGGAGCCCGCGGCGTCGGCAAGACCTCGGCCGCGCGCATCTTCGCCAAGGCGCTGAACTGCGTCCACGGCCCCACGCCGACCCCCTGCAACGAGTGCGATATCTGCCGGGCGATCAGCACCGGCGACGATGTCGACGTGCTGGAGATCGACGGCGCGAGCAACCGCGGCATCGACGAAATCCGAGAACTGCGGCAGAACGTGAATGTGCGCGCGAGCCGCTCGCGCTACAAGATTTACATCATCGACGAAGTGCACATGCTCACGCGCGAGGCGTTCAACGCATTGCTCAAGACGCTCGAAGAGCCGCCGGAGCACGTGAAGTTCATCTTCTGTACGACCGAGCCGGAAAAGATTCCGATCACGATCCTGTCGCGCTGCCAGCGGTTCGACTTCGCCGGCATCCAGACGCCATCGATCGTTGCCCGGCTGCGGCAGATCGTCGAGGCGGAAGGAACCACGGCCGAGCCCGAGGCGCTGGAGATTATCGCCCGGCGTGCCGCCGGCTCGATGCGCGACAGCCAATCGTTGCTTGAACAGCTCATGGCCTCGGGTGGCGAGCGGCTTACGGCGGCCGACGTGAACCGGCTGTTGGGGACCGCGGGGACGCAGCGGCTCGGCGGGCTGGTGGCTCATTTGGCCAGTGGCGATGCCGCCGCGGCGCTGGCCGATCTGGATGCCGCGCTAGCCGAAGGGGTCGATGTTGGGCAATTGCTCGATCAATTGTTGGGATACCTGCGCGACACGATGGTCGCCGCGGTCGGTTGCCCGGCCGACGCGCTGGAGTTCGTCGATCCTGCCGAGGCGGAGCAGGTAGCCGCGATTGCCGAGCAGCTTGGCCTGGAGACCATTCTGGCGTGGATGCAGGTCATCGATTCGAGCCTGGCCCGCATGCGATACACGACCCGCGGACGCACCCTGGCCGAACTGGCGTTGGTTCGCCTCGCGCGGCTTGGGAATCTGGAAGAACTAGCTCGCGTGGTCGAGCAGCTCAGAACCGGCGCGCCGACCGCCGCTGTTCCCAAACGGCCGGCGCTTCCCGCCGCGACGCCGGTCAGACAAGTCGCCGCTCCCTCGCCTGCGGCCACAAAAAAAAAAGCCGGTGACAGTGTCGTCAGCTCAACTGTCATCAGCGAAAGCGCGGACACCGAAGTAGAGCTGACCACCGAAAGTGCCGAGGAAGACGGAGCCGGGGTACTGTCGCCAACCGTCTTGTGGTCGCAGGTGCTGGCCCAGCAGACTGGCGTGGCTCACGACATGGCCGAGGCGGCAATTCCGAGAGCAATTCTTGCGCCAAATCTGCTGGTCGTTGCGTTTCCCGCGGGATATACTTCGCATAAGTCGTTCTGCGAGCGGCCGGAACAGGTCGCGAAGTTCGAGCAATCGCTGCGGAACATTGTCGGACGACCGATGCGGATCGAGTTTGTGGTCGCCGAGGCAGAGCAGAACGCCGAGGCCAAGCCTGCGGCGGCACCCACGATGACCGATCGAGATCGAATGATGCAGGCGGCCGAACAGCCATTGGTGAAGCGAGCGACGGAACTGTTCGGTGCTCGTCCGGTGAGGCTTGAAGCGGCCACGGGCGTAACGCCTTCGTGACCGCGACCGCCGACGGAGATCGAGAACGCACCAATCGCGAACGTTCGAGGAGAACTGCGGTGTTTGGATCACTCGGAAACCTGACGGCGTTGGTCAAGCGAGCCCAGGAACTCGGCGGCCAGATCGACCAGATGAGCCGCGAGCTCAAGCAGCAGCGGGCGACCGGCAGTGCCGGCGGCGGCTTAGTGCAGGTCGAAGTCAACGGCCTGCAAGAAGTGGTCGGCTGCAAGATCGATCCGACGTTGCTGGCTCAAGGCGACGCAGAGTTTCTGGAGGACCTGATCGTTACCGCCGCTAATCAGGCGCTGGCCGATGCCAAGCAATTGCACATGCAGGCGATGAGCTCGCTGACCAGCGGCTTGGACCTGGGACGGCTGAAGGAGATGGCCGCGAAATTGGGCGGCAGCAACGCGCCGCCGGAGTGACGGCGACCAAGGGCAGCGAAAGGCTCAAGGACGTGAACGGCATTTCGGAATCGATCAACCGGCTGGTGGAAGAGTTCGCCAAGCTTCCGGGCATCGGCAAGAAGTCGGCCGAGCGGTTGACGTTCCATGTGCTGCGGATGAACGAGTCGGCGGCGCTGGCGTTGGCCGACGCGGTGCGCGATGTTAAGCAAAAGGTCCGCTCGTGCCGGGTTTGTTTCAATTTTTCCGAAGGGGACGTTTGCGCCGTTTGCAGCGACCCGCGCCGCGACGCTGGCCTGTTGTGCGTGGTCGAGCAGCCGCGCGATTTGATCGCCTTGGAGCAGGCAGGAACGTATCGGGGCATGTATCACGTGTTGTTGGGGAGGATTGCGCCACTGGAAGGGATTGGTCCCGAGCAGTTGACGATTGATCCGTTGGTGGAGCGCGTACGCACGGGAAACTTCCGCGAAGTGATCATGGGCACGAACCCGACGCTCGAAGGTGACGGCACCGCGCTGTATATTTCAAATCGGCTGGCCGAGTTTCCGGTCGAAATCACTCGGCTGGCCCGCGGGATCACGACCGGTAGTGTGTTGGAATTTGCCAATCGAGAGATTTTGGCCGACGCTTTAGCGGGGCGACAAAAGTTTTGAAGGAACAGCAGTTAGCAGTCAGCAACCAGCCGGCAGGCTAATCGCTCATTGCTAACCGCTAACTGCTTTAGACGAGCAAAAGCTATGAGACTTTCATTCGGTCAGGAAATGCGGCTGGTGCAGAAGCAGGTGCTCGCACCGCGCATGATCCAGTCGATGGAAATCCTGCAACTGCCGATTATGGCACTGCAGGAGCGCATCGAGCAGGAACTGCAAGAGAATCCGGTGCTCGAGATGCGCGAGGAAGATCCCGACCTGCCGGACGAGCAGGTCGAGGAAGAGAATCCCAACGCGCCCACGGCTGAAGAGCGCGAGTTGGTCGTCGACGACAACAAGAGCAACGAGGCCGATTTCGAGCGGCTGCTGAATCTCGACACCGACGAATGGCCCAGCCACGACGAGCGGCCGCGCATGAGCAGTTCGCGGCTCGAGGAGGAAGGCGATCGCAAGCACGATGCGATGGCCAACATGCTGGCCCGGCCGCAGTCGCTGAACGATTACCTGCGCGAACAGCTCGGCTGGTGGGAGATCGACGACGAGGTGCGTGCCGCCGCCGAGCGGATCATCTACAACCTCGATACCAACGGTTACGTGCAAGGCCGGTTGGAAGACCTGGCCGAGCCGAACTCGGGGCCCGCGGGCATCGAGCTGATGCAGCGAGCGCTGGGCATGGTGCAAAAGCTCGAACCGCCGGGCGTGGGAGCGCGCAACCTGCGCGAGTGCCTGCTGCTGCAATTGATGCCCGGCATGCACTGCTACGATCAATTGCGCACGCTGATCACTAGCCACCTCGAGGATTTGGAGCACAACCGTCTGCCGGTCATCCAGCGCAAGACCGGCTACTCGCTGGAGTTGATCCAGGAAGCGCTCGGCGAGCTGCGAAAGCTAAACCCGAAACCGGGAGCAGATTTCACCGACGTGCATGCCCCGACGGTGACGCCCGACATCTTTCTCGACGTGACCGAGGAGGGGAAATACAAGATACGGCTCGAAGATGGCCGCACGCCCGGCCTGTTCGTCAGCCCGTACTACCGCAAGCTCATCCAGCAAGGGACCGCGACCGACGCCGAAAAGGAATGGATCAAGCGGAAGCTCAACTCGGCCCAATGGTTGATCGAGTCGATCGAGCAGCGCCGCAACACGCTGACGCGCGTCGCCCAGGCGATTGTCGATCATCAGACCGAGTTCCTGAACAAGGGGCCCGAGTACATCGAACCGCTGAAGATGCAGCAAATCGCCGACAAGGTTGGCGTGCACGTCACGACCGTCAGCCGGGCGGTTGACGACAAATGGATCCAGACGCCGCGCGGCATCTTTCCGCTGAAGCGGTTCTTCGGCGGCGGCACGGTAAGCGCCGACGGCGATGAGGTGGCCTGGGACACTGTGCGGCTGAAGCTGGAAGAGATCATCGAGCACGAAGACAAGCATCGTCCCTTCAGCGACGATGAGCTGGTGAAGGAATTAGAGAAGCACGGATTGAAAGTCGCGCGGCGGACGGTGACGAAGTACCGCAAGGCCATGAAGATTGCCAGCTCGCGCCAGCGCCGAGCGTGGACCTGAGGAAGTAGGCAGAGGGCAGAGGGCAGTAGGCAGTGCCGCAGCTGCTGCCTGCTGCCCTCTGCATACACTGCCCTCTAGCCAATGAACTGCCCTTTCTGCCGTGTCGATAACGATCGGGTGATCGACTCCCGGGCGAGCCAGGATGGGTTCGCGATCCGCCGGCGGCGCGAGTGCCTGCACTGTAAGCGCCGCTACACTACCTACGAGCGCATCGAAGAAACCGCGCTGAAGGTGATCAAGAAAGACGGCACCCGCGCTCCGTTCGAGCGCGACAAGATTCGCCGCGGCCTGGAAAAGGCTTGCTGGAAACGGCCGATCAGCGAGGAGCAGATCGAGGCGATCGTCACCGCCGTCGAGACCGACATCTACGCCAACTTCGACAGCGAAGTGCACACGCAGTATCTTGGCGAGCTGGTGATGCGGCATCTTCGGCAGCTCGACCAGGTGGCATTCGTCCGCTTTGCCAGTGTGTACCGCGAATTCAAAGACGTACGCGACTTCGTCGAAGAACTCGAACCGATGCTGGGCGACCGAGATGATGGTGCCAGCGCGAGCGGCTAGAGTAAGGCCGGCGTCTCCCGTTTCGACAGAACAACCGGCCAACACTCGGAGAGGTGGCTCGTGAAAAGGGCTTGGTGGCTCGCTATCGGTGCTGTCGCGATTTTGTTCGGAGGATGCGCCAAGAAGAGCAGTGTCGAGAGCAGCGAAGCTGCATACATCGCACCGACCGACGACGAATGCAGCCGCTACATCCGAGAGCTGGAAAGCGCCATTCGCAAGAACGACACCACTCAGCTTGCGTCGCTTATTGACTGGGACGCGATGATCGCGCGGGCATCGCAAGGCGTTGAGTGCAATCCCCAGTTCCTGAAAGGATTCCTTCAAGGCGCAAAAGGCGAGTTGGCACCGGGCAAAAAGAACGGCTTTTTCGGCGCGATCGACGACGCCATCCAACGCGGCGGCTCATACACCGGCTTACACGTTCACGGCGTGAACGGCCGAAAGTGTGTCGCATTTCGGCTCCTCTCGGCGCCTGGCATCAACTATCACGACTACATGTTGGCAAAATCCGCCGGCGGCGATGTGAAAGCGATCGACATCAACATCTCCACTTCGGGCGAATTGTTCTCAGAGACGCTGCGACACACCTTGCTTCTCAGCGCCACTCAACAAGGATGGCTGGCGGTCATCTCGGGAAAGCAAAACGAGTTTGGAAAGCACGCGAAGCAGTTTGAGCAGTTAGGCGCCGCCGCGAGAGAAGGCCGGTTCGAAGAGGCCTTGAGAATCGAGGCAGCTCTGCCTGAATCGATGCGGTCACTGAAAAACGTGATGGTCCTGCGAGTGATTGCGGCTGAGCGCGTCGCTCCTGACCAGCGCGACGCGGCGATCGACGGGTTCCGCAAGAAATATCCCGACGATCCTGCGATCGATCTGCTCACGCTCGATGCGAACATCTCGCAACAGAACTTCAAACAGGCATTGGCTGGGATCGACCGAATCGATCAGAGCGTTGGCGGCGATCCTTACACGAACGTCATGCGCGCGAACGTTTACTTCGCCGCGGAAGAATACGACGATGCAGCTCGGTGTGCACGGCAGGCGATCGAAGCCGATGGCAGATTGGCTGATGCCTATTGGTTGCTCGTGACCATCTCGATGCAGCAACGCGAGTTCCAGCGCACGGCGGAACTGCTGGACGAGATTCGCGACAAGTTGTCGATGCGGTTCCAGAATCTGCGGACCGTGCCCGAGTACGCCGAGTTCGTGAAGTCCGAGGAATATCGGCAATGGTCGGCTCGCCAACCGAAATGACGATCGAAGAGCTGGGCGAGGCGGCACGAAGCTCCACGAGCCGTTGCAGTAGGCGACGATTGATGCAAACGAGGATCGCATTCTGTGGCCAACAAGACAATCAAGACCGAAGTGCTCGTGTGCGGCGGCGGCTGCGCAGGGTTGGCCGCGGCACTGTCGGCCGCTCGCAACGGCGCAAAGACACTGCTGGTCGAGCGGGCCGGTTTCGCAGGCGGGATCATCACCACGGTTGGCCTGCCGTACTTCGACGGCCTGGTCGACAAGGGTTCGGGACGATTCGTCGTCAAAGGAATCGCCCTGGAACTGCTCACCGATCTGGGAGCGGTTAAGCGCGGCGCCAAGTCGATCGATGATTGCCGGGCCGATTTGGTATCGAAGTACTGGATGACGGTGCGCATTCCGAACATCGAGGAAGTGAAACTACTGGCCGACGAGTTGCTGCTGGCCCAACGCGATCGCCTGTCGGTGTTGTTCCACAGCATGGCCTGCGGCGTGGAGACGAACGCAGACCGGATCGCCGCAGTGCTGATCGCCAACAAGGATGGCCTGGTCCGGGTCGAGGCGAGGCAGGTGATCGATTGCACCGGCGATGCCGACATCGCCGCGTGGGCCGGGTGCCCGGTCGAGATGAACACCACGAGCCCGCTGATGCCGATGACGATGCACTTCCGCATCGGCAACGTGAAGCCGCGGAAGGAGACTCAAGCCGCCGCCAAGCGGGCGCTCGTCGAAGCGCGCGAGCGCGGCGAGCTGCCCGAGTTCTACGGACCGGGATTGATCTATGCATTCGCTCCCGACGAGGCGTACATCCACGCCACGCGCGTGCCGGGCAACGCCACCGACGCCACTGACTTCACTCGTGCCGAGATGCAAGGCCGCAAGGACGCGATGACGATGTTCAAGGCGTGGAAAGCAAGCGTGCCGGGTTTCGAGGACAGCTATTACATCGAGAGCGGGCCGTACATCGGCGTGCGCGACACGCGGCGGATCGTCGGCCAAAAGGTGCTGACCACCGACGATCTGCGCAGCTCGACGCGCCACGACGACGCCATCGCCACGGGGTCTTGGTTTCTGGATATCCACCCGCCGACCACATCGACCGATAAGCCGTTCACCGGCTCCGGCTTCCAACCGGCTCCGTACGACATCTCGTACCGCACGCTGGTGCCGCAGCAGATTTCGAATTTGCTAGTGGCTGGACGGTGTCATTCGGCAACTCAGGAGGCGGCCGCGTCGTCGCGTGTCACGGCCACCGCGATGGCATTGGGCGAGGCGGCCGGCTGCGCCGCGGCGCTGGCGACTCGATCGAAGCAAGATGTCGCCGAACTGGCGGGCACAAAGGTTCGCGAAACGCTCGGCCAGCAGAACGGAGGGCCTTTTACCGATGCGTGATCTCCCCGAATGCGATTCAACCTCGTCGCGGCGCGAATTCTTGGGAGTGGTGGTCGCCGGAGTCGCAGCGATTTCGCTGGCGACCGACTCAGTAGCAGCCGACCCGAGGCCCGGGACCACGTCGTTCGTGCCGCAAGATAGCTATCCCTATTTCGACGATGGGGATCGTGGCGACGCTCAATGGGCTCCGCCTTCGATCGTTCGCAGGCCGTCGTAATGGCAAAACTCAGCTTGACTCTTGAGGCGAAGCCCCTAAAAATTGGCGTTGTCGAATCCGACTCACCGGCAGTTCCGGGTTACCCAATCTCGGACAAATGCACTGAAGCATTGCGAATTGGGATCCACCGAAGCGCGGGTATTCTACTGCGGGCGGTTTGGCCATGTCACGGTTGCCTCGCTTGGCGTTAGGAACCGTTCAACCCGAGGCCGATTCGCGATTTGTTACTTGGGCGCTGCTCAACGCCCTGACGCGCGGCGGTTACCAGGCGCAGCATTTTCATTCACGCTGCTCGTTCGGCGGCGTCGACGGCGCGCTGGCGGCGGCTGGGCTGGAATCGCACCATCTCGATAGCTGGCTGATGCGCCCCGAACTGTGCCGCGAGCTATTCCAACGCGCCTGCCGCGATTGCGACGTGGCGGTCGTCGAAGGAAGTTATGCTCCAGCGGCGACGGAAACGGGGCAAGCGACCGGTGGTCGGCTCGATCCGCTTTGCCAATGGTTGGGCCTGGTGCGAATTGCGGTGCTCGACGTGTCACAGTTAAGCGGTTGTCGATTGCCCCCCAGGCCCACGGTCGATGCGTTGGTGTTGGATCGGGTGAAGGGAGAGGAAGGTTTCTTCTCCTGGCAGACGGTCGTCGAATCGCTGTGGCGTATCCCGGTGGTCGGCGGGCTCGACGAACTGCCCGAGGAGCGCGCGGCGGTGGCGGCGATGCAGCCCGGGGGGCGCGTTTTGCCCGAAACCTGCGATCGCCTGGGACAGAGCCTTGAGCGGTACACGCGGCTCGAACCGATCATCGAGCGCGGCCAAGGGCGCGAGCAGCCCGAATTCTGCGGCCGGCCGCTCGACGAGCTTTGCCGAACGTTTGGCTCGTGCGTGGCGACGGTGGCGATTGCCTACGACGATGTTTTTCGCTGTCACTTTCCCGACGTACACGATGTGCTCGAGTTGCTCGGGGCGAGAGTCGTCGACTTTTCGCCGCTCGCCGATGAGTCGCTGCCGCCGGGAGTCGACCTAGTGTTCCTCGGTTGCGGACGGCCCGATCTGTTCGCCGAGCGGCTCGCCGACAATCACTGCATGCGTGCCGCCTTGCAGCAGCACGTGCGTGCCGGCGGACGAATCTACGCCGAAGGGGCCGGCGCCGCCTACCTGTGTCAGTCGCTCGAAACCCCTTGCGGTACGCGCGTCGGCATGGCGGGAGTGCTGCCGGCAACCGCGCGACTCAGCAGCACGTTTGTGCCGCTTGAGCCAGTTGAACTGACGCTGGAGGCGGCCAGTTGGCTAGGTGCCGCCAACACGTCGTTGCGCGGCTATCGCAATCGCAACTGGCAGATCACTCCGCTAGGAAAGCTGACGCATTTGACGCCGCTGCTCGATGGCTGTGGCGAGCTGTTCGCTCATCAACGGGTCATCGCCAGTTGCGTGCACTTGAACTTTGCCGCGCAGCTCCATGTGCTGCACTCGCTGGTCGGCGCGGCGTCGCTGGCGGCGACACCGTGATTTGTCCGCTCCTCATCCGAGCAGCAGTTATTCCAGCAGCAAGGCCGCGATCAGGCCGCTGGCGATCAGCGTCTCGCAGAGCCCCGCGGCTTGCAGCATCTTGGGATCCAGCTCCAAGAGCAGCCGTTGAAATTGCGCCGGAAACATGCTCAGCGTGAACCCTTCGGCCAGCAGCAGTGTCAAGGCGATGAGCGTTATCCAGCGAATCGTTTCCACAGCATGACCCCGAAAGCGTGAAGTGCGGCCGAGCTACCGTCTGGCTATAATCGCCGGGGCTCCCCGATAAGACAACAACGATCAGACAACTCTTGCAGGAAGGCTTCCGCAGGTATGGCGCGCCTTGGCGTGAACATCGACCACGTCGCCACGGTGCGCCAAGCGCGGCGGACCTACGAGCCCGATCCGGTGTGGGCCGCCGCGCTGGCCGAGCTTGGCGGGGCCGACGGCATCACCATCCATCTGCGCGAAGACCGCCGGCACATCCAAGATCGCGATCTGCGCTTGCTGCGCGAAACGGTTACTGTGAAGCTGAACCTCGAACTCGGCGCCAGCGACGAAATCGTGGCGATCGCCTGTCAGACGCGCCCCGACCAGGCGACGCTCGTGCCCGAAAGCCGGCAGGAGATTACGACCGAAGGCGGCCTCGACGTCGCCGGCCAGCAACGCCACATTGCCGACGTGGTTGCGAAGCTGAAAGATGCGGGCATCACCGTGAGCTTGTTCCTCGATCCCGACCAGCGGCAGATCGACGCCGCGGCGGCCGTCGGCGCCGAGGCCGTGGAGCTTCACACCGGCTGCTACGCGCTGGCCCGCGGCGAACAAGCTGCGACTGCCGAGTTGGTGAAGCTCACCAATGCTGGCCGGATGGTAATTGAACGGGGCTTGGTGTTGCACGCCGGGCACGGGCTGACGTATCGCAACGTGCTGCCGGTGGCCGCGATTGCCGGAATGAATGAGCTGAACATCGGACACAGCATCGTCGCGCGGGCGGTCATGGTCGGCTTTCAGCAAGCGGTGCGCGAGATGAAAGATTTGATCGGCAAGGTCGAGTCATGATCGCACGCGTTCCACTGGTTGGAATCGTTGTTGCCGTCGCCATCGCCAGCGCCGGTGAGCCTACATTCGCGCAGACGCAATGCTTCTGCACGCTATTCATGGCCGGCGACTCGACGATGGCGGCGCAGTCGCTGGTCCCCGCGACTCCGGCACGCGGCTGGGGCCAAATGCTTCAACCTTATTTCGACGACAGTGTCCGCGTCGAAAATTTTGCCTCGGGAGGGCAAAGCAGCAAGAGCTTTCGCGACAGCGGACGTTGGCAGCAGATTCTCGATCGCCTCAATCCGGGCGATTTCGTTTTGATGCAGTTCGGCCACAATGACAACAAACCCGACGAGGGGCGGCACACGGCGCCTTTCGATTCATTTCAAGCGAATCTGGAACGATTTGTAAGCGAAGTACGCGAGCGGCAGGCGACACCGATCCTTGCCACCTCGATTGTCCGGAATATGTATGAAGCCGATGGCAAGACACTGCTCGACACCCATGGTGATTACCTGGTGGCGACTCGCAAGGTCGCGGCCGAGCTAAACGTGCCGCTGCTCGATCTCGCTCAGAAGACCGGCAACCTGCTGACGAAGCTCGGCCCGGAGCGCTCGAAACGGCTGTTCAATAACGTCGAGCCGGGAGAGTTTTTGAAGTACCCGGAAGGGTTCCAGGATGGAACCCATCTAAACGCGCTGGGCGCTTCGCGCGTTTGCGACCTCGCCATTGAGGAAATCCGGGCGAAAGCGCCCGAATTGGCCGCCTATGTGCGCCCGGGCGCGGCACGCGACGCGCGGCATTGATCCGCCGCCCCCAGCAAGGTCGCTTGCGGTTTAGCCCGTATTTTCTAGAATCTCGTCCATGCCTACCAAGGGTGAAGCATTCGCCGGGTTGAGTGTCGCGATCACCACGCCGTTCAAGAACGGCACGGTCGATCTGCCGGCGCTGCGCGCGCAGGTCGAGTTCCAGATTGCTGCCGGGACGACGTGCCTCTGCCCGGTTGGCACGACGGGCGAATCACCCACGCTGTCGCACGAAGAGCATGAGCGCGTGATCGCCGAGGTGGTGCAGATCGCCGCCGGGCGGATCAAGGTGATGCCCGGCACCGGCTCGAACAGCACGCGCGAAGCGCTGCGGCTCACCACCTGGGCCGCCAAGAGCGGCGCCGATGCGGCGCTGGTGGTCGCCCCTTACTACAACAAGCCGACTCAGGAAGGGTTCTACCAGCACTTCAAAGCCCTGGCCGAAGCGGTCGATATCCCGATCTGCGTGTACAACATTCCCGGGCGCACTGGGAAGAACGTCGAGCCCGAGACGATCGTCCGCATGGGCGAGCTGGCCGGCATCACGATGGTCAAGGAAGCGACCGGCTCGATGGATCAGGCATCGCAGATCATCGCGCTGTCGAACCTCACGGTGCTCAGCGGCGACGACAGCCTGACGTTGCCGCTGTTGGCCATCGGCGGACGCGGCGTGATCTCGGTGGCCGGTAATATCGTCCCCAAGGATGTGATCGCGCTCGTGAAGGCGTTCGACGCCGGAAACGTCGCCGAGGCGCAACGCTGGCACCGCAAGCTGTTCCCGCTCTGTCGCGACATGCTCGGCTTGTCGACCAACCCGATTCCGATCAAGGCGGCGATGAAGATGCTCGGTCGCGATACCGGCGAGCTGCGCATGCCGATGACGCCATTGAGCCCAGCCGAAGAAGCTCGTCTGCGCACGACGCTGACAAACTACGGGCTGCTGTAGCACGCCTTGCTAGCAGCCCGACAATTTGACATTGTCCGACGCGGTGCTTTCACGGACAATGCTGGCTCCTTCCTATGCGCGCTGCCGCCCGGCGGCGCGTGACGGACATTCGTCTCCCACGGCCGGACCACAACTGCATGCTTCGCCGCATCGCGATCGGTCTGCTGTTCGGGGCAGCGGCATTTTGGGGCACTCGGCTGACGGTGCGCGCCCAAGCACCGCCGGTGATCCCGTGGGGTGAACTCGCACCGGCCGCTCCCCAAGCGACCGCGCCGGCGGCAATGACACCGCCAGCCATGATGCCGGCAGCGACGCCGCAAGTTCTCGGCAACGCCATCCGCGTCCCCACCGCCGATCCGTTCTCGCTGTGGCAGCAGATCGTCGAGACACTCAGTCAGTATTATCCGGTCGAGCGGAACTCCCCGCCGCGGTTGCTTGGCGGCCAATGGGAGCAAGGTCGATTGCAGACATTCGCCCTGGTGCTGCCGACGCCGCCGGCGATCAGCGCCCCCGTCGAGCGGCGCTGGATCGGCGTGGCCATGCAGCCTGCCGCGACCGGCGGTTGCCAGATCGAAGTGTCGGCATTCGTCGAGGCGCAAGACGCGCTGCGCGGGGTCGATCCCGAGGCGGGCACGTGGCGGTCGCTGGGCCGCGATGAAGCCGAAGAGCAACGCATCGTCGCGGCGCTCATGCCGCGCATCGGCGGCGGCGCGAGTGTGTTCGATCCGCGGCCGGCCTTGGTCGACGACGAGACGACACACTCGACGGGATATTTTTCGCGCTGGCCGCGCGTCGAACATGAGTTCGACAACATCGTTTCGGATTACAAGAATTACTATTCGTGCCGCAGCTTGATCGGCCAAGGCATTGCGTTCGCCATTGCTGCGCCGATCGCGAACACGGAGGCCGATCAGGATCTGCGCAGCGCGTACAATCACGGAATCGGTTACCAGAGCGGTATTCACGCGTTCAAAGTGTTCGGCGAAGGCCTGTATACCTTCCCGGCATTCGCGGCGATCTACCTGGTCGGCACCGTGTTCGAGGATCGGCCGGTCGGCGGCCTGTTTGCCGAATATGGTGGTCGCGGGCTGCGCGCCGGCATCGTCGGTGGTCCGGCGTTGTTGTTGATGCAAGAGGTCACCGGTGCCGGACGCCCCGACGAACATCCGTGGGGCTCGAACTGGAAATTCTTTGTCGACGACAACGGCGTCAGCGGTCATGCGTTTGTCGGCGCCATTCCGTTCATCACTGCCGCCAAGATGACCGAGCGGCCGGTGCTCAAGGTGGTCTTTTACGGCCTGTCGGTGATGCCGGGCCTTTCGCGCGTCAACGATCAGGCCCACTATCCTTCGCAAGTGTTCCTCGGCTACACGATGGCGTTGTTCGCCTGCACGGCGGTCGACAACACCCAAACCGGCCGGGCGCCGCGGATTCTTCCTTGGGCCAGCGGCAACGCAACCGGCCTGGGAATGGAGTGGCGGCACTAACCGCGTCGTGCGCACCCCCCCGGGGCAGAAGCCGGGGCGATTCTCGCGGCGCATCTTGTCGCCCTCTGGCCGGGGGCTGTTCGCGTGCGTTATGCTGGAACGCATTGCCTGAAGCGGGGGGCTTGCAAATGCTCGAAGTCTCGGGAGAGCCCTCGTGGCCAAGCACTCAACGCCACTCCATCGCCGTCGGTTTCTGACGTCGGCCGCAACGGCGAGCGCCGCAATCGCCTTGCCGCACATCATCCCCAGTTCGGCCATCGGCCGCGACGGTGCGACGCCCCCCAGCGAGCGCGTCGTGGTCGGCGGCATCGGCATCGGCCGGCGGGGCAGCTACGTGTTGGGCTGTTTTCTCGATCAGCGCGATGTGCAATTCGCAGCCGTTTGCGACGTGAAGCAAAAACGCCGCCAAGCGGTGAAGCAAGTGGTCGACGAGAAATACGGCAACGGCAACTGCGCGATGATCCGTGACTTTCGCGAGCTGCTCGACCGCCGCGACATCGACGCCGTGATGATCGCCACTGGGCCGAACTGGCATGGCACGGCTTCGATGTATGCCGCCCGCGCCGGCAAGGATATTTACTGCGAGAAACCGTGCACCAAGAATATCTCGCAGAGCCTGGCGCTGGCCGACACGATTCGCCGCACCGGGCGAGTGTTCCAGGTCGGTACGCAACGGCGGAACATTCCGCACTTCGCCCTGGCCTGTGAGCTGGCGCGTACCGGCAAGCTTGGCAAGCTCCAAGCCGTCCACGCCCATCCGCGCGACATGCTCGCGATGACCAGCGGTTGGCTACCCGCCGAGGTCGAGCCATCGAAGGAAGTCGTCGATTGGGACATGTACCTCGGTCCCGCAGCCTGGCGACCGTACAACCAAAAGCTGCTCATCGGTTCGAACTTCGAGAAAGGGGGCGGGCTCGTCGGCGCGGGCGTGTTGGAATGGGGAACGCACTGCGTCGACCTCTGCCAATGGGCGCTCGGCGATTGCCCGGCCCCGGTTGAGTACTATCCGCTCAGCGACGAACGGCTCACCGCGCGCTATGCCAACGGTGTCGAGCTGGTGATTCGCCGCGACGGGTGGCTGCCGTTGGGTTCGTGCCCCGTGCGATTCGAAGGCGAAGCCGGCTGGGTAGAAGCCGGCGATAGCGGCAAAATCGTCGTTAGCTCGCCTGCGCTGCTCGCCGGTCGAAATGCTCCAGAAATCGACGCGGCACCGGCCACGGCCCATGTGCGCGATTTCCTCGATTGTGTGAAGTCTCGTGGCCGCCCGCGGGCGGATGCCGAAGCGGCGTGCCAGGCGCACATTGCCTGCCAGGCCGCCAATATCGCGTTGTTTTTAGGTCGCAAGCTGACTTACGATCATAAGACCAATGCGTTCGTCGGAGACGAGGTGGCGAACCGTCTACGTTCGGAGGCCGCGCGCGGGCCTTGGAGAGCTTAGCGAGCGCTGGAAGAAACCGTGTCGCCAGCGAGCAGCACAGCCTATACTGATCGTTTGCACGTCACCGCGAAGGGAGGAGCCGTCATGGCCAAAAAACCGAATCAACTGCATCGGCGCCGATTCTTAAAGACGGCCGCCGCCGCGAGCACCGCAATCGCCTTGCCGCACATCATTCCTAGCTCGGCCATCGGCCGCGACGGTGCTACGCCCCCCAGCGAGCGCGTGGTCGTCGGCGGCATCGGCATCGGCCGGCGCGGGCAGTACGACCTGGGGTGCTTTCTCGAACAAAGCGACGTGCAGTTCGTCTCTGTTTGCGACGTCAAGCAAGATCGCCGCGAGGCGGTGAAGAAGCTTGTCGACGAGAAGTACGGCAACGGCAACTGCGACATGGTGCGCGACTTCCGCGACCTGCTCGACCGCAAGGATATCGACGCGGTGTTGATCGCCACCGGTCCCAACTGGCACGCTGCCGCTTCGATGTACGCCGCCCGGGCCGGCAAAGATATCTACTGCGAAAAACCGTGCACGAAGAATGTTGCCCAAAGCCTCACGCTGGTCGATACCATCCGCCGCACCGGCCGCGTGTTCCAGGTCGGCACGCAGCGCCGCAACCTGCCGCACTTCGCCTTCGCCTGCGAGCTGGCACGCACCGGCAAGCTCGGCAAGCTCAAAACGCTGTACGCTCATCCGCGCGGCATGGTAGCGATGGCCAGCGGTTGGCTGCCTCCGGAAACCGAGCCGTCGAAGGAAGTGGTCGATTGGGACATGTACCTCGGCCCCGCAGCGTGGCGTCCATTCAACGCCAAGGAGCTCGACGGCTTTAACTTCGAGAAGGGTGGCGGCATGGTCGGCGCGTTCGGCGGCGGCGGCGTGCTCGAATGGGGCTCGCACTGCGTCGACCTTTGCCAATGGGCTGTCGGCGATCGTCCGGCACCGGTGGAATACAATCCGCCGAAAGACGGCAAGTTGGTCACCCGTTATGACGACGGCATCGAGTTGATCTTCCGCGAAGAAGGTTGGCTGCCATTGGGCTCGTGCCCAGTGCGATTCGAAGGCGAAACCGGCTGGGTCGAGGCGGGCGACAGCGGCAAGCTGGTGCTCAGCTCGCCGGCGCTGCTGGCCGGACGACAAGTCGCCGAGATCGGCGGCTACCCGGCCACATTCCATGTGCGCGATTTTCTCGACTGCGTGAAGTCGCGCAGCCAACCGAAGGGGAATGCCGAAGCGGCCTGCCAGGCTCACATCGCCTGCCACGCTGCCAATATCGCGTTGTTCCTGGGTCGGCAAGTGAAGTTCGATCACGCCACCGCGTCGTTCGTCAACGACGAGGCCGCCAACCGCATGCGTTCCGAGGCCCAGCGTGAGCCGTGGAGAATCTAGTTCCCGGCGACCGAAGCAACCTCCCGACACATCTCTCACACACGCCCAAACATTCGTCGACAAGGACAGTTTTCATGACCACGATCGAACGATTCACCCGAGGTGCCATGCTGCTGGCGACCCTCGTGGTTTTGTGTGCCGCCGCGGCCCGCGCCGCCGAAAAGATCGAGGCGCCAGCCGCCGCCAGCGACAAGGACAAAGAGCGCGATCTGGTCAAGCAACTTCAGACCGCCGCCGAGCCCGACAAAGCGATGGCTTGCAAGTACCTGTCGATCTATGGCTCGGCAGAAGCAGTGCCCGAGCTGGCCAAATTGCTCGGTGACGAACATCTGGCCTCGTGGTCGCGCATCGCGCTCGAGGCGATCCCCGGTCCCGAGGCCGATGCCGCCCTGCGCAACGCGATTTCCAAGCTGCAAGGCCGGTTGTTGGTCGGCACGATCAACTCGTTGGGCGTCCGCCGCGATGCTGCGGCAGTCGATGCCTTGGCCGCCCAGTTAAAGAGCCAGGATACCGAAGTCGCCGGCGCCGCTGCCGTGGCGCTAGGATCGATCGGCAACGCTCCGGCAACCCAGGCACTGCGACAATCCCTGGCTAGTGCGCCTCCCGCAGTACGGTCGGCGATCGCCCAGGGATGTATCCTGTGCGCCGAACGCCTGCTGGCCGAGGGCAAATCGGCCGAGGCGGCAAAAATCTACGACGAGCTGCGCAAGGCTGACTTGCCGAAGCAGCGAATCATTGAGGCCACGCGCGGCTCGATTCTGGCTCGCAAGAACGAAGGCATTCCGCTGCTCGTCGAGCAGTTACGCTCCAGCGACCGCGACTCTTTCCGGCTCGGCTTGTCGACCGCCCGCGAGCTGCCGGGGCCCGAGGTGGCCAACGCGTTGATGGCCGAAGTGGTCGGTTCGTCCCCCGATCGCGCCGCGTTGATGCTCTACGCGTTGGCCGATCGCAACGACACACAGATGCTGCCGGCGGTGCTCGAAGCGGCCAGCAGCGGTCACAAGCCGGTGCGCATCGCAGCGATTAGCATTCTGCCGCGCATCGGAGATACGTCGTGCATTGCACCGTTGATGAAGATTGCCGCTGGGCCCGATACCGAACTCTCGGCTGAGGCAAAGCGTGCGCTCGCAGGTCTGCCGGGCGAAAAGGTCAATGCCGAGATCACCAGCCGACTGGCCGCTGCCGACAAGGCTTCGCTGCCAATGCTGCTCGAACTGGTCGGCCTGCGGCGAATCCAAGCGACCGATCAATTGCTCAAGGCTTCGGACGATCCCGACACCGCGGTGCGGAATGCCGCGTGGACTGCGCTCGGTGAGACGGTCGGCCCTGAACAGGTGACCATCCTGATTCGCGAAGTGATTTCACCCAAGCGTTCCGACGACGCCCAGGTAGCACAAAAGGCGCTACGTGCGGCGTGCGTGCGGATGCCCGAGCGCGACGCCTGCGCCGGCCAACTCGCCGCGGCGATGACCGGTGCGCCGGTGGCCACGCAGTGCACGCTCTTGGAGATTATGGGCTCGATGGGAGGCGCCAAAGCGCTCGAGAGCCTCGGCTCCGCCGCCAAGAGTGGCGACGAGCCGCTGCAAGACGCCGCCACCCGCGCATTGGGCGAGTGGATGAACGTTGAAGCTGGGTCGGTGCTACTGGACCTGGCAAAGACGCTCACGACCGAAAAGTACCAGGTGCGCGCGATGCGTGGCTACATCCGGCTGGCGCGCCAGTTCGCGTCGAATGATCGCCAGCGTGTCGAGATGTGCCAGGCGGCGTTCGATGCAGCCAAGCGGCCGGCCGAGCAGAAGCTGGTGCTCGACATTTTGAGCCGTGTGCCGAACGTGCCGGCGCTGCGCCTGGCAGTGAAAGCGTCGCAGAATCCCGAACTCAAGGACGACGCTACCCGCGCGGCGAAAGCCATCTTCGATAAGCTGCCGAACAAGACTCCGGAAGCCCAGCAGTTGATGGCGAAACTGCCGACCGCCGCGAAATAACGAAAGCGGTTTACGCGAGAATCGCACTGCCACAGGCCCCCGTGGTGGGTCTGTGGCAATCTATCAGCATCCACTGATCGCGAGCGAATACGTGGCTGCGCTGAGCCCTTTTGTCGGCGATGGTGGCGAGCGATTCGATCGTCGGCGGGCAGCGCACCTGCTGCGCCGTACGGGCTTCGGCGGAAATGTTGGCGAGATCGACCAGGCGGTCCGCCGGGGACTCGAAGCGACGGTCGACGGACTGTTTGCCGATGATGCTGACGAAGAAGCCGAGTACGCGCGCACCTTCGGCGCCGTAGCCGGTAAGCTGACTAGCCTGTCGTCGCTCGAAGGGATACAGGCCTGGTGGGTTTACCGGATGCTCACCACGCGCGTGCCGCTACGTGAGAAGCTCGCGCTCTTCTGGCACGGCCACTTCGCGAGCAGCCAGCTCAAGGTCGAGAACACCGAGCTGATGCACGGCCAGATCGAGCTGTTCCGCCGCAGTGCCTGGGGGAGTTTTGGGCAACTCGTGGCGGCGATCGCGCGCGATCCCGCCATGCTGGTCTGGCTCGACGGGCAATCGAACACACGCGAGCATCCCAATGAAAACTTTGCCCGCGAGCTGATGGAGCTGTTTACCTGCGGCATCAGCCACTACACCGAGCGCGATGTGCTCGAGGCGGCACGGGCGCTCACTGGTTGGACGATTGACGGCACCACTGGCGTGTTTAACACCGACGAACACGACGCTGGCCGCAAGCAGTTTCTCGGCCGCAGCGGGCGCTTCGGTGCCGACGACGTGATCGATCTGCTGTTGCAGCAGCCGGCGACTGCCGAGTTCATGGCTCGCAAGCTGCTGCGGTTCTTCGCCGAGCCCGATCCGCCGGCAGAGATCGTGGCCGAGGCGGCCCAGACGCTCGTTCGCTCACAGTTTCATGTGAAGTGGCTGCTGCGAGACCTGTTCATGTCGCAGTATTTTTATTCCGAACGCTGCCTGCGCCGGCGGATTGCTAGCCCGGTGGAATACGTGGTCGGCGCGCTGCGGATGCTTGAAATGCAGATGCCAGCCGATCAGTTGATCTATTTCTTGGAGCAAATGGGCCAACGGCTGCTGGCTCCACCGAACGTGAAGGGGTGGGACGGCGAAGCGGCGTGGATCGACACCGGCACCTGGGCGGCCCGGCAACAGTTCGCGCGCATGCTCGCCGCGCAGACCGACACGAATCCGTTGGGACCGGTGTTCGATCCCTGGCGGCTAGTGCCCGTGGAGATGACCGAGCCGCGGGCCGTGGTGAAACGGCTGAGCGATGTCTTGATGCCGGGCGAGCTGCCGGCCGAGGCGCGACGCGGCCTGACAAGCTTCCTGGTTGCGACCGACGACGGGCCGCAACCCGAATTGTTCCGCGAGGACGAGAGTTTCCGAGGCCAGAAGATTCGCGAGGCGGTCACGGTCGTCATTGCGCTGCCCGAGTTTCACGCGTGGTAGAAGGAGCCGTCGAATGTTCACGCGCCGCCAGTTCTTGCACGCCGGGACCACCGCTGCTGGCGCGTCGTTTCTCGCGTTGGCCGATCGCTCGCCGGGATTGTTGATCCGCGCCGCCGAAGCAGCCCGCGCGGCCGACCGTAACGATCGCATTCTCGTGGTGATCGAGATGTCGGGCGGCAACGACGGGCTCAACACGCTGGTGCCGTACGAGAACCCGGCCTACTACCGCGCCCGGCCGACGTTGGCGCTGCCAAAGAACGAGCTGCACTCGATTGCCGACGGTTACGGCCTGCATCCGCGAGCCGGCGCGCTGGCCGAGCTGTTCGGCGACGGACTCTTGGCGATCGTGCAAGGGGTGGGCTATCCCGAGCCCGACCGTTCGCATTTCCGTTCGATGGAAATCTGGCACACCGGCAGCACCAAGTCGCCGGCGCCGCTGGCCGGTTGGCTGGGCCGCTGTGTCGACGCGATGCCGGCCGACGTGCGTGCCGCGATGCCCGCCCTGGCGATGAGCAATATGGTTCCGCAGGCGCTGCGTGCGGCCAGCGTATCGGTGCCGGCGGTCGAGCAGTTCGAAACGCTGCGAGAGTCAGTCGGCACGACCGACCTGCCGGCGGAAATGACGCGCAAGCTCAGCGTGAAGCCGCGGGCAAAGGCTGGTCCAGCAGCGCTGATCGCCCAGCAGGCACAGGCGATGTACCGTGCCGCCGAGCAACTGCGCGGCGCGGAAACAAAGTATCGTTCGACTGTCGCGTATCCCGAAACGGAGATTGCCGGCCGGTTGCAAAAAGTCGCCAAGGCGTTGTCGGCCGACTTGGGCGTGCGCATCTTTTACGTGTCGCAGGATGGCTACGACACGCACGCCACGCAGGCCGACGGGCATGGGCAGTTGTTGCAGGATTTGTCGGAGGCGCTCAAGGCGTTCCTCGACGATGTCGAGCAGCTAGGCCTGGGCGATCGCGTTGTGACGATGGCGTTCAGCGAGTTCGGCCGCCGCGTCGACGAGAACGCGAGCCGTGGGACTGATCACGGCGCTGCCTCGTGCCTGCTGGTCGCCGGCCGGAGCGTGCGTGGTGGGTTGCTCGGGAAGTATCCCAGCCTCGAGAAGCTCGGCGACGGCGACTTGTTGTTCAACACCGATTTCCGCTCGGTCTATGCCACGTTGCTGGATCGCTGGCTGGGCTGCCCCAGCGAGCCGCTGCTGGGTGCAAAATTTGCACATCTCGACATCGTCGGCGGCTAATGCAAGCCGCCGGCAGTGATGGCGAGGCCGAACCATGTCGCACCCCGGTTGGATGCTGATTGTCCTTGGACTGCTGATCGTCGCGGCGGGGGCGGCCTGGCTGTTCGCGCCGAGCGCTCCTTGGCTGGGCCGGCTGCCAGGGGACATTGTGATCGAGCGGCCGAACAGCCGGTTCTATTTTCCGGTCATGACGTGCATTCTGCTCAGCTTGCTGCTGAGCGCGATGATGTGGATCGTGCGGCAATTCCAGCGATGACGGAGAACCTGCGATGGCCGACAAGGGACGCGGCATGATTCGCCAACCGGCGACGAAATCGCCAAAGATGCAGAAGAAGATGATCAAGAACCGCGTCGCCGCGCGGCTGGGAAAAAAGAAGTGATTTTGTTCCTCGACGAAGAACGTGCCTATCTGAATTGGATCGCGCATCATCGCCGAGGTTTTGTGCTCGACTGCCTGCGCAAGCCCACGAAGGCACATCTAGCCTTGCATCGGGCAACCTGTCTCGAGGTCAAGCATAACGGGTCGAAGCGCACGCATTGGACGACCGGTCGGCACATGAAGGGGTGCTCGTTGCAACTCGACGAGCTTAAGACATGGGCCACTGAGCAAACCGGCAGCGAGCCGACGTGCTGCGCCCAATGCGCGCCCGATCGCGAACCTTCTGCACAGGAAGCGGAAGCGCATCTGACGAGGCTGGATCGAGAGCTGCTCTCGTACGTTCTGGACATCGCCACGTGTCACTTAGACGATGAGGACCGTGCTTACCGGCTGACGGTAGGCATGGTGGCGCGCTGCTTCGGTAAGACCGAAGGGCAGCTCACCGCCTCGCTCAGCCGGCTCGTCGACGACGGCCTGCTGTTGATTTTGGGGAAGACAAAACCAGGCCAAGTGCTTTCGCCGCGCTGCGGTGTGTTCCCTACCGCCCAGGCGCTGCGCACCCTCGAGTTCTACGCTGGCTTCGGCGACGAACAGATCGAAGCGGAATTAAGCAAACTCGGCCCCGACTGACAGTCTAGATACGGAGAACTGCGTGGAACGTGAGCTTTTCGAGCAGATGTACGAAGGACAGGCGCCATGGGACACGGGCCGGCCGCAACCGGCGTTCGTGAAGCTGGAAGCAGCCGGCGAGATACGCGGCAGCGTGCTCGATGTTGGTTGCGGCACGGGCGAGCACGTGCTGTATCTGGCTTCGAAAGGGCACGAAGCGTGGGGCATCGATTACGTGCCCCTTGCCATCGAGCGCGCCAAGCGCAAGGCGGCCGATCGCAAGATCACGGCCAACTTTTTGGTCGCCAACGCACTGGAACTCGCGAAGCTCGCTCGGCAGTTCGACACGGTGATCGACTCCGGTCTGTTCCATACGTTCAGCGACGAGGAACGACCGGCTTTTGTGCGCGGATTGGCCGACGTCGTCCGTCGCGGCGGGCTGTTGCACATTCTGTGCTTCTCGGACCAAGAGCCCGGCACGGAAGGGCCGAGGCGCGTGGCACAGCAGGAGATTCGCGACGCTTTCGCGGCGGGATGGCGAATCGAACACATCGAACCAGCGCGCTTCGAAACGCTCACCGGCCCCGGCCAACCTCAGTTCAGCGCAGGAGGCCCCAAGGCGTGGCTCGCCAGTGTCGGGCGGACCTGAAGGTATCGGCCCGATGCAGACCAGCCGCCGGGCTGCGGTGGCCTGGCCGTGGTCCGCAAGCCACTCCCTGGTTTCGCGATGACTTTGCTGTTATGATCGCGGGGAAGGGTTCTCTTCCTTTTTTTGGGATGATTACATGGCTCGCAAAGTGCTAAATCGTAAGGAATTGCGTCGCGAAGCCGAGGCGGCGGAAGGGAGCGAATCGGGGGAAGACAAAGCGAAACCGGCCAAGAAGGCTCCGGCCAAGCGCAAGAGCCGTGCCAAGAGTGCCAAAGAAGTGCGGCTCAAGGCATTTTGGGGAGTATTCAATCAGTCGCTGAAGCGCGTCGCATTGTTCGAGTACAGCGAACGCAAGCAGGCCGATAAGAAGGCCGCCGAGTTGACCAACGCTCAGAAGACGCCGCACTTCGTTCAGCCGGTCAAAGAAGTCATCGCCGAATAGGCGCGAACCACCGCACTCGGGCAACATCGCACCCTGCTCCGTTCTTACGACTCGTCGATCGTACGATGGCCACGCAGCAAGCCGACATCTACAGTCGTTGGTTGGGCATCACCGAGACTGCCCGACCGCTGAATCATTATCAGTTGTTGCGGCTCAAGAAGTTCGAGGACGACACCGGACAGATTCGCAGCAACTACAACAAGATGAGCGCGCATATTCGGAAGTATCTTTCGACCGAATATGCCGATCGTGCCCACGCGCTGTTGAACGAGCTCACGCGGGCAATGCTCTGCCTTACCGATACCCGGCGCAAAAGCGATTACGATTCGTCGATCGGCCGTGCAGCCGGCAGCGGCGAGTCGCGCAAAAAATCGCTCGAAGACATTCTCGTCGGGCGCAAGCACGTAACCCCCGAACAATTGGCCAAGGCTCAGCAACTGTCGAAGGCCATCGGCGTCGATCTGCGCGACGCGCTTGTGCAGCAAAAGGCGGCAAATCCCGAAGTCATCACGCAGGCGTTGGCCGAATCGCAAGGGCTGTCCTACGTCGACTTGCTGCAAATGGATTTCGACATCGATCTGCTGGGCAAGGTGCCGGCGACGCTCGCCCGGCAGCATTCGACCGTGCCGATCATGGTCGACCAGGATCGCGTCTTGATCGCGTCGTCCATTCCTGTGTCGACTGGCATTGAGGACGAATTGCGTCTGCGGCTCGGCCTGCCGGTGCGCGCCGTGCTCTGCACGCCAGCGGCGATTCACGAGATCGTGAACCGCTACTATCCGCGCGAGGCGGCGGCGCGCGAGATGGGGGTCACCGCCCGGCAAGGAGCGGGATCGGACGAAGAAGACCTGTCGCCCGAGGAGCTGGCCGAGCGGAAGAAGAATCGTGCGAAGATGGCCGGTGCCGCCTTCGCGCTAACCTTCGCCGGCTTCTCGATCCTCGGGGCAATCGTCCCCTCGATCGGCGAGAAGCTTGGCGGCGGATTCAAGGGAATGATTCTCACCTACGTCGTCGGCGCCGTGCTTGGTTCGATCGTCGGCGGCATCACCTGGTTGGTGAAGAAGAAGTGAACCGCCGGCTCGCCGCCGCGTCGCGGCGGGCGTGGAATCGGCATCGTCGATTCCTTCGCTACATCCGCTTTGACACGCGGCCAGTTGCGACCTAGGTTTGCTTGCGCCCCGGTGCCGGTCTCGGTGCGCGCACCGACGAACTTTTGTCAGGGGCATGGGCGGCCGGAAGCGTTGCTCGCGGGAGTTCGGCCGCATGGAATCGTCGACTGTCTCTGGTCTCTCGAACGATCTATCGGCGATGGGCACGTTTGCCGTCGGCCTTGTGGCCGCCGACGCGCCGCGCGATGCTCAAATCGCCGTGGCGTCCGAGACTCAATCTACTCCGCCGACGACCGTTCGCACTCAAGAGAACGAAACGCTGCAGGTGCGGCTGGGAATTGCCGGCAGCTTGATCGCGGCTCTGCGCAGCAAGCACGAGCCGACGGCTCAGCATTGCGTGCGCGTGGCTCTGGGTTGCTCGGCATGGGCGGCGCGGATCGGCCTGCCCGACGACCAGCGCGACGAGATCGAAGTGGCCGCTGCGCTGCACGACATCGGTAAGATTGGCATTCCCGACGCCATCTTGTGCAAGCCCGACGCGCTGAGCACGCAAGAAATGGCGATCATGGAACGGCACTGGACGCTGGGCCGCGAAGTGTTGCAGTGCAGTTGCGCTTCGCAACGCGTGCTCGAAATCTTGCGCTACGCGCGGAGTTGGTACGATGGCAGCCGGCATCGCCTCGAGCAAGCCGGCGAGCAGATTCCGCTGGGCGCTCGCATGCTGGCAATCGTCGATGCGTTCGACTCGATGATGTCCGACCAGGTGTATCGCCGGGCCATGTCGCTGGAGCGGGCGTACAACGAGCTGTACACCAACGCCGGTACGCAGTTCGATCCGGCGCTGGTCGTGCTGTTCATCAAGATGCACGACTTCGACGGCTTCGTTTCAAAGGCCGAAGCACTGAAGCGGTGGCTGGTCGACTTCTCGCCCGAAGCGGCCAATTCGCTGTGGCGGCGCAACGACTCGGTGCAGTGGGCGACCCATCGCACGGCCGACGCGCTGTTTCACCAGAAGCTGTTGGACAACATGTACGATGCCGTGGTGTTCATCGATTCCAGCCGGCGGATCACGCTGTGGAACCGCGGCGCCGAACGGCTGACGGGCATCTCGGGGGCGAGCGTCTATCAGCGGATGTGGTCGCCCAGCCTGCTACGAACGCGCGACGAGCGCGGCCGGCTAATCAAGGACGAGGAATGCCCGATCGCCCACGCGCTCGACAGCGGCGTGCAGTGGTTGCGGCGGCTGACGATCCGCGGCCGGGCAATGCGCGACATCGCCGTCGACGCTCACGCGGCACCGGTCGTTTCACCCGAAGGCGGAACACAAGGGCTCACGCTGCTGCTGCACGACGTGTCCCCGGAAATCTCGCTTGAAGAGCGCTGCCAGAACCTGCACGAGCTGGCGACGAAGGACCCGCTCACGCAAGTGGCCAATCGCGCCGAGTTCGACCGCGTGCTGGGCCTGTTCGTCACCGCGCACCTGGAAAGCAAGCGCCCGTGCAGCCTGATCATGAGCGACATCGACCGCTTCAAGCAGGTCAACGACAAGTACGGACACCAGGCCGGCGATCAGGTGATCCAAAGCTTCGCGCGGGTGCTGCAAAACTCGTGTCGCCCCGGCGACCTGGTGGCGCGCTACGGCGGCGAGGAGTTCGCCATGCTGTGCGCCGATTGCGACAACTCATCGGCGGCGAGCCGCGCGGAAGAAATCCGCTCGGCCTTTGCGCAAATCCAGCAGCCCGGGCTCGAGGGACGCTGCTGCTCGGCGAGCTTTGGCGTTACCGAGATTCAGCCGGGCGATACGCCCGACACGCTGGTGCGGCGCGCCGACCGCGGCCTGTACACGGCCAAGGAGAGCGGGCGCAATCGTGTGGTGCAACTCGGCACGGGTTCGGGAACGGTCGACGACCACGAGCACTCGACGAATGTCGGTGTGGGTGCCGACGTGCTGTTGTCGCAGTTGTTGGTCACGCAGTCGCCGATCGATCGTTCGATCGAAAAGCTGCGCGGATTCATCGCCGATCATCATGCCGAGATCGCGAGCATCGACGGCAACGACGTGGTGGTAAAGATCGGTAAGGGGGGCGGACTGCTCTCGCGTCGCACGGGGGACCGCGACGTGCGGTTGCTGATGCAGTTGCGCTTCGAGGAAGAACGCCTACCGATCACCGAGGAGCGGCGCGGCGGCATGACCCGCACACGCATCGCCTTCGAAATTCGCCCGGTGAAGCACCGCGATCGCCGCAAGGCAGATGCCGTCGAGCGGGCCAAGCAAATCCTGATCAGCTTCCGGTCGTATCTGATGGCCTCGGAACTGTCGGCCCGAGTGCAGGCCGATCCGGATCCGGAAACTGGCCTGCTCGATTGGATCGCCAGCTGGTTCGGCGGTGGCTCGAAGCCGTCGGCCGACGGGCATTAAAGTCGGAAGCGGAAAACCGATTCCGATGGTCGCCGCAGCGACTCTGTTTGTCAGACAGTGCCGAATCTGCGCCGGATTCTCGAATTTGGCGCGTCACCTGCGGCGCTTGGCGTTGCTCGCCCGGTCGTTGCCAGCGCCCGGGCACTCGGGTATGCTTCGTGGACCCACGGTCAAAAATACGCTGGAGACACCGCTATGGCTTACACGCTGCCGCCGCTGCCGTATCCGTTCAACGCGCTCGAGCCGTACATCGACGCGAAAACGATGGAGATTCACCACGACAAGCATCACCAGGCGTATATCACCAACCTGAACAAAGCGATCGAAGGGACCGACCTGGGCAACCAGAGCATCGAATCGCTGGTGTCGAAGATCGACAGCGTTCCCGAGAATATTCGCACCGCCGTGCGCAACAACGGCGGCGGCCACGCAAACCACTCGCTGTTTTGGACGGTGCTGGCACACGGCGGCGGCGGTAAGCCGAGCGGCCCGCTGGCCGAGGCGATCAAACGCGATCTCGGCGGCTATGACAAGTTCAAGGAAGCGTTTACCGAGGCCGGCTTGAAGCGTTTCGGAAGCGGCTGGGCGTGGTTGAGCGTCGACAAGAGTAAGAAGCTGATCGTCGAAAGCGCGCCGAATCAGGACAGCCCGTTGATGCACGGCAACACGCCGATCCTCGGCTGCGATGTGTGGGAGCACGCGTACTATCTGCTGTACCAGAATCGCCGGCCCGATTACGTGACGGCATTTTTCAACGTCATCAACTGGCCGAACGTGTCGGAACGCTACGCGGCGGCGATGAAGTAATGCTTGCATTCGTTTAGCCGGCGGGCTTGCCCGCCGCGCCCAACGACACGCGGCGGGCAAGCCCGCCGGCTAAACACGCCGTCAATTGCCATTGACCCGTCCGAAGCGGGTTCTATAATCCCCGCCCGTGTCCCGGCTGGGCGATCGTGCGTGCTTTGCCAGTGAGGCAAAGTTTGCGGATTGGCTCGACTTGGGCGCGCCTGCGTGCCGATCTTATCCCTGAACAGCTTGCTCTTGGGCAGCGTCGCCTGTTTTGCCCGGAGCAAGTCCCCGTCTGCATATCACGTCCCCGGTCCTTAGGGAATGCTTGGTCGGCGCACGACAATGGATGTCGCTGCGCGCCGGCTTCCTGCCGACCCCTGGCAAAAGGGCTCGCTACGATGCGCGCGAAGTCGCTGCGGCTGGCAGTCACTGGTTCGGTGCTCGTCGGTCTGACAGGATGTCAAACCCCGGGCGGAGGCAAATGGGGCTGGCCGTTCGCTAGCAAAAACAAGGCGCCGACCACCGCGGTCGCCACCAACGGCGCGCCGAGCTATCCGTCGCTCCCGTCGACCGGCGCCACACCGATGCTCGCCGGCACGCCGCAAGGCAGCACCAGCAGCACGCTCGGCGGCGCCGCCAGCACACCGTATCCGCCGACAGGCAACCGCCCGGTCGCCGTGCCGGGCACCCCAGCCTATGCCCAGTCGGGCTACGCTCAGCCGACCACATATCCGGGCACCTATCCCGGCTCGGTCGCCGCCGGCGCGAATCCCGCGGCGGCCACGACCGGCGACCCGTTTGCCAACGCCAATCGCGCGGCACCGCCTGCGTCGCCGGGCTACGTACCCGCCGGTCAACCAGCGGGCTACGCCGGCGGCTATCCGACCACACCACCTAGCGGGTACCCCTCAGGCTACCCGGCGACCGCGGCCCCGGCCAGCTATTCGCAGCCGGCCGGCGGCGCCAACGTCGCTGCCGCTGCAGGTTACTCGCAGCCGGCTGCCGGCAACCCGTCGGCCACAACCGCGACTGGCTGGTCGAATGCCGGCGCCGCGTCGGTAGGCCAGCGCTATGTCGACTCAGCACCGAATGGCGGCTCGTATCCCGGCAATGCGCCGGCTGCGGCTCCGGCCTCGGCCGATCCGACGCGCACCGCTCAGGCACAGCGCTACGCCGATGCCTCGGCCGGCTCGAACCCGGCAACCCGTTACGACAACGGCTCGCCCGCTGGCGGCGGATACCCGTCGACCGGGCCGAACGCCGCTGGCGTCTACCCGTCGGCTCCCGGCTCGATGTCACCGGCAACTGCGCCCAGTGCCGCTTCGCAGTCGTACGCACCGGCCTCTTCGTATTCGACTCCTTCGGCCGCTGGCTCGCCGCCGCCGAGCTCCGCTCCGTATCGCCCCGGCAGCACCAAGGACTACTCGCCCAACGGTGCCAGCAGCCCGGCGGCGACTGTTCCTCCGGCCGCGAGCTACGCTCCGCAGGCCGCCCCGGCTGCCGCAACCGGTGGCATGGGCGACCGCTACGGCAACGCCGCTGCATCGTACGGCAATGCGAACGGTGGTGCTCCAGCGACCGGTGCTCCGCCGCAAGGCATCTCGGTGCCGAGCTACGGACAGTAGCCGCAGTTCGCCTGACTGCAATCGAATCATTCCTCGCCCGCCGCTCTGAAGGCGCAGAGCGGCATTTTTTTGCGCCGCTGCCGGTTATGCCGACCGGGAAGCTGCGGTCAGCTTTTCGCTGAGGGCCGCAAGCCGGTCGTGGGTCGAACTTCGCCCTCTGGCAGTGCGTAGCCCAGTTTGGGTCTGTTGTGCGGCGGCGATCGTTCCCTGAGGTCGATTGTCGCTTGGCAGGCCGACCTTTAGACTCAAAGCAGCAGGCGATCTCGACTTTCTGACCGACGGATCTTGCATGTCGCGCGGCGCGTGGTTTTTGCTCGTCGCTTTGTGGGGCGTTTCGGCGTTCGCTGCCGAGAGAGTTGGACGGGAATCGCTCGCCGAGCGCGGCTATCGGCTGCTCACCACGCGAGCTTATCTCGAGCCTGATTTCGATCAACAGGTGTTTGACGAGCTGTGGCAGACGTGGGAAGAGCCGCTGCGCACCGCGGCCCAACACGCCACGCCTGAACAGCGCCGCCGGATGGCGTTTTCGCGCTACGGGCTCACCGAAGCGGCGGGAACAGATTCAACCGTTGCGCTGCAATACGTGCCGGTGGCCGACGCGGGTGGCGATCCAGCCAAGCTCGGCTGGGTGATGAACTGCCTGGCATGCCACGGCGGCAAAGTTGCGGGGCAGGCGATTCCCGGGGTGCCGAACTCGCTGTACGCTCTGCAAACGCTCACCGAGGAAGTCCGCGCCACGAAGCTGCGGCTTGATAAGCCGCTGACGCACATGGACCGCGGCGCCTTGCTGGTGCCGCTGGGCGGAAGCGTCGGTACCACGAACGCCGTCGTGTTCGGCAAGTTGCTGCTGGCGTATCGCGACGACAAGCTGAATCGCATCAGCAACCGGCTGCCGCCGACGCTCATCCACCACGACATGGACGCGCCTGCCTGGTGGCACATGAAGCGGAAGCAGCGGCTGTACATCGACGGGTTCGCCCCCAAGAGCCCGCGGGCGCTGATGCAGTTCCTGCTCATTCCGCAAAACGGGCCCGAGGAATTTAACGGCTGGCAAGCCGATTACGCGGCGATCATGGCGTGGATCGAATCGCTCGAAGCACCCAAATACCCCTGGGCGATCGACGCCGCGTTGGCCGAGCAAGGACGCGCGACATTCAATCGCGTGTGCGCCGAGTGTCACGGCACTTACGGTCCCGGCAGCTCGTATCCCGAGCGCATGGTGCCGATCGGCACCGTCGCGACCGATCGTGCCCGGTTCGACGCCCTGGCCGGCGAAGGACGCGAACACTACTCGCATAGTTGGTTCGTCAAGGACGCCACGGTCGACACGATCACCAATCCGGCCGGCTATGTCGCCCCGCCGCTCGACGGCGTCTGGGCCACGGCTCCGTACCTGCACAACGGCTCGGTGCCGACCTTGTGGCATATGCTGAACCCCGACGAGCGTCCCAAGGTGTGGCACCGTAGCGAGGACGGCTACGATCAACAGCACGTCGGCCTGGAGATCACAACATTCGACGACCTGCCCGCAACCGCCGCTTCTACGGCACAGGCGCGTCGCTACTTCGATACTCGCCGCTACGGCAAAACCGCCGGCGGCCACCGCTTTGCCGACGTCCTCAACGACGCCCAGCGCCGCGCGGTGCTTGAGTATCTGAAGACGCTGTGAGCGATCTGTCTTCAACTAGCTTCCCGAGCCGAAATGATGACCGGTTTCCCACCAGCCGCAATCTCGCCAAGCAGTGTTTTTCGCGCTTCGTCGTAACGATCGCCGGTGGCGATCGCGTACCGTGCAGTCGCCTTGTTCCAGGCGCGCAAGAAATAATGTGATTCGTCGGGGCTCGTCCATGCATCGCCATCCCAGCCGCGCGGCAGTCGTGGGCCAAGAGTCATGGTATCGGCAACGAAATCATCAGGCGGTGAATCGATCCCTACAAGGTCACGGTGTCCTGTCATTCGCATTCTTCCTTTCAAGACAAGCGTTCCGCCGTCAATGTCACCGGATAACAGCTTTATTGAAGCATTCGTACTTACCGCGCGGATGCTTTGTCGTTCCCAAATATCACTTCGACTCGGCAGCATTTCAGGCTCAATCTCGAATTCCGCGATAAGACGGCCACGGTCGAACAGCTGTGCCGGGCCGGCGCACAATAGCAATGCCTCGCCCTCTTGAAGCTCACCAGCAAAAACTGTCCGGCCGTCCGCGAAATGGAAGACATCGCGAATCAGCATACTGAACTCGCCATCATTCTTAGCCATCGGGTTCATCGCCGAGCATCAATTTCAGAACATGCACATCAGCCGCTGAAATCCCGAGGAGCCGGGCGTGTCTGATCATAAACCGCTTCACATGCACCTCGGGCCCCACGACCTGGGTATCGCTGATTATACCCAAGCGAAATTGGGTACCATGTAGGAATTCCTCGATCGCTTCGATCTTACGAGCGTCAGGCAGCAGGACAATATGCGTCATCGCTTCACCGCCGACGTTGGCATTTGCCTGCCTTAATTCCAGGTAGCGTCGTTCCTCGGTTCCGTCGTGCGCGAACACGAGTTGCCTATCGTGCGATCGAATCGCTTGGAGCAACGCCTCGGACGCCATTTCGATTGCACGTGTTTTCGCACGAGTAGACATAGATCGATTTGCAGCATAGCGGCGACACGATACCGCCCCAGTTGTTCTGTAAATGCTAGCGGCGGAGGCGCCGCGATGTGCTGGTCGAGAAGGGGTGGGTCAGGCTTGGTTTCCTAGAATTTGTGTTTGTTCAGAACTCATTTCAAGGAGATCAGCAATGACCCACCA